>JAEWYO010000056.1 GCA_023395595.1 Bacillota bacterium
CTCTATCCGCATCTGAAGAGCAAAATTCGCCATATCTACCTCATGGGTGGTGGAATCGATTTCGGCAACTGGACACCCGCTGCGGAGTTCAATATTCTCGTCGATCCGGAGGCCGCCGATGTGGTCTTCCAAAGCGGAATCCCGATTACGATGGCGGGACTGGATGTGACAGAAAAAGCACTGGTGTTCCCCGAAGATTTCGAGCGAATCCGTGCGCTGAACAATCCTGTTGCAACCGTCGTTGCCGAGTGGCTGGACTTCTTCTATGGATTTCATCGCAGCATTGGCTATCCGGGAGCTCCCGTGCATGACGCGGTCGCCGTTGCGGCGCTGATCAAGCCGGAGATCATGACGATGGTGGACATGTATGTCGCCATCGAGCTTACAGGCGACTATTGCCGCGGCACAACGGTCGGGGACAAGCTCGGCGTGCTGAACAAACCCGCCAACGCACGCGTCATCATGGGGATTGACCGCAAGGCGTTTGTCGATTTGCTCGCCGAGGCGGCTGCCCATTATGGAAAGGAGGCGTAAGCGGATGAACAAACTGCCAATGCTGCTGGACTGCGACACAGGCGTGGACGACGCGGTCGCCATCCTCTTTACAAAACACCTCAACACGCTGGAGCTCGTCGCCGTGACCACCGTTGCGGGAAATGTCGAGGTCGAGCACACCACGCGAAACACGCTTCAGGTGCTGGAGCTTGCTGGTATGAGCCACGTGCCCGTCTATATGGGCGCGGACAAGCCGCTGCTGGGCGAAACCGTCACCGCACATCACATCCACGGAATGAACGGACTAAACGACATCGAGTTGCCGCTGCCCATGCGCGCGGCAGAAGCGACGCCCGCCTGGGATGCGATCTATGGATTTGCGAAGAAAACCCCCGGCGAATTGACGGTGGTTGCGGTAGGGCCGTTGACCAATCTCGCACTTGCGATCGCAAAATACAAGGAACTGCCGGGGTTGCTCAAACGGATCGTCATCATGGGCGGCGCCGCCGTCGGCGGAAATGTAACGCCAGCCGCCGAATTCAACGTCTATGCCGATCCCGAAGCCGCCGACATGGTCTTCACCTGCGGCGCGCCGGTGTATATGTGCGGTCTGGATGTGACCATGCGCGCGTATGTGACAGCGCAGGAGCTGGACGAAATCGCCGCGCTGAGTTCCCCTCAGGCGGTGTTCGCGCGGGATGTGATGCAGGGCATCCTTCAGTTTTACCGTACCTACAAGCTCGGCGGCGTCGCGTTTCATGATCCCGTCACCGTTTTGTATGCCGACGACGAGAGCTATTTTCAGACTGATCATGCGGGAGTGCGCGTGGAGACAAAGGGTAAACTCACGCGCGGGAAGACCGTCACCGACCTTTACAGCGACAAACAGATGGAGCACAATGCGTTTGTGGTGACCAATCTGGATCGGGACATCTTCAAGCGCCGCGTATTCGAGATTATGGCACAATACAGCAAGTAACACAAAACGGCCTTTGCTCAGGCAAAGGCCGTTTGTTTCACCCAAAGTTTAAGATTGTTTGCAGATTTGCACAAACGCATCCAGCGCGACGAGGATTTCGTGTTCCTCGCCCTGCATGGCGGCGGTGGCACCGTCCACATAGTCGCCGATTGCGCCTGCTGTGTCCTCCTCAAACGCAACCACGTTGTTGAGGATGCTCATGGTGCGCATCTCGCGCAGGTGCCCGATGGTGTAGAGCGCGGCTGTTTCCATATCCGCGCCGAGTACGCCGCGTTTGGACCAGTAGGCATCAATCTCCGCTTCACGGTCGGTGTAAAAGCTATCGTGACTGCGGGCGATGCCGGTATGATAGCGCACGCTTCGCTTCTCTGCCGCACTGACGCAGGCAAAGAGCAGGCTGCTATCCGGTACGGCGGGAAAGATCGGCTCGATATACGCCTTGCTGGCGCCGTCGTCACGCACCGCGCCGCTGACCAGCACAAGATCGCCAATCTTCACCTGTGGCTGGAGAGCGCCGCAGCTGCCGATGCGGATCAGGTTCTCGACACCGAGGTTTTTGAGCTCCTCTACGGCGATTCCGGCGGAAGCCCCGCCGATCCCCGTGGACAGCGCGAGCACGCGGATGCCCTGATAGCTGCCTACGAGGCTGCGGTATTCGCGGTTGTAGGCCAGCTGCTGCACATCGCTTAGAAACGTTTGAATGCGGTCAAGCCGCGCGGGATCGCCGGGCAGCAGCGCGCAGCGCGCGCCGTGGTTGTGATCCAGCCGGATATGTGGTTGCAATTGCGTCATAGGGGTTCGCTCCTTATCAGCAAGAATAGAGACCAGAATATGTGTTAAAATAGCATGAATATAGTTTACCATACTCGGTACCAAAAACGAAACGGAGGCACTTACCTTGGCCAGAATCCTCAATTTCGGTTCGCTCAATCTCGACCAGGTCTATCGTGTGGATGCGTTTGTCCAGCCCGGGGAAACAAAGTCCAGCCTGTCGCTGACCACCCACTGCGGCGGAAAAGGGCTCAATCAGTCCGTTGCCGCGTCCCGCGCGGGCGCGGAGGTTTGGCACGCAGGCCTGATCGGCACAGACGGCGATATGCTCTATGAAAAACTCCGCGAAAACGGTGTGAATCGTTCGCTGCTGGAACGCAGCTGCGGCGTGTCCGGACATGCGATTATTCAGGTGGACAACAACGGGCAAAACTGCATCCTTCTCTATGGCGGCACCAATCAGGCACTGACCGAGGAGGGGATTGATCGCGCGCTGGATGCCTTTGGCAGCGAGGGGCTTGTGCTCGTGCAAAACGAGACCAACCTCGTTGGCAGCATCATTCAAAAAGCGCATGCGCGCGGCCTTCTGGTCGCGATCAATGCCGCGCCCATGGACGAGAAGGTGTTTTCTTATCCGCTGGAGCTGGTGGATTGGCTGATCGTCAATGAGATAGAGGGCGCAAGCATTGCCAAATGTGAGTTTGAGGTGGATATTCTGCCGAAGCTCAACAAGCTTTATCCCAACATGAGCGTGCTGCTTACCCTCGGCAAGCGGGGAGCGATCTGTGTGCGTGGCGGGGAGCAGGCAAGAAGCGGCATCTATTCGACCAAGGTTGTGGACACCACGGCGGCGGGCGATACCTTCCTTGGTTATTTTTTAACCGAGGTTCTGGATCAAAAGAGCCTTGACGGCGCGCTCGCGCTGGCGACGGCGGCCTCATCCATCTGCGTCGGTGTGATGGGCGCGGCGGATTCCGTGCCCCTGCGCGCGGAGGTGCTCTCCGCTCTTGAGGGTGGCACGCTTGGCAAACGAGGCGAGTGGGGTGGCTGGCGATGACACAAGCACTGTATATCGACTGCTGTATTCGCGGCGAACAGAGCCGCACCAAACGGCTGGCTGAGGCGTTCCTCGCGGCATACGGCGCGCGGGAGGATGTTGCAATCACGCGGCTGACGCTTATGGACGAACCGCTGATTCCGTTTTCCAACGGTTTTTTTCGGCAGCGGGAAGACCTGCTCGAACGCGGTGAACTCGACCATCCGCGCTTTCGCTATGCGCACCAGTTTCAGCAGGCGCAGCGGATCATCATCGCAGCTCCATTTTGGGATTTGAGTTTTCCCGCTCTGCTGAAGGTCTATATCGAAAACCTCTGCGTGCAGGGTATCACGTTTGACTGCAACGAGCAAAACGGGTGTTTTGGCGTTTGCAACGCGCAAAAGATGCTGTTTTTAACCACGCGCGGCGGCGCACTGGAGGGAAGTTCCTTAGACAATGGCACAAAATATCTCTCCGACATGGCGAAATTCTTTGGCATACCGAGTTTTGCGCATATCGCGGCGGACGGGCTCGACATGGGGCTTGAGCCGGTGGAGACGATTCTGGGGCGTGCCATAGCGCAAGCAAAAAACCTCGCAGAAACGTTCTAAGAAAAAAACGAAAAGGGATCATATGAAAGCAGTTGTTTACGAGAGAAAAGGTGTGGTTCGGTTGGTGGAGAAACCCATGCCGAAGATTTTAGAACCGCGCGACGCAATCGTGAAGGTCATGCGCGCGTCGATCTGTTCGAGCGATCTGCATATCCGAAACGGCGGCGTTCCCCGCGCGAAAGAGGGCGTTGTGCTGGGGCACGAGTTCGCGGGCGAAATCGTGGAGATTGGCCCTGGTGTGAAAAATTATTCCGTGGGCGATCGCGTGGCGGTGAATGTGGAGAGCTTTTGCGGCGAGTGCTTCTTTTGCCGAAGGGGCTACGTTAACAACTGCGTCGAAGGCGGTTGGGAGCTCGGCTGCCGCATCGACGGCGGTCAGGCAGAGTATGTTCGCGTGCCGACGGCGGACATGAGCTGCACGCGCATTCCGGACGCGATCTCCTATGAGCAAGCCCTGTTCGTGGGCGATGTCCTGGCGACGGGCTACTGGGCGGCAGGCATCGGCGAAATCCGGCCTGCGGACGTGGTGCTCGTGCTTGGTGCGGGACCCACGGGGCTGACCACGATGATGTCCGTGCGGCTGTTTGGGCCTGCGGTAATTGTCGCCAGCGACATCAACGAAGACCGCCTCGCGCTGGCCAAGGCGCAGGGATTGTGCGACATCACCATCAACCCGAAAAAGCAGGACGTAGTAGAAACCGTCCGCGCGCTCACCGATGGGCGCGGCGCGGACGTGGTGTTTGAAGTTGCGGGCGCGAAAAACACGTTTGAGCTCGCGTGGCAGGCGGCGCGGCCGAATGCGGTCGTGGTCGTCGTCGCGCTCTATGAAGAGGCGCAGACGATTCCGCTGCACCGCATGTACGGCAAGAACCTGACGTTTAAGACCGGCGGTGTGGACGCAAGCAAATGTTCTGAGATCATGCGCCTGATCGAAGCCGGACGGCTGGACACCAGCTTGATGATCACGCATCGCGCGCCGCTCAACGACATTATGACGGGCTATGATATCTTTGCAAACCAAAAGGAAGGTTGCATCAAGTGGGTGGTTACGCCGTTTGAGACCGACAAAGCCATTTCAAGAGACGTGTTTTAATCGAACAACGAGGAGAGAAAAGCGATGTTTGACCCCGAAGTATGCGCAATCGAGCCCGATTTGATCGCCTGGCGCAGGCACATGCACCAAAACCCGGAGGTTTCGTTTGAAGAGACGCAGACGACGCAGTATCTGGAGGGCTTTTTACGCCGTTTCGGTGTAGACGCGATTGACCGCCCGACGACGACGGGACTTGTCGCGCATATCTTCGGCAAAAAGCCCGGTCGATGTGCCGCGATTGCGTTTCGCGCGGATATCGACGCGCTGCCGATGCAAGAGGAAAACGACCTGCCGTATTGCTCCCGTAACGCGGGCGCGATGCACGCCTGCGGGCACGACGGGCACGCGGCGATGCTGCTTGCGCTGGCGCGGCTTTTGTGCGAGCACCGCGAGAGCTTTTCCGGAGAAGCGCGGTTGATCTTTCAGCACGCGGAGGAGTTGCCGCCCGGCGGGGCGATTGAATTCGTTCGAGCGGGTGCGCTAGACGGCGCGGAGGCGGTGCTGGGGCTGCATCTTTCCAGTAATTTTGACACGGGCGCGTTCGCGTGCAAGCGCGGTGTGCTGACCAGCAATGTGGATCGCTTCACTGTGACCGTCACGGGGCGCGGTGGGCACTGCGCCTTTCCAGAGCAGTGCGCCGACCCGCTGCTGGCCGCAAGTGAGATCGTGCTCTCTCTGCAGAGCATCGTCTCGCGACGAATTCCTGCAAACGAGCCCGCCGTGGTCTCCGTCTGCGAGTTTCACGCGGGCACCGCTTACAACATCATACCCGGCGAGGCGACGCTCAACGCCTCTGTGCGTTCCTTTGGCGAGGCGACGCGTCGGCTCATCGAACGCGAGGCAAGAAATATCTGCGAGAGCATCGCAAATGCGCACGGTTGCACGGCGCGGCTGGACTGGCTGGAGGGCTACCCCAGCGTGGTGAACGATGAAGCGCTCACTGCGGAAGCGGAGAGTCGGATCACTGCGCGCTTTGGCGAAGGGCAGATGCAACCCATCGGCGTGATCATGCCCGGCGAGGACTTTTCCTATATGCTGGATGGCAGGCCGGGTTTTTTTGTGGAACTCGGTACGCGAAACGCTGCGCTCTTGTGCGATGCGCCGCACCACAACACGCGATATCGGATGGACGAAGCCGCGCTGCTTTACGGTGTGCAGTATCAATATGACATCGCCCGCGCGTTGCTGGATGGCACGCGGCGTTTCTGGGAGGGACGCACGTGAAACTGACGGTATTGGTGGACAACCACACGTATATCGACCGCTATTTTCTCGGCGAGCCGGCCGTGTGCTATCTCATCGAGGACGGAGACAGGCGCATCCTGCTCGACACAGGGTATTCTGATGTTTTTATCGAAAATGCCGTACGGATGGGGATCGACCTATCCAGCGTGACGGATATCGTTCTTTCGCACGGGCATAACGATCATACGGGCGGCTTGCCTGCGTTCTTTGAGAAATTTTCGCAGAGTGTGATGCTGTTTGCGCATCCCAATGCGCTGCTGCCCAAGCACGCGGACGGGCTGGATGTTGGCTCGCCACTCTCTCTTGCGCAGTTGCCCAAGCGGGTGCAGGCACGGCTGACGAAAACGGCCTGCTCCTTGAGCGAACACGTGCTGTTTCTGGGTGAAATCCCGCGCGTATATGCGTTTGAGCAAGACCGCGCGGTGGGCGAAACGCCGTCGGTCTGCGGCTGTTGCTGGGAAAGCGACGCGCTAGCGGACGACACGAGCCTTGCGCTCGTACTGCCGGAAGGTGTGTTTGTGGTCACGGGCTGTGCGCACGCGGGCGTATGCAACACGGTTGCCTATGCCAAAGAGGTTTCGGGAAAAGAGCGTGTTTTGGGAGTGCTCGGCGGGTTTCATCTCTTTGAGTCGGGTGGCGCGCTGGATGAGACGATTGCAACCCTTCGCGCGCTCGGCGTGGAGCGGGTATATCCCGCGCACTGCACAAGCCTCGCGGTTAAGAGTGCGTTCTTTGCCGCCATGCCGACGGAAGAAGTCGGCGTCGGCCTGTCGATTTTGTGGTAAAATGAGAGCAGGAGAGCAAAGCTGAGTTGCACATGATGCAACGTGAATTTCTACACAATAGATTCGCTGAATCATCGCAAAGAAAATGAAAAGTGAAATCATTTGGAAAAGGTTGTAACTCTTTGCTCTTTTTTCAAGAAACCACTTGAAAAGAACGCCAAAAACAATATACTGTCCATAGGAATCGAGAAGGGTTTTGTTGCGTTGTAACATTTTTACACGCGTCATGCATTTGGGGAGGGTATCATGAAGAGAAGAACCGTGCGCATTACACCGTTGGGCTACATCGTGCTGGCTATCATCATCTTGGTGATGGTTGTTAGCATTTATTTTATCGTCTGGTCTATGCGTAATACCGGCGAAGAGCCAAACAGCGGAAATCTCAACAGCAACTCCGTTTCAACGCAGACGCCGACTCCGTCGCTTCCGCCGGTGAGCGCGAATACCCCTGTGCCGACCGTGGCACCGACCATCGCGCCGACGAGCGCGCCCACGGCGACAACCCCGGTAGCAACGCCCAAGCCGGACGACACCCCTGAGCCCGCCGTGAAGACGCCGACCTCCGCGCAGATTTCCTCCGCTGTGGACGGCACACTGAACTCCAGCGGCGTCGTTCTCCGCGCAGGCCCCGCGCAGACCTATTCCATCCTCGGCAAATATTCCTCCGGCACGCAGCTCAAGGTATATGAAGCCGAAGGGGATTATTTCTACGTTCGCGTGGTCAAGGAGAACCTAGTTGGCTACATCGCGGCCAAGTTTGTCGATAAAGCGGGCATCGTGCCTGGTGAAAACGCAACGCCCACGCCCAAAGCCATATCTGGAACTATCCCCGGCACTGTGAGCGCGAGCAAGGTTGCCCTGCGCAGCGTGCCCAGCACGGAGGGGAACACTCCCGTGAGCGAAGCGGTCAAGGGTGACGCGGTGTATATCTACTTCAAGACAGGCGATTTCTACTACATTCAAGTCGCCTCGACGGGACTCAAGTGCTATGCCGCGGCGAAGTTCATCACCGCCAGCACCACTGTTCCGACCGGAACGCCGGTACCCACCAAGTAAAAGCAATAGCAACACAGAAGGCTGCCTGATGAGGGCAGTCTTTTTTTGCGGAGCGTATAGAGGGCTGTCAAAAAGGAATGTCTTTTGCTGCTTTGGGGTACGCGGGCGGATACTATCCGCCCCTACCGAACCTTGCGTTATAACTCGAGTTGACTTGTGAAAGATAAGAGGAGAAACTTTCACAACGTACGATGGATGATCCGCGCTAGCCGCCGGTAGGGGCGGATAGTATCCGCCCGCGCTTGCCAACCACCCGCTCCAGTACAAAGAAAAAGGAGCAATCCATTTCTGGACAGCTCCTTTGTCTCTTGCGTTGGTTTTATTTCGCTTTCGTTGCGACTTCGTCCAGCAGCTTTGCACGGAAGTCCGCCAGCGTCATGGTGCCGAGGTCGCCGTCTTTGCGGCTACGCACCGCGACCAGCCCCTGCTCGATCTCTTTGTCGCCGATGACGAGCATATACGGAATCTTCTGCATCTGCGCCTCGCGGATCTTGAAGCCGATCTTCTCGTTGCGCAGGTCGGTCTCCACGCGGAAGCCGTACTGCTCCAGCGATTTTTGAATCTCGACAGAAGCGTCCGCTGTGCGATCCGTAATCGGCAGCACCTTCACCTGAATCGGCGCCATCCACGTCGGCAGCGCGCCGGCATATTTCTCGATCAACAGCGCCAGCGTGCGCTCATAGCAGCCGATCGACGTGCGGTGGATGACGACCGGGTATTTTTTTTGCCCGTCGCTGTCCATATACTGCATGCCGAAACGCTCGGCCAGCTGGAAGTCGATCTGAATCGTGACCAGCGTGTCCTCTTTGCCGTAGACGTTGCGAATCTGGATATCCAGCTTCGGCCCGTAGAAGGCGGCCTCGCCGTCGGCTTCATGATACGGCACCTGAAGGTCGTTGAGGATGTCACGCATCATATTCTGCGTGCATTCCCAGTCCTCTTTGTCGCCGATGTACTTATCCTTGTCGCTCTCGTCCCATTTGCTGAAGCGATAGCTCACATCGTCGGTGAAACCGAGGGTGTCGATCATGAATTTCGCAAGATCAAGGCAACCCTTGAATTCCTCTTCTACCTGATCCGGACGGCAGGCAAGGTGCCCTTCCGAAATCGTGAACTGACGCAGGCGAATCAGGCCGTGCATCTCTCCGCTGCTCTCGTTGCGGAAGAGCGTGCTGGTCTCGTTGTAGCGCAACGGCAGGTCGCGATAGGAGCGCGCGCGGTTGAGGTACGCCATAAACTGGAACGGGCAGGTCATCGGACGCAGCGCAAACACCTCTGCGTTTTCGTCCTCCACGTCCGGCGAATCGCTCATGATGAACATGCCGTCGCGGTAATGATCCCAATGACCGGAGATTTTATACAGCTCGCGCTTTGCCATAAAAGGCGTTTTCGTGAGCAGATAGCCGCGCTTTTGCTCTTCGTCCTCGACGAAGCGCTGCAGCAGCTGAATCACGCGCGCACCCTTGGGTAGTAGGATCGGCAGACCCTGGCCGATGACGTCCACCGTAGTGAAGAGCTCCAGCTCACGGCCAAGCTTGTTGTGGTCGCGCTTCTTTGCTTCTTCGAGAGCGGTGACATAGGCTTCGAGGTCGGCTTTCTTCTCAAACGCTGTGCCGTAGATGCGCTGGAGCATCTTGTTTTTCTCGCTGCCGCGCCAGTAGGCACCGGCGACGTTGAGTAGCTTGATGTTTTTAACCACGCCCGTGCTCTTGACGTGCGGGCCCGCGCAGAGATCGACAAAGTCGCCCTGACGGTAGAAGCTGATGACAGCGTCCACGGGCAGGTCGCGGATGAGCTCAACCTTGTAGGGCTCGCCGAGCTTGTCCATGTACGCGATGGCTTCCTCACGCGGCAGCTCAAAACGCTCAATCTTCTGGTCTTCCTTCTCAATCTTTGCCATCTCGGCTTCGATCTTGCCAAGGTCTTCCGGTGTGAAGGTCTCCGCCGCGTCAAAGTCGTAATAGAAGCCGTTCTCAATCGCGGGACCGATGGCGAGTTTGGCATCCGGCCAGAGGCGCTTGACTGCCTGCGCGAGAACATGGGACGCAGTGTGGCGGTAGGCCCAGCGTCCGTTTTCGTCGTCAAAGGTGTGGAACTTGATCGCGTGGTCGCCATGGATCGGGCGGAACGCATCGCTGTGCGCACCGTCGATGGAGCAGGACAGCGTCGCTTTTGCGAGGCGCGGGCTGATCTCGTTCGCAATTTCAAGCCCCGTTAAGCCGTCCGCAAATTCACGCGTGTTCCCGTCGGGAAATGTGATGATCATTTGGATTCTCCTCCTGTTACTCTGTGCAAGTATTTGAAACGTTCTGGCTGGGGATCATTTTAGTTGATTCGCCGAACCAAAATAAAAGCGCCCCGAAGTCATCTCAACTTCGGGACGATAGTTTAAAAAAATAAAAACGTCCCAAAGTTCTGAAAACTTCGGGACGATAGATGATACTACCGCGGTTCCACCCGTGTTCGCGAACCATGTCGTCCGCGCGCTTTACTCCGCTGTATCGGGCGGTTCCCGTTTCTGGTCGTCGGATGGTCTTCGCGCCGCCATCCGCCGCCGCGCTCGCACCAAAGTGCGCGGCTCTCTTGGGTGAATGCTTGCAGGCGTTACTGCTTCCCGGGTCTTACCAGAGTACCTTTTAGTATAATCACGTCATTCTAAAAAGTCAAACGATCTGAAAGGCAATTCTGTGAAAAAACCGGGAAAAACTGCCAAATACGTGCGCTTCTATGCAGGCTTAGGACACCGCGCTTGCCGCGTGCTGCGCCGCGATGCGCATGCCCAGCACATCCTCCATCTCGTACCAGCCGATGCGTCCTGCGATGAATTCCGCCGCGGTCAGTGCGCCTTCCACGAAAGCCCTGCGGCTGAAGGACTCGTGCGTGAGTGAGAGACGCTCATAATCGCTCGCCAGCAGCACAGTGTGCATGCCAACGTATCCACCCGCGCGGACGGCATTGATCGGCACCTCCGCGCCAGCGGGCAATTCTTCCTCCAGCGCGGAGGCGATCTTCTTTGCCGTGCCGGACGGGATGTCGTATTTCTTGCTGTGGTGTGTTTCGGTGACGCAATAGTCAAACGCAGGCAGCGCGCGGGCAACGAGGCGCAGCGCGGCAAGCAAAACGTTGACCCCGAGGGTTACGTTCGGCGCGTAGACCACGCCGAGCTTATTGTGCCGAACGAATTCAGTCATCCAGAGCATGTCGCTTTCGGTATACCCGGTCGTGCAAAAGACGACGTTCGTGCGGCTCTTTTTGCACGCGCGCAAGATCGTTTTGCTATTGGCAGCATTTGAAAAATCGATCAGCACATCCGCGTGTGTTTCGGCAAGTGTTTGCTCTATTTGGGTGATCTCCCGAATGCGGATGCTGGTGTTGGTTCGGTTGAGAAGTTCTCCCGCGTCCCGCCCGGCTTTTTCGCTGCCGGCGCTGCAAAACGCGGCTGTTAGATGAAAACGATCACTTTCGAGCAGCGCGCGGAGCACTTCGCTTCCCGTGCGCCCGATGCCGCAGACGGCTACTTGTATCATGCGAACATCTCCTTTCTTTGGTCGAGTCAGAGGTATGTGTTCCGCGCGGCTGGTTGATGCACGCAAAAAAAACATGCGCCCGCGGACAAATCGCAAGCGCAAGAAAAAAAGGTTCTGTTTTCCAAGGGAAATGAGACGTGGAAAAACACAAGCTTTCTACGCTTACGAGATTAGCTGTCGGGTTCGGACGAAAAGCTGTCCTACCAACGAAACCGTTGGATGCACCCCAATCAATGGTTCTCCCGCTCCTTTGTGTGCGTCACAAAGGATTCAGCTATTTGGTTGTATATCAACTATATGATATTGGAATAGCGATGTCAAACACTTTTAACTGTAATACTGTAAATTATGATAAAATAACACAATAAAGACGTAATCGTTGACGCTATTTATGATACGGTTCGTGGGCGTTGATCTTGAACGCACGGTAGATTTGCTCGAGCAGCACCACGCGGCAGAGCCCGTGCGGCAGGGTCATATCAGACACGGAGAGCAGCAGATCCGCGCGGCTGGTTACGGCGGGGCTGAGGCCAAGCGAGCCGCCAATGACGAATGTGATGCAGGGATACGAGCGGTCAAATGTTGCTTGAATTGTCTTTGCAAACTGCTCCGATGTGAAACGTTTGCCGCCGATGGCGAGGCAGACGACATATTCGCCGGGTAGGATGCGGGCAAGCAGCCGCTCGCCTTCGCGCTCCATCACCTGCGCTTCTTCGGCGGGGGAAAGCGTCTCCGGCGCTTTCTCGTCGCTCACTTCCGCAATCTCCAGCGTGCAGAAGCGTGAGAGCCGTTTGGCATATTCCGAAACGGCATCCCGATAGAATGCATCCTTCACTTTTCCCACGCAGGCAATTTTGATTTTCATCGTCAATACTTTCCTGTTATCTTAACCACGCTTTTACTGTTTTAAGCAAGTCTTACAGCTCAAACAGCCCGCAAGGACGGAAGCGATCGGCAACGGTGACAAACATGCTCTCCAGCAAGCCTGCGCTTTCGAGCTGCGACTGCACTGTGACCAGAGCGAGCTCCGGTGTGTTGTTTTCCTCGGAAAGATGCCCGAGAATCGCGTTTTTTACGCCTCTGGCATGCAGTTTTTGCAGAACCAGCCCCGCGTCCTCGTTGCAGAGGTGCCCGTGGGAGGAGAGGATGCGCATCTTGAGCGAATAAGGGTAGCTGCCCGCCTTGAGCATATCCACGTCGTGGTTGGCTTCCAGCAAAATCAGGTCGGAGTCGGCAACCGCGTCGATCATGCGGCCGGAGACATGCCCGATGTCGGTCATGATTGAGAGCTTTTTGCCACCGTGTACAAACGTGTATCCAACCGCGTGCGCTGCGTCGTGCGGCGTGGAAAAGGGATGCACACAGAGCTGCTTGAGGTAAAAATCGCGATCCGGCTCAAACACGCGGATGTTTTTGGTTGCAATCTCGCCAACGCTCTTTGGCATATTCTCCCAGCACTCGGCCGCAGCATAGATCGGTATGTCATATTTTCGCGAAAGCACGCCGATGCCGGAGACATGATCGGAGTGCTCGTGGGTGATCAATATCGCGTCCAGCCCTTCGGGGCTGAGGTCGATGAGCGCCATCATCTCGCGCAGGCGCTTTGCAGTCACGCCGGCATCTACGAGCAGACGCACGCCGCCCGCCTCCAGATAAGAAGCGTTGCCCGACGAACCGCTGCACAATGGGGAAAACAACATAGTGATTTTGCTCCTTTTGTTTCACACCGCCATACGACGGTGAAAACAACATGCGGTAGGTGCTTTTGTCAAATAAAGCACATCTAGTATAGCACACGGCGGAAGAAAGCGACAGTACGCGCCCATGATCCTGCGTGCTGCGCTGCTAGCCGCACACAGTTCTACTGGTGTGAAACGTTGGGATTTGGTATACTGTTGGATGTGCACCAAGCGCACACAAAGAACAGTATTGGATTTGGAAACACATGGATCAAACGACGAAACGCGCCTATGCAAAGCTCAACCTCACGCTCGGCGTGCTTTATAAGCGCGCGGATGGCTACCACGCGCTGGACTCCATTATGCAGACCATCGATCTGTTCGACACGGTCACGGTGGAGCGCGCGCGGGACATCGCCGTCACCAGCACGGGTATGCTGCTGCCATATGACAACACGATTCGCCGCGCGGCGGAGCAATACCGCGCGCTGACGGGCAGGAGCGCGTTGATTCGCGTGGTCAAGCGCATTCCGGCAGAGGCTGGCCTCGGTGGCGGCAGCGCGGACGCGGCGGCAACGCTCAACGCCCTACAGGAGCTCTATGGTGAGGTGGACGAAAAATCCCTTCTTGAAATCGCGGCAAAGGTTGGCGCGGACGTGCCGTTTTGCCTGCGCGGCGGCACCCAACGGGCGGAGGGGATTGGCGAAGTGCTCACGCCGGTGCGCGGGATGAAGCTGCATCTTGTCGTTGCCAAACCCGCAGAGGGTGTTTCCACAAAAAAACTCTTTTCGCTCTTGAAGTTGCCGCGCATGATGCCGGATACCACCGCCGCGCTCAAGGCACTTTCGGATGGTGATCTCGATTCGCTCTGCCCGCTTTTGTATAACGCACTGGAGGAGCCGGCTGTCGAGCTTGTGCCCGCAATCGGACGCATCAAAGCCGACCTGCTTACACTCGGTGCAAAGACCGCCTGCATGAGCGGCAGCGGCAGCGCGGTATTCGGCGTATTTGCCGATTCAGAAGCGGCAAAGGCCGCGGTGGAGAAGCTCTCCGGCGTTGCGTTTGTCCGCGCGTGCGAGACTATCTAGCGCCCGGATGCTCTGCGCGTGTAGCCGCGCTGTTTCGGCAAAGTGAACAAACTAAGAAAATTCGCGAAAACAGATGCATTTCAGCCGATAAATTCGATACAATCACCTTACGAACTTCTGTTACATACCCGTTCTTCAGATTTTTACTTCGGGGGGCTTATGAAGAAACGACCGATCCGCATACGCAGAGGATTTGCGTTCACGCTTGCGCTGGCACTGTTTTTGATTGGGGTGCCGCTCTCTTCCGCGCCAGCGGATTCCGGCGTGCAGTTTATCCGCGTGCTGCTTTCGACGCAGGGCGTTTCTTCGATGAATGTTCCCGTCAAGGGCACCTATACGCTCGCACAGACACAGCGGACGTTTACGGACGGTACGCTGACCTTTTCTGCCAGCGGCAGCACGGTGACGGTCAGCCACTCCACCGAAGGGCAGCTCTACTCCGGCAGCAACGCCACCATCGAGCGCACCAACCTCTCCCGCGACGCGGGGTATCTCACCATGAAAACAGCGGCGGGCACGCGAAACTACCTCGGCAACGTACAGCTCAGCGCGAGCAGCGGCGTGCTCACGGTAGTCAACCGCGTGCCGCTTTCACACTATCTCTATGGCGTGGTCGGCTACGAGATGAGCAACGCTTTCCCGCTGGAAGCGCTCAAAGCGCAGTCTCTTGCGGCAAAAGGCTATGGCCTACTCAAAATTCGTCAAAGCGGAGCATATGACATCCTCGATACCGCGGACGATCAGGTCTACAAAGGCTACGATCCCGCAAGCCAGAACGTCATCGCCGCCGTGGACGCGACTATGAGCGACGTGCTGTATTACAACAACGTACCGCTTTTGTGCTATTATGCCGCAAGCAACGGCGGCTGGATGATTTTACCTTCGGATCGCTGGACAAGCCCGATCTACGACGGAGCCTACAACTACGGCGCGGACCCCTATGACCTCATGAACCCGTCCTCGCCGGTAGAAAAGGTGTTTGTTTCCGATATCTACAGTGATCGCGCAATGGGCACCGCGGCGTTTGCGTTCATCGATTCGCGCCTGATGGCGGCGGTTGCCGCGCGCGGTGTGATCCCGAAAAACTACACGTTCGGCGGGGTGCAGTCCATCGACAGCGTCACCTCCTCCGGTACGGCGGGCTATGCGGACGATCTCAACCACCTGAACATCAGTTTGACGGCAACGGTTCGCGCGAACATGCTCGAATCCCTGATTCCAACCCCAACGCCGACCTTTGCGCCAACACCAAGCCCGACGCCGACGTTTGCGCCGACGCCGAGCCCCACGCCCACGATGTCGCCTTCTCCGTCGCCGACACCCTTGCCGGAAGGGGTAACACCTTCGCCGACACCGACTCCGCTGCCGGACGGAGAAACGCCGACACCGACACCGACGCTGGAGCCAACGCCGAGCCCGACGCCGACATTTGAACCAACGCCGAGCCCGACACCGGAGTTTGATCCGACCCCCTCGCCGACACCCGCCATTGAAACGGTGAAGACGAGTCAGGTGAGCATCAACTTCACGTTTGCGGACATGGTCACGGCGGGGCTGTATCCCTCCACTGTGCTCAAGATTTTCTATGCCACACCGACCAACGGTGGCTGGTATCTGCTCCACGCGCGCTATGGCCACGGCGTTGGCATGAGTCAGCGCGGCGCGCAGTATATGGCAAACATCGGCAAGACGTATCGCGATATCCTCGCCTTCTATTATCCTGGCGCGACCCTGGGTACGATGGCATATGTGTTCCCCGAAACCGTCGGGGCAACGCAGCCCTCCTCTGCGCAGACATCCGCCTCGACGGGCGTGATCACCGGCTCGGTCAATGTCCGCTCCAAGGCATCCACCAGCGGCAGCATCCTAGAAACCCTAACGAAGGACACGCAGGTGTCGCTGCTTGGTATGACGGGCGAGTGGTATTATGCCACCACGCCGAGCGGAAACACGGGCTATATCCGCTATGACTATGTTTCGCTGACCGGCGCTTCACTGATTGCGGTCGGCAAGGTTTCCGCCAGCGCTGTCAATTTCCGCACAGGTCCCGCAACGAGCTATTCCGCCGTCGGCAAGCTCTCGCAGGACACGCAGGTCGGCATTTACGGCATGGTTGGCGGCTGGTACAAGATCAAAGCCCTGTCTACCGGACAGGATGGCTTTATCAGCAAGGATTACATCATCATCACGCAGGCGGTTGCGGACGGCACGGGCACCGTGTCAACACCGACAGCAACGCCGATCCCGACCGCGGCGGACGGCACGACGCCTGCGCCAACCGCGATCCCGACCGAGACCCCACTGCCGACACCGACGCCAACGCCAACCCCGCTGCCCACGCCGACGCTTGCGCCGGAGCTTGCCGCAGCAGGCAAAATCAATGCGGCGGGTGTGAATATTCGCGCAGGTGCGGGCACCTCCACCAAGAGCTATGGCAGACTGCTCAAGAATACGGCGCTTGACGTGTATGAAAAGGTTGGCGCGTGGTATCATGTTCGTGTAAGCGCGACAGGGTTGGAAGGCTATGTCTACGCCAAGTATGTCAGCCTCACGCAGCTGCTCAACACCAACAGCGCCGGCACTTCGTCCAGCGCGGGCTATATGAACACCTCCGGCGTGGTGCTGCGTTCCGGACCGGACACACGCTACAACAGCCTAGGCAAGCTCAAGCGTAATACGACGGTCAAGGTCGTGGGTTCCTTTGGCGGCTGGTATCAAATTGAGGTGCCTTCCGCAAAGCTCACCGGCTACACGCTGGCGAAGTACGTCACACTCACCAGTACGGTCAAGACCGACACCACCAACGGCGTGGTGACGGGAAACCTGAACCTTCGTGCGCAGGCATCGTCCGGTTCGTCGTCAAAGATTTTGCTCACGATGCCGAAAGGCTCGGTGGTCACGGTCTATTCCACCGTGAACGGCTGGTGCTATGTAGACTATCAAGGCACAAAGGGCTATTGCTCCGCGGCATATCTCACGCTTGGCTAAATGCAACACGCAACCCCGGCGCAGGAACATGCACCGGGGTTGCGAAAGGATTTGAATACCGGTTTGGATAAGAAACGCCTCAATCGCATATTTCTGCTTTCGGCTGCGGGCATCCTGCTCGTGCTCGGCGCGCTTGGCGTGCTGCGCGCGATGCGCCCCGTTGTGGACACCAGCCCTGTGGTTGTGGAGGAGGCGAAGGTGGAAACGGTTAACGTGGAGACGGTGGATGCCTCTCCTGCGCCGACCGCAGAGCCGGAGACCTATGAAGACACCGTTCTATTGCTGGTGAATCGTGCGCCGCTGATGACACTCTCGTCTGAACTCGCGGCAAAGCAGATGCTCTGGGAATACTTAAGCAGTCTCGCCGTCGCGCCGGAAGGGGAGCGCTTCCTCTCCGCAAAGTTTGACTGCGAGCTGATTCTGGCACAGGCTGATCCGACCGTCAAACCCATGGACGAGGGAACGGCGCTGAGCATGCTTTCGCAAAACCTCGCGCTGGTGCCGGTGGTTGTCACGACCCTGCGTACCGAAACGAGCGAAACACCTCCCGCCGTGAGCGAGACAACCGAACCCGCCCTGCCGAAAGGCGAGCGGATCATCACCCAACTTGGTACGGGCTCGCTCACACAGACAAGCATGCAGGCGGTCTATCGCGCGGGTGCGTTGCTCGAAACCGGCGCGCCGGAGACGAAGACGCTTCGCCTCGCACGCGAGACGATGATCCGCACGGGCACCTACACCAAGGCGAAGACCTCCGGCACGCCGGATCGCCTAGAGGGCGTAGAAGGCAAGAGCAAGGGAGACCTTAAGCTTGGCTACCCGATGCGCGGGCAGGTGGTGCACTATTTCGGCTATGTTGAAGGCAAGATGAATTACGGTCTGGAGATCAGCAACAGCGCGGGAACCAACATTGTCGCACCCGGAGAAGGCGTTGTGGTGTATTGCGGGGAACGCGGGGCATATGGCTTCGTCGTGGATATCGACCACGGCAACGGCTTTGTTTCGCGGCTGACGCACCTGAGCGACGTGCAAGTTGAGCTCAACCAGCGCGTGTTTATCGGCGACCCGGTCGGCAAGCTCGCGCCCGATGCGGACGGCGGCAAACCCGTGCTGCACTATGAGCTCCTCATCGACGGCATCCCGTACAATCCGTTGTTTTATATCGGATAACGTTATGAAAATAAAAACAGGATGGCACATGCCATCCTGTTTGCGTGTTTTGGGGTTAGTACGTGCTTGGAAGAGCTATTCCATCTCTTTGAGTCGCGCTTCCAGCTTCTTTTTCACGCGCTGGATGGCGTTGTCCACACTCTTGCTTGTAATTTGCAGATGGTCTGCAATTTGCTGGTAGGAGTATCCGTAGAGATACAACCCCAGTGTATCGCGCTCCAGCTTGCTCAGCGAATGCTCGATGCTGTCGGCAACGGCGGCGTAGCTTTCGCGCCCGAGAAGCACTTCCTCCGGGTCGCTGATGCGCGTGCTGGTGAGCACATCGATCAGCGGGCGTTCGGTTTCGCTTTCATACACCGGGCGGTTGAAGGAGATATAGGTGTTCAGCGGAACATGCTTTTTGCGCGTTGCCGCCTTGATTGCTGAGATGATCTGCCGTGTGATGCAGAGTTCGGCAAAGCCGCGAAAAGAGGAATTCCGGTCAAACTGATAGTCCACAACCGCCTTGTAAAGCCCGATCATGCCCTCCTGAATGATGTCCTCGCGATCCGCGCCAATCAGAAAATACGTGCGCGCTTTGCTGCGGACAATCTGCTTATAACGCGCATACAGCGCCTCCTCCGCCCGCGCGTCGCCCGCGCGGTGCAGAGAGAGCAGATCTTCGTCGCTCAGCGTTTCGTAATTCTTCATTCTACCTCGCTTCGTTTGTGCTTCGTTCGGCTTTATTCCGCTTTATCCTGCCGCTTTTTCTCAAACATCAGGATGCCGGCTGCAACGCCTGCGTTGAGCGAACCGAT
The DNA here is from genome assembly GCA_023395595.1 of Bacillota bacterium. GTDB lineage: Bacteria > Bacillota > Clostridia > Christensenellales > CAG-138 > UBA7703. The sequence goes on from JAEWYO010000056.1 coordinate 19,321, forward strand.
CTGGCCGTATTGCGGGATAGCCACGAGGAAGTCGCATTTTTCCGAAACAAGCTTGCTCAGCCCGTCGCCTTCACCGCCGATGACCAGAGCGAGAGCGCCGTTGAGCCCCTGCTTGGTCATGTCCTGACCCTTCATGTCCGCGCCAGCAACCCAGAGTTTCGCGCGTTTGAGCTCGTCCAGCGCGGCGGGGATATTCACCACGCGCGCGATCTTGACGTGCTCGGTTGCGCCCGCGCTGGCCTTCACCGTCGCCGCCGTGACGGAAGCGCTCCTGCGCTTGCCGATGATGACGCCGTGCGCGCCCGCGCATTCCGCGCTGCGGATGATGGAGCCGAGGTTGTGCGGGTCGAGGATGCCGTCGAGCACGATCACAAACGGTTCTTCGTTCTTCTCGCGTGCAACGGCGAGGATGTCCGCAACGGTGCAGTATTCTACACCCGCGGCATATGCCACGATGCCCTGGTGGTTGCCCGGCTTGCCGCTGTGGCCAAAGGGCAGGGAAATTTCGTCCAGATGACGCTTATCCACCTCGCGGATGACAAGCTTGCGCTCGCGCGCGAGGCCGAGGATTTCGCGCAGCGAGCCATCCGGCTCGCCGACGACTTCGATGCGGTCGATGCTGCGCTC
>JAEWYO010000061.1 GCA_023395595.1 Bacillota bacterium
CTCCCGCTCATTTAGCTGGATTGTGCATGAGAAACATACGAGCATCGTGTGGATTTTGGTGGTTCCTTTGCAGACAGAACATCAGCTTCTCTGATATAATCGAATCAAAATGATCCGATCACTCAAAAATTACAACCGCATTCAAGTGATAAAAGGAGGCGCAGATGAGACAGGTCAAGTGGGGCATCGTCGGAACCGGCAATATTTCTACCCAGTTCACACAGGGTTTGCAGTTGGTAGAGCATGCGCAGATAGCCGCTGTTGCATCACGCAGCATGGACAGCGCGAAAACCTTTGCGCAAAAATTCTCTATTCCGAAGGCCTATGGCAGTTATCAGGACATGGCGAAAGACACCGAGCTTGAGATCATCTATATCGGAACCCCGCATCCACAGCATTATGAAAACGTCATGCTGTTTTTAGAGGCAGGCTTTGCGGTCATCTGCGAAAAGCCGCTTGGCGTAAACGCGGCACAAACCGAAAAGATGATTGCCAAAGCGCGCGAGAAAAACGTTTTCTTTCTGGAAGGAATGTGGACGCGGTTCTTTCCGGCATTCAAGCAGGCGCTGCATTGGGTGAAATCCGGGCGTATTGGTCAACCGAAGATGCTTCAGGCATCATTTGGTTATGACAGCAGTAACAACAAGTCGCAATGGCGCTTCTCACATGACATGGCGGGTGGCGCATTGCTGGATGTTGGAATCTATCCGCTTGCGCTGGCCTTTGCCATGTTCAGTCCAGACCCCGTGAAAGTGACTTCTGCGGCATATCTAGAGAATGGCGTTGATGAATATAACACCTTCACGTTTGAGTATGCGGATGGAAGGATTGCGGTGCTCTCCAGTGGAATCGGAGTTTGGCTCAAAAACACTGTTGTGATCAGCGGAAGCGAAGGTTGTGTAGAATTTGGAGAGGGTTGGTGGCACCCGAGCCAAGCACAGTGCGTGCCTTCTTCCGAAATCGTGACCAGAAATCCGCAAAACTGCGATGTTTTTGATCAGCCATTCCCCTCCTTCGGCTTCCAATATGAGGCAGCGGCCGTACAGCAATACTATCTGGAAGGGCGCACGGAAGCCCCCGAACTACCGCTGGATGAAACGCACAAGCTCGCGCAGATGATGGATCGTCTGCGTAAAGAGTGGAGCCTCATCTACCGCGAGGACATCGAATCTTAACTTACGACGCAGTAAGTGGCAAAAGGCAGCACTCGCGCGGGTGCTGCCTTTTTGTTTTATGTTTTGTTTTTTGGTATCACTGAAAAAATGCCTCAATTCAATTCGATTCGATCCGCGTCAACTTCGCCCTGCGTGCAGAAAATACGCAATTGAACCTTGCCCGTTTGGTTGATCTGGAACGCAATGGCATCCTTTTGGGTTCTCGTGGTTGTCAGCACATCGCCATTGCAGGACAGTTCCAATATCCCATCGCCATACGCAACCAATCTTCCCGATGTAGGAGCGCTGTTCATATTGACATAAAACCCTATTGCATCTCCTTGTTTCAGGCGAACAACGATGGTTTCCGATTCCGGCTGCGATTCCCCTTTGAGCCGCCGATAATCCGGCTCGCCGTGGTGTCCATCGCGAAATAGCAGATTCGCCTGCTCCTGCATACGCAAAACCGCGCCCGCTATACGAGGGCTTGTAATTCTGCTCTCATCAAACGCTTCGCAAGGCAGAACAACCGGCGGTGTTCTTGTCAGGGCACACATAACCGCATGATTGTAGATCGGATGACGGATGCAATCTAAAAACGCGTCAAAAATCTCCTGCGCTTGTTCCTTTGAAAGTGTCAAGCATCCGTGAATCTGCTCCATCAGTTGATCCCAACCTGCGGGGCGCGCGAACGTCACCGGAGAATTCTGACAATTCATCTTCTTATAGCTCCAGAAAGACCAGCCGATATTGAGTCGATCACAAAGCGGGAACATTGCAGTGTACCAATCCAGATTATTCTCACCGCTTTCACCAAGATACAGCGGCACATTCAGCCGCCGAGCAACCGCGCGGTAGCACTCCAGACTCTCCGCGTCCGGCGCACTCCAGTAGCGATGAAATTGCAGTACGATCTGAGCCCTCGCCGCTTCTTCGGGTGTCATGTCGTCCAACACGGTGAAATCGGTCGCCCAATGCGCACCTTCCAGCATAATGATGTGATTTTGATCCTTCGCGCGAATCTGCGCAATCAACCGCCGATAGAGCGGCAGCACGCCGTCGTTGTATTGGCTAAAGAAGTCAGGCAGTGGCTCGTTGAGCAAATCATATGCCGCAACGACAGGTTCGTGCGCATATCGCGCGGCAAGCAGTGTCCACGCGGAACAAAGCTGATCCTGATAGATCGCGTTACGGAAGAGTTCCGGCTGGTCGTTTTCGCTGTCATCAATGTTCTGTCCGGTTTGTCCGCCGAGCGCCGCGTGCATGTCGAGAACGACATATATCCCAAGCGCCCTGCACCAATCGATCAAATCATCCACATGCTGTAACGTTTCTGTTTGGAACTCTGCTTTGTTATCTATAAATCGAAACAATCGACGTGCATTGATCGGCAAACGAACGGAGTTAAAGCCAAGGCTCGCGATCCATTCGATATCCGCACGCGTGATATAGCACCCTTCATACCGTTTCCAAAACGAGGAAGCATATTCTTCGCCGCAGAGCGACTCGATGAGTTGCTCCATCCGCCGCGGCCGATCAATCGTTCCCTCCATTTGCCACATGTAACCTTCCGGTAGCAGCCAACCGCCAAGACCGAACCCGCGCAGCAGCACGGGGGTTTCTCCGCAGCAGACCTCTGCCGAGCGGCAAGTTAAAAACGTTTGTTTCATCCCTTCATCGCTCCATCCGTAATTCCCTTGAGGATTTGTTTTTGCAGCAGCGCGTAGAACACGATCACCGGCAGCGCCGCAATCACAAGTGCACTCAAAATCGCCGACCAATCGGAGCTATACTGCCCGAAAAGCGTGTTGGTCGAAAGTAACAATGTATATTTCTTGTTGTCCGATAGAACGATTAGCGGAAGTAAAAAATCGTTCCAAATCCAGAGCACATTGGTGATGCAGATGGTCGCGGTCACTGGCTTGAGCATAGGAAACACAATTCTAAAAAACGTTTGCAGCGGCGAACAGCCGTCAATCGCCGCAGCTTCTTCCAACTCTCTCGGAATTCCTTTCACAAAGCCGTGGTAGAGAAAAATCGCCATGCTCACACCCAGCCCCGCATAGACAAAACAGAACCCGACCAGCGAGTTTTTGATATTCAGCGCAAGCACGACCTTATAGAGCGGAATCATGATGGAACTGAATGGAATCAGCATTGAGAAGACGAACAGAGACAGCAGAAAGCCCGAAAGCTTCGTCTTGGTTCTGCAGAGCTTCCAACCTGCAAGCGCGGAAAAGAGGATAATCAATCCCACACCACCGACCGCAAGAAACAAGGTATTGCCGAGGCTTCGCAGGTAGTGCATCTTGCCAATGCTGCGAATGTAGTTTTCAAAGTCGATCTGTTTGGGCAGGGAGAGCACGTTTGTCAGTATCTCTCCGTTGGATTTAAACGAGTTGACTAGCGCTAGCAGCAATGGAGCCAGCGTAAACAACGCGCAGAGGATCAAAAACAGATACACGCCAGCAGAGATCAAACTTCTTTTTTTCATAGTTCCTCCTCTCTGCGCTTCATGACGGTAAGCTGCACCGCGGTAATCACCAGCACGATGAGAAACAGCACGGTGGATTTCGCGGTCGCATAGCCATATTGAATATTCCCGCGAAACGCCTCTTCATAGATGTTCATCGCGGCGGACTGTGTCGCCCGGCCTGGACCGCCGCCCGTGAGCGTGAAGATCACATCAAACACCTGAAAAGCACCATTGAGCGTCCAAAACACGCAAATGGTCACTGCGTGGCGAATCATTGGAAACTCCACCTTCCAAAACCGGTGCCAGGCATTTGCGCCATCCAGTACAGCCGCCTCCTTCATGCTCTCCGGCACACCTTGCAGCGCCGCCATATAGATGATCATAAGATACCCCACTGCGCCCCAAACCGCGACGATGATGATCGCGATGAAGGAATACTGCGGGTCTCCAATCCACATGTGATCTAAGAAAGAAAACCCGTTGAAATTGTCCGCCAGATAATAGAGCACCTTGGTGAAGATAAACATCCACATATAGCCGCCGATGACCATACTAATCATGTTCGGCAGATAAAACACCGTCCGGAACACGCCGCGCGCACGCCTGCGTGTCTCAATCGCAACCGCAAGCGTCAGCGCGATGATGTTGGCCAAGATGACCATGACAGCGACATATTTGAACGTAAAAAGTATGGACTGCCAGAAATAGGTGTCGCCCAGCACGCGGGCAAAGTTGGCCAGCCCGATAAACGTACTTTCTTTGTCGATCCCGTTCCAATCCGTCATGGCATAGTAAACGCCGGAAAATGCGGGATAGAGTTTGAACAGCGCGTAGACAATCAGCGCCGGAAGTGTGAACAAAAGCAAGGATAAGTTTTGTTTGCGCGTCTTGCTTCTTGCCGCAAGTTGTGCGGAACTCGATTTCATACTATAATTCCTCAATCTTCGCCCGCGCGCGGGTGAAGGTGCTGTTGGATCAAATCTGCAGCGTGAATACACGCATTTTGATGCATTTCTGAAAAGAGAGGGACTTTCGTCCCTCTCGGTACCGTTGCCTGTTTGTTTTTTTGCTTAGTTGAGTGCGTTAGCCTGCTTGAAGACCTCGTCCATACGGGCGATGAACTGATCGACGCTCACGCTGCCCACATAGTATTCCTGAAGCAGCTTCCCCTGCTCATCCGTCACGGCGCTGGGCAGCACAAGGTCTTGATACGCGCGTCCGTTTGCAACATAGGCGGATGCATCGTTGACCCAGGAAGCGGCCTCATACGTGTGGCAGGTTGCGATGGGGTTGAACGTGCAGCTCTGGAACAGCGCGGAAGAATCTTTGTCATCGAGCACATAGTTGGCAAACGCAAGCGCGAGATCCATCTCTTTGCTGGAGGGATGTACCGCCAGCGTGGTGGAGGTCGAAAGGTTCACGCGGGTGCAGTTTTCGTTGTTGTTGATCGGCAGAGCGAACACGCCAAGCTGGAAGTCCGGGTTGGTCTCCATGATGGTGCTAGCAGCCCAGGTGCCCTGTAGGAAGATCGCCGCTTTGCCGTTTGCAAAGTCCGCAGCTCCCGCCTGAGAGCCTTCTTCCATCGCGCGGTCGGTGCCGTGCTGCATGATCAGATCGATCACATCGAAGATTTCGCGGACTTCTTCATACGAACCGGCATCTTTGTACATCCGGTCAACCCAATCCGTGAGTTCGCCAGAGACCTTGCCGCCGAGTGTGAGCGCGGTCATCAGCTGGGGAACCCACTGTTCCTGGAACGCTAGCATAAACGGCGTATATCCCTTTGCTTCGAGGACGGAGACGACGTTCTTGAGCTCATCGAGCGTCTTCGGCGCGGTCAAGCCGCATTCGGCAAAGATCGCTTTGTTGTAGAGCACGCCCCATGCCATCGATTCAATCGGAACGGCAAGCACTTTGCCATCAACCGTCACGGTATCGCGGACGTTTTCATAGAGCTTCGAGACGAACGGCTGTCCGCTCAGGTCGGCAAGGTTGCCGGCTTCGTTATAAACCTTGAGGTTGTTGCTGTGTACGGTATAGAGGTCGGGCGCATCGTCGCCGGTCAGGCGCGCCTGTAAAACACTTTCATACTGGTCGGAGCTGGGCATTTCAAGATTGATGGTGAGTTTGATGTTCTGCTCTGCGAGCACTTTTGCTTCGAACTGATGGCAATACGTTTCCCACTGATCCATGTACTGCGGGAAGCTCATCATGATGTTCAGTTCCGCTTCGCGCGGGGCTGCGGCGGGCGCTTCGGTTTGCGCGGGCGCCTCTGTGGCGGTTTCTTGCGTCGCGGGTGCGGGGGCAGCCGTGCAGGCGAACGCGCTGAACGCGAGCAGGAGCGCCATGATGCAGATGATTACCTTTTTCATTTCTCTTCCTCCCAAATTGATATGATGTTGTAGAACTGTGATACAACCATATCGCACATGAGGGTCCTTTTCATTTGACATTCTTGATCTGCTGTATTGCTTATTTTTAACAACATGCGGATTAAGTCCGATAAATACTGGTTTTCTTTGCTATTTTTAATCTACTTGATTGCATATTCTAAATCCAATCACTCTGTTGAGAAAGCCCAACTCGCTTGCGTTATTCTTGCTCCTCGTGCGTGCCGGTGTTGCACGCGGCGCGCATCTGCCCGGGTGTGAATCCGAAGTGTTTCTTGAACACGCGGTAAAAATGCGCGGTGTCAAAATATCCGACCGCAGGACCGATGTCCTTGATGGCAATGTCATATTCACTCATGAGCCGCAGCGCACGCTCCATTCTCAGTTTTGTCACATACTCTGTGAATCCTTCGCCAAATTTCAGTTTGAAAACTTTGCTAAGATACTCTTTCGTAACAAAGAAGCGCGCTGCCGTCTCTTCCAGCGTGATGCCGCGCGCGTAGCTCTCCTTCACAAACTCCCGCACTAAATCGAGGTTGAGTTTTGTGCTGTTTCGGGTGAGGTCGGACACGCGCACCACAGCGATTCCTAATAGATCCTGCGTAAAGCGAAAAAGCTGTTCACACGTGCTATCCCGTCCGAAGACGAAGGATGTGTTGCTCTTTCCAAACACCTCATCGACGCTATATCCATTATCAGTGATGTACCGCTGCAAAATGCCCATGATCGCGTAATACACCTGTATCAGCACGCTGCTCGGCGGCGTTTCCCCTTCGTTCTGAGTCAGAAGCATCTTGATTTCAACAAGCTTTTTCTCAATCGCCGCAATTTCTCCCGCTTGCAGCGCCACCTGAAGATCCGCACAGAGCAGGTAAAACGCCTTTGCCCATGATGCGTCGAGAAAGCCGGGTGCTTCGGTGATGCCCGCGTTTGCGCCAGTCTTTTCCGCCTTTGTACGCTTGAGCGCTTCCACACAGGTCTGCAGGCGCTCATTGAGCTCGTTTGGTTTGACAGGCTTAAGCAGATAGTCGGATGCGCCAAGGCGCAGCGCACTGCGGATATAGGATGAATCGTCATAACCGCTTAAAAAGATCACCTGCGCCGCGTTGTTCTCCGCCCGAAGCGCACGGATCAGGTCGATTCCATTGAGATACGGCATGCGCACGTCGGTTAAAATGATATCCGGGTGAAGTTCGTGCACCATCTCCAGCCCAAGATCGCCGTCAGAAGCCTCGCCAACGATCACAAGACCCAGTTCTTTCCATTGGCCGAGGTGCCGAACCACTTCTCTTGTCCATGGTTCATCGTCGATGATCACAACACTAAAGTTACACATCTGCGCCCTCGCTTTCTTTAACCGCACGAAGACGCACAGTGATGCTCGTACCATGATTCGGGTCGCTGTCGATCGTCAAGCCGTAATCTTCCCCGCCAAACATCAGGCGAATTCTGGCGTTGACGTTCGTGAGCCCGATGTGTTCCGCCCCGCGCAGGGACGAATCGGTTCCGCACTCCAGCGTGGCGCGAATCTGCTCCAGCTTCTCCAGCGGAATGCCAACCCCGTTGTCACTCACGCTCAGCAGCAGGTCTTCCTCCTGCACCGCAACCGAAACCGTCACCGTCCAGCGCCCCGCGCGCTCGGCAAGCCCGTGCTCAAAGCAGTTTTCAACCAGTGGTTGCAGGATCAGTTTCGGAACAAGGTAGTCGAAACAATCCTCCGGCGCTTCAAACGAAAGATCAAGCCGTTTACCAAACCGTAAGTTCTGAATCTGCAGATAGCTTTGCAGATACTTCAGCTCATCGCCAAGTCGGACGCGGTCTTTCGAGAAGTTCAGCGAATAGCGCATAATATCGATCAAATTCAGCGTCACTTCATAGATGCCCGGCACTTCGTGCTTGAGTGCCATGCCGCCGATGGCTTGTAAAGTGTTGTAGATAAAATGTGGATTGATCTGTGCCTGAAGCGCTCGCAGCTGCGCGTTTCGTTTCTCAATCTTTGCAATATACTCACTCGCAATCAGGTTTTGCGTCCGCTCCGCCATGTCGGCAAAGCTATTTTGCAATAGTCCGATTTCGTCGTCGCGCTCGCTTCGTTCGAGGCGTTGCGAACTATCGAGCCGAATCTTTCCCATGCTTGCGGCGAGTTCAATCAGTGGTTTCGAGAGAAATCGGGAATAGGCAGCCGAAGCGGCAACCGCGGCGGCAACTGCGGCAAGCGCAACAAAAATGCCCGCAATCACCGTTTTTTGCAGCGAGGAAACGATGGCTTTGTCCGCAACCACGAGCAGGATGCGCAGCTTGCCCCCGTTTACAGTACGGTAGAACCAGAAGTTGCCGTTCTCCACCGCCTCGCGGCTGTCGCTCTCGGCAATTTGCTCGATGATCGAAGCCGATTGCGTCATGGCGATTTCGCCATTTTCGCCAAGGTCCGACTCAATCAAATCGTTTTGATCGTTGAAGATCAGAATCGACTCGTTTGCGGTGATTTTGATGTCTGAGAGAATATTCTGGAGTTTGTATTGCCGCTGATGGATCGCAATCAGCGCAATGGGTTTATTATCCAAAAAACGATGGATCTGGTGATAGGCAACAATCTCTCGTCCATCGCGCAGATAAGCCGTGTTGGTCTGGAGGTCTTTGCTGCGGGCATTCCAGGCAAAGAGCAAATCGTCGGTCTCTACAAACGCCGCGCCGGAGCGCTGGGCTCGCAGAACTGTATCGTTCCCTAGATTGAACAGATCGATGGAGTTGATGTTATTATCCAAGCTGATGATCGAGTTGAGCGCCTTGATCAAATCCAGCTTGACCGAAACATCCACCTTGTTTCCGTCAGCATACCAGTCAAATACATCGTTTTTGAGGGTTTTGTCTACTTCAAATTCGTAAAAGCGGTTGGTGTCACTCTTCGTCTCCAGATACAGCCGGTTTTCAAGCCAACCGATGTTGGTACGCCGGTCAAAGATCAATTGATCGCGCATGGTGGAATAGGTACTCACAAGCGCAACGATCGTAACCGCGGCGGTGATGCTCACGCTCAAAATCAACATGCTATAAAACAGCTTTTTTCGAATGGAACCACGTATGATCGGTTTCTTCATCATTCCCCCGGTGTGGCAAACAGAAATGCTCCAAAGTGCAGCGTTCGCAAAAAAGATGGCTCAGCAGACAGGATTTGTCGTTCTATTTATTATAATACAGCATCCCATCATTTACCCGCAGATCGGATTGTACGAATCCAGTTTATTTTTTTGTAGAATTTTAATCTAGTAAACGAGTTTGACCGAACGGATCGTCATTCTTGATCAAAACTCGAAATATTGTTTAATGAATCTGATTGTATCTTTTTCCGTTTTAAAAGTCTGGTCATCTCATCTAACCAATTTTATTTGTATCTCACTTTTAATAAGCATGCACGCGGTTTTTGAGCGATAATCGCGTATTGACGCGACATTTTCTTTTCGTTATACTCGTTTGCAGATAACGTTTGGGGAGGATTTCATGAACAACAAATGGAAAACACGCGAGGTCGTCATTGTTGCGATCATCGCCGCAGTCATCGGTGTCATCTATACCCTCATGGACTATGCTTATATGCCGCTTTCGGCCGTCTTGGGGCCGATCTTTATGGAGCTCACGTTCGGCATCTACCTGCTCTCCGCCGCATTGCCGATGTTTATCGTGCGCAAGCCCGGGTTCGCGCTCTTTGGCGCGCTTGTCACTGCCGCGGTCAACATTCTGCTTGGCAGCGCATATGGTATTCAGGTTGTTCTCGCAGGTGTTCTGCAAGCCGCAGGTGTAGAGCTTGTCTATGCGCTGTTCAAATATAAACCGAACCTGCTCTGCCTTGTGCTCAGCGGAATCGCAGCCGCGTTGTTCGTCTTCGTGCGCGATTATCTCGTGTTTGGTTATGCGGCGCTGCCTGTGCTGACGCTTGTGGCGATGCTTGCAGTTCGGTTTGTCAGCGCGGCGGTCATTGGCGTGTTGCTGGTGAAAGTCATCCGCGCCGGTCTTGCCAAAGCTGGCGTCATGAAGAACTTCAAACCCATCGAAGAATAATCGATCGGAAATGTCGCATTATCTGGAGCTAACAGACATCCGCTTTACCTATCACGAAGAAACAACCGCCGTGTGGGATGGCTTGTCTTGCAAATTTCAAAAAAACGCGATCAATCTCTTGCTCGGGCCAAGCGGCTCGGGCAAGAGTTCTCTTTTATATCTGATCGACGGGCTGATTCCAAACAGTCTGGAAGGAACGCTTTTAGGAGATATTCGGCTCAACGGAGAGTCCATTATCCGAAAGGAACCGCGCGAGCTGGCACACCGAATCGGTCTTGTGTTTCAGGACCCGGATACGCAGTTTTGCGCGTTTTATGTGGAAGACGAGCTTGCGTTCGGCATGGAGAACCTTTGCGTTGCGCCGGAGCAAATGGACGAACGGATCGATCACGCGCTATCGCTGGTTGGGTTAACCGGCTTACGAAAGCGCGCAGTCTCTACGCTCTCCGGCGGTCAAAAACAGAAGCTTGCCATCGCCAGTGCGCTTGTCATGGACGCGGAACTGCTCCTGCTTGATGAACCCAGCGCGCTGCTGGATGCCGCAAGCCGTGCGGAGATCATGGTGCTATTGCAGCATCTGGTTCAAAAGGAGAACAAAACGATCCTACTCGTGGAGCACAACCTCGACGAGGTGCTGCCGTTTGTCTCTCATGTGGTCGTGCTGGAGCGCGGTGGGCATGTTGTGCTCGATGGCTCCGCGCATGACGTCTTTTCTGCGCTCACATATGATGCCGCGTATACCAATATCCCCGTTTGTTTGCCGGAACCGCTGACGTTGCTGCGCAGTTGGCTGCATACAGATTTGACCGAAGCAAAACATAACTTCTGCCGTGGAAAGCTTTTGGTTTCAAAACCTGGCCCGTTTGAGATACCGTATCGAGAAGTTGCAGCATTGTTGGCTGATTGCAATCAGAGTTCTTACCCTTCTTCACCCGCGCGAACGCAATTGCCTGCGCCAACCATAGTTAAAGCCAGCGATCTTGCCTTTCGTTATCCGAAACGACGCGGCGAGGGTGGTGAATCATCCCCCGTTCTCTCCGGCGTTTCCTTTGCGATTCACGAAGGCGAATGGGTTGCGATTGCCGGCGCAAATGGCGCGGGAAAAACAACGTTGCTGCAGATTCTTTTTCGCGTCTTAGCTGGGTATACGGGCTCCGTGCAGGTCGACAGCGCGCCGCTTCCCGCGATTGAACGCCACCAGCTTTATGCGCGCATGGGGTTGTTGTTTCAGAATCCGGAATGGCAGTTTGTGACCAACCGTGTCGAGGATGAGCTGATCTTCAGTCTTCGTCAAGCGTCGCTGACGCAAGACGAAAAGAATGATCGCGTGTCACGCCTGCTTTGCCAGTTTCATCTAGAGCAGTATCGAGATCGCAGTCCGTTCCTACTCAGTCAGGGAGAGAAACGCCGCCTCAGCGTCGCTTGCATGCTGCTTACCGGTCAGCGTGTGCTGTTTTTCGATGAACCCACTTATGGCCAGGATAGCGAAACAGCACGAGAGCTGCTCTCGCTGCTGGAATCACTCCGTAAAGACGGCGTCACGATCATCACCGTAACGCACGACATGGGTCTTGTTTGCCAGCATGCGGATCGGGTATTGCTACTCTGTGACGGTAAGATTGCCTACGCGGGAACACCGGAGTTACTATTTCGCAATGAAATCGCCCCCCACTGGCGCGTCGATGCGCCGCCCGCTTTGCCCTTCTGTGCCGCACTTCGGAACTATCTTCCGTCGTTCCCGCTGTGCCTTTCCCGCGAGGCATGCTTGAACGCGCTCCTTTCGTGTTCCACTTCGGAGGTGCCGCATGCAACCAACTAAGCAACCGCTGCTTGCAAGAATCAATCCCGTATTCAAGTTGCTTGCCGTCGTGCTCATCACGTTTCTCGTCAGCATCACGATTTCTCCTGCGCTCCCGTTGGCGTTGATCCTTGTCGTGATGCTCTGTACGGTCTTGTTCGGCGGCGTTTCGATCAAAACCCTGCTCAAAGGGATGCTGCCGTTTCTTGTCGCCAGCGGAAGTTTTGTCTTGTTTCTGCTGCTGATGAAAGGGCTAGCGCACGAAGGAGATGAAATAACGCTTCTGCTGTTCTCCTATCGGAAAACGGCGCTCATCAACATACTTGCGCTTGGTCTGCGTATCCTGATTGTCTCGCTTGCTACGCTTAGTTTTGTTTTGACTACAAACCCGAACGACCTCGTTCTAAGCCTAATTTTACAGTTACACATACCCGTCGTACACGGATATGCAGCGCTTGCCGCCTATCGATTTCTACCAACTCTGCAAGATGAGGCGCGCGGCATCCGGCTTGCACAGGAGATTCGCGGGGTTGAATGGGAGCGTGGAATCAAAAATCGTCTCGCCGGGCCGTTTCGCCTGATGTTGCCGATGTTCACACTTGCCGCGCGAAAAGGGGAACGCGTCGCCCTCGCGATGGATAGCCGCGGTCTCGGCGCAATGTCCACGCGAACATTTTATAAAAGAACCGCAATCACACGAAGCGATGTCCTCTTTCTTTGTTTTGTGATCGCCGGTTTGTCCTCCCTTGTCCTTGTCCTCTGCCATTTTGGCTTGTTTGCGTTTGGCTCCGCGCTGGGTGCAGGCGCGATTTAGCTTTTTCGAAACAGTACTCAAATCCAACTTTGGAGGAATCGACCATGCCGTACAAAAACAAAAACCTCGTCTATGGTGTGCCGCAGGATGCCTACCCGCGTGATGATGTCAACGAGCACACGGCAGATCTCACGGCAGCACTTTCACTCAACCGCCGTCCAGTCGGCGTGAAGCTCTTTTTCGACGCGGCTTCTTATGACGCCGTCTGCATACCGGAAGCACGCACGTCAATGCCTTATTGCGTGATGGTGCGCCGCGCCAGCGAAGGCAGCGGATGCCGTTCGCGTCTGGAGCACCATAAATGCGACGGCGGAACAACGGCTCTTGCGCTCGAAAAAAGCACAGAGCGCATTGAGAGCGGCGAAGAGTATTTCTCCTACAATCTTTACGCCTCTCCTGCCGCCGCGCGCAGGCACAGAAGCAACATCCACAGTCTCCATCGCGAACTGCCTACGACTTATGGAATCCTCGTTGCTCCGTTGGACGATTTCACGATCGCACCGGATGTCGTTTTGTTGATGACCGATGCATATCAGGCGATGCGTCTTGTGCAGGGATATTCCTACGAAACCGGTATCAAACCGGAGATCGACTTGGGTGCGATGCAGGGCATGTGTTCCGAAAGTACAGCCTACCCCTATCTTTCCGGCAGCATGAATGTCAGCGTTCTTTGCCCCAGCACACGGATGCTCTGCGGCTGGTCGCACAGCGACATGTCGGTCGGGATTCCGTTTGAACAGTACCGCCGTGTTGTGGCGGGTGTGATGGCGACGGCTGGAACCTGCAAATAGCAATTTCTTCGTTTGTCCCGACCATACTACTCAAAACGCAGCTTCCATCAGCAGGTGTTCGAGCGAACCGCTTGAAACCTGCTGTTTGCATTACCAAACAAACAACGGTACAATTGTTGTGATCGAACGCGCCATCATTCCCAGTGTTCGTTCATCAACCACATGAGTAAACTACGAGGCGCTATGAACCGTTTTTCTGTTACCTTTTGCGGTATTGTCCAGGGTGTTGGTTTTCGTCCGTTTCTCTACCGGGAAGCGATGGCGCACAACCTTTCTGGATTTGTACAAAATACAAGCTTTGGCGTCTATTTAGAGATTGAAGGAAGCCTTGCCGATTGCGAAGCTTTCTTTGCCGTGTTGGAAACAAATGCCCCGCCGCTGTCCCGCATCACAAGCATGGAGCGCGCGGAGATTCCTGCTGTCGGCGGGCAGGGTTTCACGATCCGGCAGAGCAGCCAGGGCGAGAAGAGTGCGCTCGTCTCTCCCGACATCGGCATCTGTGACGATTGCAAACGGGAGCTGCTTTCGCCGACCGATCGCAGATATCGCTACCCCTTCATCAACTGCACCAACTGCGGGCCAAGGTTTTCCATTATTCGGGATATCCCATATGATCGAGTGAACACGAGCATGTCGGGGTTTGTCCAGTGCCCACCGTGTCAGCACGAATATGATCATCCACTCGACCGCCGCTTTCACGCGCAACCAAATGCCTGCGCCGTCTGCGGACCGAAGCTTTCGTTCCTCGTTGAAGGCACCGAACAGCAAGGCGACCCGATCAATCTCTTTTCTGCGTTCATCCGCGCGGGCAGGATCGTTGCCGTCAAGGGCATCGGCGGGTTCCATCTTGCATGTGATGCGGCAAACGAATCCGCCGTGGCATTGCTCCGTGCACGCAAGCAACGCTATGAAAAGCCATTTGCAGTGATGTTGCGCGATCTGGATGAAGTGATACGTTATTGCGTTGTCTCAGAAGAAGAAATAGCGCTCTTGAGCAGCCCGCAAAAACCGATTGTGCTGCTGCATAAACGCGAGTCAGCGCCGCTTGCTCCTTCCGTTGCCCCGCAAAATAACCGACTCGGCGTGATGCTGCCCTATACCCCGTTGCATTGCCTGCTACTGGAGCAAACTCCCGCGCTCGTGCTCACGAGCGGGAATGTTTCAGATCGTCCGATGCTCTTTCGCGATGAGGATGCTGTCTCTTCGTTTGCCGCGCTTGCAGACGCGGTGATGACGCACGACCGTCCGATCGAGCGGCGCGTAGACGATAGCGTGTTTGTTGTGAGCCTATCCGTTCCCCGTCCGCTCCGCCGCGCGCGCGGCTGGGCACCGGAGCCACTGCCTCTCAAAGCCAACACCCGTCCGATTCTCACGATGGGTGCGCAGCAAAAAAACACGTTTTGTCTCCTGCGGGATGGGCAGGCTTTTCTGAGTTCCCACATGGGCGATTTGGACGACCCGGAGACCGAAACCGAATATCTGCGTGAAATCGCCTCTCTGCAGCGGTTGTTTTCGATCGAACCGGAGCTAGTCGTCTGCGACCAGCATCCCGACTACGTCAGTACGCGTCTTGCGCGCGAAACGGGGCTTCCCGTGCTTGCGGTACAGCACCATCATGCGCACTTTGCCTCCGTCCTTGCGGAGCAAGCGGTAGATTCTCCCGCGCTCGGTTTCATCTGGGATGGTACAGGTTATGGCACCGACGGCACGATTTGGGGCGGTGAAACGCTGTTTGGCAGCGTTGTGCTGAGCGAACGCATCGGGCATATCCTTCCGTTTCGCCTTTTTGGGAGTGACGCTGCGATACATGAACCCTGGCGCGTTGCGCTCAGTGTAGCGGAGATTGCGCTTGGCCGCGCGGAGGCACTCAAGCTCTTTCCCGCGCGTACGGAGGAAGCAAAGCTGGTGCTTCAGGCAGCGGATGCCGGGCTCAACGCACCGCAAACCACCAGCATGGGCAGACTATTTGACGCAGTTGCCGCGCTTTGCTCACATTCCGAAACGGTCTCATTCGAAGGGCAGGCTGCGATCCGGCTGGAGCAGATTGCGGATGTATCCGAACAGGAGTTGTACGATTTTATTATTGAACACGACCCGAACGGTTGGATTTACGACTGGCGGTCGGTGATCAAACGCGCTATACTGGATGCCGCAAACGGTATCCCGGCGGGGCGGATCAGCATGCGCTTCCATCGCGCACTGGCTGCTCTTCTTGTCGATGCCGCTAATATACACCGGCAGGAAACGGGCTGCAACATCGTCGCTCTTTCCGGCGGATGTTTCCAAAATGAACTACTTCTAGAGCTGAGTGTCTCTGCATTGTCGCAGGCGGGATTCGCCGTGCACATCAATCGCATGGTCCCCTGCAACGACGGCGGCATCAGTTTCGGTCAGGCGGCGATTGCTGCTGCATTGCAAACGAAAAGAGGATAAGAACCTATGTGTCTAGCCATCCCCGGCACCATCGCATCCATTGAGGAAGAAACCGCAACCATCGACTATGGTGGCACGACGCGGCGCGCCTCCGTTCGGCTGCTGCCGGATGTCGTCGTTGGAGATTGCGTGCTTGTGCATGCGGGTTTTGTGATTCAGAAGGTCGATCCCGACGAAGGAGCGGAGCTAGAAGCACTGCTCCGGGAAGTCGAACTCCTGTGAACACCATCCAAACACTCACCGAAAAAATCGCGCAAGCTGTGCAGGGTTTGCCGCAGACTACCATCATGGAGGTCTGTGGCACGCATACGCACGCCATCCGCCGCCACGGCATCCGGCAGTTACTTCCGCCAAACATTCGGTTGGTCTCCGGTCCCGGTTGCCCGGTTTGTGTGACCGCCGAGGAGGATATTGCCCTTGCACTCGCGCTTGCAAAGCAGCCGAATACCACCCTGTATTGCTTTGGCGATATGATGCGTGTGCCCTGCGGCAATAACAGTTTGCTGCTACAGCTTTCACGCGGCGCGGATGTGCGAATTGCGCTTTCCCCGCTCGACGCGCTCACGTATGCAAAAGAGCATCCCGCGCGGGAGGTCGTCTGGTACGGCGTCGGGTTTGAAACCACAACGCCACACACCGCCGCTTTACTGGAAAACACCAAGCGGGAGAATATTAAGAATCTCTCCGTCTTCTCGGCGCACAAAACCATGCCAAATGCACTACGTGCGCTCCTTAGCAAAGATTCACGGGTGGATGCACTGCTTTGCCCCGGGCATGTTTCCTCCATTACGGGTGCGGACGCGTTTCGCTTCCTACCAGAGGAATTGCATTTACCCGCCGCGATTTCCGGATTTGAGGCGGAAGAGCTCCTTGTTGCCATTCTCGCGCTGGTCAAGATGCGAAAAAGCGGCAACGCCGCTTTGATCAATGCCTACCCGCGTGTCGTAAAATCCTCGCCCAACGAGACCGCGCGCGCGCTGGTCGATGCCTGGTTTGCGCCGTGCGATGCACTCTGGCGCGGACTCGGCATGATTCCGCAAAGCGGGCTTTCGCTTTTACCGGAGCACGCACAATATGACGCGTTCAAGCGCTTTGCTCTCCAGCCGGTTGCGATTCCGGTTCGCAATGCTTGTCGCTGTGGCGATGTGCTCCGCGGCGAGATTGAGCCGTCGGAGTGTCCGCTGTTTGGTAAAGCTTGTCTGCCGCAGCATCCGCTTGGCGCATGCATGGTCTCTTCGGAAGGCGCATGCGCAGCCTATTATCAATATGAAGGAGCGGGACTATGACAGACTGCATCACCCTCGCCCACGGTTCCGGCGGACGGGATTATCGTGAGCTGGTCGAAACAATTTTCGCGCCCGCGTTTCAGAACGAGTTTTTATCTCCGCTGACGGATGCTGCCGTGCTGCCCGCTGGCGATACCATCGCCATGACGACGGACGGTTTTGTTGTCAATCCCCTGTTCTTTCCGGGTGGGGATATCGGCAGGCTTGCCGTCTGCGGAACGGTCAACGACCTCGCGGTCTCCGGCGCGGTTCCGCGCTATCTTTCCTGCGCAATGGTGTTGGAAGTCGGGCTCCCGCTCGATACCCTCCAATGTGTGGTCGCGTCCATGGCATCCGCCGCAAAAGAGGCCGGTGTTGCAATCGTCACAGGAGACACAAAGGTTGTTGAAGCGGGCTCCTGCGCAGGCTTGACCATCACGACCGCAGGTGTTGGCGTGTTTCCCGCCGGCTGTTTCATCCCTCCGCAGCAGCCGCAGCAAGGCGATGTGATCCTTTGCAGCGCGCCGATCGCGAGCCACGGCATGGCGGTTATGGCAGCGCGGCACAATCTCGCGTTCAATCCGGCGATCGAAAGCGACGTCAACCCGCTCAATCACGCGATCCGTGCGGTGTTGGACGCGGGTGTTGCGGTTCGCGCGATGCGCGATCCAACACGCGGCGGCGTCGCGGGTACGCTGTGCGAGTGGGCAGGGACTTCGCTGACAATCACGCTGGAGGAAACAGCGTTGCCCGTGCGTGCGGATGTGCGCGCCGCCTGCGTGATCCTTGGTATCGATCCCGTCTATGTTGCCAACGAAGGTGTTGCCCTCTTTTCCCTTCCGGCTGAGCAAGCAACACTCGCGCTTGAAACCCTGCAATCCGCTGGCTGCAAAGAGGCGGCAATCATCGCAACCATCTCAAGCGGACGCGGAACGGTGTTCGCAAAAACGCAAATTGGCACTTTTCGGCGGGTTCTTCCGCCGAGTGGAGAGCTGCTTCCGCGTATCTGTTAATCTTTTTTTCGTTTTTTTGATTCGATCTTGTTGTATCAATATCGAATAATCGTATAGTTTCTTCACCTTGCTCGATTTTGTGGATCGATTCGCAACGCTCCATTCACCATTCGCATCAATTGCATACGAAAACGACGCATAAACTGCGTCTTTTTTGTTTTCTGTTTTATCTGGTGTTTGGTTGTGGTGAAGTTTTTAGATTTTGCATGTTTCTAATTCGGAATGCATATCAGTATATTATAACCGATACGATATAGTCAGGATTTCTTGACCTTTATTGTGCGTAGTTCTATAATAAACACGCAATTTTTTGCAAGCAAAAGCCTGTCCTGCCAACGACTTTGCGCAGGGTGGGCTTTATTCATGGACAAGGGAATTGGAGAGTCTATGCAAGCTACCCTTCTCGTCTGCATCATTACCCCGCTGATCGGCGCATGTCTGCTGCCGCTCATCGGCAAACGCGCACCACGGGTGAGAAACCTGTTCTCGCTCCTGTTTGTGCTCGTTTCGTTTCTTTGCTCGGCGTCGCTCTTGCCCGCCGTGCTTGGTGGAACCAAGCCGCTTGTTCGCCTTGCTCTGCCGCTTGGGCTGAGCCTCGGCTTCCAGGCGGATGCGCTGAGCGTGTTTATGGCGATGACTTCCTCGCTTGTTGCGTGTGTCATCCTCGTTTACTCGTTCGGCTACATCAAGGACTACGACAACCAGAATGAATACTACTTCATGGCGGTGCTGTTCTTAGGTGCCATGATGGGGCTTGTGTACGCCACAAGCCTTATTTTGCTCTATATCTTCTGGGAAATCAGCGCGATCGCCTGCTGGCGACTGATCGGATTCTATCGTGAGGAGCTAACCATCGTGCGCGCAAATAAGGCGTATGTGGTCACGGTGTTCGGCGCGCTGATCATGCTTGTCGGCTTTCTCGGCATCTGGGGACAGACCGGTACGTTTGAGCTCACCGCGATGAAGGGCGTACATGTACCCGCGTGGTGCGTGGCGCTAATCCTCTGCGGCATTCTGAGTAAATCGGCAACCTTCCCGCTGCACAGCTGGCTGCCAGATGCCGGCGTTGCGCCGTCGCCTGTCACCTCACTTCTGCACGCGGCAGTGTTGGTAAAAATCGGTGTCTATGCATACGCGCGACTTTTTGCTGTCACGTTCACAATCGATCCCGTCTTTACGCAGATCGTCCCAATCATCGCTGCTGTCTCCGCGCTCATCTCGGCCGGCTGCGCCATGGTAGAGACCGATATCAAGCGTATCATTGCGTATTCCACGATTAGCCAGCTTGCGTTCATCCTGCTTGGCGTGAGCATCGGCAATGAAACAGGCCTCGTCGGCGGCATGTTGTATATCCTCGCGCACAGTGTGGCAAAAGGCGGGCTCTTCCTCTGCGCAGGCATCGTGGAGCATACCCTCCACACGAAAGACATTAACAAGATGGGCGGGCTCTACAAGCGCTTCCCGCTGACCGCAGTGGCGTTTGCGCTCTGCTCACTTTCGGTAATGGGCGTCCCGCCATTCTCCGGTTATTTTGCCAAGTTCCTCGTTGTACAGGGCGCCCTCACGGCAAACCAACCATGGCTTGCGGGCGTGTTCATCCTCGGCGCGTTTATGACGGTGTTCTATCTTTCCCGCGTCTTCTTCAAGGTGTTCTTAGGGCCCGAAACCGACCATCATGCGCATGAAAAATCCCGTGCGATGGTCGGCAGCGTCGTTTTCTTAGGCGTACTGGCGCTCGTGCTCGGCGTGCTTATTTCTCTTCCGGCGGAACTTGCTTCGCGCATTTGGGGGGTGCTGTAATATGACTTCTGTTTGCGCTTGGCTCTCTGGTGGCGCGACCTTGCCGCTGATGCTCATCGGCCTTCCAATTCTCGGCGGGCTTGTGATTTGGCTGCTCAAAAAATACTACGCAGCCCAGATGGCTGCGGTACTCACGTTTGGGTTTTCCAACGTCTTCCTCTGCCTTGCGCTCTATTTGGGCGGCGGGGCGAGCGTTACGTTGCCGTTTGCTGGTTACGGTTTTGAAGCCGCGTTCGTCTCCAGTGGCCTTTCCGCGGTTCTGCCGCTGTTTGCCTCCGTCGTCGCGTTCCTGCTTTCGCTCTATTCGGTGACGTTCTATCGCGGTAAAAAAGAAGGCGGACTCTTCCTGCTGTTCTTCTTTGTAAGTGTAGGCTTTGTCAACGGTGCTCTGCTTTCGGATAATCTTCCCGTGATGCTTGTCTTCTGGGAAGGGCTCCTGATCTCCATGAGCGCACTGCTGCTGATTGGCAATCTGCAAAAGCCGCGCGCAACGATCAAGATGCTCTGGATCAGCGGTGTTGCCGACCTGATGCTTATGCTGGGCGTGATCATCACGATCCACGTGGCAGGGCAAAGCAATATCTCAGCGATCTCCCACCTGCCCGTTTCGGGTCTTGGCGCGGCGGGTTGCGTGCTGATGCTGCTGGGCGCGCTCGGCAAGGCTGGCGCGGTTCCGTTCCATAGCTGGATTCCACTTGCCGCCGAGGATGCGCAGTCCCCGTTTCTCGCGCTGTTCCCCGCCGCGCTTGAGAAGATTCTCGGCATCGGCCTTGCCATTCGCATCGTCACACAGATCTATGATGTACAACCCGGTTCGCCCGTCAGCACATTTGTGATGATCATCGGCGCGGTCACGCTGTTCATCGGTGTGGCGATGGCACTGATTCAAAAGGATATGAAGCGACTTCTTTCCTATCACGCCATCAGCCAGGTCGGTTACATGATTCTAGGCGTAGGTAGTGCCCTGCCTATCGGCATTGTGGGCGCACTATTTCATATGATGAACCATGTGCTCTATAAATCCGGACTGTTTCTCACCGCAGGCGCAATCGAAAAGCGCACGGGTACAACCGATCTCAAGCATGTCAGCGGACTGAGCAAGCTCATGCCGCTCACTGCCGCTTGTTTCGTGGTATTCGGCCTCGCTATTTCCGGCTTCCCCGGACTCAACGGCTTCTTCTCGAAGGAGCTGATCTTCGATGCGGCGCTTGAAACAAACGTTGTTTATTACATCGTTGCCCTCATCGGCGCGGCCATGACAGCAATCTCCTTCCTCAAACTCGGCGGTGCAGCATTCTTTGGCAAGCTCTCGCTTCCGCAGGGTGTCAAGCACGTGAAGGAAGCCCCTGTCGGCATGGCGTCGCCCGCGATTGTCCTGGCGCTGCTTTGCGTCTTGCTAGGCGTGTTCAACCAGGTAGCACATACGCTCCTGCTTCAACCCGCGCTGGGCTACACAGAATCCTTTGGCGGCTGGCCGGAGAGCGGTATACTTGTTGCGCTGTCCTGCGTGGCGCTCACGCTTGCCCTTCTCGATCACCTCTATGGCCACAAGAAGAGTGGTAGTGCACTCAACAGCGCGGATCACATCCACTATGCACCCGGTGTAAAGCAAATCTACGCCGTTGCCGAGGCGGGCAAACTCGATCCATACAACTGGCTTACGGCGGCGGTCGGTGGTTTCTCACGCGTCTGCATGCAGATTGAAAAAGGCGTAAGCTGGGTCTACGACAAAGGTGTGCCTGGTCTGATTCGCGGCGTCTCTTCGCTGCTGCATCGCGCGGCAAACGGCAGCCTGACGCGTTATCTTGCGCTGGCTGCGGCAGGGTTTGTCTGCATTGCGATTCTGTTTCTGATCATACTTCTCTAAGAAAGGCGGTAATCATATGAAACCTTTGGATTATCATCTCCCGTTTGCCGCCTGTTCGGCAAAGAGAAAGGTGGTGCTTGCATGAGCGCATTGACCGTCATCACACAACTCTTCCTCGCTCTGCCGTTGCTCGCGCTCTTGGTCAACAACCTTGTCCCGCGCGAGACCATGCGGCACAGCACCATCGGCATGAGCGCAGGTGTTGCCATTGCGCAGTTGCTTGCCGCCATCGTTGGCTTCGTTCTGCTCATGGCCAGTGGCGAAAGTTCGTTTCGCTTCGCGCTTGCTTGGGACATGGCAAAAGGGCTTGGCTATTTTCAAGTCGATCTCATCACGCTCTTTCTGCTTGCCTGCGTGGGTCTGGTGACGCTGACCTCCACGCTGACCGCGTTTACGACGATTGACGACCACCGCAGCTCGTTTACCAATCTGCTGATGGTCATGATGCTCGGCATGAACGGCATGCTCATCGTGCGCGACCTGTTTTCGCTCTATGTGTTTCTGGAAGTGACCGGCATCGCGAGCTTTGTGATGATTGGCATGTACAAGAGCACGCGGGATCTGGAAGGCGCGTTTAAGTACATGGTGCTCTCCGCGCTTGCAACCATCTTCATCCTGACCGGTCTTTCGCTGCTCTTTATTAAGGCAGGCAGCCTGTCGTTTGATATGTTGCGCCCGGCGCTGTTTGAAGGCGCTGGAGACGCAAAAACGCTGCTTTGCTGGGTGGCTCTGGTGTTGCTCGCCTCCGGCTTTGCAATCAAGAGTGGCGTGGTTCCGTTCCATAGCTGGCTGCCAGATGCATACGAGAGCGCGGATACCGCCGTCTCCATCATGCTCTCCGGCATCGTGACCAAGATTGCCGGCGTCTACAGCTTGCTTATGCTTGTTCGCCTCTTCCCCGGCAACGCGGCTCTTCGCGGAACGCTTCTGGTGCTGGGACTTCTGACCATCGTTGTTGGTGCTCTTCTTGCCCTGCAACAGCAGAGTTATAAGCGCATCGCCGCCTATTCCTCCGTTAGCCAGATGGGATACATTCTGCTTGGATTTGCGGCGGATACACGCCTCGGCATCATCGCGGGTCTGCTCTATCTGCTTACGCACGCGCTGGCGAAGACTGCACTGTTCACCAACGCCGCCGCGCTGGAAAAGCGTCTTGGTACGCTGAACGTGGACGAGATGGGCGGGCTTCAGGCTAAAATGCCGGTGACGGCGTTTTCCTCCGTTGCCGCTCTGCTCTCGATTGCGGGTGTTCCGCCGCTGGCTGGTTTCTGGAGTAAATTGCTGGTGCTCATCGCGCTCTGGAGCGCGGGTCTTCGCGGCGTTGCCGCGGGCGCACTTCTGCTGAGCATTCTATCCGGCGCTTATTTCCTGCGGCTTCAGAAGAAAACCTTCTTTGGCAAGCTCAACCCGCGCTGGGATAGTGTGCAGGAGATCACAGGTGGAATCAAAGTGTCCGAACTCCTGTTGTCCATCGCGACAATCATGATCGGTCTCTTGTTCCCGCTTGTACTGCTCTATCTGCAGCACGCCGGTCTCGTCTGAAAGGAGTACATATGAACATTGCAATCTATGTTTGCTTAGGCGCGATGCTGCTGTTCGGTTTCTTCTCCGTGCTCAGCCGGCACCTGATCAACGCCGCAATTTCGCTTGCCGCGGTTAGCGCGGCCTGCGGCGTGCTGATGTATGTACTCGGCGCGCACACAGCGGCAATCTTCGAGGTTTCGGTCTGTTCCGGTCTCGTGACCGTCATATTCATCAGCGCCGTAAGTCTCAGCAACGGCGACAAACAAGCCAGCGCACCGGAAAAGCGCGCGCATCTGCTGCCCATTATCCTGATCGCCATCGGCGCAGTCCTCATGATCGTTGCGCTCTTAACCGGTTTCTCGCTCGGTACGCATGGTCCTGTCGGCAGCGCGGCGAGCTTTGACAATGTCTTTTGGGAAACGCGTCAGGCGGATATCTTTGGTCAAATGATCGCAATCATCGCGGGCGCTTCCGCCATCGTGGTGTTCTTTAAGGAGAGTGAAAAACAATGAGTGTATCCACCATCATGTTGATCGCGGGGCTTGTGCTGATTCTCACCGGCTGTTTTGAACTCATCCGCACCCGCAACATGCTCAAGATCATCATCGCGCTGGAACTCGCGATCAAGGCGGTTTCGATGTTCATCACCCTCGGCGGCTGGCTCAACGGTAATATGCCCGTTGCGGAATCGTTCGTTGTGAGTGTGATCGTCATCGAGGTCGTGGTTGCAACCGTGCTATCCGGCATCGCGATCAGCATCTATCATAAGCACGGCACAATGGATATCCGCAGCTTGCGAAACCTGAAAGGATAAGGGGGAATTTGCCATGACCGCACAAAGTATCTTAATTACAACCCCCGTCATTTTTCTGGTGTTCATGCTTTCGCTTGCGCTGCTCTCGGTCTATCTCAAGCGCAAGGCGGATAAAACCCCTTCCGGCAAGCACGCCTTTGACCCCTATGCCTGCGGGCAGACAGAGGACGCGGTAAGCCAGTATGTCAATCCGAATTTCAGGCGGATGTTCTATCTTGCGTTCTTCTTTACAGTGATGCACGTGCTCGTGATGATCGTCTCCACCGCGCCAAAGGGGCATACGCTCCTGCCGGTTGCCTATATCGCCGTCGGCGCGCTGGCAATGTTGATTCTGTTTCGCAAGTAACCGACAATTGAGGATAAAACGATGGGTTTACTCGACAAAGCAATCGCATGGGGTGAGAAAAAATCCCCGTGGATCATCCATTTTAATGCAGGCGCCTGCAACGGCTGCGATATTGAGGTTGTAGACGCGCTCACACCGCAATATGACCTGGAGCGCCTTGGCATCCTCCAGCAGGGCAGTCCGCGCCATGCGGACGTGCTCGTCTGCACAGGCGCAGTGACGCTCCAGACGCGGGATCGCCTCAAACAGATCTATGACCAAATGTCTACACCGAAGTTTGTGGTCGCGGTCGGCACCTGCGCCTGCACGGGCGGTATATTTGATAGTTGCTATTGCGTCACGGGCGGAATCGACACAGTCGTGCCCGTTGATGCATACATCCCCGGCTGCGCGGTGCGGCCGGAGGCAATCATCGATGCGGTTGGCAAGCTGCTCGCCACGCTCGATGCCAAGGAGGCAAGCAAATGAACGTGGAAGATACAATCCTCGCGCTCAATGCGCATTTCCCCGCTCTTTCGGCGGTTTCCCCGCGCCCGCTGCGCGTGTTTACTTCGTTCACCGAGCCAAAGATGTTTGAAGAGGCGCTGCGCTTTGCCAATGTTACGCTAGGCTTCCACAAAGGCAAGCACATCGTCGGCACGGATGAAGGCAGCGACATCGGAATGTCCTACATTCTTTCCAATGATGAAAACGTGCTGCTCGTGCTGCGTGAGCGCGTACCCAAAAGCGCCGCTTTTGTCCACTCGATGGGTGAGCTGTATCCCTCCTTGGTGCTCCACGAGCGCGAGATGGTAGACCTCTTTGGTGTGCAGGTCTCCGGACTACCGGAAGGCCCCCGCTATCCCCTGCCGGACTGCTGGCCGGAAGGCGAGTATCCGCTCCGCAAAGAATGGAACCCGGACTACTTCAACAAAAAGACCATGACTTATGAACCGCCGAAGGAGGAAGATGCACATGAGTGACCGCAAGCAGAGCGAGCGCAGCAACAAGGTCGTTGTGCCAATCGGCCCGCAGCACCCTTCTCTCAAGGAGCCGGGCAGTTTTAAGATCACGCTGGATGGCGAGAAGGTGGAGCGTGCGGTCGTCGAGATCGGCTACAACCACCGCGGCATTGAGAAAGCTTGCGAAAGCCGGAACTACATGCAGGCGCTCTATATCATTGAGCGCGTCTGCGGTATCTGCTCCCACGCGCACACCTCCTGTTTCTGTCAGGCGTTTGAAGAGCTTGCAGGGCTGGAGGTGCCGCGCCGTGCGCATTATATCCGCGGTATCGTTGGCGAACTGGAGCGGCTGCACAGCCATCTGCTCTGGCTCGGCGTTGCGGCGCATGAAATCGGCTTTGACACGCTGTTTATGTACACCTGGCGGGATCGCGAGTTGGTGCTTGATCTGCTGGCTCGCATCGGTGGCAACCGCGTGAACTATGGTGTGAACACCTATGGCGGTGTCCGGCGCGATTTGGAACCGGAGCTCATGACCGATATTCTTCATGTTTGCGATCTGTTGGAAGAGAAGCTGAAGTATTATGCCGATCTTGCCCTGACGGAGACCACACTAATTGCTCGCCTCAAGGGCATCGGCGTTCTTACGGCGGAGGATGTGCAGAAATACAGTGCGGTCGGTCCTGTTGCACGCGCCGCGGGCGCAATGGCCGATACGCGTATCATCGAACCGTATGGCGTCTATAAAGAGATTGCCGTCACGCCGATTGTCGATGATCATTGCGATGTTTACGGTCGTACTCTGGTTCGTGTGAAAGAGATGCTGGAGGCAATCCGCCTCATCCGCCTCTTTGTGCAAGAGATTCCCGATGGTCCGATCTCGGTACGTGCGCCGCGCAAGCTGCCCGTCGGAGAGGTGCTTAGCCGTGTGGAAGCCCCGCGCGGGGAAAACGTGCACTACATCCGCTCCACGGGAACCGATATGCCGGATCGCGTTCGTGTCCGCGCCCCAACGGAAGCAAACTGGCACGGCATGAGTCACATGCTGGAAGGATTCCAGCTTGCGGACGTGCCGATCATCATCGCCGCGATCGATCCTTGCTATTCCTGCACCGATCGCGCGATCCATCTCATTGGCGATGGCATCAACCAGTTGACAGACTGGGAGTCGATTCGCCTGCATAGCATTGCGCAATACAAGACACGCGGGATTGATCCCAGCGCGATCAAGATGCGAGAGTTTTAAGAAGAGGGGAAAAACGCATGCTGCTTTCCATTTTTAAGGTGCTTGTCTTCCCCGGGCTGCTGTTTTTGAGCGTGTATTCGCTTTTGCTGGAGTTCGTGGATCGAAAAGTCTATGCACGGATGCAAAACCGCAAAGGTCCGCCGTGGTATCAGCCTCTGGCGGATATGCTCAAGCTCATCGGCAAAAAGGTCATCGTACCAAGAAACGCGCAAAAGTTTGTCTTTGCCGCGCTGCCGACCGTCTCCCTCGCCGCTGTTTGTGCAGCGTTTCTCTGCGCGCCTGTCTGGGGGCAAACAGCGATCACCGCTTATTCCGGCGATCTGGTCGCGGTGCTGTACCTGCTGACCATCCCGACGCTATGCCACTTCCTCGCAGGCTACAACAGCCACGAGGTCTATTCCACGATCGGCGCATTCCGCACGCTGACACAGATGTTTGCCTACGAGGTGCCGCTGTTCATGGCGTTTCTTTCGCCGGCCATTCTCGCGGGCACGTGGTCCATCTCCGGTATTGCCGCGTTCTATCATGCGCATCCGTTGTATACGCTGATCAACCTGCCCGCATTCCTCGTTTCGCTCCTGACCTCGCAAAGCAAGCTGGAGCGCTCTCCCTTTGACGCGCCGGAAGCAGAGACGGAGATCGTTGGCGGCGCGCTTGTGGAATACAGTGGTCGTTATCTGGCGTTTTTCCGCGCAACGGCAATTGCAGAGCTCGCCGCAGTCGCATCCGTGCTTGCCGCGCTGTTCCTTCCGTTCTTTACGGGGATTGCCTGGGTCGATTTTGCACTTTATCTAGTCAAAACGCTAGTGATCGTTCTGCTGATGATACTCCTTCGCGCAACGATGGCACGTATCCGAATCGATCAGACGCTGCGCTTCTTCTGGTCCATCCTGACCCCGATTGCGATGGTGCAGTTGATCGTAAATCTGTTCCTGCGCGGTGGTCTTGGGCTATGATGCAAGAAAACACGATGAATACGGAAAGGCATGGCTTGCTATGAAGAAAAAACAGGAACGTCCCGGCGGGCTGGCCGGCCTCGCGATTAAAAACCTGTTCCGCAAACCCGCAACACAGGTGCATCAGTTCGGTGAGGACGGCATCCAGAAGGGGTATCGCGGAAAGCTTCTCTATGAACCGAGCACGTGCATCAATTGCGTGATGTGCATGCGGGACTGCCCAACAGGCGCGATCACGATCAAAAACGCTGGCACGAAGGAAGAAAAGCAGATGCACGCCTATCTCAATCTTGGTCGTTGCGTGTTCTGTTGCCAGTGTGTGGACACCTGCCCCAAAAAGAGCCTGAGCTTCTCTAGCGATGTGCTTCTGGCGAGTTTTGATCGTGAAAGCTTGGAAATCGAGCTGTGAACGAACTGCTTTCTTATTTTCAATTCGCATTTGCTGACAAGAAGCGCATTTGCTTTCTGGGCGTTGGCAGTGAGCTGTGCCATGATGACGAAGCAGGGCTCTATCTGATCGAGCAGCTTTCCAGTCATCTGGGTTTACCTGTCGGTGAATCCGGTGAGCGTATCCTGCTCGTCTCCGGCGGGCCTGCGCCAGAGAACTTCTCCGGTGTAATTCGGGACTTTCAACCTGACCTGCTTGTGGTGGTCGATGCCGCGTTTCTGGAGCTTCCTGCGGGCTCTATTCAGCTTTTGCCGGAGGAGAGCGCAGCCGGGCTGTCGTTCTCCACACACATGCTGCCGTTGCCGATGCTTCTGAGCTATCTCAAGCTTGCATGCGGCTGTCAGACTTGCCTCGTTGGCATTCAGCCCGCAACGACGGAGCAAGGCCTCGGTATGTCCCCTCGCGTAAAGGAAGGCACCAGTATGCTTGCCGGTCTCTTTCTCAAAGCGCTTGCCGAGTAACTGTCCAATCAACCGCAATCAACACAAAACCCCGAACCGTATGGTTCGGGGTTTTGCTCTGTGCGCGATATTTGAATTACTGAAACAGCAGATTGAGCTTCTGCTGTGCCGCTTCGTCCGCAAACGCCAACACGATGTCGCCTTTGCCGATCACGGTATCACCATGCGGAATCAGCGTCTTCTCGCCTTGATACAATGCGATTATCACCGCCTGCTCCGGCAGTGTCAGTTCACGTACGGCTTTACCTGCCGCTTGCGCCGCGTCGCTGACCGTGTATTGCACGATGGAATAGGTGCCGCGGCTGATCTTCATCAGCGTCAACATCGCAACCTGATTCATCTCCTCCACAACGAGGTGTGCAAGCAGATCTGCTTGATTGATCGCCACATCCACCCCCATGCCCGCGTTGAAGAGCCAAGCGTTCTTGGGGTTGTTGACGCGCGCAATCACACGCGGAACATCAAACTCAAATCGTGCGATGGTCGCGGCAACAAGATTTGTCTCGTCCGCGCCGGTTACCGCGGCAAGCACGTCTGCTTTGGCGATTCCCGCCTGTTCCAGAACGTTCGGATCGGTTCCGTTGCCGAAGATGATGTTCTTCTCCGGAATATCGCGCTTGAGCTTCTGGTAGATATTCTCACGGTTCTCGACAACCGTCACTTCACACTTGTTGGCAAGCAAAATCCCCGCAATATATGCGCCCGTCTGCCCGCCGCCGATGATGATTACTTTCATTTGTCTCACCTATCCTTCTCACAGCAGCCCAAGCATGTGCTTGAACTGCTTGACCGAAGATGCCATTACGTTGAAGTAGAGCACGTCGCCCTTTTGCAGCACGGTGCCCAGCGTCGGTAAAAACGTCTGATTCTGCCGGCTCAGCGCACAAACCGCAAACTCTCCCGGCGCCGTGACATCGACAATCTTCTTGCCGGTCAGCAGTTCCGTCGCTTCCACGCGGACAACGTCTACACCGCCGTTTCCAAGCCCGGCAACGATGTCTAGCTGGTCATAGCTGAGCAGCTCGATCGTGTGCTTAACGCCCCACTCCGTGGCGGAGATGGTCTGTATGCCAAGCGTGCGATAGATCTCCGCCTTGCGCGGATCATACAGGCGGCTGATCACACGCGGAACACGATAGGTGTTGCGCGAAATGCGGCCTATGAGCGCGTTGGTTTCGTCGCTCTTTGTGCAAGCAACGACAGCATCCGCGCGCTCGATCCCTGCTTGTTCTAAAATCTGTTTGTCAAACGCGACTCCAACGATGGTATCGCCGCGAAATCCCTTGCCCAGTATGGAAAGCTCTTCCGTCGAAGAACCTACAACCGTTACCAGGTGCCCTTTTTTCACCAGTTCCAGCGCAAGACCGGAACCCATTTTCCCACAACCGACAACGATCACTTTCATAGAGACCGCCCTCCTTTACGATTGATTGCCTTACGAGAAAAGTACTTGCGTAGTTCTTCCAGCAGCAGAATCGGGAATGGCAGCACGATGAGCAACAGCCAATCCGTCAAGGCAAGAGGTGCTGTGTTGAAGATACCCTGCAAGAACGGCACATAACTCAACGCGCAGATCAAAACCAGCTCTACCGCAATGCCAAGCAGTACGCGCTTGTTGCTGAACACACCGACCGAGAAGACGCTCTCGCGCTCCGTACGACAGTTGAGCACCGCGCCAATCTGGCAAAACACAATGGAAGCCAGCGTCATCGTGGTCGCCTGCCGATAGACAAGCCCTTCCGCCGCAAGCGGAACGCCCGGCCATCCGTGCATCCAGTTTGCATAGAAGTATGCCGCCATGCAGATGACGCCCTCCAGCATGCCATACCAGAGGAATGCCTTCACAAACAGTTTACCATTGAGCAGCCTGCTCTTCAAGGAGCGCGGCGGCTGATCCATAATTCCTTTTTCCGGCAGCTCGGTGCCGAGCCCGAGGGCGGGCATCATGTCCGTGCCAAGGTCGATGCTGAGGATCTGCATGACCGTCAGGGGCAGCGGAATCCCACCGCGCGAGAACAAGAATGCCGCAGACGGCACCGCTTCCGGTACGTTGCTATTGAGGATATAGAGGATGAACTTGCGGATGTTGCTGTAGACCGCACGTCCTTCTTCAATCGCGCGCACGATGGAGGCAAAGTTGTCGTCCGTGAGGATCATATCAGCGGCTTCTTTTGCAACATCTGTACCGCTGATTCCCATGGCAACGCCGATATCTGCCTTCTTGAGCGCGGGCGCGTCGTTCACGCCGTCGCCTGTGACTGCCACCACGTGCCCCATCTCCTGGAGCGCACAGACCACGCGATATTTTTGCTCCGGTGCAACGCGGGCAAAGATTACCTCGTCTTTGAGAGCAATCTTGAGATCATCATCGGAAAGCTGCTCCAGCTCGAGACCGGAGACCACACGCGGATGTTCGCCTTGCACAATTCCGATGCGCTTTGCAATGCTCTCTGCTGTCAGGCCGTAGTCACCCGTGATCATGATGATGCGAATGTTCGCACGGTGGCAGAGTTTTACCGCATCCGCGACCTCCGGTCTCGGCGGGTCCGCCATAACAGTCAAGCCAAGGAACGTCATCTCCTGCTCAATCAACTCTGGCGTATAGGCGCTCAGCGACGAAGGCAGGTTCATCTCTCTTGTGAGATAGCGGCACGCAACCGCAATCACGCGCAAGCCGTTTCTTGCATAGCGGTCATTTTCCGCCATAATCTCGTCGCGCTGCGCCTGGCTCAGCGGCACAATCTCGCCATTGACGGAGATCGTGTTGCTCAACTCCAGCACCTCTTTGGGTGCGCCTTTGATGTATGCCACACGGCGTGCACCCTGCACGGGTGTCTCCAGCTCATGGATGGTCGTCATGCGCTTCCTGCGGCTGTCAAACGGCAGCTCACGCACACGCGGGGTGCGGCGCACCGCCTGCTCCACATTCAACCCCGCCTTTTCCGCAACCACGCCGAGGCATGCCTCCGTCGGGTCGCCGAGAACGGTGTAGCGATCCGACCCCGGTTCCGGCGGCACAACACGCGCATTGCTGCAAAGCGCAGCCGCGGTAAGCAGACGCCGCAAATCGCCGTCAGACTCCACAGTGACTTCCCTCTGATCGTATAGCACCTTACCCTTTGGCGCGTAGCCAAGTCCGGTTACGGTGAGTTCTCGACCCGGCAGCCAGAGGTTGTTGACGGTCATCTCGTTCTGTGTGAGTGTGCCCGTTTTGTCTGAACAGATCACGCTCGTACAACCGAGCGTCTCCACAGCGGAGAGGCGCTTGACCAGCGCGTGTTCTTTGACCATGCGCTGCACCGCCATTGCGAGCGCGAGCGTCACGGTCGGCAGCAGCCCTTCCGGAATGAACGCCACGATCATCCCCAGCGCAAAAATGAAGCTCTTTGCGACGGAATCATGCACAAGAAATACAGCGGCAAGGAAGAAGAGCACGCCCGCGCTGACCGCCATCGCGGAAACCTGCCGCGTGACTCGATCCAGCTCTTTCTGGAGCGGGCTTTTTTCCTCTTTGAGCGTTTGGGTGAGTTTCGCGATCTTGCCAAACTCGGTCTGCATGCCGGTTGCAATGACGACGGCCTTTGCTGTGCCGCTGGCCACGCTGGTACCCGCAAACACGAGATTCGGCACCTCAGAGCGACCGAGCCCATCCCGCAAAACCGCGTCGTGCGTCTTGCGAACCGGGTTGGATTCCCCCGTCAGTGTGGACTGGTTCACCTGAAAATCGCTGCTTTCCAGGAGCCTTGCATCGGCTGAAATCTTGTCCCCTTCCGAGAGGAGCATAATGTCGCCGGGCACGAGGTCTTCCGCAAAAATGCGATCCTCCGCGCCATTGCGAACCACACGCGCATACGAAGGCAGCATGTTCCGCAGCGCTTCCGTCGCCTTGCCTGCGCGATATTCCTGCCAGAAGCTGAACACACCGTTGATGATGTTGACCAACCAGATGGCGATTGCGAGTTCAACCATATCCGCAAAGAACGCGATGATGCCGCCAACCCAAAGAAGGATTGCCATCAAGCTCACGAAGTTTGCCAAAAAGATGAGAATGACCGGTTTCCCCTTTTTCTCAGTGATGACGTTCTTGCCGTGTGTCCGGCGCGCGTCCTCAACTTCCTCGGTAGATAATCCGCTCATTCTGGTTTTCATCGCCTGGCAGACGTCGTTGACCGCCAGTTTCTGAATCGATTGTATGGCCTCAGCCCATGGATCGACCGTTTCTATTTTATTTTCCATAGTGTTTTGTGCATACCGCCGCGTGAGAAAAGAAGTTTATGCTTCTTTTTCTAGCACATGTGTTATGCCGGATTCTTCCTCCCCTGATTTCGATGTCTGTTTACCGATACACAATCATATTCTTTCTGTTGTACAAATCCAATCTATTTTTGTATGCAGGCATATATCAAAAAAAGTATACGTTTCTGGCAAAACTTTGGCTGTTAAATCGCGCATAAAGTCTACACGCACAATCGAATCGCAAGCCTTTTTACGAACCATTTTCGCGTATCTGTACAGCAAAAACCCCGAGCCAGACGGCTCGGGGTCTCCTGTTGTGTTTGGATACGCTGCGCAGCCTGCCGCCAGCAGAAACGCGCTTATACGCTCTGCGCGAGCGCTTGCTGATTCGGGGATTCCAATATGGACGCGACAATCCTCTCCAGAATCTTGCGGCTCTCCGATTTCTTGAGTTTCTCAATCGCCTTGAGCGCATCCTGCCCATACTCCTGTGCTTTTTCAAGCGCTTTTACAACGCCGTTGTTCTGCTTCACCAGCAACCCCACTTCGGCTATGTTTTCCTCTGTCAGACTACTCGAAAACACGAGTTTGCGCAGTGTTCCGGTGGTATCGTCTTGGAGCGCAAACAGTAGCGGAAGCGTCATATCTCCCTGCTTGATGTCGTTCGCAACATTTTTACCGATCGTCTCCGCCGTGCCGAGGAAATCCAGACAGTCGTCAACAATCTGAAACATCATCCCGATGCAATACCCCGCCTGAACCAGAAGGCGCTGTGTTTGGTTGTTCACTTTCGCTTCATATGCGCCCGCAAACAGGCTCATGGAGAACAGAGCCGCAGTCTTTCCCGCAATGATTTCCACATATTGATCTAGATTAAGCGCATCGCTGTAGCGATGGTCATATTGCGAAAGCTCACCTTCGCAAATCTTCATGATGCTGTGCGAAAGATGCTTGAGCATCTCCGCTGGATAATCACCAGCAAGAATTTCAAACGTTTTTGCAAATACGTAATCGCCAACCAGAACCGCGACGTCTTTGGAATACTTGCTCTGCGTGGTCTCGATGCCTCTGCGTAGCTTACTTTCGTCGATGATGTCGTCGTGAATCAATGTTGCCGTATGCAGCAATTCGACGCATGCTGCGATGGGGATAATCCGTTCACTCTTATATCTACCGAGCTTTGCGCCGAGGATCACCATCGCGGGTCTTAGCATCTTTCCGCCGGACTGAATGACCTCAAGGAGGGGTTTCTTGACCAGTGGCATCGCATCGGAAACAGAATTGATCATAAACTGTCTGACCAACTCCAACTCCGATTGTAAAAATGGATATTCTATCCAATAATTGCTCATGTCGTTCCTTTACTCAACAAAAGATTGAAATGCTTCAGCGTAAATTTCGCGCTATAGCCGATGATCAATCCCGTGACAATCGAAATCAGGATCAGGATCGGAAGCATGGTCACAATGCTGAACGATTCTACAATCAGCATGGCGCAAAGCACCTGACCTACGCTATGCATCGTCGCGCCGATCACACTGGTCGCCACAATCGATACCTTATCCTTCAAAAACCGGATGACCAAATACATCGCAACAAGGCTGAGGATACCGCCCGCCAGCGAATAGGCCAGCGAGAGCACAGACGTAAACAGCACCGATATGATCGTAGTGCGGATGATCAGAATCACGAATGCGTCAAAGAATCCCAGCGTCACCAGAACAAGCAATGTCACAAGGTTTGGCAGCCCAATTTTTGCGCCGGGAATCGGAATAGCCGGAATCAACGTTTCAAAATAGCTCAGGATCAACGCAAGCGTGATCATCATCGCCATGAATGTGATATATCGGGTGGTGTTTCTCTTCATTCGTTAGTCCATTTCGCCGTCGTCGCCAACAATCTCAATGACGACCTTGTGCGGCAAGCATACGATCTTGTCAAACACGTTGCTCGCCGGCTTTGTATCCACGCAGACATGGTTGTGGCAATCTGCGTCCACGACATCCACAACCCCATTGGTGATCACAACTTCGTTGTATCCGTCGGGTGTTTCAATCGTAAAATGCATGTTGGTCTGGTCGGTCAAGGCAAAGTTTTGATATTCTTTCCCGTCAACGGTGATCACAAGCCTCCGGTTGCCGTGACCGCCGATCACGTTCATGATAATCAGAACGGCAGCAAGCACGGCAACAAAAAGCCCTAAAATTAGAATTTCTTTTTTCTTCATGTTCGTCTCAGGGCAACGCGATCCAATATCCCGTAAAACGGAGATATTGGATCACTGCCCGGTTGCTCTTATTCGTCATCCGTGTGGTCGTAGTACAGATAGCTCTTGCCGGCAAGCTTGGTCTTGATCCAGCGCTTCTTGAGCCACGGGATGGCATAGTAGTCGAGGCCAAACGTACGACCTGCGCCCATGAGGATCGCAATCGCGCCTACGAAATACCACATCATGGTGATATCCGCCATGCCGGTCATGGCGATGGCCACCGTCATCACGATGCTGATGAGCGCCATCGGGAACGTCAGGAATCCACCCATGAAGCTAAGGCCGATCAGGATTTCCATGATGACCATCATGATCTGCACGGGTACTTCAATCGGTGCAATCCAGTGGTTCATGATCCAGACGACAAACTTCGGTGCTTTGATGAGCGCTTCGCCATAGCCGGAGGGCTTGTGGTTCACAACCCACTGGAAGATGCCCGGCAATTTGGCCGCGGCTTCTGTCACCTGGGTTGCCGCCTGTGTCACCGCACCGGATGCGGCACTGACCGCATCTGCCGCGCCCTGCACCGCGCCGGAAGCGGCGCTAACCGCATCTGCCGCGCCCTGTGCTGCTCCGGTTGCCGCGCTGACTGCGTCGGCAGCGCCCTGCGCCTGCGTAGCAACGTTGCCTGCAAGGAAGTTGACCGTCTTGACAACCTGCGGGGAGTTGAACCAACCTTCCGCAATCTTAACAACACCTTCGGTCAACCACATAAAGCCGAGCCAGATGCGCAGCGGCACCTGCCAGAAGTTCGGGCTGCGCTTGGAGAAATGTCCGCCGACAAAGGAACGTTTATTCTTGATGTTGAAGATTTCATGGCGCAGATAGTTCGCAACCTGCATGAACCCGGCAACCATGAATTGATAGTACACATTGACAAAGTGCTTGACAAAAATGGCAAACCAACCGGAGGCAAGGAAACCGATATTCGCCACACCGCGGCGGGAGCCGACCGAGACCATGAAGCCGTTATACTTCTGCTCGTGCACATGGAAGTTGTTCGTGCCCTTGATCTGTTCTGCAATGTTGAGCGCGGCGGTGTGCGCGGACTGCTCAGCCGCCTGCACGATCTGCGGCATGAATCCTTTTGCATCCTGATAGGAAGCGCAGTCGCCGGCGACATAAACGCCTTCGACCGGTTCGCCATTTTGCAGACCCTGCATGTATTCGTTGACGTTGATGCGCGAACCTTTGCCCTTATCGAGGCAGAAATCGGACGCGCCCTCCACGCACTTGATGCCCGCGGACCAAATCAGTGTGTAACTCGGGATCACCGTGCCGTCTGCGAGCGTAAAGGAATTCGGTGTAACCTCGACGATTGCGGATTTTTTCAGAAGCGTCACGCCGAGCTTTTTGAAGTATTTTTCTTCAATCTTTTTCACCAGCTTATCGCTGTTGAGCATGCCCAGAATCCGGTCAAGCGCTTCGATATTATAAATCGTGACTTCGTCGGGGTTGATGTCATATTTCGTGCAAAAATGCTTCTTCGATTCGCCGAGCTCGCCAACCATCTCCACGCCGGTGAATCCACCGCCGCAGACCGCAAACGTGAGAAGACGCTTTCTCTCCAGCGGATCTTCTTCATAGGAAGCACGTTCAAACATCTGCTCCACATGCGCGCGCAGCTTGATGGCATCCTGATACGACCAGAGTGTATGCGAATTCCCCTCCGCACCCTTCACGCCGAAAAAGTTTGGCTGGCTGCCGATTGCGATGATGAGATAGTCAAACTCATACACTCTTTTTGCGCTGGCAACACGCTTGTTCGCGATATCGCACTGCGTGATTTCATCTGTGACAACCTTGACTTTTCTGCCGCGAAAAATCTTTCTCAGGTCAATCTTGATCGAATCCGCTTCCGTGCGATGACCTGCCACCTCGTGCAGTTCTGTCATCAGTGTGTGGAATGGGTTCTTATCGACCAACGTAATCTCAACGTCATCGTCTTTCCGAAAGATTTTATGGAGTGTTTTTCCGGCTTTCACGCCAGCATAACTTCCACCGATGATGAGTATTTTAGTCTTCATATGTTTCCTTCCCGTTACTCCAGCGATGTGCTTTTTGTGCATGTTCTCGCCTGATTATAATCGATATTCATATACAATGTTTCTATTATACCGCCTGACGCAAATTTATCAAGTAGCGTACAATACTTCTGCGCTTATTTCGCAAAAAAAACGATAATATATCCTAATTCTTACGTAAACGCTCCAGTCGATGCTTCTTTCTTTATCGATACGCGTGTTGATTTTCTTATATTTTTGTCTCTTTTATCTACCGAATTCAAATAATTCCTTTGTCACGCAGCGCTCCAATCAGTAACGAATTACTTAATTTACAATATTCTTTTTAATTATTTTTGTTGCTGAAATATGGTAATATGCATTATACTGAGATCAGTTTTCTGGAGGTATGAAAAAATGAAAAAAAGAATTCTTTTAGTCCTGATGGCGCTCATTCTCGTAGCGTCGATGTTTGCGGGCTGCTCCGCTGCCAAGTATAAAGACGGCGTGTACTACGCCATCGGTGAATCCAGCAACGACTGGCGCGACTTTGTCGTCGTCACCGTTGAAAAGGGCAAGATTGCCGATGCGTATTGGGGTGGCGTCAACACCGTTCCGCAGGGTGACAAGCTTGTCCTCTCCCAGAACGGCGGTTACGACATGGTCGCTTATGGCGGCGCGAAGTCCCAGTTTAATGAACAGGCCAAGGCTTGCGAAGACTGGCTCATCAAGAACCAGGATCCGGCCAAGTTTGACACCCTTTACAGCGACGAAGAAGGCCACACCGCCGCGCTGACCACCGATACCGGTGCAAGCGTTTCCATCCACGTGAAAGGTTTCTTCACTCTCGCAGCGCAGGCGCTTGCCTCTGAACCGGTTGCGGCCGGCCAGTATGGCGAAACCCGTGTTGTCACCGCCGCGGGCGAACCGTCCGAACAGGGCTGGAAAGATCTCGCCGAGTTCATCGTTGTGAACGGCACGATCGTTTTTGCCAACTATGACGCGCTCTACACCAAGGACTATGTCGCCGAAGGCGAAAACGCCAACGCCCAGTACTTCAAAGTCGATGGCGACAAAGCCACCGCTCTTTCGAAGGATCAGATCAAAGAAGGCTATGGCATGACCGCCGCCGGCAGCAAGCTGGAATGGTATCAGCAGGCAGAACTGCTCGAGCAGTATGTTGTTGACAACCAGACGATTTTTGCCGTCAATGCTGATGGCTACGCGGATGGCATCGCGGGTGTCTCCGTCCATGCAATCGGCTTCTACAGCCTCTTCAATCAGGCGTTCGGCAAGTAATTGCGGTTCTGACACAAGGCATCAAGAGGGCATAGCCAAGCGGCTGTGCCCTCTGCTTTTCCCGCGTGTATTGTAAACGATTGTATTGAATTCTCAGATGTATATAATAGAGTAGTAAATTTGCTGATGAAACGACACGCGGAGGAATTTCGCATGAAATGTCTGGTTGTGAGTGATATAGAAGCATCCGCTGAGGAGAAAACGCAGTTTCTTCACGATCTGCACCTCTTCTCTTCTGTTGCCAGTGCTACAACCGCCGAGCAGGCGATTCAAAAACTAAAAAAATACGCCTATGGCATCGTGATTCTCGACCTTGGACCAACCAAGGAAGACAATATGAATCTGCTCAAGCAGATTCGCGACGATAAAATCTTCGTCTGCGTGATCATGCTATCCGCCGAAAACAGTGTCACGTATATCTCCGAGGCCTTTGGTTACGGGGTTTCGGATTATCTTCTCAAACCTACCAACTGCAATCGCCTGAGCGAAGCCGCAAACCGCTCTGTCACCAAACGGGAGTGCCTGCTGCAATATCAAACCATGACACAGGACGAGATTGATCAGTGCATCACGCACAACGTCTTCGTCACACCAAGCAACGACAAGAGCAAGGGCATTTGCAACGAAACCTTGCAGTTTGTCAAAAACATCGTAGCGAAAAAGCAGGGCAGCTTCACCGCCGCCGACATCGCGCAAGAAACAGGCCTCTCGCGCATCACCATTCGCAAGTACATGGAGCTCATGCGTGAAAGCGGCATGCTAGAGACCGAGCTGGAGTACGGCGAGGTTGGACGCCCGCAAAAGCGATACTCGTATACCGAAAAGAAGCAGGATTCCTGAATATCTCGCTCCAAAATTGCAACTAAAATAGAAATATACAAAGGACAGATCTATGCGCAAACGTTACTTAGCCCCGATTCTTCTGCTCTCCCTCTTGCTTTCTCTCTTGTTTTCTTCCTGTGCCCCCCGTCAGGAAGTTCTCACCGGCAACACATTCGCTCTGGATACGATCATCGAGCTCAAGCTCTATTCCTATCCGAGTCAATACAAAGGCACATTGATGCAGGATGCGTTCAACGAGATCACGTCTCTTGAAAACACTCTGAGTATGCATATTGAAGGCAGCGACGTCGATCAGATTAACAAAGATGCAGGCATCAAGCCTACCAAAGTGAGCAGCCTGACCTATCGTGTGCTGAGTGATTCTCTTTTTTTCAGCGAGAAAACGAATGGACTGTTTGACATCACGACAGGTCCGTTGATCGATCTCTGGGCGATTGACCCGCCGAACGGGCATTATCCCTCACAGGAAGAGTTGGATGCGGTTCTGCCCCTGATCGACTATCACAAGATCAAGTTTCTGGGTGATAACATGATTGAGCTTGCAGACAAGGGCATGATTGTCAATCTGGGCGCAATCGCAAAAGGGACAATTGCGGACGAAATCAAGGCGTATCTGCTGGGCAGAGGCGTCAAAAGTGCGCTGATCAACCTCGGTGGCAACGTACTTGCGGTTGGCTCCAAGCCGGATGGCAGCAGCTTTGTCATCGGCGTTCAGGACCCGGAGAACACGCGCGGAAACTATCTTCTGAGCATCAAGATCAATGATGAAACGGTTGTTTCGTCCGGTGACTATGAAAGGTTCTTTGTCTACAACGGCAAAACGTACCACCATATCCTCAACCCAAAAACAGGATTCCCCGCAGAGACCAATATCAAGCAGGTAACGATTGTGACATCGAACTCACAAACCGCTGATGGACTTTCAACATCCGTGCTGCTATTGGGCGTGCATAAGGGAATCCAGTTGATTGAGTCTTTGGATGGTGTTGAAGCGATTCTGATCACGAAAGATCACTATATCTACTTCACCGAGGGGCTGCGTGACCGTTACGAGACGCAGGCTGATCTGATTCAAAACTACACGATCACTGACAATCTTGACGATCTGAAGGATTGATGCGCTTTACGCAAGCAGGTGCAGGAAGGTCGCATCCAGAACGCCAAGCCCGATTGTAAGCGCAAGCGCGACATTAATCATCACAAAGCTACCGACAATTGCGCCGAACGTGTCCTTCTTCGTCGGGTTTGTGACAAACGCCTTGACGTTCTTGCTCAGCGGGATGATCGTGAGCAATGCAAGCAGAGAATACAGCGGCAGTGTGCGCAGCACCACCGCGCCAACAATCGCAGCATAGGCCATCGCGAAGAGAATCTTCAAAAGCGCGATGGCTTTTTCTTTTCCAATAAGGATCGGTAGCGTATATCGCTTGTTCGGCAGATCATCCTCAATATCGCAGATATTGTTTGCCAGCATGATGTTGGCAATGCAAAAAACAGCCGGCAAAGATACAAGTATGATTCCGGCAAAATGATACGCATCAAACGACAGCGTCAGTGTTCGGTTGACCAGCGAAAGATTGAGTACATCTTTGTCAAACACATTGATAAAATACGTAATCAGCGGGATTCCAAGCCCCATCGTCAGCCCGGAGAAAATCTCGCCAAACGGCGTGCGCGAGATCGGCATCGGCCCGTACGAATAGGCAACGCCAATACCAAAGCACCCTGCTCCCAAAAGAAGCGTAATGATATTCGTCCGCCAGACTAGCAGCAGGCCCAGCGCCGCAGAGGCAGCAAACATCACGGCAATCACTGCTTTGACCGTGCCGCTCTTGAGATCATATTGCACGATTGAATTATGAATTTCATAATTATAGCCGTGCTTTTTTTCTGCATGCTTAAAAT
This sequence comes from Bacillota bacterium, assembly GCA_023395595.1. Classification (GTDB taxonomy): domain Bacteria; phylum Bacillota; class Clostridia; order Christensenellales; family CAG-138; genus UBA7703. The sequence continues at coordinate 41,149 of JAEWYO010000061.1, forward strand.
CGTAATAGTTGTTGAGTGCTGTGACAGTCATGTCAAAAAGCACCATCGAAACAAACATGATCATCATGTTGATTCCGTTGAGCTGTTTTGTGCTGTAAAGAACGTAGAGCAGCGTGGTCAAATAGGGAATGACGCTTGCAACCTTGGTTTGGATCTCAACCAATTTCAAAAATGCTTTTATTTTCATGTATACCCGCCCAATCGATTTCCTGCATTATATCAAAGCAAACGATACGCCGCAAGAACGCCCTGCGCTGCGGCTGACAATGTCATTCGACGCGCAAGCATCTGCTCACGTTGATGTCGTCCACCATCATTGTACCACCGTCTACACGAAATCCTGCCCCGCCGGAGGTATAGCGACACTGCGCGTCCACGACCGAAAGCAACGTTTCGCCAACACGAACCGTCAGTATATTGCTTTGTGCCAGAAGTGTCATTTTGAGTTGCTCATATTGCGCATACAGAAACGCCGTTTGCGCAAGAACGGTATCCCCGTTCGCATCCCGCAAAATCAGCGAGAGCGTGTCCCCGCCGGAAAGCAGCGCGGCGTAATACTGCCGGTGCCCGCGCGCGCGGATCACAAGTCCGCAGCGTTGGTGTAAATGAGGCAGGAACGTTGCCTTAATCGCGTAATCGTCGAAATCGCGCGTACCAAAGGTCACCACGCCGTTCTCTTCCGGATGCGACACTGCAAGCGTGTGCACAAGGCTCAACCCAAAGTTCTTCGCACTGGATACAAACATCCGCGCAAGAAATGGCGCCGGATCGGTAATGTTTTGGAGGTGTGCGCCACTGAGAGAAAACCGCTCAGGTGCGCCTGCCCAGTCCAGCGTGCGTAGCATTGCGCGGCAAGATGTCCCTTTTGCGGCACCCAAAGAGAAACCGACGCGCACAATCGGCTGTCCGCCCAGTGGCGGAATCGTCCAGTGAATCTGCGTTTCGCCTTTTTTGAGTGCGAGATCCTCTCCCCACGCCGAAGCAACGCCACCTTCTGCATCCGCATAGCAAATATATGGCGTTACGAGCAATGCTGTCTCTTCTTCGCACGAGAATCGCGCACGGATAGTTTGCCGTTCATAGAGAGAAGGTGAACCAATCGCGTCATATCCCTGCCAGCGTGCGTCGGGGTCGAAAAATGTCGGCGTGCTGAAATGTGCACTTCCTGCACCAGAGACAGTGATCACAAGCCCGGTTCCATCGCTGTTTTCCAGTTTTATCGCTGCATTGGACGGAATAGTCGGACAAACCTCGAACCCCTGCATGCTGCCACGTTGCTCAAAGGCAAATCGCTGTTCCGGAAGCGTGATCGCTTCCCCCGTGGTCAGCGCTGACGCGCGGACAATCTTCCTTGTTTCGCGCACCGCGTCCGAAACCGCTTCTCCACCATCCGCCGTGACCACAAACAAGCGATCCCGCACAGGAGAGCGAAAATCCACCTCGTGCGTCAGCGCGTCCAGCCCAAGACGAATGCCGTTGAAACAACCGACGTTGCCGGCGTTGCAATCCGTGTCCCAGCCCGCCGAAACCGCGATCATCAACGCGCGCGCGAAGCTATCCCCACCCAGTAAAATCGAAGCAAGCGTGAGCGCATGGTTGGGCACGATGTGGCAGCCACCGCCAAACTTCGCGTAGCCGTATCGTTCATCCAAAATTGCACGAACCATACGCCAGTCACCGGTCTTGGCGCAGATATTGCGCACGTCATAAACCAGTTTTTTCAAGAAATCGCTCGTCAGAAACCGTTCGTTCTCGTCAAACAATCGCTCAAGGTTCTTCTCCTCAAATGCCGCGGCTTCCAGCGCGCCTAAAAAAGCAGCCGCTTCGAGTGCAACCCCGTCGTGCGAAACACTCGCGCTTTCGCGTACAAGCCGCGCTGCGCGCGCCGGATCGCCGGGGCACATCATTGCGTAACTGTCCATGAAAATTTGCGCGCCGATCTGCTCGGACAACACCTTGCTGTTTCGGTTGGCAGAGCCACTCTCTGGCGCAAAGATTCCACGCTTAAGATTCAGATACGCCGTGTGCTCCGTGCTGTTGCCGAGTCCGCCCCACCAGAGGATGGTCTTGTCTTCTACGATGTAGTTGAGCCAGCTCTCTCCAATTGATTTTGCCGAAATCTCGCGCGGAAAGCCGTTGTCCTCTACGGAACGAAAAAAGCCAAACGTGCCGGAGAGGTCGTCGTCCGTGACCACCAGCGGCAGATTCAGCTCTTCGTGTATGTAGTTTGCCACTTCGCCAAAGCGGGATTGGATGGCTTCATACGACCAGCCTTCAACCGGGCGGCCGAGATAGACCCCAATCATTTTTCCGAGAACGCCCGCGTAGATGCGCTCCTGTGTGTCGCGTGTCAACCGCAAAGCGATCCCCTCCTGTAGTCTGTATCTCTTTATAAATACTTCTGGAAAAACTCCAGTATGATCTTCTGTACTTCTGTCTGCGAAAACGCCTGGTCACAATGTCCCGCGCCTTCCAGCAAAATCAAATCAGCCTCAGCGCCCGCGCGTTGCAGCGCTTCATAATACCGCTCGCTTTCAAGCACATCTACCATCTCGTCGGCAGTGCCATGGAGAATGAGATGCGGCGGAGTATTCTGGCTTACATACGCCTCAGGGCTCATGGTCTCAAGAAATGCCTTGTTTTCATCCGTAATCGGACAGCCTGCAAACAGCCGAAAAAGCATTGCGTCCTCTTCACTCGCGTTCGGGTTTTGCTCCAGAGCATCCTGCCGCATCCGCCAAAGATCGATTGGCCCGTACCAGTCCACAACAGCCTTCACCGCGCTGGAATAGCCCGCCCATTCGTCGGTTTCAAACGCGTTGCCTTCGCTTGTCGCGCCCGCCATAGCCGCCAGATAGCCTCCCGCGGAATCGCCCATGATGCCAACCCGCTCCGGGTCAACGCCATATCGCGTCGCGTTTGCGCGCAGGAAACGAACCGCGGCTTTCACATCCTCCACCTGAGCGGGAAATGTCGCCTCATTGATGGTTCGATAATCGATTGCCGCAACCTGAAAGCCCGCGTAGGCCAGATGGCTAAACTCAGCCATCCGCCAGGAGGCAAACGTTTGCTGCCATGCGCCGCCAACCACCCAAATAATCGTCGGCAACGGCGGCAATTCGGTTGCACCCCACCATTCGATCGGGCGAAGCAGCATCATTTTGAGCGGGTGAGGTTTTCTTCCAAAATAAGCCAGTGGCTGCGAATAGATGATGTCGTCCATCAGTACGATATCCGTTCGCTCTAGTTTTGGCTTGATTGTCGTTTTCATCGGTTATGCCTCCGTGTATTCTGTGTTGCAAACATAGTGTACCACGTTACAGCAGCGCAAAGAACTCCCGAATTTCGTCCGTGAAATCTCCCGTGCAGACCAAATGATGATTCTGGATAGGGTCGGTGAGAAAATAGCGCATATCGTCAAGCTTCACCTGAATCTGCGTGCGGCAGAGCGAGGATTCCCGGAGGTTTTTCTCGATGATACCCGCTTTGGCGTAGTAGCGAGAAAGATCAGCCCCCGCCTTGAAGATCGTGCAGGTTCCTTCCGGAATTGTGCCCGCAATTGCAACACCGATGCCGGACTCAAAGTGGGTGGTGAGCTGCATCTCGCGCGGTAGATTCACCGGCAAGGTGCAGTGCGCAAGCACCATATTTCCCGCGCGCGTGTCGATGCGGCTGGGGTTGCACATAAACACTGGCTGGTGGCTGAGCTCGCCAAGGATCGCCATTGAGAGCGCAGAGGGCACATCTCCCTCACACCCGGCGTAGATGCCTTCGGCGTTCAGAATCGCGAGCGCGAGGCAACCCGTTGTGCAGACACTTCCGAGCAGGTCAAAGCAGCGAACGGTGATTGCGCCAAGTTTGTGTGTTGACACAATTGCCTTGAGCGCGGAATAGATTACAAGGGCTTTATCCATCTCCCCTGCGTCATAGCCCAGCGCGCGTAGGCGAAGCGTCCATTCATTCTCAACGGCGGGTGCGGTTTTGTTTGCCTCCAGCAGCTCCTCCATCGGAATCTCTACAATCTCCAGACCAAGCTTTTGTTTGCAGGCCGCTTGATCAATCTGACTTGCAATCAGCCAATCGGAAGGCTGACCGATCACGCCAAGACGTAGACCGTTCAGCCGCTGCTTGGCGTGCGCCGCTCGGGATAGAACGCGAATTCTACGCGCAATCGTCGCAACGTCGCCATGCAGAATTTCGCCTTTGCGCCCATGCTGCCGTAGATAAGCGAGGATTTCCATCGACGCGGCAAGCGAGTTGCTGTCCCCGCTGGTCAGGAGGAAGCAAGGATGATCGTAGGAGGAAAACTGCTGCAAAAACAGCCCCTCGCTGCCGCCGGAGGAAACATAGATGAGCCCGAACGGCTCGTTTTGGAAAACATCCAGTGTGGTTTGTTCGAGCTTCTCACCCAGCGCCGCCTCGACCGCACTCAAAAAGCTGGCAGAATGTGCACGCGGCATTTGCGAAAGCCCGCTGCGGATCTCATAGACCGAAATCGCCATACAATGCCTCCTTATGTTGCAAATGGTTTGTGTTTCTCAGTCGGGTTGCGCTTCATCTAGGATGCGCAGCGCGTCCAGCATCAGTGCGGAAAATCGCGGGCCATCCGCGTGTTCCAGCACCATTACCCGGCTCTGCGGTTGTGTGAACTCGCCGTGGATAGAAACCGTCATGCCGCGACAGAGTTCACCTTCCGTCTCAACATCCACGCGGTATTCCGTGCCGCAAAACAGCTCCGGCTGAAGCAACTGCGCAACCGGCACTGCGTCAAACACATTTGTGTAATCCCAGCCTCTTTGCCGCGCATAGCCACAATAGAAATCCATCAACTCATGCGCGAGGCGCGAAACCCGTCCGCCGTTCTTCAGCGGCTCAAAGTCGGATAGCATGGTCTTTGCCTCCGCGCAGACCTCCAGTCCACTCATCGTAATCGGAATCCCGCTGTGGAAAACGATCTTTGCCGCCTCCGGGTCGTGATAGATATTGAACTCCGAACGAGGAAGAATGTTGCCACCGTTGAGACTGCCGCCCATCATGCAAATGCGCGCAATCTTCGCTTTTACATCGGGGTACTGCTGTAGCAGCAGCGCAATGTTCGTCAGCGGCGCAAGCGTTACAAGAACAACCGGCTCGGTTTGTCGCGTGATCTCCTCGTACAAAAACTCAACCGCGCCGCGTGAATCCAGATTGGATGTAGCCGCAGTCAAGCACGGGCCATCCATGCCACTGATGCCGTGCGCCATCGGCTGGGGCTCCGGCTCTCGTCGAAGTGGACGCGCGCTGCCCATTGCAACAGGAATCGAATAGCCCAGATAATCTAGAACCTTCTGGATGTTGTCGGTCACGTTTTCAACCGTGCTGTTCCCGGCAACCGTGGTGATGCCCTTTATTGTGAGCAGATCGGGGTGCGCTAATGCGAGCAAAATCGCGAGCACGTCATCGTGCCCCGGATCGCAATCGATAAAAATTTGCACGTTGTGTCGTTATCCTTTCTTGCTTCTGCGATACGTGGACACAGAGAAGAGAATGATGCCCAACAGAACGCCAATGTACGGAATGATGTTGATGAGTTCGCTCGGCAGATCGTATAGCGAGAACACGTTTGTAACCGCCTGGAACAGAGAGAATACAAACGTCGTAATCGCAACGCCCAGCATGCTGGTTCCGCCCATCGCCTGCGCAGCGATGCCGATCCAGCCGCGTCCGGCGATCATGTTTTTCGTGAATATCGAAAGATACCCCGTGGTCATGTATGCGCCGCCCAACGCCGCAAGCAGACCAGAGAGCAGCACCGCGATTACGCGCACGCGATTGACATTGATTCCCGCGGTCTTTGCCGCACGCTCGTCGAGTCCCGCCGCCTTCATGCGCATGCCCAACGGTGTTTGATACACCAGTACCGCAAGCAAAATCATGCTCAGGATGCAGATGTAGGTGATGGTATATTGCCCGGAGAAAATCGCGCGCAGTACGGGGATTTTCTCGATGATCGGCACCTGTACAATCGGCAGAACGATGGATGGCAGAGACGCACTCGTGCCTTTGTTCTGCGTGAACAGATAAAGCAGAAACACCGTAAACGAAGACGAAAATGTGTTGAGCGCGATGCCGACGAGGATCGGGTTTGTGCCCATCTTGATCGTGCAGACCATCAGGATCACCGCCATGGCAAGCCCCGCGCCGATGGCGATCAGCAACCCCAGCCAGGGCGACTGCGTCCAGTAACTGCCAAGTACGGCAAAGAGCGCACTCATGAGCATAATGCCTTCTACCGCGATGTTTGGCATGCCGGCCAACGCCGCGATATACGCGCTCATACTGGCAAACAGCAGCGGCACCAGCACGCGAACCACCGTGGAGAGAAACTCTTCGCTAAAGATCACTTGAAAAAACTCAGACATGGAGCAACCCCTCCTTCAGCAGCTTTTTCTCGCGCCATCCGCGCAGGAAATACTGTGCCGAGATGAGCAGCACCAGTGTCGCCGTGACGATCGAGATGACCTCGACCGGTACCGTTGTGCTGCGGCTCATAATCTCCGCGCCAATCTGCAGATAGCTGATGCCAAAGGCGACAAATAGCACACCGATTGGATTGTTTTTGCCCATCATTGCCATGAGTGCGCCGTTGAACCCAAGCCCCGGCAGCGCTACCCAGCTAAAGCGGGAATAGATGCTCAGGAGCTCGACCGAAGTACCTACGCCACCCAGAAAGCCGGAGATAAAGTGCACCAGCAAAAAGAGGCTCATTGCATTCATGCCGGAATAGCGCGCAAAGTTCGGGTTAAGACCCGTCATGCGGATTTGATACCCCAGCCGCGTCTTGAAGAGCAGGATATAGATCAACAGCGCAGCCAGAACCGCAAGCACGATGCCGATGGTCACGCGCGTGCCGGGAATGATATAGGCCAGCGTCGCGGTTTTCTCAAATAGTGGAGACGCAGTGGACGAGTAGTCCGTTGCGCGCAAAAATGTTTTGATGAACCACAGCCCGACGCCAAGGTAGATCGAGTTGAGCATCAGCGAAGTGACGAGCTCGTTTGCGTTAAACTTCGCCTTGAGATACCCGGGAATCAGCATCAGCAGGCCGCTGATGATTGCTGGAACCAGAATCGCAACCAATGGATGCGTGAACGTGTTACCAAACGCATGGCACGCGATATAGGAGCAGATCACACCGCCGATATAGTAGATGCCCTCGATACCGAGGTTGAAGAGTCCCGTGCGAAACAGAAGCGAGCAGGCAAGGCCGGAGAATACCAGCGGCACCATCGACTCCAGCACGTTGCCGAAATAGCGCATCTTGGTCAAGGGTCCTGTCAGCATTGTGATAAACGAAGCCAGCGGGTTCTCGCATGTGAGCGCCAGCACGCAGAACGTGATGGCCAGCGCGATGAGAATCGCCAGCAGTGTTTTGACCGTTTCAAACGCGGTGTCACCCGCGAGGGAGAATTTTCGTTTAGTCATGGAGCGCGCCTCCGATCTCTTCGGGTGTTTGTTGCTTCACACCCAGCATATAATAGCCTAGCTCACTGCGGGAGAGCCCCTTCGTGCTTGAAAAATACGCGGCAATCTTGCCGTCGTACATGACGATCAAGCGATCCGATAGGCTCATCACTTCGTCAAGGTCTGCGCTCACCAACAGTAGTCCCGCGCCTTCGTTTCGCATCTCGATCAGCCGCAGATGAATGAATTCCGCGCTGCCGATGTCGATGCCGTGCGTCGGTTGCTCTGCAAGCATGCAGATCGGGTTTGTGTTGTGTTCTCGCGCAACGACAACCTTCTGGATGTTTCCGCCGGAGAGGCTCTGAATCTTCTGCGAAGGAGATTCCGCTTTGATCGAGTATTCCTGAATCAAGCGCCGTGCTTCCGCATTGATCTTCCGTCCACGCATGAAGAATTTGCCGTTGAGAGACGGGCGGTCAAAATACGTGGAGATAATGTTGTCGCCGAGTGATGCTTCCCCTGCTGTGCCGTCGCTCATACGATCCTCCGGCACATAGGCTAGACCAGCTTCACGCCGTTTCTTGATCGTCAGGCGCGAAATATCGCGTCCGTTGAGCACGATTTTTCCGGCGGTGTGCTCGCTAAGACCCGCAATCGCGCGGATAAGCTCATCCTGTCCGTTGCCCTGCACGCCCGCGATGCCGAAGATTTCCCCGCGCTTGACCGCGAGTGAGATGTCTGAAAGCACGCTCTGTCCCTTATGGGACAGGCTCAGTTTCTCAACCGAAAGCACATGCGTCGGTTCCGGACAGGGTTTCTTTTTCTCGTCGTAAGAGCTGATGAGGTCGCGCCCGATGATTCGCGCGGTGAGTTCCTCCATCGAAATTTCGGCATTTTCAAACGTGCCGCAGCTTTCTCCGTTTCGCATGATGGTGATCCGGTCGGAAATCTGCTTCACCTCACCGAGCTTATGGGAGATGAATAAAATCGTATGCCCTAGCTTGCGGAACTTCTCCAGCTCCTCAAACAGACCCTCCGTCTCCTGCGGAGTAAGCACGGAGGTCGGTTCATCTAGAATGATGACCTCGGCATTGCGATAGAGTGTCTTGAGTATCTCCACCTTCTGCTTCGCGCCAACGGAGAGTTCGGATATCTTCTTTGTCACGTCGATGTCGAAGTTATACTTCTCCGCGATGGCCCGCGTCTTATCCACCGCCGCCTTTTTGTTTAGAAACAGTCTGCCCTTTCGCGGTTCCATACCGAGCACGATGCTCTGCGCAACCGTAAACGACGGAATCAGCATAAAGTGCTGATGCACCATGCCGATTCCTGCGTCAATCGCCTCTAGCGAGTTGTGAAACACCCGCTCCTCGCCGCGAAAATAGAGTTTCCCTGCCGACGGCTGCTCAATGCCGAAGAGAATCTTCATGAGCGTGGACTTTCCCGCGCCATTTTCGCCGACGATGGAGTGAATCTCGCCGCGTCTGAAATCGACCGAGATATCCTTGTTGGCGACAACACCGTTGGAATAAACCTTTGTAATGTTTTCGAGCCGTAAAATCGAGTCTTCCAGAGGAATCCCTCCCTTGCTGACAATTCGAATTGCGTTTTGAATGAAGAATACTGGTTCTATAAACTTACATGAACTTGCTTTTTGAAAAAGGCGGGACAAACCATGCCTTCCCTGCCCTTTTCAAAAAGCAGGAGGAATGCTCTATTGAGCATAGAGCACCTCTCCTGCAATTTCCAGTAGAATTTAGTTGACCGCTGCGGTGGCTTTGGTCTTGATGTCCTGCCAGGCGGCATCATCGGCAACCGCGCTGATGACGCTCACTTCGCCTGCTGCAACCTTAGCAACCTGCGCCGCGATCTGATCGCGGATTTCCTGCGGAACCATCGAGAGATACTGATCGTTCTGGATCAGGCCAACTGCGCCTTCCTTGATGCCGAGTGTCTGCGCGCCGGAGGGATAGGTGCCCGCAACGAGCATATCCACAGCATACTTGACGGACGCACCGCAATCCTTGTAGAAGGAGGTGACGATCGTCGCAGCAAGGTTCGGCTGGCCGCTGAGTGCGATGGTCTGGTCGCTGTCCACGCCGAAGGCATACTTGTCCACCTCTGCCGCGGCTTCAAACACACCGAGGCCTGCGCCGCCCGCAACCTGCCAGACGACATCCGCGCCCTGCTTGTACATGTTCAGTGCGATTTCTTTGGCTTTTGCAGAGTCGGTGAAGCTTTCCGGATAGCCGATGAGCACCTGCACACCGTTTTCATAGCAGCTCTGGCAGAATCCGCTGACGAAGTCGTTCATCGCCGGGAAGTCCATGCCGACAACGATGCCGACAATCTTTTCCGGGTTCGCTTTTTCCATGGTGCTCGTCGTCACAAGAGACGCGGCAACACCGGCAACATAGCCGAGCTCCGGCGTGTTGTAGGTAACGGCGTAGACGTTGGGCAGGTCTACGTGGTTGACATAATCAAAGTTAAAGAACTTCTGGTCGGGATACTGCTGGGCTGCCGCGTAGAAATATTCTTCCGCGTCGTTGTTGCCGCCAATGATCAGGTCATAACCGCCATCGCAGGCATCCAGATAGTAGCTTTCCCACTTGCTCTTGTCCTCACCCATTTCGATGAGCGTGGTTTCAACGTTGGGATATTCCTCAACCGCGAGACGTCCCGCATTGACGGAATCAAAGTAGGACTGATCGCCGATGAACGGAACCAGCACAGCGACCTTGTAGACCTTTTCGGCGGCGGGCTCCGCCGTGGCATCGGTCGCTTCGGGGGCTGCGGTTGCTTCTGCGGCGAGTTCTTCCGTCGCGGGAGCGGCAGTATTGGCGCAGGCAAACATGCCAAGCGCCAGCATGAGCACGAGGATCATAGCAAAAATCTTTTTCATTGTTCCTTTTTCCTCTCCTTCATTTGACTTGATTGTAGGTACCGCTTGTTCGGCAAAGAATCCCTTCCTTCTTGCGAAACGTCACCATCGGGAAAAATTCACTTGCCGTTTTGATGGTTTGATTATATATTGTAAGCACGTGGTCAAAAAGGACATTTGTCTGCATTTTGGTATTTTTGTAATTGCAATTTTCCTGATAGTACGAAGCAATAGGGAGACAGTATGAGTCAAAAAGTGGAGGCGATTTGGAACCAGTTCGATGTGTCCTATGGCGTCGCGCTGGATCTTTTACCCGCGGCTCTTTCCGCGCACACCGCGCGAAAAATCTATCTACCGGAAGAAATCATAGTCAGCGAGGGTGATTCGCTTCAGTATGTCTATTATATCGAATCCGGCGTAGTGGATGGCATGAAACGTTTTGAGAGCGGAAAAGACTATCACTATTTCAAGCTGGATCGGTTCAATGGCGCAATCGGGTTGCTAGAGCTATTTTCCCGCCAGAGTTCAATTATCGCAACCATCATCGCAAAGACGAAAGTAACGATCCTGCGCATTCCAGCGGATGAGCTATACTTTTTTGCGATGAACGATCTCCCGCTGCTTCGAAAAATCAGCTATCATATTGCAAACGACCTTTATCGCGACTCCGGTCTCAACGGAAAACTCTTTTATCTCAGCGGCACGGAGCGCGTGTGCTTCTATCTTGCGGACTATTTTCAAAAAAACAGCTTCCCGCAATCATTTGTCGAGGTCAAACAGAGCTATCAAACCATTGCAAACCACATTGGCGTGAGCCAGCGGACGGTCGGTCGTGCAATCAGCGACCTGCGCGAGCAGGGGTTGTGCACCGTGCGCGGAAAACGCATTCGCATTTCGCGCGAGCAGTATGAGCAAATTCGCAGCAGTCCTGTGCCAATCAAGGAACCATAACAGAGTTGTCTCCTAAAATATTCCGGAATTTTAATAATGGTCAATCGATTAAATTCGTACAAAAAAAGCTTGCGACCTGCGCAATACAGGGAACAAGCTTTTTATTGATTAGGGTAAAAGCTATAGTCCGCTCAGTGCTCCCGTTCACATTTCTCGCGGTGTCGGTGGCATCCACCGCAACCACAGCTTTCCTCCTGACTATCGCAGAGGGTGTAGTCTCCGCCGCGAATGACAAGCCCTTTTGCGTTGACCAGCACGTCGGCGAGTTTTTTACGCGCATCATTGTAGATACCTTGCACAGTCGTGCGGGCAACGTTCATCTGCGCCGCGCATTCCTCCTGCGTAAAGCCCATCAGATCGATGAGGCGAATGGTTTCATATTCGTCCACGCTCATTACGATGGTGCTCTGTGCTGCGCGCTCACCAACCGGGCCAAACGCCGCATTCCACGGCAAGCAGCAGACTCTGCGGCATTTTCTTGGCCTTGGCATATCGCTTCTTCCTCGCTGTTCTGCGCTTTGCGGTTCTTGTTCTTGCGCCGCCCGAAAAACGCTAAACATAGTTTACTATCCTCCCGCCCCGTCGTCAATCGCCCGAAGCAATTCTGGCCTAGCCAGAAAAAGCATACGCTTATGCGTATTGTCACATCTGCCGCGCGATTACTTCTCTTCGTGTTTGCGACAGCACCCTGCGCTCATCCCATGTTCACCGTGATGCCTGTGTTGTTCCCCCTTGTGACAGCAACCTTCACCTTCTCCGTGCCGATGTTGTCCGCCGCACCCGCAGCCGCCTTCCTGCTTTTTCTCTTCTTTGCAACAGTCCTTGCTCGGACCCGTTCCATCATGATTTGGCATTGATTGATCCTCCATCCATTTTTGACATATGTCATTATTATTATAGCGCATTATTGTCATATGTCAATAATCGGTTGTAGAAAACCCGCCTAAATAAAGCGGGTTTTGCTAGAGCTCTTGTTATCCTATCTCGCTTTTCAATTTTTGCTCAGGAAAATGTCTTGTCCATCGACTTTTCCCAGCGCGCGTATGCGTGGTCAAACGATGTGCCGAACGCCTCATTAAAGTCACTTTGCCCGGAACAGAAGCTTGTGAGACGATCAAACCCGTAATGCTCGGCAAGATAGGCACAGAAAGATGTTGCCATCATAACGCTCATCTCGTCGCCTTGTTCCGCGGGTTCAGTAAACCCATAGATCGAGGTGATCGGCCATGACTCATAAGCCGTACCCCAGTTCATGCCATCTTTGAGGCAATGGTATGCAATTGCGTCCACCAGCAGGCGATAATCCTCGTTTGTCAGATTCGTATTCGCTCCGCCGTGGTCAAAATAAGTTTGCACATAATTCCCCATCACGGGTGCAATTCCCTCACGGTTCAACTTGGCGAGATACATATCATAAGGGTTTAGTAAATTTCCCAAGTACGCGGCGTAGCCAAAGTGTTGCCAGTGAAGCGAATCGGGATGCAGAATCATAAAAATATAGTATTCTGCACAATGCCAGTATTTCTCGCCGACTTTAATCCTGTATGGCTGACTATTCCTATAATAGCGATACGTGTCATCATTCGTGATATTGTAATTTACCTTACTGTTTGCTATTTTTTCGTCATAGCGTCCTGCGGCATTTAACCTAAGGTACGCTTGAATATAGGCTTGCCCGTTTACCAGCTGGTTCGCGAAGTCTGCAAGCATTTCCGCGGAAACGCTTTTACGTCCAAATATGCTGATATCCAAACCTATTGTCTCCCCATTCACCCCCAAACCAACGCCTACTCTCTGGCTCAAACCACTTGAATCATTTTCCGGTACATCGTACGATGCTTTGTCAAAATCAGATGCCCGCATTTGACCCAGTTCCATGTCTTTGATCGAAGGTTCCACTGCCTGCTTCGGCGTCAAAATCGGGTTTGCAAGAAGCACAACCGCTGCACAAATCGCCGCGACCAGCGCGACCGCAACAATCCAAAATACTGGCTTTTTATAATTTAACACGTTGACAATCCTCTCTTTCGTGCAGTGCTCGCCAAAGGCAAGCGGCCCACCGACCAGCCGCATTTGCCGTGTGCCAAAGCGCAGCAGCGTCTCTCCGTATGCCGCAATTTCGTTACGCCCAAGCGAACGAATCGCGCGCTCGTCGCAGCTCGCCTCCATATCGTCGCAAAGACACCGAAACGCTACCCATACCAGCGGATTGAACCAATGGATTGAAGAGATCAAGAATACGATAGGTCTTGTGAGATGATCCAGCCGGAGCAAATGCGCCCGTTCGTGCCGCAGGACAAGTTCCCGCGCCTGTTCTGTCATACCAGACGGCAGGATGATGCGCGGTTGAATGAAGCCAATTACAAACGGCGATGTGACTGCATCGGTTTCAAACACGCCCGGCTCTACGATCACCGCGTCCCGTACGCGACGGCTTAGCCGAAAATAAGAGATCGCCGAGCGCAACACAATCGCAAAAAATCCACACCCCCACACCAAAGAACCAACGGTAAGCCAAATCTTGAGCGGATCAGCACTTGCCTGCGGTGTTGGAGCCAAAGAAGTGCTCACCTGCCCAACGTTCTGATTGTTCTCGCCTTGAGCTATCTGCAACTCGCTTGTTACGGGTTGCACGTTCTCACTCGAAAGATAGATCACAGTGCCATTCTCCGGCGCAGGCGCACCAACGCTAGCCAATAATGAAACAGGCGACGAGAAACTGACCGGCACAATCAGACGCAGAAACACAACCATCCATAGCGCGCAGGTGATCCAGCGCGGCGCGCGTTTGAGTGAAGCGCGAAGCAGCAGCACGCAAACAGCGGCAATCCCTCCGGTTACACTCATGTTCAGCACGGTTTGCAGTAGAGCGCTCATGCGTCACTCCTTCCCGCGATAGTCGCGCAGGAGTTGCTCAATCTGCTCCGCCTCTTCGCCGGAAATGCCGCCACCTTCCAGAAACGCCGCGATAAACGCGGGAAGCGATCCCTTGAATCCGCGGTTGACAACTTGATCTCCCTCGCGTTTGCCCGCCTCTTGTCGCGCAATTTGCGATGTGACCTTCGAGTCGTTGTTCGCAAGATACCCTTTTTCGCAAAGACGTTTGAGCACGGTATAGGTTGTTGTGCGCTTCCAGCCAAGTCTCTCTTCCGCAAGTCGGCAGAGCTCCGGCGATTCGATTGATTCGTGATCCCATACAATGTCCATGAGCCGCCAGTCTGCGTTGGTCAACGCCGCTTCGTTTTCCATAATGTCCTCCTATCTCTGTTTGCGCTTGCTTCTTTGCTTTAACCATGTTTGTCTAACGTTTTAGACATAATCAGTCTAAACAATTAGACGAACTATGTCAAGTAGTTTCTTCACAAATAAAAACACCCGGTGTGACCCGGGTGTCCTACTTGCGTTATCGTTATACGGTTAGTGCGGCTTGTGCTCCTGATAAAACGCTTTCATTTGCTGTTTGGTTCCCTCGTCCAGATTGTGCCAGCGCACGCCCCGGATCGCGCCTTCCAGTGCACAGAGACGCATATAACACGCGGAAGGATCAAACGCGGCGATTCTCAGCCACGCTTCCCTGCTTCCTGTCTGTTTTAGCGCGTCGATGCTCGGGACTCCTGCCTCGACCAGCTGGGCTTCCAGTTTCTCTGCAATGTTCGGCAGTTTTTGCAGTTCTCCCATGCGCTTCTCCTTTCACGATTCAAGCAAAATCCAATACCGTTCCAGATTCACATTGTCACGCGCGCAATAGACCGTTTTGTCGTATACTCCGCCGCATGAGAGAATTGTGCGTCTGCTTCCTTCGTTCTCCACGAGGCAGGTGATCAGCACGCGATCCAGTCCAAACGCGCGGCAAACCGCGAGACAATCGAGCAGCATTCGTTTGGCATAGCCTTTTTTGCGCTCATCGGGATGCACTGAATAGCCAATATTCCCGCCGAATTCACGCAAAAAGTCGTTGAACTCGTGCCGAAACTGCGTCATGCCGACGATTTTGTGGTCGCGCTCACGTAAATAGACAAACTGTTCAGACGGAACCCAATGCGACGGCGTGGTCTCGCGGTACTCCGCTGCATGGCAGAGTTCCAGCCACTCCATCGGGTCTTCCATCTGGCGCAACGGACCGGAGCCATCCATACTGCTCCCAACGGCAAGAAACGCCGCGCGATACGCCGCAATCTCATTCAACATCGTCTCATCGGGTTTGACGAGCAGGCAATTGTCGTTTTGCTCACCCATGATTGTGCTCCAAATAGACAGAGCCTAAAAACTTCGGCGATTCCTCGGCGATCAGCCGCGGGAATGCTTCGCAAATCTGTTTTGGTAGAAGATGCAAGCTTGGCACATCTGCTATGTTTACCCACTCTATCGCAATCTGCGATTCATCCGTCTCGGTCGGCTCCAACCGCTCCGTTGAGGTCAGTCGGCAGAGGAAGAAATGCAGCATCTTGTGAGCATACTTAGGGTAGTTTTCGCGAATATGCGGGTCAACACAAATCTCCTCCATCAGCGCGGCAAAGCGTACCGGTTCAACAGAATAGCCTGTTTCCTCAAGGCATTCGCGGTGGATAGCCTCCGCCATGGTTTCAAACTGCTCCTGCCCGCCGCCGGGGAGCGAATAGTATTCCCCGTTGTTTACATCACGGCATCGGTTGAGCAGAACCTTGTCCTGATGCAAAACCAGCGCTTTCACCGTGCTTCGAACGTTCATATCAACCCTCTATTCCGTTTGCCGATTAAATTGCACGCGTGAAGCCGAGATACCGCGTGCCCTGGAACGTCAGTTTTCCTGCGTCGCCTTCCACCAGCATACCGAATTCCTCGTCTCGCACTTCAAACTCCATTCGATCTCCGCTTGGCACTTCAAATGTCACATAATATGTCGTGGAAGAATATCCCATGTTCATTGTGTTATTTGTGTTGTTCATATGGTTGTGATAGCTCACGTCCGAACGTTTGGTGACAACGCGCGCATCCGTCGTGAGAACGGGCGAGTCGTTGTTGCGTTTCCATCTCTGCGCGCTCTTTACGACCTGGAATATCATGATACCCAGTATCGTGATAAACCCAATTGCCACAAGAACAGGTACCACGGTGAACATGAATCCGCCACCGCCAAAAGGATCGATCATCATTTCAAACCCACCTCACTCTATCGTAGTTTCTTGTCAATCGATTCGAATCATTGCAGCACAAAGCCGGAGATGATGCGGCAGATGCCAGAGACATCCGCGCGGCTGACAAACTCAAACTTGATTCTGCCCATACCGGAAAACCAGAGTTCCAACTCACTATCCAGATCGAGCACTCCAGCGGTTTCAACGGAAAACGCCTGAATCTTACTATATGGTAGGGAAGTAAAATCTTTCTTCTTCCCTGTAATGCCCTGCACATTGATCGCAAAAATGCGTTTGTTGGTGAAGACGACGCCGTCCCGCACGGTTTGAAACGAGCATAAAATCTCTTCACCGGGAATAAACATCGGTATAATAACTGAAGAAAACGTGTTGTCCGCAACCGGTTTTAGCTTGAGAAAGGTAGCGTTTTGAAAATCGATCATGTCATTCTCCTGTCGTTCTATCTTGCACGATTGTAACACACGCGAACTCAAAGTGTTAGTAGAAATACCCCGTTCTTCTCGTCAAACACGAATCCACAGGAGAACAGTACGCCGCAAGACGCCGCGTTCTCCGGCTCCGGCTGAACAATCACGCGTTTGGCATCCGGCTCTGTCCGGATGTTATCCAGCAGTGCGAGTATGATCTGCCTGCCGTAACCCTTGCCGAGAAAGCCTGTATCACCAATGAGATAGTCGATGCTGTACGTGCCTTCCGGCGGAATGGAACCGTGCCAGTCCTCGCCGCTGAGCCAGTAAGGATAGTATTGGCCAAAGCCGAAATCGCACCCTTCGCTCTGTGCGATGAAGTGCCGCACAAATGCAAATTCGTCGTCCTGCTGCTCAACTTCCGCAATCCAGTCCTCCGGTTCTTGATACCATGCCGCAACGTGCGGCAAAAAAAGCCACTCGCGAAAGAGCGGCAGGTCGGTGTGTTGCATGGGTCTTAGTTGAATCGAAACAGACATGTCTTGTCTCCCTTCGCCGTGTTGCCCAACAGTATATCAGACAATCCACGACGAAGGAGAAGAAAAGCAGAAAAACGCGTAACTATTTCAGAATCACTCCGTCACGATCATCCGTTCACGGGCGCGATGTCGAGGAACTTGACATCCTTGTTCTTGTCCTCCATGCGGCTGAGCGACCACTCGTTTTTAAAGAGCACCACGGGACGCTGGTATTGATCCTCGAGCAGCAGCGTGTCCGTGTACGCGAGCATGTCTTTGTTAAAATGCTCGGTGACAATCCAGCGCGCGAGCTGATACGGCAGATTACGGATTTTGATTTCAACGTTGTATTCGTTTTTCAGGCGGTATTCGAGCACCTCAAACTGCAACGCGCCCGCAACGCCGATCGTGAAGCGCTCCACGCCGAGGTCAGGTTGCTTGAACACCTGAATCGCGCCCTCTTCGGAAATCTGCTTAATGCCCTTGAGGAACTGTTTCCTCTTGCCTGAATCGATCGCGTTCACCTCGGCAAAATGCTCGGACGGAAACATCGGAATTCCCTCAAACTTAAACGCGTGCTTGCCGTTGCAAAGCGTGTCTCCAATCAGGAAACACCCGGGGTCAAATACGCCGATGATATCGCCAGCATATGCCTCCTCAACGCTCACGCGCTCCTGCGCCATGAACTGTTGTGACTGCGCCAAACGGATGGTCTTGTTCGTGCGTTGGTGGACAACCTCCATGCCTTTTTCAAACTTGCCGGAGCAAATGCGCATAAAAGCGATCCGGTCGCGGTGCGCAGGGTCCATGTTCGCCTGAATCTTGAAGATAAAGCCGGAGAAATCCTCGCTGTCCGGTTCCACGCTGCCGTTGCTATGCCGTTTGGCATAGGGTGACGGAGCCATCTCGATGAACGCCTCTAAAAACGGGCGCACACCAAAGTTGGTCATCGCGCTGCCAAAGAACATCGGCGTGAGTTCCCCTGCGGAGACTTTTTCCATATCCAGATCGTCTCCCGCGATCTCCAGAAGCTCGATCTCCTCCATGAGGTGGTTGTAGAGATACTCTCCAAGCACCTGCCGAAAGCGCGGGTCGCTGGCATCTCCGGAGTCGGAAACCGTCTCCGCCTGCCCATGACTGCCGCCGGCAAAGAGTTCGATACGCTTTGTCCTGCGGTCGTATACACCGCGAAAATCGCCATCCACACCGATTGGCCAGTTCATCGGATAGGCACGGATGCCGAGCGTCGCCTCGATTTCTTCCATGAGCGCGAGCGGATTCTGACAGTGGCGGTCAAGCTTGTTGACAAATGTAAAGATCGGGATGCCGAACATCCGGCAGACGTGAAAGAGTTTCTTCGTCTGCTCTTCAACGCCCTTTGCGCCGTCGATCAGCATCACCGCGCTGTCCGCCGCGGTCAGCGTACGGTAGGTGTCCTCGCTGAAATCCTGATGCCCGGGAGTATCGAGAATGTTGATGCGGTAGCCTTCATAGTCAAAATTGAGCACGCTGGAAGTAACCGAGATTCCTCTCTGTTTTTCAATCTCCATCCAGTCGGAGACAGCATATTTGCTCGCCTTCCTACCCTTGACAGTACCCGCGAGGCGAATCGCGCCTCCAAAAAGCAGCAGCTTTTCGGTGAGCGTGGTTTTGCCCGCGTCTGGGTGCGAGATGATCGCAAACGTCTTTCTGCGGTTGACTTCTCTTTCAAGACTCTCCATCGTTTTCAAATCCTTATCCGGCGTGTTTCAGCCTGTCCGCGGGCGATTCACCCGAAACGTACTCTTTCTTGACGTAAATTCTACTTGTCAAAAAAAGAGCCCCGCCTTTGTAAGACGGGGTTCTATCTGCTTGGTGGAGCATGGGGGATTCGAACCCCCGACCTCAACATTGCGAACGTTGCGCGCTACCAACTGTGCTAATGCCCCAAGCCGCTTGATTATGATACAACAGACCCTATCAAAATGCAAGAGATTTTCGCCAAATTTTTCATGCCATTTTTGCGTTTTTTCTCTTGCGGTTTCGCTTGGGAATTCGCCGAAAGACCGCACCGCTGCTTTGTCTCTTAAGCTTGTTAGCCCTCATTTTCCTTTGACGTGCTCTTCGTCTGCGCCGCCGGTTGCGCGACAGGTGCCGCTTGCGGCGCGGGCGAAACAGGAGCATAGGACGCGTTGGCTATCTGCGTAACCGGCTTCTTCTCGCTTCGCTTCAGCAGCGCAGCCAACAGGTAAAGAAACGGAATCACCATCACTGCGATATTCTTCCAATAGATGCGAAATGGCAGACCGACGAGCAAGTTGATCGTCAACGGCACGGCGGCGATCAACAGCAGCACAAGCCCCATGATGCGGCAGCGCTTGAGCTGCTTGCTCACGAGCCCAAATATACCCGCAACAAAGCCGAGCACGCCACCGATGATGAGGAACACGGCGTCTGTCACGCCCGCAAACGTCAGCCGGATGTCCGGCCGCGTCAGGTTGTAGAGCGCAAGTCCGATCATCCCCAGCGCGAGGACAAGATAGATCCAGCTCATCACGAGTAGGAACGAAGCCGAACGAGTTTTCTGCTGTTGCATTCTTTTGCTCCTTTGTCTTTCGTACTCTTCATTTTAAAAAGAATCAATCGCGTGATCCGACGTTGTGGATGTCCACGACAGTGTGATTCTTGCGCGATTCTTCGGCAGCGATGCAGATCAGATGGCTCTGAATCGCGTCCCGGATCGAACTCTTCACCGCGCTCTCTTCCCCGCGCTCCATGCGCACAAACGAAGCGATGAGCCCCATGTCTCCGCCGCCGTGCCCATCGCCCATGCCGCCGGGGAGTGGGTTCTCCGTCGTACGGACAGAGCCATCGCGGAAGTTTGTCACCTCAATCGTCTCGTCAGACATCTTGGCGCGAATCTCACCATGGGAGCCCATGATATGAATCGTGCGCCCGTGGCGATAGTCCGTAAACGCGGAGACGGTCATGGTCGCGGTCACGCCGCCTTCAAACTCTAGCACGGTGGATTGATGATCTACTACGTCGTTGTCGCAATGATAGACACATCTGCCGTATGGCCCTTCGCGCAGGGCCTTCATGCGCCCGGCATGGCTGAGGTCATCCGTGATGACGGAGACAGGCCAGCCCGTGAGAAACGGAATCAGGTAGAGCCGCATCGCGCTGTACGGGCAGGTATTCGCAACATTGCAGTCCAGACAGCGTTCAGCGCTGCCCTCCGGCGCGTTTTCGGCGGTGAAGTGCTTCAGGCTGCCGAAGGAAGCAACGCGCTTGCAGTCCTTGCCCACGAGATAGAGTAAGATGTCTGTGTCATGGCAGCTCTTCGCAAGGATCATCGGGCTGGTTTCGTCCTCGCGCCTCCAGTTGCCGCGCACAAAGCTATGCGCCATGTGCCAGTAACCGATATTTTCGCTGTGAGATATGTTGACCACATCGCCGATCTCGCCGCTGTCGATGATCGATTTGAGCGTATTGAAAAAGCGCGTGTAGCGCAGCACGTGGCAAACCGCTGCGCGCTTACCGGTGCGAACGGAGGTGTCGTAAATCCGCTTGAGTTCGTCTTCACTCTTGGCAATGGGTTTTTCAAGCAGAACGTCATATCCCCGTTCCATGGCGACGCAGGCAGGCTCCACATGCTGGTTGTCCTGGGTGGCGACGAGTACCGCGTCCGCTTCGATTCCGGCATCCAGCGCCGCGTTCCAGTCTGCAAACACCGCACCCTCAGGCACGCCATATCGCGCCGCAAAGGCGGTTCTGCGCGCTTCACGCGGCTCGGCAACGGCAACAATCTGGAGCTGGTCAGGCGCAACCAGGGCATACGGCGCATAGGCATCCATGCCGCGCGCACCCGCACCGAGAACGATCATGCGAACGGGATTCATCTTCACATATTCCTTCCAACCAAA
>JAEWYO010000079.1 GCA_023395595.1 Bacillota bacterium
GGAGATACCAAGCTCTTTTGCAATGCTCTGCAGCGTGAGCCCCTCAATATAGTACATTCTGGCGACATGTACCATCATCTGCATATCATATCTGGATTCCATTGGATACCCTCAAACACGTTCATCAAGATTGAAATATAGTATCACAGTTTACAATGTTTGAAAATGTTTTTCCGTTTGCACAAATGTTCATTCGGCACACGAGCCAAATTTCGGAAACCATTATTCGTATCTGTCGAACAAACACCCATGCACCGTTCATTTCCGGAAGATTCTCTCCCAGTCCTTCCAGCTTTCGTCCAGCTGGCCGCTGAGTTTTTGATAGAGTTTGAACTTCTCTTCATAGATCTTTGCTTTGTTCGGATTCGGTTTGCATGTATAGTCCACGCGTGCAAAGACATCAACCGCCTGTAGAAAGTCTCGATATGCGCCCGCAGCGATTCCCGCGCACATCGCTGCCCCCATGGTGCCGAGTTCCTTACCCGCAGAAACCTCCACGGGAATCTGAAACACATCCGCGAATATCTCTACCCAGACGCGGGAGCGCGCAGCGCCGCCGGAGATGCGGATGCCGGAAGGCCGCTCGCGAAAGCGCAGCAGGTTTTCCATATGCGTCCTGTGCGAGAACGCAACGCCTTCATATACCGCGCGGAGCATATGCGCCTTTGTGTGCAGGCCGCTGATGCCAAGAAAGCACGCTCTTGCGTCCGCATTGACATTGGTGCCAAACAAAAACGGAAGAAAGATGATTGGACTATCCTCCGGCGCGAATCCTGCAACCATTCGATCTGCCAATTGAAACACACTTTCGCCCACCGCGTCCGCCTGCTGTTTTTCCTCACCCATCAGGTTTTTGACAAACCATTCGAGGTTGCTCGCGGAGGTCATGCTGTTTTCGAGGATCATCCAATAATCGTCCATGCAGTACAGCGCGTTTTGAAAGAGCTGCTTGGAGGCAAACGGTTTGTCGGACAAGAATTCGTTGATACTCCAGGTTCCCGCCACCATACACATTTTGTCCGGCGAGGTTACACCCGTGCCGATGCAGCAGGCGGCAACGTCGCAGAGACCACCCGCAACGGGCGTGCCCGCAATGAGCCCCGTCTCCCCGGCGGCTTTTGCGCTAATGGTGCCGCAGACATCCGTACACTTCTTCAGTGGTGCGAACAGGCGCTTGTATTCGCTGATTCCAAATGCTTCAAAGATTGCGTCGTCGTAGGCAATCGTATTCAGGTTGATTCCGTTTGCAACCGAAACATCGGTCAGCTCGGTATATGCCTCTCCCGTCAGGCAAAAACGAATGTAATCCTTGCAGGAGAGCACCCACTTTGCACGTTTGAGCACCTCCGGCTCATGATCCTTGTGCCAGGCGACAATCGGCAGTGTCTGCCCCGCCCAGATGATCTGCATGGTCAGCGGAAGCAGCGTGTCGTAGGTTCCGTCCGCATTCCAGCGCTCGACATAGTCCTTTGCGCGGGTGTCGGTAGAGATGATGCCGTTGCACGCAGGCTTTCCCTCGGCGTCTATAAAATAAGCGCCGCAGCCATGTCCCGTGACCGCAACGCCGATGATGTCCGAAGGGTTCACCGCGGATTTCTCCAGCACGTCACGTATCGCCTTTGCGTTCACCTGCCAGAGTGCATCCATGTCGCGCTCTACAAAACCGACCTTCTCCATAATCGGCTTAACCTGCGTGCCCGCAACGGCAATTTCCGTGCCGTTAGTGCTGTAGAGCGCGGCCTTTGTTACCGTTCCGCCGTTATCCAACCCGAGCAGATATTGTTGCCCCATCCGATCCTCCCGGTTGCTTGAATCATTATAAATACTCAATAGAATGTCGTTTGCGAAAGTTGCTTTAAAATAGTGGTTACTCAATAGAATGTTGTTTGCGAAAACAGATTTGCGCATACACTGATAGAAGGTGATATTGCTATCGCCATCATACCGAATACACAAAGGGAAATCAAATCTGTTTTGCGAATACAGTTAGTCGATCAGTTCTGACACGACTTCGATCTGATCCTTTTTCGCCAGGTCAAAGCAATAGCAGTCCCGCGCATAGGTGCGCTCCGGCAACACGCAGAGGATATGCACCTGCTCGCATTGATACGGGAAGCCCGCCTGATGCCACACGCCCGCTTTTACGTTGACCAGCGTACCTTTGGGCACAAGAAACACCTCGATCTGATCCGCCGGAATTGCCTTATCAAACGTTGCGGGAGCCACATGCATCAGATAGTCCCCGTCGAGACAGAGTATCGTCTCATGGCAATAATCATGCACCTCCGAATTGGTGATGATCCACGGTCGCTGATTGACCACGCAGGTAGAATAGGAAGCGCTGGTTGCAAAGCCGAGGCTCTGCTGCACCATGTCGCGATAAAACACCACCGGCTCTTCGCCAAAGCTTGGGCCAGTCGGCTCCAGAATGCTGGCATAGGAGCCATATAGCTCGAAGTTTTCTTTTGTAAGATGCTTGATGCCGATTTTTCTCATGTTCATCTCCCGGCGGGAGAACCCCGCCCAGTCACGACTTCCGTTATGCCTTTTGCGCCCGCTCGACCTTGTCCGCAAGGAATGCGCGCGCGTCCTTTGCCACCTGAATCGATTGCTCGGTTTCGTCCGTCCACATCTCGGCGACAAACAGCCCGCTGTATTGTGCACGCGATAGCAGCCGGAAAAAGGATACAAAATCGACATTTCCGTCTCCAAAGGCGATGTCGCGCACGATGCCGGGCAGAGTGTCCTTTAGATGAATCGCCACGATATCCTGCATGCCGCGGGTGAACTCCTGCTCAATGTTTTGTCCCATCGCGCAGAGATTGCCAAGGTCGGGATAAATTTTCAGCCACGGGGATTGAATTGAATCTACATAGCGCTTTGCCTTACTGATAGAATCCATCAGATCATTCTCCATGGTCTCCAGTGCGAGCATGACCGCCTTTTCCTGCGCATAGCGCGCGCACTGCGCCAGAGAATCGTGGAAGTTTTGCACGGTCGCCTCCGTGCTGGGGTTTTGATATTCGTCATATCCTGCGAGTTGGATGACGCGAATGCCGCAGTCCAACGCAAAATCAATCGCATCCCGAACCAGCTGAATGCCGCTGTTTCGTGTCTCCTCGCATTCGCTGCCAATGGGATAGCGGCGGTTCGCGCTCAAGCACATCGACAGAATCGGCATATTCACGCCGTGGATGCTCTTCATGAGCTTGGTGCGCTCCGCTTTGCTCCAGTGCAGGCGTCCGATGCGCTCGTCCGTCTCGTCGATGCTGATCTCCAAAAAATCAAAGCCCGCGTCCTTTGCGGCGACGAGCCGTTCTTCCCAACTCAGGTGTTTCGGCAATGCTTTTTCATATAAGCCGAATAGGTTGTCTTGCAAGTTTCTCAAGCAAAGTGCCTCCAACGTATCAATCGCCCCGCATAAACCGCCGACGTATCCTGCGCCATGCGGGCGTTTCGGTTTCTTTCTATAATTAATAATTTAGTGGTTCTGGCCGTAGGTCCTGTGTATCTCAACGGCGTCCGCGGTCTGCTCGTCGGTCATGATGGCGACGTTACCAGCAGCCTTTGCCGCAAGGTATGCCTTTGCCGCCTCTTCCATATAGATCGCGGCATAGAGCGCCTCTTTGAGATTGCCACCGACCGCGATCACGCCGTGGTGTTTCAAAATCACCGCACGCTTGCCGCCAAGATAGTTCACCGCCTGCACGCCCATGTCCAAGCTCGCTGCAGAACAATAGGGAGCTACGTTGATAGCGCCGAGCGTCACATTTGCCAGCGTAGTCAGCGCCGCGGGGAACACGTCCCCAATGAGCCCAACCGCCGTTGCATATGGCTGATGCGTATGGATAATCGCGTTGACCTCCGGCAGTTGGTCAAAGATATACTTCAGCGCCACCGTGTCCACCGACTCGCGGAGCGTACCTTCGATGCGTTCGCCTTTTGCGTTGAACACGATCAGGTCGTCCTCCACCATGGTCTCATAAGCGGTTCCGGAAGGGGTGACGATGATATCCCCGTTCTCCTTTCGGACGCTGACATTACCGCCGGAGAGCGCGATTAAGCCATAGTTTTTAATCTCCAGCGCCGCGTGGATGATCTCGCGTTTGTCTTGTTCATACATATTGATATACCCCCAGAAACGTTGTCTTACACAACGAATGATTCTTCTTCGTTTGATTGCCCAACCGCGCTTTGAGCGCAGTCGCGGGTCGTATTGCGGAGTACGCCTGAAGTCAGGCTGCGATGGTCTCCTTCGAAAGCAGGTGATTGAGCACAACCG
The DNA here is from genome assembly GCA_023395595.1 of Bacillota bacterium. Taxonomy (GTDB): domain Bacteria; phylum Bacillota; class Clostridia; order Christensenellales; family CAG-138; genus UBA7703. The sequence goes on from JAEWYO010000079.1 coordinate 4,283, forward strand.
CAAACACAAGTACCACGCCCTTGGCAAGCAGCTGCCAATACTCGGGAATGACGGACTTGAGACCGAACGTCAGGCAGACGATGATGAGCGCGCCGACAAACGACTTGACCACCGACCCCTCGCCGCCAGAGAACACCGTTCCGCCCAGCAGGCAGGCGATAATTGCCTCTGTCTCCGCACCGACGCCGGTATATGGCTCGCCGATGAGCAGATAGCTCGCCCGCGCGACACCGGCCAGCGCCGAAACCGCGCCGAGCAGGATGTAGACGCCCCAAACGACCTTAACCACATTGATGCCGGAGAGTTCCGCTGCCGTCCGGTTACCGCCAACCGCGACGAGATACTTGCCAAAGAGCGTACGCTTTTGTAGAATGACCAGCGCAATGAGCAGGACAACCGCAACGATAAACGCCCAGGAGAGGCCGAATACAATCTGTTGCTTGGAAAAAAAGCCCATCCACTCCGGCATCTTCAACGTGTCCGTGTTTGTGATAGACGAGATGCCCGGCGGAACCAGATAGCGCGCCATGCCCTGATACGCATTCATGGTAATCAACGTTGCAATGACCGGGGTAATGCGCAGCTTCATGACGAGAAACCCGTTTATCGTGCCCAGCACGACACCCAGCGCGACCACAATGATTAGCGAGAGGAAAAACGGCACCCCATTGAGTACGAGAATAGCGTGCAATACCGTCGTTAAACTCAGCGTGCTGCCAACAGAGAGATCCATGTTTCCCGTAATGAAGATCAGCGTAAACGCGCTACTGATCATGAGAATTGGTGCCGACATGCGCAGCAGATTTGCCACGTTTGCCGGGAAAAGGAAGTTGCCCCGTTGGAACAGATCTCCTTTGAGCAGGCTTAGCACGGTGACAACCACCAGCAAGATGACGTAGACATATATTTCTTTGACGATTCTCTTGGCCTTATAGCCGCGAGAACTTGTCGATTCACAATTTGACGACATAGTCTTTATCCTTTCAAACCCGTTCATTCAACCCCGGCAAATTACTTGCTTCTTCGATCCAGCAAATAACGCTGCGCGATGATTGCTAAAAACGTCACGATTGCCTTTAAGATAAACTGCCACTCCGGGCGCAGTAGTAAGC
>JAEWYO010000084.1 GCA_023395595.1 Bacillota bacterium
CAACATGACGAAGCCGAGCGCCCGCTGTGCGGGATGAAGCGAGGCGAAGGAATGGCAAGCAAAGGAGCGGTAGGAGTGGGCTTTAGCCCCGACGCACCGCGACTATTGCGCTGCCTATCCGGGAGAGTAGGTAGCCGCCGGGATCCAACAAACAGAAACGCCCATGCAATGCATGGGCGTTTCTGTTTGTTAAATTCTGATGGATAACTATTTTTCCGGGCTTGCGCTAGTTTGCGCGGAAACCAAGAGACAGGATTACTTACTTTCGCAAAGCGCTTGACTTGCAATGGGCGAAGGCGAGCGCGCCCAGTGGGCGATGAAGCGAGCCGTAAGCCCAGTGAGCAACGAGCGATGCAAGCGATAGCGCAGCAGCGCGACGATTGCGAACTGTGAACCCGGGAGAGTAGGTAGCCGCCGGGATCCAACAAAACAAAAGACCATGCATTGCATGGTCTTTTGTTTTGTTTGCATACTTGTGTTTACCTACTCCCCCGAACCTAGCCAGCCAACGCGCGAAGCGCACTGGCCATGCAAAATGTAAAGACGATGAACACAATTAAGAATCCTCCGCGCAGAGGATTTTGGATCGACTTAGTCTTACATTTTTTTCATATAATATAGCTTGACGGCACTCGTAACCAGAAGTTGAAAGAGGGCAACGCAGATTAAAGTAACAAACACAATCTCATTGAAATAACCGATAACGATGCCAGCAAGAATTAGAGTCATAGAAAGGATGACGGTCATCGGAATGCCAGACTTTGCCCAAATTGCGCGGGTGCGTTCATCATTCTCTTTATTGTAAAGGACTTGTAGCTTTTGATCATCAGATAGTGCCCGACGGTACTGCGCGATTAGGTAGACCAGCACCAATGCACCAACTGCTGAGAAACCACATTGAAATGAAAATGTAAGGGTATCCTTAATCGTATTTGAAGCACCAAACTGGTTGTATAGTAAAACTGATATAAAGATCAACAATACACCACTAAACAACAGAATTCGCCGATTTAATCTTTGTTTGAACGCAGCCATGTTTTGCTACTTCCTTTCTAGGTCAACATCAGTAAAATCAAATACTTCCTCAATTGTGAGACCAAAATAGCGCGCCAGTTTATAAGCTAGATTCAGCGAAGCGATATACTTGCCTACTTCAATAGATGTAATGGTTTGTCGTGTTGTACCCACGGCAAGAGCCAACTGTTCTTGCGATAGATCGTGTTCTTTTCGGAGTTCTTTGATTCGCGTGCGCATATAGGAATGCTCCTTTGTGCAAAGCATGCTTTGCATATAGTACCACTGAGGATTAATAATGTCATGTATGCTTTGCAAGCATTACGCACGGCAAATTAAGAAAAGCGATGCACTCCCATGTAAAACAAAATGTAATCTAATGATAATGTAACATAAAGCATCAAAAAGTGGCTACGCGCAAAAACAGAACAGAAATGTTGCAAGAATAAATTTACATAGTTGCAAGCAAACAACAGAAAAGTAACAATACGTACGTAAAATGATTATAGAAAGACAAGGAGGAAACTAGGATGAGTCATATGAAGCGGATTGCGGGTATTATTGCTTTGGTATTGGTTATTCTCACCCTGCTTGTCAGCATCGGTTGTTCCGCCATTGCATCGGATTTTGTGCGTTCTAATGTTGCTTATCCGGCGAGTGAAACGACTGTTACATTAGAGCGAATCTCAGATCTGCGTCCGCCGCTTGCAGCTCCAAGAGCAACTTCTGGTTCAGAAGTTGAGTTGATAACGCTTATTTGTGATTATCAGGCAGAATAAATGCATCATTTGATCTGTTTAGCAGCGTGTACAAGCGCTGCTTTTTGTTTTGCATCGTCTACTGAACTTGCGTTTCTGTTATAAATCTCATATACTGGTACTGTTTCGAACGTGCAATATGTTTGATTCTATTTTAAATAAGCTTATGAGGTTCGCATGAGAAAACCATTTCCGGGAGTTAGTTTAGATCATATCGCGCGTGTCATTGTATTGATTGTTGCGGATATGGTTCTGATTACTCTTGCGTATATCATTGCGACTTGGCTTCCATTTTCTGGCGAAGGAAGCCAATATCTGTTTCCGTTTTATGTCAATGGAAGGATTGCATTCTCTTACTTACAGTTAATTACTTTTACAGTCGTTTATATTTCAAGCTTTGCCGTGTTTCGGATGTATGGGCGCACCTGGCTGGACGGGCTCAATGCCGAGAACATCTATATTCTTGCGGCGGTCGGCGTCGGCACAGGCGTTATTTTCGCGGTGAATGTTTTATTTGGCAACGAGTATAAACTCTCGTTGTTCTTAGCCGGAATCATTCTACTGCCGCTTTTATTCATTGAGCGGTATATATTCCGTGCGTTGCAGCGTGCAAGACGCTTGATGATCAATCGCCAAAGCAGCGGGAAATCGCCACTGTTGATCGTTGGTGCAGGATTCTTTGGAAAATATGTGCAGGCGCAGATCATGTCCGGCATTATGAAGGGGACGAGTTATGTTGCCGCATTTGTGGATGATGACCCGAAGAAGATCGGTACAAGGATCCGCGGGGTGAAGGTTGTCGGAAAGACTGCTGAGATACCGGAGATTGTCAATCGGCTTGGAATTCGCGAGATTATTCTTGCGATTCCGTCTATCAGCGAAGCAAGGCAGATTGAGCTTGTCGCGCTGTGCAAATCAACCAAATGTCGCGTTCGTATGGTCTCGCCGCTGCGCGATCTTGATACGCAGCCTACCATGCGGGATATTCGCGAGATCAGTATTGACGATATTCTGTTTCGTCCGGAGGTCAAACTCGATAAGGAGAGCATAGCGGAATATATTCAGCACAAAACCGTGCTTGTCACGGGTGGTGGCGGTTCAATTGGATCGGAGATTTGCCGCCAAACGGCGATGTTTTATCCGAGTAAGCTCATCATCTTCGATATTTATGAGAATAATGCCTATGAGCTTCAGATGGAGTTTAAACGTCGTTTTCCTTGGCTCAATGTATGCATTCGCATCGGCTCTGTGCGGGACAAGGCGCGCGTGGATGATGTGATGGCGGAGTTTCAGCCGGATCTTGTGGTGCATTGCGCCGCACATAAGCACGTTCCCCTCATGGAAGACAGTCCGGCAGAGGCAATTAAGAACAACGTAATCGGTACCTATAATGTCATCCGCAGCGCGAGTGAGCATGGGGTCAAACGCTTTGTTCAGCTTTCAACCGATAAGGCGGTCAACCCGACCAATGTGATGGGCGCAAGCAAGCGCGTAACCGAACTAATTGTGCAGGACTATGCAAAAAAGAGCCCGATGAAGTGCATGACGGTTCGTTTTGGCAATGTGCTTGGTTCATATGGCAGCGTAATCCCTCTCTTTGAGAGCCAAATTCGGGCAGGTGGTCCCGTTCAGGTGACACACCCGGATATTACACGTTATTTTATGACGATCCCGGAAGCGGCACAGCTTGTTTTGCAGGCGGGCGCGCTGGGGGAGAGCGGGGCAATCTATGTGCTCAACATGGGCTCACCCGTCCGCATCATGGATCTTGCGGAGAAGCTCATTCGCTACTATGGCTACACGCCCAATGAGGACATGCCGATTGAGATCATCGGTCTTCGTCCGGGTGAGAAAATGTATGAAGAACTCACACTCGACGAAGAGGAACAAAGCCTGTTGGAGACGTCACACAACCGTATCTACCGTACCCAGCCGCTGGCAATTGACGACGCGGCATTTCCCGCAAAGCTTGCGGCGCTCATGGAAGCATCGCAGACAAACGCACCGGAGATGCTGGATCTCCTAAAGGAATTGGTTCCCAACTATTGCTGTGCAAAGAAGGGCTGACGGACGGAAATTCCAGAGTAGAAAGGTTGTCGGCATCGATAGAATTGGTTCGCGTGAGCTGGTCTTTTAGACTGCGGAATTCTCCAGTCTGTTTGAGAATCCCACAGGCAGGCAGCTGATTTTTTATAGAAATCATTGCAATTGCATCAGGATTTCAGTATAATAAATTTCGCGCGAACATTCGTGGAGGGTTGTCAGAGTGGTCGATCGTGCGGCACTCGAAATGCCGTGTCCCGAAAGGGACCCAGGGTTCGAATCCCTGGCCCTCCGCCATCAGGAGAAACGCACCTTTATCTGCGAAGATAAGGGTGCGTCGCTTTTTATTGTAGCATATTATTTATAGTTAGATCGGATCAAACACATGTCTATTATCCTATCCACGTTTCAACCGAGCGACGCAAAAGAAGCAATTGAAATTTGGAATCAAATCGTGTGTGAGGGAAACGCGTTTCCACTGCTTGATGAATTATCGATCCAGACAGGGATTGCATTGTTTGAGAGCCAGTCTTATACGGGCGTTGCACGCGACGGTGAGACGGGCCAGATGACCGGGCTTTATATCCTGCATCCCAACAATGTAGGCAGGTGCGGACATATTTGCAACGCAAGCTACGCCGTAAAGGCGGATCAGCGCGGACGTCAGATTGGTGAAGCGTTGGTTCGGCATTGCATGGCGACGGCGAAAAAACTTGGATTTCGCATTCTCCAGTTCAATGCTGTCGTCAAGAGCAATCAAGCTGCGTTGCATCTTTATCAAAAACTGGAATTTGTGCAGCTTGGTATTATACCGGGTGGATTTCGGAAGGATGACGGAACCTACGAGGATATCATTCCGCACTATATCGTTTTATAGCAAATTGTGACACGGAGGTTATCGCACAATGCGGCAGGAGATGATCGATGCCATATGGGCACTGCGCAACAAGAGCACATCCGCTTATCTTTCCTATGTGGACAACGAGGGGTATCCTGTCACAAAAGCGATGCTCGTTCTGGAGCACGAGAGCCTTGGCATCCAGCTTTTTTCGATAAATACTTCTTCCGGAAAAGTTTCTGCGATAGTAAACAATCCCAAAGTTGCGGTCTATTACTGTGAGCCGGGCAGTTTTCAGGGAGCCCTGTTTGTAGGAGATATGTCTGTTTGCATGGACGCAGAGACAAAGGAGTTACTGTGGAGAGAGGGATTCGAACAGTATTATCCAAAAGGCGTCTCCGACCCGGATTACTGCGTGCTAAAGCTAGCTGCACACCGTGTAAGCTATTATCATGGGCTACAACAGACAACGTTTGAAATACGCGACGGAGAGATTCAGGATTAAAAAGTCTCAATAAAGAGCCAATAAAAAGATAGAAAAGGAGACAGAGATGAAACGACTGGCAGTAAGACTGATGGCGGGGCTCCTGCTCCTAATGCTAACGGCATGCGGTGCATCAGCACCGGAAGAAAGCGTTGCGGCTCCAACGAGCGACATGGCGGTGACACCTGACACGGGAACCGCAATTACCGATCTGGATGGGCTGGTTGCATCGCTCAAGGATTCGTCTGTCACTCGTGCGCATATCACCACCGATCTGACCATTGCACCGGAAAGCGACGAGAGCTTTGAGCGGGAAGGGTTTGTACTGACCATTGACGAAGGCGTTACGGTCACGATTGGCGACTTTTTTACGCCGGTATTCTTTGGCTCCGAAACCGAAGCAGGAATTGTAA
>JAEWYO010000064.1 GCA_023395595.1 Bacillota bacterium
GAGCCGAAAAACCCGTTTGTTGCGGACTTCATCGGAGAGAGCAACATCATCCCCGGTATCATGCTTCAGGATTTTAAAGTGCGCATGAACGGCGTTGTCTACGATTGCGTGGACAAAGGCTTTGGCAAAAACACCGAGGTGGACGTAGTCGTGCGCCCGGAGGACATCGACATCGTCCCCGCTGAAGGTGCGCGCGTAGTCGGCAAAGCCGTCTCCGTTGTGTTCATGGGCGTGCATTACGAGGTTGACGTGGATTGCGGTGGTTACGAGTGGATCATCCAAACCACGGATTATGTGGAGCGCGGGCAGGTGGTCGGTATCTCGATTCCGCCGGATGCGATTCATATTATGAAGAAAACGCAGCAGACAAACCTTTTCGATGCGGTTGCTTATCCAGACGATGGCGAGGTGGATATCCTCGGTTATCGTTTTGCCTGCAAGGGTTTGGAAACGTTTGAAACCAAGGACGACGTTCTGGTTGCGATTGCACCGGTCGATGTGCAGCTCATCCCGCCGGAAGAGAGCCAGCTCACCGGTGTTGTGCGCGCCTGCATGTTCCTCGGTACGCACTATGAAGTGACCATAGGCTGCGGTGAGGAAGACTGGATTGCCTATTCGGCGGAATACATGGAATCCGGCGAAGAAATCGGAATCTCTGTCCCCGCGGACAAGATCGCGGTGAGCACAAATGAAGCAAATTAAGACAAAAAAAGCGACCCTCGCAAAAGGAATGCGCGTGCGCCGGAGTGTGTTTGCCTACCCATATGTGGTATGGATGGCGATTTTTATCCTGGCTCCGATGTTGCTCATCCTCTACTATGCGTTTACGAATGATGGCGGTGTCACGGTGGAGAACATCGTACAAGCTGCCAGCTGGGATAATCTACGGGTACTGGCGGATTCCGTCCGTTTCGCGCTGTATACGACGATTCTGTGTCTGTTGCTGGGCTTCCCCGTTGCCTACCTGCTCTCGCAAATGAAGAAACCGACGGCTGCTTTGCTCTCCGTATTTTTCATTGTGCCGATGTGGATGAATTTCCTTCTGCGCACCTATGCGTGGAAAGTGCTCCTCAGCGCATTTACGAAAATTCTCTACACAGAGAGCGCGGTTCTACTCGGCATGGTTTATAACTTCCTGCCGTTTATGATTCTGCCGATCTATACGACTCTGATCAAGCTCGACAAGAGTTATATCGAAGCCGCGGCAGACCTCGGCGCAAACCCGACCAAGACGTTCCTCAAAGTTGTGTTGCCGCTCTCCATGCCGGGCATCATCTCCGGCATCACGATGGTGTTTATCCCCAGCACGACCACGTTTGCGATTTCGCAACTGCTTGGCGGCGGCAAAACGATGCTCTACGGCGACCTCATCTATATGAAGTTCATCACGGAGCAATCCTGGAACACGGGCAGCGCGTTGTCCATCATTCTGCTCGTATTCGTGCTCGTCTCCATGACGTTTATGAAGAAAGCTGAGCGTAAAACCAGTGATGAAGGAGGCGGAAGGCTATGGTAAACCGCCTGAAGAAGTTCTTTTCCGGCACATATTTGGGGCTTATGCTCGTGTTTCTCTATGCGCCGATTTTGATCTTGATCGTTTTCTCGTTCAACCAGAGTAAGACGCTCGGCAATTGGACGGGATTCACCTTTGACTGGTATGCGCAGCTGTTCCGCACGCCGGAGATTACAGATGCGCTTGCGGTGACACTCTCTGTAGCCGCGATTTCGTCCATCGTTGCAACCATGCTCGGCACTCTTGCCGCAATCGGGCTGCACGCGATGAAGCGGCGCGACCGTATGCTTCTGGAGAACATCAGCCAACTTCCGATGGTCAACCCCGACCTCGTCACCGGTATCTCGCTGATGCTGCTGTTCCTGTTTGTGGGACTGCGGGATGGATATTCGCGCCTGCTGATTGCGCATATCACCTTCAACCTGCCATACGTGATCTTCTCCGTTTTGCCGAAGCTGCGGCAGAGTTCGGATATGCTCTATGAGGCGGCGCTGGACCTCGGTTGTACGCCGATGCAGGCAATTCAAAAGGTGGTCATCCCGGACATCATGCCGGGTATCGTCTCTGGTCTGATCATGGCGTTCACGCTCTCGTTGGACGATTTCGTAATCAGCTTCTTTGCCGGAAATGGCGTGGATAACCTTTCGATGTATATCTACGCTTCCGCACGCCGCGGCGTGAACCCCGCGCTCTCGACGATCATCTTTGTGCCGGTGGTTACCCTGCTTCTCATCGTCAACCTCAAGAGCATTCGCGAGGAACGAAACGCAGAGTTGCAGAGTAAGAAAGTCGGCATGAAGCGTTAGCCGCTCTCCCCTTGCCGCGCGGCGGCAGAAATGATAGAACTTCACGATCCATTACACTAGGAGGAAACAAACATGAAAATCTGGAAAAAAGTCGTCTGCTTGGCGCTTGCCCTGGCGCTCTCGCTCTCGCTCTTTGCCTGCGGAGGCGGCAAGAGCAAAGTCACCCTAAACGTGCTCAACTGGGGTGATTATATCGATCCGCAGTTGCTGCGGCAGTTTGAAGACGAAACCGGCATCGCGGTTAAATACACGACCATGACCAGCAACGAGGAAATGCTCGTCAAGCTCGCCTCGGCGGACAATATCTATGACGTGTGCTTCCCTTCGGACTATCTGATTGAGAAACTCGTGGCGGATGATCTGCTTTACCCGATCAACAAGACTAGTATCCCGAATCTGAGCAACATCGACTCCCGTTTTCTGAATCTCTCGTTTGATCCGGACAACACCTACAGCGTGCCGTATATGTGGGGCACCGTTGGCATTCTCTACAACAAGACGATGGTCAGTGACACTGTCGATAGCTGGAATATCCTCTGGGATGCAAAGTACACAGGACAAATTCTGATGTATGACAGCATGCGCGATACCATCGGCATCACGCTCAAGAAGCTGGGTTACGACATCAATACCCGTAACGAGGCCGACATCCTCGCCGCGCAGGAAGCACTAATCGAGCAAAAACCACTCGTGCGCGCCTATCTCACCGACGACATCAAGATGGAACTCATCAACGGCAGCGCTGCCATGGGCGTTGTATATTCTGGCGACGCGGTCTACTGCATCTCCGAAAACCCCGACCTTGCCTACGCCGTGCCGAAAGAGGGCAGCAACGTCTGGTTCGACAACATCATCATCCCAAAAACCTCCAAGCACACTGTGGAAGCGGAGCAGTTCATCAACTTCCTCTGCGATGCAAAGGTTGCCGCGCAAAACTCGGAGTACATCGGTTTCTCCACGCCAAACGCAGAAGCGCTCAAGCTGATGGACCCGTCCTATGCCGCAGATCCGACTTACAATCCCCCGCAGGACGTGCTGGATCGCTGCCAGATCTTCCAAGACCTCGGCGATTTCGTCAAAGCGTTCTCGGATGCCTGGACAAAGGTAAAAGCCGCATAAACAGCATAAGAAACACAAAGAGCGGATCAAATGCGATCCGCTCTTTTCTATCATGTACTTGTATAAATTTGAATTACTTTGCTTTGGCGATCTCGTCCATTGCGATGGCTTCCAGCTCTTCGTTGCTCATCACCGTTGTGCGGCAGGCTTCGTAGAGCGTATCAATGCGGTCTTTGATCGCGGAAACGACTGGGTTGCGCTTGTCGATGTCGATGCCCATGTGGGTGTTGAGCCAGTACGCGATGCCCGCTGTTCCGCTGTGCGCGTCCACCATGACCTCCGCCGGACGGTTGAGAATCTTACCGGTGTTGAAGATGCTGTAGATGCGCTCGTCCTTGAGCAAGCCGTCCGCGTGGATGCCTGCGCGGGTGCTGTTGAAGTTTTTGCCGACAAATGGCGTCATCGGCGGAATCTCGTAGCCGATATCCTTTTCAAAGAAGTCGGCAATCTCTGTAATGACCTCGAGGTTCATGCCGTCCGTATCGCCGCGCAGAGAGCAGTACTCCATGACCATGCCCTCCAGCGGGCAATTGCCCGTGCGCTCACCGATGCCGAGCAGTGAGCAGTTTGCGGCGGAAGCCCCGTAGAGCCATGCAGCAGCCGCGTTTGAGACGGCCTTGTAGAAATCGTTATGTCCATGCCATTCAAGCAAGGAGCTCGGCACATTGCCATAATGCCGCAGCCCGTAGATGATGCCCGGCACGCTGCGCGGGAGGCTAGCGCCCGGATATGCAACGCCGAGACCGAGCGTATCACAGCAGCGAATCTTGATCGGGATTCCGGCTTCTTCCGAAAGCCCGGCTAACGCATGGGCAAACGGTACGACGAAACCGTAAAAATCCGCGCGGGTGATGTCTTCAAAATGGCAGCGCGGAACGATGCCGCGATCCAGCGCCATCTTGACCACGCCGAGGTACTTGTCCATCGCCTGCTTGCGCGTCAGGTTCATCTTGTGGAAGATGTGATAGTCCGAGCAGGAGACAAGAATCCCTGTCTCGCGCACACCTAGTTCTTTGACGAGATTGAAGTCGCTCTCGGTCGCACGAATCCAAGTTGTAATCTCCGGGAAACGATATCCCCGGTCTCGGCACATCTCCAGCGCCTGGCGATCCTGCTGGCTATAGACGAAAAACTCACTCTGGCGAATCAGCCCATTCGGGCCGCCGAGCTCGTGCATCATGTCAAACAGACGCAAAATTTGCTCTGCCGTAAACGGCGCGCGAGACTGCTGTCCGTCTCGGAAGGTCGTATCAGTGATCCAGATATCCTTCGGCATGCGCATGGGCACGAGACGCTGGTTGAACGCAATCTTCGGAATCTCGTCAAAGTTGAAGATTTCCGTGAACAGGTTCGCTTCCGGCACATCCTGCACATCATACTCATAATAGTTCTCGCGCAGTAAGTTCGTGTGGTCATCAAAAACGATCTTGCTCATTGTTCCCCTCCTCGTAGCATGCTTGCATGCTTGTATACAATAATTTATCGATTATTATATCAGCGGCAACTGGTTGCGTCAAGGCAAAAAACCTTGATTTTTCGGGATTTATGCGTCGAATTTGTATATACTTACATATCAAATTATATATGATTCATTCTTGTCTCTTCCGGTGAACTCCATATTCACCCCGATGGTACGATATTGATTTGATTATTTCTCTTGTACATCTCGCGTCTTACTATTTCAATTTTGTCCTGCGGGCAAACGTTTTGTCGAGAAATCCCCCGCTCGTTGACACAGAAGAGATTCGTTTTTATACTGTTTGTATAGAGCCGTCCGACAATCAGGCAAGGAGGATTTTTTGCATGACCGAGCAAAACCGTCCGAGCGCAGATCATCTGCGGGATGAAGTGCGCTCCTCAGCTGTGCGCGAAGAAGCGGCGCGCAAAAGCCGCCGCACACAGCAAGATGAAATCGAGCGCTATGACCGCGAGCCGCGTGGCAGATTTCATCTACACCATCCTAAATGGATCTTCCGCGGTGTCGTGCTGATTGCGGTGCTGATCGCTGTGCTCTTCCTTCTGCCCAAGGTAAAAGATCTGCTCACGCCGGATATCAACATCGACATGCCGGATTCGCTCAACAACCTCCTTCCCGACGAGAAGATGGGCTATAGCAAGTTCGATTTTTCCGATGCGATCCTTGGCGAATCCCGTACAAGAAGTGATTTTGTCGTGCTGGAGCAGGACGTCACCGTCTCGACGCGCGTGTCCCAGGCGCTTGCCAATCTTGCGCTGTTTGAGAAATCGCAGGTCGTTCGTTCCTATGGCACGGGCGTGTATACTGTCGATCTCTCCAAACTATCTGCCGCCAATGTTGGCTACGACAGCAAGCTCAATCTCGTGACGATCACAATACCGCATGCTGCGCTCGCTTACGTTACCGTGGACGTCGAGAAAGCTGAATTTGAAGAGACCAAGAAAGCGTTGTTTGCCTTTGGCGAAATCAAGTTGACCAACGAGCAGCTCAACCTGCTGGAGCAAAACATTCAGGACGCGATGAAAGAACAGCTCATCAGCACCGACATGCTTGCAAAGGCGGACACAGCGGCGCTTTCGCAGGTGCAGAAGCTGTTTGAGCCAATCGCAAGAACGGTCGACCCCGCAATTATTCTCGCCGTCGTGTTTTCCGCCTAAAAACCACAGTCAAACACAAAGCCGCCCGCATATTCAGCCGGGCGGCTTTTGCATGTTGCATTCACGCAGAGAATTTATTCGACGATTTTCTCGAATCCGTCTTCATCATGGAGCTGTGCGGCTTCGTCGGTTGCTGTCTCATGCACGCGCGTCTTCCCGCGGGAAATCTGTCTAGGTGCATGTTCCAGTGCTTGCTCATGTTCACGTTCAACCTCGGAAACCGCTTCGGCAAGCACTTCTTCCTCGTCTTGTTCCCGTTCACGCGGTGTTTTTCTCCGTCGGTGCGGTTTCTCCGGTTCAAGCGGTTGTGTTTCCGTCTCCTCTTCCGTCCCGGCTGTTGCCTCGTCGAGAGAAAACGTTTCCTCTTCCTCTGCACTTGTGACGGGTTCCAGACGAAGCAGATAGGCAGCAACACCGCATATCATGATACACGCCAGCGCCGCGCCAAAGGCGAGGATTGCGGTCGTACGAACCGCGAATACCTCCGATGTCGGACGCGCTGCGATCAGCGTTACGCCGCCCTGCGTGCGCCGCAGGCACAGGTTGCCGGACTCGTAAAAGGAACCATCCGCGCCGGCCTCCGCAGGGAAAAGCACGTCTCCACCGTAAGGCATGTCGCTTGTAATCGAATCTGCGCCGGAGAGCGCAAGCGCATCCCTGACATGCGCGTCTGCACGCGTCAGGAGCACAAATCCTTCGATGTCCGAGCGGCCAACGCAGGCATAGAGTCTGGTTGGATCGCTCTTGTCCTGCTGGGAAATCGTCGCTGTCGGGTCGTCGGCTGCCGCCATCGTCCACTGGAACGCTTCTTGCGTGCCAAGCGCAGAGCCAACGCTTGCCGCATCGGAAGATGCAATCAACGTGCCTTCCAGATTCGCTACATCAATTCTGTCAATTGAAAGCTGGCTGCAAAGCGCTGAGAGCGCATCACTTGCCAAAAGCGTATCGTCATGCGTCAGAAAGCGGGAAACCGCTGCTGCCTTGCTCAGTAAATTCTCTTCCTGCGCTGCAATCATCGGGTCTGCCAATTTGTCGCTTGCTTCGATGCGGGCAAACGCGCGATCCATCAGTAGGGTCAACTCCGTCTTTGCACGCGTTTCCATCTGCCGCGAAAACGGAATAAACGCAATCGCAACACCGATCAACAGCAGCCCCGCCAATAATGGCACCAACCATTTTCGAAAAAACCGAACCATTGATCTATCCTGCCTTTCGCGTCCATTCGTCCAAACGGCATTGTTTTGCCGCGCTGTATTGCTCTCCGCTCATCGATCACAGGCCGTCAATCAACAGCACTCATGTCGATGGAATAATCGAGAGCAGGAAATTCGCCTTGTAGAAAAACTCGCCAAAGAACGATTCGCTTAAGAATTCATATAACTTCGGCAGTACGGTCAACATGACCGGAACGATCATAAAAATGACAAACAGCATCAACACGCCGTGAATCAGTCCGACACCCGCGCCGATGATAGCATCCCCGCGCGAAAGCACGGGAAATCCGCCGCGCCCGTATTCCACGCCGCGAATCAGGAATCCAAGCAGCAACCGCAGAATCGTAAACAAAAGCAACAGCGCCAGAATATTGATGACTACGCAAACAATGGTCTGGTTGAAGTAGTCGCCCAGCGTGGTAACCCCGCTGCTGCTGAATGCTTCGGACGCGATGTTTTTGATCACGCAGCGATCCATCGGCAGCGGCATATCCGCGTTTTGCAGCACGGTGTGCAATTGCTCCGAAGAAATGGAGGCAATCGGAGCGCGTGTGAGCTCCACATCCGTAATTGCGACATATTCAGAGCCTTCCGTGTAATACAGAAGCATCTGAAACAGATCGGCGCTGCCTTTGACAATTCCCGACACGAGCGGAATTAGAATCCGTCCAAACAGAATCGCTACAGCCGTTGCGCAAACATTCAGCGCAGTGCTGAAAAATCCACGGTACAGTCCGCCGAGGATCGTGATTGCCAAGACCAATAGTATTGCGATGTCGATGAAGTTCATACGTTTGCCTTCCTCGTTCGCACAAGACGCGCGTGTGTGTTAATCCGCATTCGCAAGATAATACATGCCGTTGCTCGAAAGCAGCAGCTTGTTGTCGGTGAGTTTGACGACGGCATCCACGGGCTGCTCAAACGTTGCCGTCGCAGAGAGCTTGCCCTTTATGGTATACGTAAAGAGCTGTTCGCGTGACGCGACGGAGAGCCTGCTTCCCATGATAAACGCGCTCACGCCCTCTGCGGGCAGTTGCAGTGTGGTCTCAACAGGAGCGGGGGCTGCATCTTCCGCAAGCGTGAGAATGCGCACAGTATGGAAGTCGCCTCCGCGCGTAGTCAGCAGAAACGTTGGCGTACCGGATGCATAGGAGAAATCCAGCACCTCGTAGCCGTAGATCATTGTGCGGTAGATCTCTTTGTTTCCTGCGTGGATATAGCGGATGATCTGGTTGGTGCAAACAAGGAACATACTATTCGGTGTGATGTAGATGTCGTTGACGAGCTGGTTTTGCACATGAATCATTCCCGTCACTTCCTGTTTGATCAGGTCGTAGGTGACGATCGTCGTCATCGGCGTGCCGGTGCTGACGTTGAGCAATTCAATCCAGAGCATCTCATTTGCGGTGGTATAGAACCCGAAGTCAACGATGCACTGATCTGGATAGGCGAGTTCTTTAATTTGCTCACCGCTCTTGGTGATGACAAGAACGCTCTCCGAGCCATCCTCCGCCTTTCGCATAACGGCTAGATGTTTGGTTCCGCATTCAACCTCTTCCACCTCACCGGTGAACGTGAGCGGCGTTTTCTCGCCAACCACCTGCAGCGAAGAAGGATTGAATACGACAGTCATGGACTCACTGCCGGACATGCGAATATTCGAAGCACCCATACCATAGGTATAGTTCTTCTTGCTGTCTGTCAAGTGATAAAAATGGATCTGTCCGTCGGTTTGATACAGGATCCCGTCGCCCGTGTTGATGTAGGTGGACGTTGTGGAAATCGGTGTAATGTCCATCGAAACGGTTGCTTCCTGCTTGTTGAAGATAAACTGAAAGATCACAAGCCCAATGCCGAGAACGCCGAGCGTGATCACCGAAAAAAGCAGTGTGTTATTCTTCTTTTTCTTCTTTTTGCGGCGTGGCTGACTGCCCGCGCTGTAATCCTGCGCATATGGCCGCATGCCGCCTTGTTGTGTTGCCATGTGTTGTTATTCCCCTATGCTTCGCTTTAGTCTATCAGCCCCCGCGGATGCTGTAAAGCAAACTTTCTGTGTCCCGCCGGGCTGAAAGAGAGCGTTACTGCGGAGCGATCACCCAAAGGGACTTCGGTAAAATCTTAAAGGTAACCGGCGTTCCCGGCAAAATATCGCCGTCCACATCCAGCAGTGATGCGGGTTCGCAAACGGCGGTCAATTCCGTGGTTTGGAAATACGTCACATACTTTGTGCTCAGGTGCTCGCCTTTCATGAACTTCGGCAAAATCGTGTAGGCGCGTAGTTTGGAGATGTTTGTGATCACGCAGATATCCAGAAGCCCGTCAAACGGATCTGCTTTTGGCGTGACCATCATACCGCCGCCGAAGTGCGTTCCATTCCCGGCGGCGATGATCAGCACATCCGCCTCCATTGAACCACCCGGCCAACTGATCTTCGTCTTGCGGGAGTTGAGATGCAGCAGCGCCGCAAGCAATCCACGCAGATACGCCAGCGAACCGTTCTTCATCCGCTTTTTGTAGATTTCGACGTAGCGCAGCACATCTACGTCAAATCCGAATCCCGCCACGTTGAAATAGAGCAGGTCGTTTGCCATGGCGGCGTCCATCTGCCGCGCTTCGCTGTTGAGCACAATGTCCAGCGCGCTGAGCGGGTCTTTGGGGATTTTCAGTGGGCGGATGATGTCGTTACCCGTGCCGCATGAGATGATGCCGAGCACGGTATCCGTGTTCATCAGCGCGCTTGCAACTTCGCGTATGGTACCATCTCCGCCAAGTACGACAATCTTCTTTGCCCCGTCTTGGACGGCCTGTTTGGCAAGCTCGGTCGCGTGACCCGCATACTCGCTCTTTTCAGAAGTAAACGGAATGCCGCGCTCTGCCAGCGCGTCGGTCACCAGTTGATATGCGTCTTTTGCCGCGCCGTTGCCCGCAACAGGGTTCCAGATCAAATGCAGTTGAGCTTCCATACACAAACCCCCAAATATTCACTTTTTAGAAATGAACGCATAAAATGCACATCGTCAGTATAAAGCATTCCGTGTCCTGTATCAACCCCGCTTGATCCACTTCAGACAGTTCCCTGATACTTTCCGTTCGGCGTAATAAAACAGCGATCCGGAGATTGCCTCGCCGAATCGCTGTCTTGGTTGTGATGCCTTTACGGCTTACTTGGATACTTGCCAACGAGTTGAATATAGCCAAGCGTACCAACCGAGGCGATCAGTTCAGCGCGATAACGCGCGCCCTGTTCCGTGGCACTTTCATAGACATCTCTGCGTTCCTCGCCGGAAAGTGACGCAAGAAATGCTTCGCTGCTTTGCTTAGAGCTTACAGGTGCTTTCTTTTTCCCTCCACCGCTGCCGCCGTTCTTCTTGTATTGCGCAAAGAGCGTCATCGCCGCTGAGTACGCCTTGTCGAATGCATCCTGCCGCGCCGAAGCATTGAACTTCTGCGCCTCCAGGGATCGATCCTGTTCGCTGTCCACGCCGTCCAACACGTATTTTGAAAGCGCTGCTCCGTAGTCCGCCTCAATCGTGGCGATGTCGGACGATTCAGCGTTCTGCTGTCTGTTCTTCACGTCGGTTACATACGTGCTCGCTCCCATGCCGCGCGCAATGGAGTCCGCGTCCAGATTCGCCTTGTTCTGCCGCGTCTGCGTCTGCCGGTTTACGATCGCCTGATCATAGCTCGGTCTGAGCCACGCGGCAACCGAGGCGCGAATCTCGTCCTCGTTTCGCGCGTTGTAATCAACCTCCTGCGGCGCAAATCGCGCATACATTTCGTCGATATATCCGTTGAGCGCATCTTCGTCGCTGGCCGAAGGTTCCGAAGTGCCTGAATTGTCAGGGTAATATGGCGACAAGGACGGGGTTCTCGGCAGCGCTGCACCGCTTTCGTGTAATCCCCCCGGGTCTTTGATCCACGGGCTTCTCATTTTGATCATGTCTGTGTTCTCCTTTCCAATGCTTAAATGCATGCTTTATTCTTTTGTTATTCTTATCACGTTGTTTTATTCTACTGTCGAAAGATAATCCTCCAACTCCAGCAGTTTTTGATAGAGCGTCTCTAGATTTTGATTCAGGTTGCTCTCGTTCTGTGCAACGGCGATATCATAGTCCTCCCGCGATGTACTCTCGCTCCCTTTTCGGGAGAAATAGACCGGAAACAGCGCCTGAATTCCAGTTTTGTCATACGCCATATTTCTTTTCTCCTCTGCTTGGCTAGAGTACGCGCCTCTGCATGTCTAAAATGAGCTCGACTCCGCCGTCAATCGTAAAGTGAGAGCCGTTTACGTTGCGAAACACGAGTTGGAACGCGCGTCCGTCGCCGTTGAGCCCAAGCTCCAATATCCGTTCACTTCCGCCGGGCATGAGTCGCTCATTGTAGACGGTCCCGCTCTCGGTCACTGCCTCTACAGAGAGAATTCCGCCGCTTCCGCGCAGATACAGCTCCTCAAGACGTTTGTTGACCGCCTTGCTGTCAAGGTCGGTCATCGGTGTTTTCCAGTAGGCGTCGATTCTTGCGCCGTCGTAGGTTTCGCCTTCTTCAAAGCGGCAAACATACCCGTTTCCGTCCAGTAGATAGAGCGTGCCGCCCGCCGCAAACAGACCGCGCGAGAGAAACCCGCGCCGGATCATATAGGTGCCGCGCGCCAAGTCGTAGATCAGCACTGCGTTGTTCCCCGTTTCCTCTTCCCCTTCACGGAGCGAAAAGTAGAGGCGATCGTTGCGTACTGCCGCTTCACAGCCGATAAGGATTGCTCGTTTGAGTAACAGCTGTAACTTGTCTGCGTCCGCTTTTCTTTGCACTGTTTGTCCATCAAAATAGTACATGCCACCCTGCGTGAGAAAATAGAGCACATCGCCCGAGCGAACACACGCCGTGTGAACCGGTTGCTGCATGGTTCCGTTGACGGGTTGAATGCGGAAATTTGCCGGGCGGTCGCCCAGAAGTCGATAGAGCGAATCCCGCTTGAAAATCAGGAGCTGGTTGCTTAGCGCAAACAACCCTGTGATGGGATCAGACCCGGTTCCAACCTCCACAAATCCGCCGCTGACATTCTCGCTCTCCAAGGCGGATGTCCAGTTTTCGATGCTGCGTGTGTCTCCCGGTGCCTGGCTGTAATAGAGGCGGTTCGGGTTCTGCGCGTCGCCCGCCGCAAAAAGTCGGGAATAATAGAATTCCACGAAGTTCACCGCGATGTCGGAAAGCCCCTCCGTGCTGCCGAATACTTCCGCCGTTTCGCTTACACCGTCCCATTTCGCCATCCGCGCCGTGCCGTTTGCAATCAGCAGATACTCCGTACTTGCAATCTTAACGGGCAAGAAATCGTACTCTGCGGCGGTCGCGTTTGTACCGAAATCGTAAAGCTTTTTCCATACGCCTGCGACTTCATCGAGCACGAAGAGTTTTCCTGTGGTTGCGACGAGTAGCTTCCGCTCCTCTGCCCGCCGCCAAACGTAAAGACGTTTTGCGTTCTCCGGCGCGGGAAAGGCGATGTTGCTCTCGCGTACATACCCTTTTGCAACGTTGAGCCTGCCGCTTTGGGTGTCCATATTGCAGGCATCCGGGCTTTCTCCGTCGTTTTGCCGGTTCTCCGTTATGTTCTGCGCAATTCCGTAAAACACCGGAATGCGATATTGGCGAAGCGCCATTTTTGCGCCTCCTCTCTATCGGTTTTCGATCGCATACGCGTCCATCTCGCCACGGTGTGAGCGCATCATGCGTTTTGCCGCGTTGTAGAGTTCAAAGCAGGCGCGCGCAGAGGCAATGCTTACCGCGTCTCCGCTTGCCCGCTCGCGGCCAACCGCGTAGCCAATCATCGCGCCGTGGCTCCATTCCGGCAGCTCCGGCACATCGGTGTCCACCTTGAGCAGCGTTGGCATATAGCGGTAG
Organism: Bacillota bacterium; assembly: GCA_023395595.1. Classification (GTDB taxonomy): domain Bacteria; phylum Bacillota; class Clostridia; order Christensenellales; family CAG-138; genus UBA7703. The sequence continues at coordinate 13,179 of JAEWYO010000064.1, forward strand.
GTGACGAGCACTTCGCCGTCATCGACGGCGGGCACGCGCAGCAGCTCTGTACTTGCCCCGTAGTAGAACGGCAGCCGCGTGCCACCGCGAGAAAGTGAGATCACCTTTACCACATTCCGCGGCAAAGCGGAAAGATCGAGCATCCCACACTTCAGCGCCAGCGTATCGCTCCTTCGCGGTTGCAGTTCGCTGGTTAGGTCGATCATCGCGTCGTTGAGGTATCGCGTGAGCTTGTCGCGCCAGCTTTCCAGGGTTTGTGCGTCGGTTCCACGGTCGAGCTGAAGCAGCGCACCCGTGAGCAGTTCTTTGAGTGTCATGCATGTGTCCTCCTTACGATACCTTCTTGCCGCCGCTTTTGCGGTAGGCGCGCACCCTTGCTTCGCTCTCGTAAAGCACCTGCGTGCTCTGCGCAATCAGCGTGGCAAGGCTTAGCGGAACATCGACCGGTTCACCGGTGCGGATGCGGAAGAAATGTCCGTTGATGCCGCCTTCCCAGTGGGACTCGCCGTTCTCCGGCTGAATCGTAATGGTCACCTTGTCCTCTTTTGCGAGGGCTTTGCCGGTCTCGGTGGAGATGGTGTCGATCTGCGCTTCTGTCATGTACTGCATAGTTGTTCCCTCCAATTTACAGTTTGATTTTATTTCTGTGTGCTTTTAAGTGCGGGGAGAGCGTCACCGCCCTCCCCGTTTAGCCTTGCGTCTTACAGGCTCACGCCGTGCTCGACGCGCACAATCCAAAGATTGTTGAGAATCTTGGCCGTATAGGCCGCTACCTTTGCGCCAACCGTCGCGCGCTGATCCAGCGGGTCAGATGCGCCGCCGCTGCCGACGGGCTTCACGATGGTCTGGAGGCAGCCTTCGCCGTCCACGTCGATGATGCCATATGCATCCGCGCCAAAGACGAGCGTCGCGTGGATGTCCGTGCCCTTCTTGGTGGTGTTGTCGAGAATGCCCGCGTCTTCGCTGTAGACGACCGTACCCGCCGCAATCGCGCTGGAGACCGTTGCGCTGAGGGTAACGGTCTTTGCGGCGACGTTGCAGTAAGCAACGGTGCATTCCGTCGAACCGATCTTGATCTTTGCCCCGGCAATCAGATAGAGCTCCGCGGAATCGGGGATGTCGGCAAGCGTTACGACTGCGCTGCCCGCCGTATGAGCGGAAACAGTGGTATGCACGCTCTGGCTGAACACCTTTGCCTCCGTGCTTTCGACGAATACTACGCCGAAAAGTCTGCCGATTTCTCCGGAATAAATCTGCTCCACGTCGGAATATTTGGAGACATCCTGCCAAAGCGGATCACTCTGGAGGTCGTAAGTCGCGTCAGGCGAACAGATGCAGACAAAATGCGGCTTGCGCACGGTGCCGCCGTCCACGTTGTTGAACATGCGCGCTTTTGCCTTCTTGAGCGAGCGCACGGCTTTGCGGATCTCGGTGACGGTGAGCTTGTCGCCTGCTTCGAGAGTGAGGCGGTTCGTCTTGCCGTTTGCGTACTGAACGTTGGTACCCGCGCACATCGCATCGCGCGTAATCCATTCCACAACGGTGCCAAGCTGTTCGCCGAGCAGTTCCGTGCTCTCGGTCAAAACCGGATCAAAGCTCGTCAGGTCGAGCAGATCGCTGACTTCGACGTATGCGCCGTACTGTTTGACCTCGGCTTCAATCTTGCTCTGCGCGAGGCTCTGACCCGCCGGGGTCACGCCCTCTTCGAGAACCAGCGCGTTTGCGTCCGGCGTGAAGAGCTCGTAGCGGCGGAATTCCACGCGCTTGCCGCTGTTGCGCGGGATGCTGCGTTTCTGGCCGTAGCTTGCGTGCACGAGGCGCGTTTTTGCGATCTCGAGCAGTGCGCGGTCATAGAACGTCTTGTTGCTGTAGGTCGTGCCTGCGGTGTTTGCCGTGGTGTTGCTGTTGCTCATGTTATTTTCCTCCTATGGTGTTACAGTCTGGTCTTGCCGCCGTCGCGGGCGGTCTTCTTCATCTGCTGCATGAGCTGGCGGAACGAATCGCTGCTCATACCGTGATAGTTGGTTGCGGACGGTGCAGCGCTGCCGCCGCGCGTACTCTTGGGCAGTGCGCCGCGTTCGCGAACCCGTGCGCTCATGCGCTCCATCGCGCTGTTCTCCGCGTCCTCTGCACGCTTTTCCGCCGCATAGATGCGAATACCCGCGCCTGCGCCATACTCACGCATGAGCTTTACCAGTGCGGGGTCGTTTGCCGCTTCCTCAAGGTCAAACCCATCCGGAAGCTTGCCCTGCTGCATCAGCGCGGAAACTTCGTCAACCAGCGCCTCAAACTCCGGATCGTTGTCCGCGTTGTTGGCAGGGGTGTTTGCGTTTGCGGCGTCCAGCCGCTGCTGAATCGTGTTTTTCATTGGGTTTATGCCATCCTTCCTGCTTTTCCTGCCATCTGTGGCAGAGCCTGTTGTTTTGTGAGCGCTTCCGCTTTCTCGCTCTGTTCTTTGAGCTGTTTGAGCAGTTGGTCCTTGCCCTCGAAAACCATGAGCTCCACGGCTTGCGCGGGTGTCATCATGCCGCTTTGCAGCATCCTGAGCGCCAGCTCGTTCTGGCTCATGGCCGAGTACTTCGTCTCCTGCTGCGCCTTGACCGAGATGTAGAATTCGATCGGCAGCATCACATTCCCCGGCGCCTTTTTGACCAGTATTGCGCTTTCAAACGTGCGCTCTTTGGTCTCGCCGTTGATGGTGATGTTGACGCGCCGCGTGAAGAAGTTAAACTCTCGCTCCACTTCGATCTCAAGCCGAACGGCATCCCGGAAGCTTTCGTGCAACAGCCGCGCCATCATTCGTGCGCGCTTGTTGCTCATCTCCTGCATCGCGGCGATGGCGGAGGCGGCTGTAACGCCGCCGTTTGCTGACCCGCGCGAGAAATCGTTGGCCCCGCTCTCCTGCTTGATGCTCTCGCGGATTCGGTCGATGTAGCCGATGATGTACGCCGGCAGCGGAGGCGTGGAGAACCACGTCACGCCGCTGAGGCTTTCGCCGCGATGCACCTCGCGGCTCCAATCGCGCAGATCCTCGGTGTCAAACCCGCTTGCTTCGGTGACGAGCAGCTTGTTGTGGCTCGCCATCAACGCGTTTTTGAGCACGATCTGGTCAAGCTTATCCGCATAGCGTTGCTGCGTTTCAAACATGTCCACGAGACCGAGACCGAGGCAGGAACCCTTTCGCACGAACATCGGCGTAATCACAAAGGGATACATCCCGTGTTCAAACAACCCGTCGGGCTTCGTGTCCCGGCTGTCGGAGAGCACCTGATTGCCCGCAATCTGCGCCATATGTACACTCGAACACTCGGTTTCCGCGTCAAATTCCCGCCACCAGTATTCCAAAAAGAGCATCGCACCGTTGCGGTCTCCGTGGAGAATGCCGTCCTCAACCGCGTCCAGCGTACCAAACGCGTCTGCCGTCAGAAACGGCACGGCTTTCGGAAAGCGCGACTGAATATACTCACGCGTCTTGAGCGAAATCTTGAATACTGCGCGGCTTTCCTGCGCGTCCGTCGCCAGCGGGTCAAAGAGAATGCATCTTGCGTCCACATGGCGGATGAATGCGCCGCCAAGACCGGCATTGAGCGCGTTGTCGTAGCCGACTTCCTGCACGCAGTAGCCGCCGACCAGCAAATCGTGCACGAGCTTGCGGTATTCTTTCACATAGCCGTCTGCATCGTGGTTTTGGCGGATGATGGCTTCGATGACATGCGCCACCTCGCCATCTTTCGGGCTTTCGGGCAAAATGACCGCCTCCGGCACTCGATCCATAAGTTCGGCTTTGATGTTCTCCACCGCACTCTGGATAATCGGGGTCACGGGGCGCGGCTCGTTGCGGTCCGTCTGCGGCACATCGTGCCAATGATCGCCGCGATACATCCGTTCGCAGTTCTCCAGCCGCTGCCATTCGGAGACATATGCTCCGCGAAACTCACGGAAGAGCCCATACGCCTTCTCGCAGAGTGCGCGCTCTGCTTGCCCTTGATCTGTTCCTTTCATTATTGTTTCCTCCTTGGGGTACTACCCGTTTACAGTCTGGTGAATCCGTCCGCATGCGTCTCTCCAGATGCAAACGGGTCATAGGCGCGCGCCTTCTTTTTCTTCGGCTCGCTCGTGGCGGATGGCCTCGACATCAGCCCGTAACGGAGCGCTTCCGGCGCGTGATCCTCGCAGTGGGAGCCGACATCCTCGACAAAATGTTCGTCAAATGTCAGCGCGGGCAGCGTGCGAATCAAGTTTTCGCAGTTGCGAAAGATCAAAAGCTTTGGCTGCCCGTCGTCTCCGTCACCGAGGTATTCGCGGACACGCTGCCAGCCGGGGATTCTGGCGTTGTCCGCGCGGATGAGCGGCACGCCGCCGTGGGCAAACACTTCGGCAATGCTCATGCCGCCGATGTCTCCGCTTGCGCTCATGCCCCGGTTTTGCCAGGCATCCGGTGAAGCGGTAGTGTATGCGATCTTCTCGTCACCCGTGAGTTGACGGATGCGCCGTGCCGTCTCGCTGGAGAGCACCTGGCGTTCATAGTATTCGCGATAGGCATACACCCGCCCGCCGGGCGAAACCGCAAACCAGAGCACCGCGCAGGGGTCGTTGTAACCCCAGTCCATTGCGCGGAATCACCGCCACGATTTCGGGATCTCGAACGGCTCAACCACGTGCCGTTCTCTCGAAAACTCGCCGAAGTACTGCCCCGCCAGCACGTCCCAGTCCCCGTCTAGGTGTGCGCGCCTCAGCGGCTCCGGCAGGTTTTCGAGGGTGATTAGGTAGGACTTGTCCCGCATCAGAACCGGATTGTCCGTCACGCGCGCCGGAATGAAAACATAATCCTCCGCCGTTTCGCTTGCGCGATAGTTGCGGTCGATAAAGAGTCGCTTGACCCAAGTGTGCCCCACGCCGCCGGGATTGCATGTGTAATACATGCGCGGCGAAAAGTCCATTCGAACCGAGCGGTTGCAGGTCGAAATGAACTGCATCTGGCTCTCGGTAAACTGGGTCGCTTCCTCCAATCCGATCACGTCGTATTCCTGCCCCTGATAGCGGTATACGTCCTGCTCATTGTCGCAATAACCGAGTTTGATGCGGCTGCCGTTCGGAAACGTGAATACGCGTTGCGTTTGGTTGTAGTCAACAAACCCTGATAATTCCGTTTGCAGCGTCCGCACATGGTTTTCGGTCAGCTCCGATAGCGTTCTTCGGAGCAGAAGGAGTTGGAGCCCGTCATAGCGAAGGGCGAGCAGCACGAGCTTTCTTCGCATGGCCCAACTTTTGCCGCCGCCGCGCGCGCCGCCATATGCGGTGTGCCGTGCCTTTCTTTCGAAAAACGCCCGCTGACGCGGATTTGGATACCCCTTAAGTTGGAATTCCACGTCACTCACCCCAGCCTTCCTTGTCCTCCAGCACGATGACGATCCTGCGGTCCTCCTCGTTCGGCGGCAGTTTTTCGCCGGTGCCGAGTTCTTCCAGCAGTTTCGCAGCAACGCTGTATTGGAGTTCTCCAAGCAGCGCATGCTCCACGATGTAGCGTCCAATCCGCCGGAGCGCATTGGCGTAAAGCTTGCACTCCGCACCGTCACCTCCTCTTCGCCCTTTTGTGAGGATCTCGCCCTGCGGTATGGCAAGATGCTCACTCAGGCCTGCAAGCGTATATGGCGTTTGTCGGACGGTCACACTACCGTTTTTGAGTGTGACCCGCTCGGCGGTCGCGTCGCATGCGGCAAAATACGCTTCCGTTTTGCTCTTGAGGTTTTTGGGTCTGGACGATTCCATTCGATCGTGCTCCTTTCTTGCGTGGCGGCGTTTGTTTCGAGGCTCTCGTTCGCCGCCGAACTCATCGTAAGGCAGAAATAGGACCAAAAATTACGACAATTCGAGTATGGTGAATTTCTTATAATTCTGAATTTGCGTATATAAGAAAGAAGCGCCTGCTCCTTCGTGTGCGTTCGTCACGTTTGGAGGCTGGCGTTTATGATATAATTAGTTTTACTTTAGAGTTTGGCAGACTTGTTTGAGTCGTTCGCCAGAATTGCATTGTCCCGAAAGGATACTACTATGAAGAAGATTTTTTCTGTTGTAATTGCACTTTTACTCATCTTTGTCTTCGCTTCCTGCAAAAAAGCGGTCGATGCGCAAGCTTCGTCCCCCGCACTGGCCGAACGCACTGCAGCGCCGGAAATCACGCCGCAAGAGCAGGTTCAAATCCCTAACCCAATCGTAGAGGTAGAAGGTTCAGCCGACTTTTCCGATTTAGGGTTTATCATCACACCACATCAGCAGGCGCAGAGCGCAAGCTATAGTATCATTGGCGGAAAAGTTGCGCAGATCAACTTCACATTGGATGACAAGACGTATACCTATCGAGGCGCCGTCACGACCGATGACATCTCCGGCGTTTATGAAACGCTTGACCCCCTGCCGCAATCGCTCGATTTGGAAGGTCCCGGCTTCAAAGTCAGCATCGTTGTGAAAACCATCGATGGCGGCGAAAAGGGTGCACTCGCCGAGTGGAGCTATGAGGATGTGAAATATACGTTCTATACCCCGGACAAGACGAATTTTGAAGACCTGACGGATGTGCTCCTGCCAATCGTCTATAACGATCTTCCGTTTGCAGCCTGCTGCGGCTGACAAACCAGCGCTCAGCGTACGACACACTCAACGCCAAAAAAACAAAAAAGCCCGGACGGTAACCACCGTTCGGGCTTTTCGTTGTTCGAGCTTACTCGGGCTTCGGTGCGCCAACCGGGCAAACGTCTGCGCAGTTACCGCAGTCGATGCACTTGTCGGCATCGATCACGTAGATCGCGCCTTCACTGATTGCTTCGGTGGGGCACTCGGGCGCGCAAGCGCCGCAAGCGATGCATTCGTCAGAAATTTTATATGCCATGTTCCATTCCTCCGTGTCCAAATTTCGTAAATATTATAACACAGCGTGTGCATACGTCAACACAGCGGGGTGTAAAATCAGCATTGCGCTACGTTCTGTCGCAAATCGTGCGGAAAGTTCGCATGCAAGCCGCAATTGCGGTTCGCTTTCGCGCTTTATGACTCCTGTTTGGGCGGGATTGTGCCTTCCGGACGCGGACGGTTTGCGCCACCGCGGCGGCGACGGTTGTGGTTGCTGCTCATCTGGCCTTCCGGTGCATTGCCCTGGCGCGGTGGTTGCCCCGGCTGCTGGCTCTGCTGACCTTGTGGCTGGCCCTGCTGCTGTGGGCGCGGTTGGTTATTCTGGCGCGGCTGTTGCCCTTCCGGCCTGCGCTGTTGCTGTGGCTGTCCCTGCGGACGCGGCTGGTTTTGCCGCGGCTGTTGGTTTGTCTGCGCTTGCGGCTGCCCTTGTTGCGGTGCGCCTTCCTGCGCGGGTGCTGCTCCATTCGGTCTGGGTGCGCCCTTGCCCCTGCCTCCGCGCCTGCGGCGCTTGTGTTCGGGGTTACGCTCCTGCGCTCCTGTGGTGTCTTCAGCAGGCTTCTGCGCCGGTTGCGGTGCGCGTTCCTGTCGCTGATAGACAGGCGCCGGTTGCGCGCTTTGCGCGGGTTGTGCCTCCTGTTGTGGTTGCGACTGCTGTGGCAGCGGTTCGCCAGGTTTTGCCAGCGAGGTATAGTGAAATTCTCGAAGATCGATGCTGCCGTCCGGGATGGTCAGGCGCACCTTTGTCTTTTCGGTGATCACGTTGTTGTCCACCACGATGCCGACGCCGTTTGGCGTGAGGATTTCGCGGTTGACGTGCGGCATGCGCCGCTTCATCTCTTCATACCCACTCTGCTCATATTGCAGGCAACACATCAGCCTGCCGCAAAGCCCACTGATCTTCGTCGGGCTGAGGGAGAGATTCTGTTCCTTTGCCATCTTGATCGAAACCGGATGGAAATCGTCCAAAAATTGTTTACAGCAGACGACTCTGCCGCAAGAACCAAGCCCACCAAGCATCTTTGCTTCGTCACGTACACCGATTTGCCTAAGCTCAATGCGCGTGCGAAATTGGGACGCAAGGTCTTTGACCAGTTCGCGGAAATCAACCCGTTCATCTGCGGTAAAGTAGAAAACCAGCTTGCTGCCGTTGAACGAGTATTCCGCGCTGACAAGGTGCATGTCCAACTTGTGCTGTTCAATCTTTTGCTGGCATACGCGAAATGCGTCGCCTTCTTTTGCGCAATTTTGTTCGCGCATCGTCGTATCCGCATCGCTGGCAGGACGGATCACGGGCTTGAGCGGAGAAACGATTGCCGTCTCTTCCACGTCCATGGCAACCTGCGCCACTTCGCCGTATTCCTGCCCACGCGCGGTTTCAACGATCACGCCGTCCCCTTCGCGGAATTCGAATTCCAACGGATCGAAATAATAGATGCGTCCGCTCGATTTGAATCGTACGCCAATCACTTTCATGTGTACAAACTCCTTACTGTATCCGGCGCAGTATGCGCGCGAATCAGGTGTTACTCTTTCTCTCAAGCATACGCAAAAAGCCTTGCCAACACGCTGTCCAGCGTTAGATAAACGCTTGCACCTGCGGTCAACTTCTGCTGCGCATTGCTTAACATTTCTATGATACCTTGTATCCGCGTTGTTGTAAAGTGCGACGCAATCTTGTTAATCAGGATTGACTGGTCGCTGTTGCGTGGCATTCGTAGCCCGAGCTGTTCATTCAGCGCATCCTGAAACATACTGATATATATGGTCAGAAGCGACAGCGAAAGCTGTACGTCGCCTTTCTTCTTTTTTTTACCGCCTTTTACCTTTGGTTCTTCGTCTGCGCCGTCATCCGTCTCCGACTCCGCGCCATAGCTCGTGATCAAATCCGCCGCGTCCGAAAACGGCGCATATTCAAATATTGCGCGCGCCAGAATCCGAATTGCCTCGGCACGAAAAGCGCGCGCGTCTTCTTTGGCATATGCCCGCGCGCGGCTGAGAATCCCGTCCGAAAGTGTCGAAAAAAACAGCGCATCTTGCGTCGGCATTCCGTCCTGCAGGAGTGCTTGCGCGGTCTCCTCTATGCGTCCTGCTCCGAGTCGTTCAATCATGCAGCGGGAACGGATCGTGGGTAGCAGCCCGAATTCGTTTCCGGTTAAAATGAGCATCGTCTCACTGTGCGGCTCTTCGAGTGTTTTGAGCAGTGTGTTTTGAATCTGTGTGCTCATAAGCTGCGCATTGACGAACACAAATGCGCGCTGCCCGCCGTTAAATCCCTGCATCGCCGCAGAGGACAGCAGCGTTCGAATATCGTCTACCTTCACGGTACTTTCACCGATTTCATAATAATTCGGGCAGTTGACAAGCCGCTCCGGTGCATCTTCATCGAGGCAGAAAAGCGCGGCACATCTGCGCGCGAGCTCCCTTCTCCCGCTGCCTTCCGGCCCGGAGATCAGAATTGCGTGCGGTGCGCGGTCTTGTTGAATTGCTTCCAGAAGTCGGTTGGACATGGTTCTCCTTGACGTTTATTCTATGATTTTTGTTCTTTTTCGGTCGCGTGTACTCAGCGACAAACGACGAACACATTGCTATCGCGCACGCCAAACAGCGTACCGCCTTCGCGTTCCTGCGCTGTGAGATAGTCAATCGCCCGCCGGTCGATCACCTCTCCCGGCATCACGAGCGCAATCCCCGGCGGATAGAGCCCGATTGGCTCCGCGGCAACGTGTCCTTCTGCTTCTGCGAGCAAGATTTTCTGTGTCTTGGCAAACGTTGCTTCGCGAATACACATTCTCTGCTCGTTGGCCGAGAAGCGAATTTCCTCACCAGCGATCTTTGCCTTGCGCGACGCACGTTTGGGTATGGCGGATAACGCCTCGATCAACTGATCATACCAAATTGGTTCGTCGTTTGGCGAAGTGATCAGAACCAGCCGCCGCGCATCCGCCATCTCCAGATAGATATGCTTATCTTCGAGGATTGCCTGTGCTTCATAGCCGGTGTATCCTCGGTCTGTCACATCAATCACAATGCGTGTTTTGTCCCGTTCGAACACGCCGATTCCTACGGGTTCGTGAAACACTTGGAAGCCTTGTAAGGCCTCTACTTTTTGTTCCAGCGCTGCACATCGCGCAACTTGCGCCGTCCAATCCCGCCGCAGCGCCATATAGACCGACCAGTCGAGCGATGCCATCAAAACATACGAAGGGCTCGTCGTTTCGGTCATCGCAAGTGCTTTTTGCAGCTGATTCGGTGTAATCCGGCATTCGCCAAGGTGCAGGCTAGCCGCCTGTGTCAGCGCATCCATGGTCTTATGCTGGGAGTGTACATACAAGTCGGCATAGCCACTGAGCGCGCGCGGCAGGGCAGTCGAAAAAGGAAAGTGCGCGCCGTGTGCGCTATCAACGAGTAGCAACGCATCGTGTTGATGCGCCACCTTGGCTAACCCTTCCACATCCGCACAAAAGCCATACATGTTTGGTGTGGTGATCAACGCCGCTGTGGCACCCGTTTCCTCTAGAGCCCGGTCGAGATCATCCGGCGTTACCATTCCCAGAAGTCCGCGCTGTTGGTCATACCTTGGTGAAATGTAACTGGTCTCAATGCCCCGCAGCGCCGCTCCGTTTACGGCAGATCGGTGGCAATCCCGTGCCAGAAGCAGCTTGTCCGCCTCGTCCAGCGCGAGTATCATTGCCTGGAGAGCGTTTGTTCCGCCATTGACTACAAAGAAAGAAGCCTTCGCGCCATAAACTTGTGCCATGCACGCTTGAGCAGAAGCAATCGCACCAGTTGGTGCATGCAGATTGTCAGTGTTGCTTAGTTCGGTCACATCCCAAAGTTGCAGCTCATCCCGCCAAAATCCGGCAAGTCCGCGTCCTTTGTGCCCGGGCATGTGAAATCGCGCGGGGTTCTCGCGTTCATACGCGCCCAGCGCTTCCTGCAATGTTTGTTTTTGGGTCCTAGACTGCTTTTCCATCGGTTGGTTTATCATTCTTTCTGCGCGGCAACGTTGCCGCTTTGGCAGATTATATCATGTTTTATACACAGAAAGTTTCTGCATTTGCTGCGTGAGCATATTCAGAAACGAATCGCTTGCGCTGATTCGATATGCCGTCTCAGCCCCATCCACCGTCGCGTAAATCCATGTCGCATTTTTACTTGGCGGCAATGAAGCGTCAATCTTTTTCCTTCGAAAATTCACTTCTTGTGTTTGCTGTGATAGTTGCGAAATATCGCTGATCATCATCACTGCGATCGTCTTTTCCCTGCTGCCTCCAATTTGCTCAATGGCAAATTGCTCGTCAGTGAGCGTATATCGATAACAAATGTAATGTCTCCCATAAAGAAGCAAACCGCAAATCGCGATCAGTCCGTATAAAATCGGCTGTGTGATAAAGCGCGGTATCTCCCAGCGCTCGTAGGCCAGATTGCCGATGCAGATGCATCCGATCATCACCACGATCAGACCAAGATACACCGCTCCGGCGGAGCGAATCACCCTCCGTTTCGGCACGGCAGTCTCAATGGCAAGGAGGTTGATCACTGTACGCTCTTCCATGTGAATATTATAGTAAGCGAACTTCAAAACGTCAATCAAAGACGAGTATTTCGAAGATAACATGCGAATTCGTTGTATATTTTATCATAATCGCCGCTCATCGCCCGCAGTGTTGATTGCAAGTGGCCTCAAATTCGTGTAGAATCTCCGAGTAACGTTCCTCCTTAGCTCAGTTGGTAGAGCATGCGGCTGTTAACCGCAGTGTCGAAGGTTCGAGTCCTCCAACAGGCGCCACAAAAAGCACTGCCTTGTCATGCAATGGCAGTGCTTTTTGTCTGTCCGGAAAACGGAGATTTTTCGAGCGCGGCATGGTTTCAGCTGCAGGCGGGCTTCAGAAATTTTTAGAAACCGCACCTCATGGACAGCATTTTTTACAGGGCGCATAACCTTGAGATAGGATGTTGTCC
>JAEWYO010000085.1 GCA_023395595.1 Bacillota bacterium
CGATGCCGCCGGAGAGCTTGCGCGCGATTCCGTCTCCGTTGCGCTCCGGGAAAATGCCGCTATCGACAAACATCCCGCTTTCCACCGCCGCGAAGTAGCCGCCTTTTTCGATCATTTCTTCCAGAAACAGTACGGCGCGTTCCGTGAGCTCGCGGGATTTTTCTTCCAGATAGCCGTCTTTTTTGAGTTCCACCATCTCCATGAGCCCGTCGAGCCCGACCAGCGTCTGCTTTGCCGTGTCGCAGGCTTCGATGTTGTAGATGTGCCAGGGCACGTTGCGCCCTTCGTCCGGCGTGATGGTGGACTGAATATCTGCACTGGTGAGCTTGCTGATCACCATGTTCAGCACATGTGTTACCGTCGCCTCGCGCGTACTGGACTCGATGTATTTTGTGTTCATCTGCGCGCGCATGCGATAGCCGGTAAAAAGCCGGCGCAGCGCGACCGCATAGGGTAAATCCATATAGACGCAAGGCCCGGGCGTCGCCGTAGGCGGCACGGTGGAGAGACAGATGTTCTCCTTGGGAACACCAACTTTATGGGAATACAGCGCGTTGATCGCGTGCTGCACCATCAGCTCCGGCATGACTTTCCAGGCATCCCGCGCGGTGGCGTTTGCGTTGTGCGCGCCGTCAATCTGCGCCATGTTGCCCCATGCAATGAGTTTCTTGCTCTCCGCCGCGTCTACAAACGAGCGCAGCATGTTGATGTTGCGATAGATCACGTTGTACTGCGGGTCTTGATGGCAACCGTTGACACCCTCTTCCGCAAACATGACGGCGATATCCGGCCCCGCTACACCGCTGACGTAGCTGTGGTAGTTGATGGGGCGACCCACTTCGTCCTCGATCAGATCCAGCGCTTTTCTCTGCGCGCGCACCTGTTTGCGGGTGATCGGAACCCCGCCGCTGCCCTGCGGCGTGCCTTCAATCAAGCCGTCGTAGTGGCTTTGGCCGGAGGTGCGGATGACCATGATGTGATCCGCGCCGTGATGCGCCGCCATGCGCATACGCCGGATGTCGTCCTCAAATCGTCCGCTCGCGATTTCGGTGGTAATGACCGGCATCGGTTGCGGGTCGACATCGCCAAAGTAGTGCGCGGGCGGAAGCGGAACGCCATCCTTGAGCGGTTGGCTGCAATCGTGATAGGTAAACGGCCCCATTGTCAGATCGGGCGCGGGCTCACGCCAAGTCCAGCCTCGACGGCGGGGATGATAGTGCTCCAAGTCCTCTAAAATCTTCGCAACGTCGATGTTTTCATCCGGCAAAAGACGATAGTCACTCATAATTTGCCTCCAAACAGGCCTGCCGCCTCTTCCAATTTTGCAGGAGTCAATAGCGAAAGCCCCGCCTCACGAATCTCCAGTCCTGTGTGCTTGGCGTAGCGATAGACCACATTGCCTGCGCCATGACCCAGCAGGCTCTTCTCTATGCATGCGTCTACAATCGCCTTTGCTTCCAGAGAACCAAAGCCCATACGTAGCAACACGCTGCGCTCGATGGCGGGCGAGGTGTTTTCGTGCGCCAGTTCCAGCAGCGGATCGACCAGTTGCCCGGTCAACGCCCAGAAACGCGCCTTGAGTTCTTCATCGCTGAGGTTTTTCAGGTGTTCGCGCCTTGTTTGAAAATCGTCTTCGCGTTTAATCATATCGTTCCTCCCGATGTCGTTCAGGATTTTTTACGCTTGTTTGAGCGCTTCTCGCACGAATGCCGTGCTTGATTTCGTTTCTTTCGCAAGAAACGCGATGTCGTTTTCCGTCGGCGTGTGGTCAACTGTCGTTGCCGCATGGGTAATCAATGAGCGGCGCATGTGATCAAGATCGACATCCACCGCGCGCAGCAGTGAAGGATGCGCGGGCAGGATGATGCTCTCTCCCACGATTTCGTCGCGCGGATTGCCCAGCGAGACCCGTATTCCGTTTTGCCGCGCAAAGGAAAGCTGCGCGCTGCCGTGTTTGCCCGCGCCGGTGTACTCCGTCTCCTGCACAACGATGATTTGATCCTCCGGCAGCTCCTGCGCCAACGAAATAGCGGCGGCAAGGCTCGTGTTGCCCGCGGGTCCGCGCTCAATTCCTTCCAACCGCGCAAGCAATTCCGTGGTGTAAAACACCTCGCCTTGATTGACCGTCACATATCGATCCATGTATCGCAGCGGGCGAGCAGCGCTTCTGGGTACATCGCTGCGATCCGGCCAGGTGGAAAACGGCATGCCAAAGCCGGTGTGCCCGGTCGTAAACGATTTTTTGTTGAACTGCGTGTCGCTCGCCATGTGTAAGCCTTTGAGGTTGACGCTTGCGGCAACGATCTGCGGATGACAATTTGCTTTGTGCAACCCGCGCGCGGTGCCCGTCAGATTGCCTCCGCCCGCGTTGGTACAGACGACCACATCCGGGTCTTTGCCCGTCTGCGTGCGGCACTGTCGCGCCACCTCATAACCAAGCGTTTCGATGCCCGCGATGCCAAACGCGGTGTAGAGCGAGGCGTTGAAATAGCCCGTGTCTTCGAGCATCCGCAGCACGGTATAAAACAACTCGGGTCCAACCGAAAGCTGCACCACCTCCGCGCCGAGCGCCTCGCACTTGCGCGCTTTTTCAATGATCTCCGGCTGACCGACCCCGCGCGAATCGTAGCATTCCTGTACGACGATGCACTTTAACCCGCTCTTTGCGCAGCAACTGGCTACCGCCGCGCCATAGTTTCCGCTGGTTGCGGAGAGCGCGCCGGGATAGCCCATACGCTTGGCGTGGTGGATGCTGGTTGCAGCCCTGCGCACCTTAAAGCTCCCGCTGGGGTTTGCCGCCTCGTCCTTGACGAAGATGCGCGCGCCAAAGCCGTCTTTGCTGA
>JAEWYO010000087.1 GCA_023395595.1 Bacillota bacterium
CGATGCCGCCGGAGAGCTTGCGCGCGATTCCGTCTCCGTTGCGCTCCGGGAAAATGCCGCTATCGACAAACATCCCGCTTTCCACCGCCGCGAAGTAGCCGCCTTTTTCGATCATTTCTTCCAGAAAGAGAACGGCGCGTTCCGTGAGTTCGCGGGATTTTTCTTCCAGATAGCCGTCTTTTTTGAGCTCCACCATCTCCATGAGCCCGTCGAGCCCGACCAACGTCTGCTTTGCCGTGTCGCAGGCTTCGATGTTATAGATGTGCCAGGGTACGTTGCGCCCTTCGTCCGGCGTGATCGTGGACTGAATATCCGCACTGGTGAGCTTGCTGACCACCATGTTGAGCACATGGGTCACCGTCGCTTCGCGTGTGCTGGATTCGATGTATTTTGTGTTCATCTGCGCGCGCATGCGATAGCCGGTAAAGAGCCGCCGAAGCGCAACCGCATAGGGCAAGTCCATATAGACGCAAGGCCCGGGCGTCG
This sequence comes from Bacillota bacterium, assembly GCA_023395595.1. Taxonomy (GTDB): domain Bacteria; phylum Bacillota; class Clostridia; order Christensenellales; family CAG-138; genus UBA7703. Next base: position 487 of record JAEWYO010000087.1, read on the forward strand.
CCGTCGGCGGCACGGTGGAGAGACAGATATTCTCCTTCGGCACGCCAACCTTGCTGGAATACAGCGCGTTGATCGCGTGCTGCACCATCAGCTCCGGCATGACCTTCCAGGCATCCCGCGCAGTGGCGTTTGCGTTGTGCGCGCCGTCAATCTGCGCCATGTTGCCCCAGGCGATGAGCTGCTTACTCTCCGCCGCGTCCACAAACGAGCGCATCATGTTGATGTTGCGATAGATCACGTTATACTGCGGGTCTTGATGGCAGCCGTTGACGCCCTCTTCCGCGAACATAACGGCGATATCCGGCCCAGCCACGCCGCTGACGTAGCTATGGAAGTTGATGGGACGACCTACTTCGTCCTCGATCAGATCCAGCGCTTTTCTCTGCGCGCGCACCTGCTTGCGGGTGATCGGAACCCCGCCGCTGCCCTGTGGCGTGCCCTCGATCAGCCCGTCGTAGTGGCTTTGGCCGGAGGTGCGGATGACCATGATATGATCCGCGCCATGGTGCGCCGCCATGCGCATACGCCGGATGTCGTCCTCAAATCGTCCGCTGGCGATCTCGGTCGTAATGACCGGCATGGGTTGCGGGTCAACGTCGCCAAAGTAGTGCGCGGGCGGCAACGGAACGCCATCCTTGAGCGGCTGGCTGCAATCGTGATAGGTAAACGGCCCCATCGTCAGGTTTGGCGCGGGTTCGCGCCAAGTCCAACCCCGACGGCGGGGACGATAATTTTTCAAGTCCTCTAAAATCTTTGCAACGTCGATGTTTTCATCCGGCAAAAGACGATATTCGCTCATTGTTTGCCTCCAAACAGGCCAGCCGCCTCTTCCAGATTTGCAGGAGTCAAAAGCGAAAGCCCCGCCTCGCGAATCTCCAGCCCCTTGTGCTTGGCGTAACGATAGACCACGTTGCCCGCTCCGTGACCCAGCAGGCTCTTCTCCGTGCACGCGTCAACAATCGCCTTTGCTTCCAGCGAACCAAAGCCCATGCGTAGCAGCACGCTGCGCTCGATGGCGGGCGAGGTATTCTCATGCGCAAGCTCCAGCAACGGGTCGACCAGCTGCTCGGTCAGCGCCCAGAAACGCGATTTGAGTTCCTCGTCGCTGAGGTTCTTGAGGTGTTCGCGCCTTGTTTGAAAATCATCTTCTCGTTTGATCATATCGTTCCTCCCGATTTCGTTCAGGATTTGTTACGCCTATTTGAGTGCGTCGCGCACGAATGCGCTGTTCGACTTTGTCTCCTCCGCGAGAAACGCAATGTCGTTTTCCGTCGGCGCGTGATCCACCGTCGTTGCCGCATGGGTGATCAACGAGCGGCGCATGTGGTCGAGATCGACATCCACCGCGTGCAAAAGCGAAGCGTGCGCGGGCAGGATGATGCTCTCTCCCGCGATTTCGTCTTTCGGATCGCCCAGCGAAACCCGGATTCCGTTTTGCCGCGCAAACGAGAGCTGCGCGCTGCCGTGTTTGCCAGCGCCCGTATACTCCGTCTCCTGTACGACGATGATCTGATCCTCCGGCAGTTCCTGCGATAGCGAAATTGCGGCGGCGAGGCTCGTGTTGCCCGCAGGCCCCCGTTCGATTCCTTCCATCCGCGCCAGCAGCTCCGTGGTATAAAACACTTCGCCTTGGTTGACCGTCACATATCGATCCATGTATCGCAGCGGTCGCGCCGCGCTTCTGGGCACGTCGCTGCGATCCGGCCAGGTGGAAAACGGCATGCCAAAGCCGGTATGCCCGGTCGTAAACGATTTTTTGTTGAATTGCGTGTCGCTCGCCATATGCAAGCCCTTGAGGTTGACGCTTGCGGCAACGATCTGCGCCGCGCAGTTTGCTTTCTTTAGCCCGCGCGCGGTGCCCGTCAGGTTGCCGCCGCCGGCGTTGGTGCAGACGACCACATCCGGGTCTTTGCCCGTCTGCGCGCGGCACTGCTGCGCCAACTCGTAGCCGAGCGTTTCGATTCCCGCAATGCCAAACGCGGTGTAGAGCGAGGCGTTGAAATAGCCCGTGTCTTCGAGCATCCGCAGCACGGTATAAAACAGCTCGGGCCCAACCGAAAGCTGCACCACCTCTGCGCCGAGCGCCTCGCATTTGCGCGCTTTTTCGATGATCTCCGGCTGACCCACGCCGCGCGAATCGTAACATTCCTGTACGACGATGCACTTTAACCCGCTCTTTGCGCAGCAACTGGCTACCGCCGCGCCATAGTTTCCGCTGGTTGCGGAGAGTGCGCCGGGATAGCCCATACGCTTGGCGTGGTGGATGCTGGTTGCAGCCCTGCGCACCTTAAAGCTCCCGCTGGGGTTTGCCGCCTCGTCCTTGACGAAGATGCGCGCGCCAAAGCCGTCTTTGCTGA
>JAEWYO010000070.1 GCA_023395595.1 Bacillota bacterium
CTTTTTTCTGGAGAGACTCAGCATCGAGAGCCCGAGGAACAGGAACCCGGCAACCACCAGAATGATGATGCTCGTCAGTGGCGTGACCGTCGTTCCGCCAATCTGGAACGTGACGCCCAGCATCTCCTTAAACTCGCTCACCGCGCTGGCAGGCGCTCCCGCAAACCCGGTCTTAATCGCGTCCTCCATAATCACCTGCCGCAGCAGCGCCGCCGAATGCGAAGGCGGGAAGAATTTGATCACCGTCTGCACGCCCTCCGGTAACTGGCCAATGGGGATGTAGATGCCCGTCAGAAAGCCGATGACCGTACCGATGATCGTGCTGGCAATCGAAAACGCATTGTTGCTCTGGAAAAACGAGACAAAGAACAGCACCAGCGTCGTGCTGCTAAACGTCGAAAGCAGAATCAACCCGAAGATCTTGAGCAATTGCATGCCGCTGAACATTGCGCCGCCGCTGCTGAGCAGATACAGTTGGCAAAGCAAGAGCGCGACCACGCACATGATTACGCCAATGATAAACGCGCTGAGGATATAGCCTCCCGCGATACTGATGCGCGGCAGCGGAGAGGAATGGATGTCCTTGATGATCTTCTTGGACTTGTCCTCGACCATTGTGCCAAACGCACCCATCGTGGTGGTCACCGAAGTCACAGCGATCAATCCCGCGACGATCCAGCAATCCATGATGTTGCGCGCGCCGGTCACGCCTTCCATACTGCTCGACCAAACGTCTCCAAGGAAGAGCGCATACATGCCGATGATGATGAACACCGACAGCAACGAAAAAAACACGGAAGCCTTGTCCTTGAAAAAGACGAGTAGGTTGCGTTTCGTAAAATTGATCATTCGCGAATCTCCTTTCCGGTGATGGCGATGAACGCATCGTCCATCGTGCCCGTCGTCACCGTAAAGCCCGTGATGGCATCTTTGTATGTCTCTAGAATCGGCAACGCGGTAAGCGTGTTGGCAACGCGCAGCGTCACGCGGTTTGCAACAACCTCCGGCTGGAACCCGTCCGCAGTGAGCCGCTTGGCGAGCTGCTCCGGCTCTTTTGTGATCAACGCGAGTTTATCGCTCGTGAAGCGCTCCTTCAAGTCGGAAGGCGTCCCCTTTGCCACGATCGTGCCGTTGTCGATCACGATGACATAATCCGCCTCAGCCGCTTCTTCCATGTAATGCGTGGTGAGAAAGATGGTCATGCCCGTGTCGCGCTGAAGTTTCGCAATGGTTTCCCATACGCTCTTGCGCGTCTGCGGGTCCAGGCCGGTGGTCGGTTCGTCCAGAAACAGAATCTTTGGTGTGTTGACCAGCGCGCGGGCGATATCGCAACGCCTCCGCTGTCCGCCGGAGAGTTTGCCATAGGGACGTTTTAGAATCTCTTGAATGCCCATGCGCTCGGCGATCTCGCGGATGGTTTTGTCGAGCTGTTTCCCCCGCAGCCCGTAGAAACCCGCGCGGATGCGGAGATTTTCGGAGACGGTGAGCAGCGGGTCGAGTAGCCCGTCCTGAAACACCGCGCCGATGCTCTGGCGAATCGCGTTGTCATCCTTGCCCAAACGGTGACCGTCTACTTCGACAATGCCCGCGTCGGACTGAAGAAATGTGCAGATGATGTCAATGGTTGTGGACTTTCCCGCGCCGTTTGGCCCGAGGAACGCAAAAATCTTTCCGCTCTCCACGTAAAAGTCGATCCCTTTAACCGCCTGCACCTCGCCATAGCTCTTTTTCAGCCCGGCGACCTCAATGATGTGTTCCAATCAACTTCCCCTCTTTCGTCGATGAATTTCGTTTCACAGTATAATATACTTCGCCTGATGAGGCAATAGATGTTGAATCAAATTCTATGGATGACGCGTTTTTCTTACTATCGGTTGTTTGCGCTTCTATCAAGAGAGCGATTATTGCCGGGCGGGACACGCCGCAAATGATCAAGAATACAAAATTCTCATCGAGTGAGCATGTTGTATTCATGAAAACATATCGAAAACTATTGCATAAATCAATCAAACGGCATATTGCGCTGCGCGGCGGGACATTTTTGGATTATTGTTTCACAAGACAGCTGTGTGTGCAAAAAGCACACATGATGCCTGTTTCAGCAGAATTTTATCGATGAGTCCCGATAAATATTTAGTTGGATCGTTCATATGCAAATATCCGAAAATTATATAACTTGTTACAAACATAAGAAGAGATCGGCAGCAATGATGCAAGAGTGCTAAAATGTCCGATTTACGGGAAATCATGACGCAAAAAAAGGTAAAATTTCTATAATATTCGACAAATCTGTTTCATTGGGCCAAAAACACAGCCCAAAGAGGTTGACTTAACATTTTAAATCGTGTAAACTTCAAGCTAGGCAAAAAGCGTATATACAATGTATAGATCCGTACGAGAATAACGATTACGGAAACGCATAAAACTGGTACACTATCCAAAGCAGCATGCATTTCACACATACAGCCGCAGAGCAGATGCTGAGATTTCAGCGGTGCGAAACCGGTTGGAGACATAGCCCAAGCGATTCGACCGCGCTGGTCGAAGGGCGAAGCTATCTTCAAACAACAATCTTCATGGAATGAACACGCAGGAGACGAGAGTGCAACCCGCTTGCAACGACGCAACAGCGGGAGAATGGCTCGCCGCGGTTCCTTTTACTTTTTTTATAAACAGCACGTGTAAATGCTGCTTGCGGATTCGCATTACAAGGGTGCTATTTTTTTTGCGCCGGAATCAGCTGCAAGGGAAAAGAAAATCGCTTTTGAATGAAACACGCGGCCTTGTTTACGAAGAACGAGCGCATCGTTCAGTAAATTTTCATCATTTTGCAAGGAAGCGGCGATTCCGCTGTTGATGCGGGTTCGCTTACTGTGGGCAACACAAGGATAAACAATATGAATGAGGTTCCCCCTATGCCGTCGGAACATGTATTAGCCCTGCACAAACCAAAACTCTGTTATGGGTGTGTGTTTTGCCTGACGGGAAAAGAGCGGCTGGTTGCAAACGGCATTGAGCTGTTTAGCAAGAGAGCGCGTGCAAGAGCCGTCTGCCAAACCATGCGGCATACGCTTAGCGGTGTTACCACGCTGCGGGATGATGTCGTGATTCCCGGCTATGTGTTTTTTGAAGCACCAGCGGATGTTGAGATACACGAATTGGTTCCGGTTGACGATTTGATCTCCGTGCTGTCTTACTCGGATGGCGACTGGCGGCTCTTTGGTGAGGACGAAAATTATGCGAAGTTTATCTTCAAGTATGATGGCGTACTGACGCTCTCCAAAGCGCACAAAATCGGCGAGCGGATCGTGATTGTTGAAGGTCCACTCAAGGATTTGGAAGGGCAGATCACACGCATTGACAAGAGAAACCGCAGCGGTCAAGTGACGGTACAGTTCGCAGGAAAGCAGCAAAAGATCTGGCTGGGGTTTGATATCGTGAAGGAGCTTCCGGAACATGAAACATGTACCGCTGCGAGAAAACCCTGATAGAAACACAATCATCAAGCGCCTGATCTTTGCCGGGGGAATCCTTGCTGTTTGTATTGCCGGAGCGGTACTCATCGGCCGGTATCTCGACCCGGGTCGCGGACAGGAAGAACCACGCGGAGATTTGGATACTCGCTTTACGGCAGCTCCGGTGATTGAATACAACGGGGAATCCTATTCGCCCAAGAAGAACCTGACGACAATTCTCCTGATGGGAACCGATCATTATACCGACGACACGTCTGCCGAAGACTCCTATCGAAATGGGGGTCAGGCGGATTTTTTAGTTCTCGTTGTAATCGATGCGGATGGCAAGCGCATCACACCGATTCAGATTGATCGCGACACGATTGCCGAGATTACCATACTCGGCGTGCTCGGCGACAACGCGGGCACGCGGCACACGCAAATTTGCCTGGCACACGGCTTTGGCAATGGGCGGGAGCAGAGCTGCGAGCTGCAGCGGGATGCGGTCAGCGGGCTGTTCTACGGTGTGCGTATTCCTTATTATTTGGCGATGCGCCTCGACGGAATCGCTACATTGAATGACGCGGCGGGCGGTGTGCCGGTGACCATTGCGGACGACTTTACGCATCTCGATCCGCAGATGAAGATCGGTGCGACGATCACCCTGCAAGGAAAGCAAGCGGAATACTTCGTTCGCAATCGCATGGACATCGGCGTTGGTACCAATGAAGCGCGCGGCAAGCGCCAGACGCAGTATTGGGATGCGCTTGTGAAGAAGATGGACGAACAGCTTCAGACGGAAAACGATTCCGACTTCCTGCACGTATTCTTCAAGAAGATCGATCCGTATCTCGTGACAAACCTATCCAACGGAAGAATCATCAACGAGCTCTGGAAGGATCGAGACTACACCCGTGAAAGCATGATTCACCCCGACGGCGAATATGTGATTGGCGAGGATGGATTTACGGAGTTTCATGCGGATGAAGCTGCGCTCAAGGCGCTCGTCATGCGCGTGTTTTATGAAAAGAGTAACTAACCCTTGCGTATGCTACCAAGCGGGCAGCGGACACGATGTACAAAATCCGACATAGCCGGACCGGGCTTAGATAGTCAAAGGAGAAAAACATGAAAAGGAAATGGATCGCGTTTATTGTTGCACTCGTCGTGTTGACGGGGATTACGCCTGCTCTGGCGGCGACCCCCAGCAAGACGACGGAAGACCTGACCCGTGTGACCAAGGTGGAGACGGAGAAGAAAAGCGGCGACGCTCTGATTTGGGTCGAGAGAGAGGCATCCGACAAGGCGCAGGCGCAGATGGATGACATCAAGAGCTTCGTCGAAAAGAAGAACAAGCCTGCGGACTACTTTCCAGAGGAAACCAAGACGCAGATCACAGCGCTGACGCCGAAAGGCACCGACCTGACCACGATGAAGCTCAATGAACTCGTGCCGCTTGGCATCGGGAACTATAAAGTGGAGTTTGGCAAGGTGTATTGCACGCTGCGCTTCCCGACCGAGTTCCCGGCTGATAAGACAGTCATCGGTGTAGTGGGTTATCCTGGCAGCGACGGGAAGATGATTTGGCTCGCGCTGGAAACCAGCGTCGATCAAGGAGACCTTCGCTTGGTGTTCCCGATCGAACTGATGGAGAAAATCGGACACGAAGCAGTTCTAGCGGTGCTCTCGAACTGACAAATGGTTCCCGGGGAATCCCTCGAACCAGGTCCCAAGTTAGCACGTGAGTGCAGGCTATTGCACAGAACGAGTCCGGCGAGACTGGATTCAGAGGCAGTAGCCTAATTATGTGGAGGAACGGATGGCAAACAGTACTTCGCCGGAGCGGAACGCGCCGGGCAATCAAACAGCCTATTATCCAAACGCGCAGGAAACAGGCGAAACAGAGATCGACCTAAAAGAGCTGTTTTTGAGTTTTCTCGATCATATTCGTCTCATCGTTTTGATGGGGATTTTGGGCGCCGCGGTTTCTGCAATCGCGACGTTCTATTTCATCACGCCGATGTATGAGGCAACATCGAAACTCTATGTTATGAATTCCGGGGATTCCGCGATCAATCTGTCGGATCTTCAGATCGGCTCCTATCTTGCAAGCGATTTTGTCGAGGTCTTCAATACCTGGGAAGTGCACGAGATGGTCATCAAAAACCTCGGCCTGCACTATACCTATTCGCAACTTCGGGGGATGCTAACGGTTGCAAACCCGAACGATACACGCATTTTGACACTGACCGTAAAGTCGCCCTCTGCCAAGGAGGCGGCGGCGATTGCAAACGAATATGCAAACGTTGCGATCAAATTTATCGCAGGAACCATGGCAACGGAGGAACCGAACATTCTGTCTACCGCACTGGTTCCGACAAGCCCCTCTTCGCCGAGCATTACGCGCAACATCCTGCTTGGCCTTGTGGCCGGGCTTGCGCTGGCGGTTGCCGGCGTGACGATTCAGTTCGTTTCCGACGACAAGATCAAGACTTCGGAGGAAGTGATGCGTTATACGGGCATGTCCGTGCTTGCGATCATACCGAAGATTGACATGCTGGAGAAAAAACCGATTCAGAAAGGCAAAGCGGAAGAGTGAAGACGTTATCGATCAAACGATTTCCCGAGCTGGGGTATGCGGGTACAGAGGCAATCAATACACTCTGCACCAACTTGACGTTCACCGGCACAAAATATAAGAAGATCATGGTGACTAGTGTGATGAGCGCGGAAGGAAAAACATTTCTTTCCATGCAGATTTTGCGCACGCTTTCCGAACTCGGCAAGCGCGTTGTGCTTGTTGACGCAGACCTTCGCAGATCCACCATCGACGCGACGTTTCGCCTCCTGTATCAGGACAAGGATAAGCTTGGCATTTCGCACTATCTGGCAAAGAAGTGCGAACTGGAAGATGTCATCTACACCACGGATTTGCGCCGCGCGTTCTACGTGCCGGTCGGGTACGCGGTCAACAACTCGCTGGCGCTTCTAAACTCGCCCCGTTTTTCGATGTTGCTGGATCAGATTTCGCCCAATGTGGACTATATCATCGTGGATTCTCCGCCTGTGGGTATGATTGTCGATGCGCTGGAGATCGCAAAATCCTGCGATGGCGCATTGATCGCGACCAACTACAATCAGGTGCGTCGCAAAGATCTGCTGGAGGCGCGGTATCAAATCGAAAAGACCGGCTGCGATGTGCTGGGCGTTGCGATCAACAACGTTCCGCCGAAAGTGTACAACAGCAAAAACTATCAAGGCCGCGGATATTATAAGGGCTACTACTCGCAATATGTAAAATCCGAGGGTGGCAGCAAAGGTTGAGCATGGAATGAGCGCATTCTTTGACCTGCACCAACACGTTTTATATGGTTTGGATGACGGCGCACAAACCAAGCTGGAGATGCAGCAGATGCTGGTAGAGGCGCACAAAGACGGCGTTCGCTTCCTCGTTGCAACACCGCACATCACGCCGGGATTGACGCCGATCTCGATGGAGCGCTTGCACGAGCAAATCGAAGAAGCAAGGCTGTTCTCCAATGCGTACGGGCTTGATCTGGAGATTTACCTTGGTTCGGAGGTCATGTATACCTATCATGTGCAGCGGTTTCTATCCGAGCATATGATTCCTACGATGGCAGGTACGGAAAAAGTACTGCTGGAGTTCGCGCCCAATGTATCCTATCCCGAGATTGAGGACGCGGTGCTCAATGTGCTGCGCGCAGGATATATCCCCATCTTGGCACACATCGAGCGCTATGCTTGCTTGATGTTTGCGCGGCTGCGGCTGACACAACTCAAGAAAGAGTATGACGTGCTTTATCAAGTCAACGCGGACTGCATTCTGCGCGGGCGGGATTATGTGACAAACAGAACCATCAAGCGCGCGATACTCGATGGCGAGATTGATTTTATATCAAGTGATGCGCACAACATACACCGAAGAGGCAGCAACCTTCAAAAAGCGTATGACAAGCTCGAAGAAGCCTACGGAAAAGCGTGTGCGGATCGCCTGACAGGCAATCATCAGTCATTGGATTGGTTTGCAAAGCTATAAAAGAAACCACTATTTGAAATTGGTCATAAATCGCTGAACTGGTTAACAGAGCAAAAAAACGCTAGGAATATCTTCAATCTAGAATTTGTGAAGTTGCTTCGATATGGACGAAGCTCTTTTTTATTACTCGTTTTTTCTGCGTGATGCAGCAAGTGACTGCTTGATTCAGCGGATGGAACCATCCATCTGCTTGATAGGATAACAGGAGAGATTATGTGCGGAATCGTTGGTTACTGCGGTATGAATCAGGCGGCGCCGTTGCTGCTGGAAGGACTGTCCAAACTCGAATATCGCGGCTATGATTCGGCGGGGCTTGCCGTGCGCGAAGGCAGCGGTGAGATCGAGATTGTCAAGGCAAAAGGCAGACTCAAAGAACTCTATGAAATGACCAACGACGGGAGATGCCTGCAAGGCAACTGCGGCATTGGCCATACGCGTTGGGCAACCCACGGGGAACCCTCGGTTGAAAACGCGCACCCACACAGCAGCGACGACCATGCAGTGGTGTGTGTGCACAACGGCATCATCGAGAACTACCAGGAACTGCGTGAAAAGCTGCTCAAGAAGGGGTATTCCTTCTATTCAAAGACGGATACCGAAGTCGCGGCAAAGCTGATTGACTACTACTATAAAAAAGAAGGCACGCCGATTGCGGCAATCTCCCGCGCGATGCTTCGTATACAGGGATCCTATGCGTTTGCAATTCTGTTTCAGGATCAGCCGGATGCGATCTATGTTGCGCGCAAGGACAGCCCGTTGATCCTCGGCATCGCTGGCGGAGAAGGATTTATTGCCTCGGACGTACCCGCAATTTTGAAATACGCCAGAGATGTTTACTACATCGGCAATATGGAGATCGGCTGCCTGAAAAAGGGTGAGGTCGCATTCTATAACGTCGATCAGGAACCCATCTCGAAAGAGATTACGCACATCAAGTGGGATGCACAAGCCGCCGACAAGGGCGGCTATGAGCACTTCATGATGAAGGAGATTCACGAGCAGCCAAGGGCGGTTCGGGAGACGCTCCAGAGCGTCATCAAAACCCATTCAATCGATTTTGCTCCACTGGGACTATCTGACGAAGCGATCAAGGCGTTTACGTGTGTCGATATCATCGCCTGCGGCTCCGCGTATCACGCCGGAATCGTTGCGCAATATGTGATCGAAGATTTGGCAAAAGTTCCGGTGCGCGTCGAGCTAGCGTCGGAATTTCGCTATCGCAAACCGATTCTGAGCGACAAGCACCTCGTGGTTGTCATCAGCCAGTCGGGAGAAACGGCAGACAGCCTCGCCGCTCTGCGGGAGGCAAAGACGCTTGGCGCAAAGACGCTCGCTATTGTCAACGTGGTGGGCTCTTCTATCGCGCGTGAGGCGGATTTTGTTTTTTATACGTTTGCAGGGCCGGAGATTGCGGTCGCAACCACAAAGGCATACGGCGCACAGTTGGCGGCAGGCTATGTTCTCGCGCTGAAGCTCACCATGGTTCACGAAACCATCAGCCAGGAGGAGTCGCATGCGCTTCTGGATGAGTTGATGGCGCTGCCGGAGAAGATGGAACGCGTTCTAGCGGACAAGGAACGGATTCAATGGTTTGCGGCAAAGTTTGCCAATGCAAAGGACATCTTTTTCATTGGCCGCGGGCTGGATTATGCAATCAGCATGGAAGGCAGCCTGAAGATGAAGGAGATCAGTTATATTCACTCAGAGGCATATGCAGCGGGAGAGCTAAAGCACGGCACCATCAGCCTGATTGAGAAAGGAACGCTGGTCGTTGGCACTCTGACGCAACAGCATCTCTATGAGAAGTCTACCAGCAATCTCATGGAGGTTAAGAGCCGCGGAGGGTATCTCATGGGGCTCACCAACTACGGCAACTATACGCTCGAAGACACCGCGGATTTCACAACGTACATTCCGCAAACTGATCGCCATTTTTCAGCGAGCCTCGCCATCATCCCGCTGCAGCTCTTCGGTTACTACATGAGCGTTGCGCGCGGGCTGGATGTCGATAAGCCACGAAACCTGGCCAAGAGCGTAACGGTTGAGTAGATAACTGTGCGATCAGAAGGAAGACTCCTGTTCGTTTTTCAAGAACTGAGTGGGCAGAAGCGCTCCTAACGGGGCGTCCAATCGGTGGATTATTTGGAAAACGGCAAAGCGGAAGAACGGGGATACAATAGTCATGTTCGTCAACAGCGAAGCAATCACGGAACGAAAAAATGAAAGAGGTCATAAGCACTCGGCCTTGCTGATGGCATATGATGCGGTGCTGCTGTTATTCACAGTGCTGCTCTTGCTGGTGGTGTATCCAAGCGAGGCGCAGAAGCTTAGCCTCTATGGGTTGATGATGCAAACCATACTCTGCATCCTGACGCTCTTTGCGTGCAGAATGCTGTATGGCATCTACAACCATGTCTGGCGATATGGTGGAACAACGCTGTATCTGCGGTTGATTCTGGCGGACGCATTGGCGGGTGCTGTCTATTTTGTGGCGAACGCTGCATTTCTAACGGAAAAGATCACTTTTATTCGCGCGGTATCGGTCATCAGCGTCAATTTGTTGATGACGATCGCAATCCGCCTTGTGTACCAGTACCTGTATGATTACAACAGCGCCAGTTCACCGATTGCGGCGAGGCTGCGGCGCCTAACAGCAATCTTCACCGGACTCAACTGCACACCGGAGCAAAACGAAAAAGGAAAGCCCTGTAAAACACGCATCAATATCGCAATCGTCGGCGCGGGGCGCGTTGGCGTGATGCTTGCGGAAGAGCTGCTCAACAACCCCGGCGCTTACTATAAACCATGCATGTTTATCGAGACCGATCGCGAGAAGATCGGTCGCTACATTTGCGATATTCGGGTTTACTCCGAACAGGAGGTCACACCAAACCTGATCAACGGCCATTTGATTCAGGAGATTGTCTTCGCTGTGCCGAGCATGGATACCGAACAGAAGAAGTGCCTGTATGAAAAATACAAGGACACGGGCTGCAAGATCAAGGTCTATGATTTTCCGACGGCGGAGAACATGGAAAACGGCAGGCGTAAAGTGCGCGAGTTTGACATCCACGAGCTGCTGTTTCGCGCGCAGCTCTCCATAACGGATGAGGTCACAAACGGATACTATCGCGACAAGGTCGTGTTGATCACCGGCGGCGGCGGTTCCATTGGCAGCGAACTCTGCCGGCAGGTGGCTAGAATGCACCCGCAACGACTGATTATTCTGGATATCTACGAAAACGGCGCATATGACATTCAGCAGGAACTCTCCATGCTGTATGGCGCAAAGCTCGATCTGGTGGTTGAAATCGCCTCCGTTTGCGACAGGCGTGCGATTGAGAAAATTCTGCAACTGCACCATCCGCATGTGATTCTGCATGCGGCGGCGCACAAGCATGTCCCGCTGATGGAGCGAAACTGCTGCGAAGCGGTGCAAAACAACGTGTTTGGCACGCTGAACATGGTGGAATGCGCGGAGGCATACGGCGTAGAAAAGTTCATCCTGATCTCGACCGACAAGGCAGTGAACCCGACCAACATCATGGGCGCGACCAAACGGATGTGCGAGATGATCGTGCAGAACAGAAGCGGCGTGACGAGCTTCAGCGCGGTTCGGTTTGGCAATGTGCTGGGCTCTAACGGGTCCGTGATCCCGCTCTTCAAACGACAGATAGAAAACGGTGGGCCGGTGACGATCACCGACAAACGGATTATTCGCTATTTCATGACGATCCCAGAGGCAAGTCAGTTGGTGCTCACTTCTGGAGCGATGGCAAAGAACGGCGAAATCTATGTGCTGGATATGGGTTATCCGGTGAAGATTCTCGATCTTGCGGAGAACATGATCCGTCTTTCGGGCTATACACCGTATACCGAGATTGAGATTGTCGAAACCGGCATGCGCCCGGGCGAAAAACTGTATGAGGAACTATTGGTCGATACCGAGCATTTGGAAAAAACCAGCAATGAATTGATTTTCGTCGAGAAGGATCAATTCAGGAGCGCGGATCACATTGCGGCAAAGATTGGACTGCTGCAAAGCGCGCTGAACACGGATTCGCCCGAAAATATTCGCGCTGCTCTGATGAAAGTTGTGCCGACCTTCCACAATCCGGACGATGTGAATTCGGAAGAAGGCTGCACGGAAGAGATGAAGAAAACGCAAAGCAGAAAGTGGAGTATTAAGCGAAGCGATAGCGCGGCAGCAGCGCAATAAATGACACACTCAGAGAAGGACATCGTGTTCTAACAATCGAATCAGGCAAAGCTGAAACGCCGCTGGAATGGCTTCGAGGCGGCGTTTTTTTTCGCCCTCGCGCAGCAAAGACAGAGCACATCGTTGTTTGCGGATCGGGTTGACAAATCCTCATATCGGTAATATAATATCGATAAAATACTGAGAGAACCGCACGATACTCTTCCGGAAAGGGCATGCGAATGAATATTACGGTATGCATCGGGAGTTCCTGTCACCTAAAAGGGTCGCGCGCTGTGGTTGAGAAGCTGGAGCGACTCATCCTGGAGCGCGGACTCAAGGACGAAATCGCCTTGTGCGGTTCGTTTTGCATGGGTCAATGCCAAACTGGTGTGAGTGTACGGTTCGACGAGAGCTATTTCTCCCTGACGCCTGAGAATACGGAGCGATTCTTTGTCCAAACCGTACTTCCGAAGATTGCGAGAACAATACCAAAGCTGGTAGAAATACCGAAACTGTAATATCGAATTGGATGGATAAACATCATGTCTGATGTGTTGCGACTGAAAAAGTCGAACTGCAAAAACTGCTATAAGTGCATTCGCCATTGCCCGGTAAAGTCGATCCGCTTCTCCGCCAATCAGGCGCACATTGTCGGCGAAGAGTGTATCCTTTGCGGGCAATGTTTTGTTGTGTGCCCGCAAAACGCGAAGCAGATTGCTGACGGGACGGAGATCGTCCGCGTGCTGCTGGACGGAACCGCGCCGGTGATCGCGAGCCTCGCGCCCTCTTTCGCTGCGTATTTTGAGCATGTCGGGTTCGACTCGCTGAAAACCGCGCTGGTGCAGCTTGGCTTTTCTTCGGCGGAGGAGACGGCGATTGGCGCTACGCTGGTCAAACGCGAATACGAAAAGCAGATGCAAGAGCAGCGCATGGATGTCATCATCAGCTCTTGCTGCCACTCGGTCAACCTGCTCATCCGCAAGTATTATCCGGAGCTGATTAAGTATCTTTCGCCCGTCGTCTCGCCGATGATTGCGCACAGCCAGGATATCAAGCGGCGTATGCCTGATGCAAAAACGGTTTTTATCGGGCCTTGCCTTTCCAAGAAAGACGAAGCGGAGAACAGCCCCGTGGACGCGGTCCTGACATTTGACGAACTCTCGCGCATGTTCGCTGCGGCAAACATCACGCCGGAACCCGTGCTCGACAGCGCGGAGGAGAGCCGCGCGCGCCTGTTTCCGACCGTTGGCGGAATCCTCAAAACCATGGATATTCCGGACACGGGCTACACCTGCCTGACGGTCGATGGAACAGACAACTGCAAAGCGGCGCTTGCGGACATCGCGGCGGGTAACCTGCACAAGTGCTTTCTGGAGATGAGCGCATGCTCCGGCAGCTGCATCGGCGGACCGGTGATGGAAAAATACAAAAACTCGCCCGTGCGCCATTATCAGGCGGTAACCACATTCGCCGGCAAGCGGGACTTCGCCGTTTCGCAGCCGGAGGCGGGTGCGCTCATCCGGCGGCATTCCTACATCGGCGTGCCAAGCACGGTGCCCTCAGAGGCTGAGATTGCAGAGATTCTCGCCAAGACGGGCAAAACGTGCAAGGAAGACGAGCTCAATTGCGGAAGCTGCGGCTACAACACATGCCGCGAGAAGGCGATTGCGGTCTATCATGGCAAGGCGGATATCAGTATGTGCCTGCCGTTTTTGATGGATAAGGCGGAGCGCTTCTCGAACAATATCCTGAGCCACACGCCAAACGGCATCCTCGTGGTGAACGAGGACTTGGAGGTGCAGCAGGTCAACGCGGCGGCGATGAAGATGCTGCATATTGCGCGTGAAGCGGATGTACTGGGCGAGCCGCTTGTGCGGATCATCGACCCGCTGCCGTTCTTAGCCATGCTGGAAGGGCGCACGGTCAAGGAACAGCGTGCGTATTACGCCGAGTTTTCAAAGTATCTGGAGCTTTCACTGGTGCATGATAAAACCACGCATATCCTGATCGCGATTTTGCGCGACGTAACGGTGGAAGAAGAAGAACGCCTCAAGAAAGAAGAGATCGGACGCCAGACGGTGGAGATTGCCGACCGCGTGGTGGAAAAACAGATGCGCATCGTGCAGGAGATTGCCTCGCTTCTTGGTGAGACGACCGCCGAGACAAAAATTGCGCTCACCAAGCTGAAAGAGTCGATCAACAACGATGAGTCGCGCTAATCTGCGAGACATGGAAGAGAAAGAGTCGATCAATAACGATGAGTCGCGTTAATCTGCGAGATATGGAAGAGAAAGAGTCGATCGACAGCGAAGAATCGCGTTCAGTTTAGAGAAATCGTTACGAAAGGAGGCTCCGGCCGATGATCACCCATAACCACCTTTGCGCCGATATCGGCTATATGAGCCTCAACCACGCAGGCGAACAGCTCTGCGGGGATCATATCGAGATATCCGGAATGGACGAGAATTCCACCGTAATCGTGCTCGCAGATGGTCTCGGAAGCGGGGTAAAAGCGAGTATTCTCTCCACGCTGACCAGCAAGATCCTCTCGACCATGCTCGCGGCGGGACTGCGATTGGAAGACTGCGTGGAGACCATCGCGGCAACGCTGCCGGTTTGCAGCAGTCGCGGCATCGCGTATTCGACCTTTACGATCCTTCGCCTCGTCAACAACGAGCGCGCGGAGATCATTCAATATGACAATCCGGCCGTGATCCTCCTGCGCGACGGCAAGAATGTCGAGCT
Organism: Bacillota bacterium; assembly: GCA_023395595.1. Taxonomy (GTDB): domain Bacteria; phylum Bacillota; class Clostridia; order Christensenellales; family CAG-138; genus UBA7703. The sequence goes on from JAEWYO010000070.1 coordinate 14,459, forward strand.
ACCGACCAATATGCAGGTTATCGGCGGAAAGAACATCTACCGCTCGGACATTGCCCTGCGCGAAAACGACCTGTTTCTTGCCATGAGTGACGGCGTTGTGCATGCCGGTGTTGGCGGCGTGTATAACTTTGGCTGGCGCAGGGAAGACATTGCGCGGTTTATGGAGACATTTTGGCATGTGGGTTTCACGGCAAAGACGCTCTCCACGATTCTCCTGCAGGAGACAAACCGTCTCTACGACGGAAAGCCGGGCGACGATGCAACGGTTTGTGCTGTACGCATCCGTCCGCGCGTGCCGATGAATCTACTCTGCGGGCCGCCGAGCATCCGTGACGACAATGAAAAGATGATGTCACTCTTCTTCGGGAAAGAAGGCAAACACATCATCTGTGGTGGCACGACATCGACCATCGCGGCGCAGTATTTGAATCGCCCCTTGACCGCCGAGCTGGCGTTTCCTGATCCTGAGATTCCACCGATTGCGACGATTGACGGGGTCGATCTGGTCACGGAAGGGGTCATTACAATCAATCGCGTGCTGGAATACGCGAAGAACTACCTCGATGACAATAGTGACTATGAGCGCTGGAGTACGGGAAAGGACGGCGCCAGCCAGATTGCGCGGCTGCTGTTTGAGGAAGCGACGGACATCAATTTTTTTGTCGGTTGTGCGGTGAATCCCGCACATCAGAACCCCGAACTACCGATCAATTTCAATCTCAAGATGCGCCTGATCGAGCAGCTGGCCGATTGCCTGATGAAGATGGGCAAGCGCATCAAGACGAGCTATTTCTAACGATAAAACCGCGCAGCAGATCAAACTCTGTTGCGCGAGATAAACGGTTTCACATAAACACGCTGGAGGAACGAGACACACATGCAGCCATCTTTTGACTACCGCGCGGTGGACGAAATCCTTTCTATCTATGGGAAAAAGGAATCGAATATCATCGCCATCCTGCAGGACGTGCAGGAGCGCTATCACTATCTACCGCGCGAGGTGTTCCCATATCTTGCGAGCGCGCTTGGCGTAAGCGAAGCGCGGCTTTATTCGGTCGCGACATTTTACGAGAATTTTTCGCTGGAAGCCAAAGGCAGGTTCGTCATTCGCGTTTGCGATGGAACCGCCTGCCATGTGCGCAAATCAATTCCGATACTGGATCGGCTGCGCAAAGAGCTGAGCCTTTCTGCCGAGAAAAAGACCACACCCGACGGCGGGTTCACGGTAGAGACCGTCTCTTGCCTCGGTGCCTGTGGGCTTGCCCCCGTCATTACGGTCAACGAGCAGGTTTATCCTGCCATGACGCCCGACAAGGCAAGCGAGCTTATCGCGTCGCTGCGCGAACAACTGGCGACGGAGAAAGCGGGTGAACGCGCATGAAAAAGCTGACAGACAGAGGCGAACTCAAAGCTTTGCGCAGAGAATGCGCGGGCGCGCTACAGCTCGAAACCAAGCGGGTGCTCGTCTGCGCGGGCACGGGGTGTGTTTCCAGCGGGTCAATGCAGATCTTCGAGCAGCTCAAAACCCTGATGGAAGAGAGTGGGATTCCCGTTTCCGTGGAGCTGGCGCACGAGCCGCATGGCGAGAGCGTCGGTCTCAAGGAATGCGGCTGCCATGGCTTTTGCGAGATGGGCCCGCTGGTGCGCATCGAACCACAAGGCTGGCTTTACACAAAGACACGGCTGGAGGATTGCGAGGAGATCGTCAGCCGCACGATTCTGGGCGGAGAGCGGATCGAACGCCTCGCGTTCCAAAAGGACGGCACAGCTTACCCGAAACAGGACGAAATCCCGTTTTATCAGAAGCAGACCCGCCTCGTTCTGGAGCACTGCGGACAGATTGACGCAACCAGCATCCGCGAATATCTCGGCTTTGGCGGCTATGCTGCGCTCGAAACCGCGCTCTTTGACCGCACACCGGACGACGTGATCGACGAGATCGCAAAATCCAACCTGCGCGGTCGCGGCGGCGGCGGATTCCCCGCCGGACGCAAATGGGCGCAGGTGCGCCGTCAAACGGAGCCGGTGAAATACATCGTCTGCAATGGCGACGAGGGAGACCCCGGCGCGTTTATGGACAGAAGCGTGATGGAAGGCGACCCGCACCGCATGCTCGAAGGCATGATGATTGCAGGAATCGCAACCGGCGCGCAGGAGGGCTATATCTATGTCCGCGCGGAATATCCGCTCGCGGTCAAGCGTCTTCGCCGCGCGATTGCGCAGGCGGAGGAGCTGGGGCTGCTTGGCGACAACATCCTCGGTACGGCTTTTTGCTTCACGTTGCACATTGCGCGCGGCGCGGGTGCATTCGTTTGCGGGGAGGGCAGCGCGCTGACCGCCTCCATCGAGGGCAAGCGCGGCATGCCCCGTGTGAAGCCCCCGCGCACGGTGGAACACGGCCTGTTTGACAAGCCAACCGTGCTCAACAATGTGGAAACTTTCGCCAACGTGCCGCTGATCATTACACGCGGCGCGGACTGGTACAAATCCATCGGGCCGGAGAACAGCCCCGGCACAAAAGCGTTTGCGCTCACGGGTAACATCGTCAACACGGGGCTCATCGAGGTGCCGATGGGCACCACGCTACGCGAGGTCATCTTCGACATCGGCGGCGGTGTGCGCGGCGGAAAGAAATTCAAGGCCGTGCAGATCGGCGGACCTTCCGGCGGCTGCCTGACCACGGAAGATCTCGATCTCCCGCTGGACTTTGATTCGCTCAAAAAAGCGGGCGCGATGATTGGCTCCGGTGGGCTGGTGGTCATGGACGAAGACACCTGCATGGTGGAAGTCGCGCGGTTTTTCATGCACTTTACCCAGAACGAATCCTGCGGTAAATGCGTGCCCTGCCGCGAAGGAACCAAGCGCATGCTCGCGATTTTGGAGCGCATTGTCGAGGGCAAGGGCGAGGAAGGTGACATCGAGCTACTGCTGGAGCTGGCGGATACCATCACGGCGACCGCGCTCTGCGGGCTCGGCAAATCCGCCGCATCGCCTGTTGTCAGCACAATCAAGAGCTTCCGCACGGAATATGAGGCGCACATCCGCGAGAAGCGCTGCCCGGCGGGCGAATGCCAGAAGCTCAAGCGCATCTGGATCGATCCCGCGCTCTGCAAGGGTTGCTCCAAGTGCGCCAAAGCCTGCCCGGTAAACGCGATCAGCGGGCAGATCAAACAGCCGTTCTCCATCGATTTGTCCCAGTGCATCCGGTGCGAGTCCTGCATTGCAACCTGCGCATTCCACGCGATTTTGGAGGGATAACTCATGGAACAACGGGAATTTATGACGGTGGACGGCATCCCGGTCGAGATCAACGGGGAGAAGAACCTGCTCGAACTCATCCGGAAAGCGGGCATCAAGCTGCCGACATTTTGCTATCATTCCGAGCTTTCGGTCTATGGCGCATGCCGCATGTGCATGGTCGAGACCGAGCGCGGCGGGTTGGAAGCCGCCTGCTCCACGCCGCCGAAAGCTGGCATGGTGATCAAGACCAACACGGAGCGGTTGCGCCGCTATCGCAAGAATATTCTAGAGCTGCTGCTCGCCAACCATTGCCGGGACTGCACCACCTGCAGCAACAACGGCAAGTGTAAGCTTCAAGACCTCGCAATGCGCTTTAACATCGAAGGCGTGCGCTTCCCGAACACCGCGCCGCAGCCGCAGAAGGACGATTCCTCGCTCTGCATTGCGCGAGACGCGAGCAAATGTATTCTCTGCGGAGACTGTGTGCGCATGTGCAACGAGGTGCAGGCGGTCGGCGCGATCGATTTTGCCCATCGCGGTTCCAAGATGGAGATCAGTACCGCGTTTGGCATGCCGATTGCGCAATCCCCCTGCGTGGGTTGCGGACAGTGCGCGGCGGTTTGCCCGACGGGCGCCATCGTCGTCCGGGACAACGCAAACCGCGTCTGGCGCGCGCTGGATGACCGCGGCGTAAAGGTTACGGCGCAGATCGCCCCGGCGGTGCGTGTTGCGCTCGGACGCGAGATGGGTCTGCGCGAAGGCGAGAACAGCATGGGCAAGATCGTTGCCGCGCTGCATCGAATGGGCTTTGACGAGGTGTATGACACCTCCACCGGCGCGGACCTGACCGTTCTGGAGGAGAGCGAAGAGCTGCTTTCGCATCTGGAGAGCGGGGCAACGCTTCCGCTGTTCACTTCCTGCTGCCCGGCGTGGGTGCAGTTCTGCGAAAAATCGCATCCGGAGTTATTGGCGCATGTCTCCACCTGCCGTTCTCCGATGCAGATGTTTGCCGCCGTGATCAAGGAGCAGGAGAAGACCTCATCCAGACGGCAGTTTCATGTGGCGGTCATGCCTTGCACGGCGAAGAAGTTTGAAGCTGCGCGGGACGAATTCTGCACAGATGGCGCGCCAAATGTGGACGCGGTGATCACCACGCAGGAGCTCATCCGCATGATCAAAGAATCCGGCGTGGTGTTTGAAGACCTGGAACCAGAAGCGCTGGATATGCCGTTTGGCGTGACCTCCGGTGCGGGCGTAATCTTCGGCGTAACCGGCGGCGTGACCGAGGCGGTGCTCCGCAGGCTCGCGTCCGATAAATCGCGCGGAGGGCTGTACACCGCGGCGCTCACCGGCGTGCGCGGCATGAAGGGCGTGAAGGAAGCGCGCGTGCCGTATCTCGATCGCGAGGTGCGCATCGCAATCGTCAGCGGGCTGAGCAACGCCGAAGCGTTGATTCGGAAGATTCTCTCTGGCGAGGAACAATATGACTTCGTTGAGGTGATGGCTTGCCCGGGCGGCTGCGTCAGCGGCGCGGGACAACCCTATAGCGCGTCCACCGGCAAGGCGGAACGCGGCGAAGGGCTCTATGCCGTGGATCGCGTCTCTAGCATCAAGCGCTCGGAGGAGAATTCGCTCGTCCAGTCACTCTATGGCGACGTGCTCAAGGGGCGCGTACACGAGCTGCTGCATGTGGACTACACGAAGGACGGAGGGCACAACGCATGACAGAACTCTCGGTCTGCATCGGCAGTGCATGCCACCTCAAAGGCGCATACAATGTGATCTCCACATTTCAGCATTTGATTGAGACAAACAATTTGCACGACAAGGTCGCGTTTTCGGCGAAGTTTTGCACCAAAGAGTGCCACAAACCCGGTGTCGCGGTCGCACTCAACGGAAACAAAAGTGTGATTGCGGCGGAGGAAGCACGCAAGTTTTTTCAGGAACAGGTGCTGCCTGCCGTGGAGCAAGCGCAGGATTGACGGAAAGCGAAAAATACTTACGAACAAAGACCCGCGCGGGACAATCCCGTGCGGGTCTTTTTATTGCGCGTTACTTGCTACTCTATGGCAACGCTAACTACGATAGATCGCCTCGTAGAGTTGATCAAAGTTTTCGGTGGAAGGGAAATCGTGAAACAGGAGCACTTTTTTTTGTGTTTGCAGCGAGAGAAGCGCGGGATCGGTCGTGATCAGAATCTCCTCATCGGGATATCGCGCGTCTAGATCGGTATGCAGCGCTTCTTCATAGGAGAGAGTTCGGATCTCCATGGTCTGATAATGCGTGCCGTTGAAGAGCTCGCGGACAAAGTTTGCGATAAACTCCGCGTGATCTAGCCCGGAATCACTCACGACGAGCAGCTTGCGCGTCGGCGCCGCCATCGCAAGCGCGGGAAAGAGATAGCAGACCCGCAAAATGAGATCCGGCAAGGCGGGCGATAGGTCAAACTGCATCGCACCGGAAAAGACTGCAAGACTCTCCTGAAACGCGGCATACAGCTTTGGATGGCAAACCTGAACGGACGCAGAAAACCCGCTGATGCGCCGGAACATGCCGCTCGTGCGGATCGGGCGTGCCAAAGTGGAACGATAGACAATTTCGAGTGCGTTTTGTAGCTTGTGTTGAATTTGCGGCGGACAGGAAACGCAGAGCATCGCAAACACGCGCACATAGAACGCGGCGGACTCGCGGTGCAGGAGCGCGGTTGCCTCCTCACCCAGCGCCAGAAACGGCTCTGTGAGCATCTCGTGAATCGGGAGGAGCTGCTCTTCTTGCAGGGAAGGAAACAGCTTCTGCACGGTAAGGAGCTCTTCTTTTGAAACAGGATCTGCTTGCTTGCGTACCGGTTTTGCATGGAAGCCCTGATTTTCCCGTATCAACGAGATTAAGTAAAACGCAGCCAACTCCGGCAGAACAGAAGGATCGGCAAGCACAAGCGCAGTCAACTCGGTTTCCTTGGCGCGCATCAAGATTGAGCGGGTGATTTCACAAAGCTTTGAAAAATCGATGGCGGCTGCCGCGAATGGTATCGTCAGCTCTGCGCAGGTGCGCTGTCGATGCGTTAGTCCCGGGTTGAGCTCCACGTAGGATGAGGCGATCAGCTTACGCAGCGATTGTTCGTCCGGCGAGAAGAGATGGAACCCGACATGGCTCCGTTCGATAAACACATTCATCCGCGAAAGAAACGCGTTGATCCGGGGCACTTGACGCAGCAAAGTGGATTTACTGATGAAGAGTTTGTTGGTATAGAATTCCAGCGATTGACCCGGAAAGAAGAACAGATCACGAATGAAACGCGGTGCAACGGCGCGCTTGACCAGATCGATGGAGAGCGTGTGCAGCGTTGCATAGCTCCGGCAAAGGAGGCGTACGCCGCGCTTCTGCGAGATGTCGAGATGGAGCTGATCGTCCCATTCGTTTTTGAAGAAAACAAGGTCGGTTTGGATCGTCCGCTCACTTGCGGACACCCTCTGCGCGAGTTCACCGATGGTGATCCAATCCGGTTGTTCCATCAGGACTTCCAGAATGAGAAGCCGTCTTTGATCCGTTTCATCCAGCAGGGCAAGCATGTGCGCTACCTCGATTTCTTCGCGATTGTAATCATTCTAGCAGCATCTGTTAAGCGTTTCCATACTTAATAATTAGTGAATTCAAATATTGCACTATAATACGAAAAACAAGAAATGCTATTCACGTTTCTATGTAATATAATACGGAATGTTACGTGGTGATACCATGCCTGATCCAACGCATAATAAACGTGACAAATACGTGTAACACATAGGAATTCGTATGTGATGAATCGCGAATTATACTGCGATAATACAGATATAGTGCGGAAAAATCGAAGCAGGAAATAGATTGTAACACGCAAGTAAATATTTGTTACAAAGAAATACTAAATTGCGCGACCAGCGACATCGCGATGTTGGAAAACAGATAAATTAAGTGATTGTGCGGCTTTGCCGGGTCATGCTTGGTGAAGAATCGCGCCGCGTAAACCTAAACAAAAGACAAAGCGCAAGACTGTTTTATCCGGCAAGAGAACCAAACGGAATGGCGGTTTCGGCAAGCAAACCAGCCTAACCAATCTATATAGACAGAGGGAAAACACAAGCGTTGACACAGCAGGGCAGAACAACTGAACAGCAGACGCTCAAAAGAACAGGCAAGCGCAGCCATCGCAGGATGATGCGCGCGTTCGTTTCGCTTCTGCTGGTGTTTTGTGTGCTGTTTTCTTCTGCCTCCCGTACTTCGCACGCGCTGGAGCAACCCGTGCCGGACGGGACAGAACCGGCGGCAACGGTGCAACCCACCCAAGAGACGGCACAGAATACGCCGGATGTTAACGAAACACCGTCGCCTTCGCTGGAAGTGAGCGAATCGACACCGGAGCCAACGCCTGAACCCACCCCGGAACCGTTGCAGACCGCATTCATCGCTGCGCGCGGCGGCGCCACCCTGCGCCTCATGACCGCGCAAACAGCGGATGCAGCAGAATATTCCCTCTCTTTTTCGCGTGTTACGGCGCAATCCGATCCGGAGGCCTTTTCACACTATGGCGCAATCCTCGAACGCATGCTCTCTGCCGAGCAGGCGGCGCGCTGCGTCGTCTACGAGTTGAACTATTTTGCAGATGGACTGGCTATTTCTGCGCCGCAAAACCGCGCGGCAATCGAGCTCTCCGACCCGGAGGCGCTCAATTTGGTTTCGGAGGAATCCCTCCGCGCCTTCTGGCTCAACGCAGATGAAGCGCAGGGCAACGCCGAGATTCACTCCGTCGCCGCCCGCCTAACCGACGGAACCGTTTCTTTCTCCTGCGGCATTTGCCCGGATGCGATTGTGCTCTTTGGTGAAGCGGTCACGCAGACGACGGAAACACCCGCGCCGGAAACAGCTTCACCAACGCCGGAACCCAGCGTTGCACCACTCTTTGAATATGAAAACAATGGACTCTATGTCAGCGGCTCTCCCGCCGCAAATGACGTGCTGCCCGAGGGCGCAACTCTTTCGGCGGAGCGCATCACACGCGAAACCTATCCCGAACGGTACGAGCAATACGCCCAGATGCTGCGCGAGCTATACGGTTCCGATTTTCCGATTTCGTTTTATGCCTATGACATCAGCTTCCATGCGGAAGGGCAAGAGGTGGAGCCCACCGGCGACGTGGTGAATGTGACGATTCGCGACAGCGCGTTTGCCGAAACGGTAGAAGCCCCGCTCGTTTACCACGTGGTCAACGAGCAAAGCACAGACCCAACATTGCAGGAGATCCCCGCACAGGCGCAGACCAGCGAAGGGGAAGAGCAGGTCGTCTTCTGCGCAGATAGCTTCTCGACCTTTATCGTGTTGGCAAACGGTACGACGCTCACACTTGCGGATAACTCAGGCCTAACCTATAAGGTCATCGCCACCGCGGCGGATCAGTTTACCAACACGAGCTACTACAACTCCAACCGTGTGCTCGGCGTCGCGGGGAACTTCCATATCGTGGCGTTTGACACGGCAACACTGAGTGCGCACACCAACGGAAACGTTCTGGCAAACAAGGCCACGGCAAACAGCAACTTCGGTACCAACGGTCTGACCAACGAACTCTCCTATATTCAGAATTACACGCAGGTCAACGGTGTGAGCGCGTCCAGCAACACGCATGTTCTAGTGCTTGGCAACACGCACGACACGACCAATGTCATCACCGCCGTGGACAACGGGAACTCCTTTGCCATCGGCGGCACCAAGCTGGATCGCCCGCGCAACCTCTGGCAGGACAAGGCAACGGCGACGCTGCCATTCATCGACCTAGTCGCGCTCAAGGCGAGCAGTAAGTCCCTTGCTTCCTCGCTTGGCGGGATGAGTAACGCCTATACGGAAAACCATCTTTCCACGACGGGCGGAAGCTGCGACTTGAGTTATCTAACGTTGACCAACCCGGACAAGATCGGCATTTTCAACATCACCGCCGCGCAGCTTTCAACCTACAGTTATCTTGGCGTAAAGGGGCTGCTCTCCGGCCGTGATGGCGGCATGATCATCAACGTGGACTGCACGGGGGTATCGAGCACGATCACCCTGCCGGAATGCCGGATCTTCATGAACGGCACGCTGGTCAACCTGACCGAGGTTACGAGTTTTGTCAACGGACGTTTGCTCGTTAACCTCATCAATTGTACAACGACGGTCAACACGCGCCTGCTCTACGCTTCCCTGCTTGCGCCGGACGCAACGGTGAACTTGCAGCAGAACATGAACGGCACAGTGATTGCAAACAACGTGACGGTCAGCGCGGAGAGCCACAGAGACGATTTTGTCGGCAGGCTGAATAACGGCGCAACGGTCACGGGAACCAAGGTCTGGAGCGACTATGGTACCGGCTCGCCGGCAAACACGAGCGTGACGCTCCAGCTCTACCGCTCGACCGACGGCGGCACAACGCGAACAGCCTACGGTACCCCGGTGACGCTGAATTCGACCACGGGCTGGTCGTATAACTGGACGGAACTGCCGACGGGCAGCCTCTATACCATCGTTGAAACGACGGTCATGAAAGGCACAACGAACATGACCGCAAACTACGCGGCGACGTATTCAACCCAGACAGGCGTTGCCAGCGGAACGATTACAGTTACGAACCAATATCTCTATGCCCTGCCGGAAACGGGCGGGATAGGGACGGGCGTGTTCCTGATCTCCGGTGCGGGGTTGATGCTCCTTGCCGTCGTGCTGTTCCAGATGAGACGAAGAACGACGCAGGCAGAATCTACAAGCTTGCGTGAATAGATACCAAAATAAGAATCCAAAATCCGACCATGCAGAAGGGGTAATCCATGAAAACGACGAAGAAACTGCTCCGTTCCCTCTTGATCACGGTGCTGCTCGTGTCGCTCTGTCTGACCAGTGCGCTGGCAGCGGGAGACAACACCATCACCATCAACTCGGAAACATCCGGCCACACCTACAGAGCCTATCAGGTTTTTGCGGGTGACTACGCGACCGGCTTGCTGACCAACGTGACCTGGGGCAGCGGCGTGAACGGCGCAGCCCTGCTCACCGCGCTCAAAGCGGACACAACCTATGGCGCAAGCTTTACCTCCTGCGTCACGGCGGCAGAAGTGGCGGGTGTTATCAGCGCGAGCTATCCCAACAGCGCGGCGTTTGCAACCGCGTTTGCGAAGATTGCCGCAGCGAACCTGACGAGCACGCACACCGACTCCGGTACACCGACTGGAACAGGACCCTATACCTACACCATCACGGGGCTGGACGACGGATACTATTTTGTGACGGAAGCTTCCTTTGGTGGAACGGTGGACAACGCCTATACAAAATACATCCTTCAGGTCGTGGACAATGTCACCCTCGATGCGAAGACGGACAAACCCGCAATCGCGCTCAAGGTGCTTGAAAACAACGACTCAACTTACAAAAACACCTGGAATGATGCCGCGGACTACAGCATCGGCGCAAATGTGCCGTACCGCATCGTCAGCATCGTGCCGGATATGACGTATTTTGACACGTATTATTATCAGATTACGGATACGATTTCTTCCGGCTCTACCTATGACACAGGCAGCGCAAAGGTCTACTATGTCTCCGGCAGCACGGCGATGTACGATCTGGAAACCGCCACGGCGGTTGGTGCGGGCGGCACGCAGCTCACGAGCGGGTTTACCGTTTCCCCGACGGGCAGCGGCTTCACGGTCACGTTCAGCGATCTTTCAAGCACCTCCGGCGTGCCTGCCGCAGGCGGCGGGTATATCGTTGTGGAATACACCGCGACGCTCAACAGCAGCGCAAACGTTCAGGTTCCGTCCAATCCCGGCAACCCGACGGAAGTATTCCTCACCTACAGCAACAACCCCAACAATGTGGACGGCACCGGCACGGGCGTGACGCCCAAGGACGAGGTCGTGGTCTATACCTTCCGGCTTCCGCTCAACAAGGTGGATGGCAGCACGGTTCCCGTTTCGCTGACGGGTGCAACGTTTGCAATCTTTACCTCGGAGCCGGATGCAATCAAGGCGGCGGGAGACCCGAACACCGCGGCGAATTTCGCAACTGCACTGACCTTCTCCGGCAGCGCGGGCAGCTATATCCGCTCCGCCTCCGGCAGCTACACACTCTCGGACAACGGCAGCGGCGCATATGCGATCAACGGGCTCGATCAGGGCACGTATTACCTCGTTGAGATCGCGGCTCCGGCGGGATATAATCGTCTGAGCGCACCCGTCATCGTGATGATCGACCCGACCTATCATGACGGTTCGCGCAGTTCGGCCTATGTGGACGGGCATATCCCGGATGCAACGCTGGATCAGCTCACTGCAGTTGGCATCAACGGCGGCACCGACCTGACCATCATCAACCAGGCGGGTGTTACCCTGCCGGAAACCGGCGGCGTGGGTACGAAAGCCTTCGTCATCGGTGGTTTGATGCTGATGCTGTTGGCGCTGATTCTTGTGCTCGCAAGAAAGCGCGCCACCTCTCAGAAGAACTGACAAACAGGAATTCTGCGGCGGGTAAGCCGGGTGAATGAACCGGTTTACCCGTCTGCACAGGAACGTGAATGAAGAAACTCCTGCCAAATCTCATGCTTGCGCTTGTGTTTATCGCCGGGTTGACGCTGCTTTTGTACCCGACGGTGAGTAACTATATCAACACAAGGAATCAAAGCCGTGTTGTCGCAGGGTATGAGTCGGATTTGGCAAACAATCCGGATGTTGATTACACCAAAGAGCGCGCCTCGGCGGAAGAATACAATGCGTCGCTTGCGCGCAATCCGGATCGATTCCTACTGACGGATGAGGACGCGCGCCTCTACAACGCGCAACTCAACCCATTTGGCAACGGAATCATGGGTTATATCGAGATCGACAAGCTAGACGTCAAACTTGCTATCTATCACGGAACGGACGATACGGTTCTGCAGGTTGGCACGGGGCATGTGGAAGGCACATCCCTTCCGGTTGGCGGCGCGGGCACGCACTGCGCAATCTCCGGGCACAGCGGGCTGCCCTCCGCGCTTCTATTTACGAATCTCGACCGCCTCACAACGGGCGACACATTTTCGCTGCATGTCATGGGCGAAGTGCTCACCTACCGCGTGGATCAAATCCTCGTCGTCGAGCCGTTTGACCTGACCGCACTTGAGATTGTGCCGGACAAGGACTATTGTACTCTTGTGACCTGCACGCCGTATGGAATCAACTCGCACCGCCTCATGGTGCGCGGTGCACGCACGGAAAACGCGCTACAGCCGGAATCGGCTCCCGTGCAGGCAAGCGCGCCGGTTAAGCCGACTGATCCATACGCGATGGCTCCGGCGCTACTCGTGATGCTAGCCCTGCTGTTTGTGATTGTGCTGCTCCTGATATGGGAGAAAAAGACACGGCGCAAGAAGAGAAAGCCGCTCTGAAAAACGGCGCGTTGCGCGGATGCTTTGCAAAGAGAATAGCCATTTTAAGAAGATTAAATAGAGAAAGTTTGGGAACGTTGGTTTGAACAAGGGACAGGCAACCGTAAAACATACCTTCCGCCGGATGCTGGCTGCACTGGCGGTATTGTGTTGCCTGCTTGGCTCTTTTCCGCGTGCCGCAAGAGCCGCCGAGCCGCCGGATCCAACGAAACTCTGCTCTCTTTCGTTGACTTGTTCCTACCAGACGAAAGCGCTGGAAGGCATGCAGCTTCGCCTCTATCGTGTGGCGGACGGAACTGCGGACACGGGCTTTACGCTCAGCGGCGCGTTTGCGTCATTTCCGGTGGTGATCAGTGGGCTGAGCGCCTCCGGCTGGAGTACCGCCGCGGCAACGCTTGCCTCGTACATTCAGCCAAACGGGATTGCTGCAACGGCGAGCACGCAGACCAATGCGACCGGGATCGCATCGTTCTCGAACCTGACGCAGGGGATGTATCTGGTTGTTGGCGATACGCTGAAAATCGGGCGTAACTCGTATTTTCTGGAGCCGTTTCTCATCGCGCTGCCAACGTTGAGTAAAACCGGCGCGTGGCAATATGACGTACACGCATTTCCGAAGATTGTTGACCCCGAAGAGGGGATTCCGGATTTTTACGATCTACAGGTTTTGAAACAGTGGGAGGACGCGGGTTCTGCCGTAAAGCGTCCGGCCAGCATCGAGATTGCGCTGCTGCGCGATGGCGTGGTGTATGACACACGAACGCTCACAGAAGCCGAGAACTGGCGGCACACTTGGACAAACCTAAGCAATCAATACATCTGGTCGGCACTGGAAACGACCACGCTTAGCGATTATACGGTAACATACAGCCGCAGCGTGACTACGCTGGTGATTACCAACACCGCAAAAACGCCGGGCGAAAAAGAGCCCGTCAACCCGAATATCCCCAATACGGGGCTGGTCTGGTGGCCCGTCTATGTGCTTGCGGGCAGCGGGCTTGTGTTGTTTGTGATCGGTTGGCGCGGACGATTCGGCGCAAAAGGGGAACATGATGCGCCGTAATCACAGCACGCGACTCATGATTCTGGGTGTGCTTCTTCTGCTCGCTGCGGGTGCCTGGAGCTATGACAACATCCGCATGGAAGAAGAAGGCAAGGAGTTTTCGCAAGACGCACTGGTTCAGATTGAGCAGGTTTTGCCGGATCTGGAGGAGAAGACCGAAACGCTCCTGACAGCGGCGAAAGAACCGGGTCAAACCGCGCTCCTTGCGGCGCAGGCGGAGAGCGACGTCATCCAGACCAGACAAACGCAGACCATTCAGGCGGAGGGCACGTCCTTCATCGGCGTGATTCAGGTTCCGTCGCTGAGCATCAAGCTACCGGTGCAGGCGAACTGGAGTGCCTACAAACTCCGACGCTCACCCTGCCGTTTTTGGGGTTCTCTGGAGGAGAATACGCTGATCATCGCCGGACACAGCACAGAAGCGCATTTTCGCTCCCTGCGCGGTATCCAGCTTGGCGCGGATGTGGTCTTTACCGATGCGGTGGGCAACACGATTCTCTATCAAGTCAGCGCGATCGAAATCCTCGGCCCGGGTGAAGGCGAAAAGCTCGCCGCGGGAGAGTGGGATCTCACGCTGTTTACCTGCTCGCCCGGCGCGGAAGGGCGCGTTACCGTGCGCTGCACGCGCGTCTAAGCAAGAGAAAAGCCACACATGAAGCAAACCCGTCAGTTGGCTGCTGACGGGAGGTGTACCGCCCGTATGAGGCGGTTTTTGCTTTTTGGTGCGCTGGCAGACGAACGGCGGGCAGATGCACTAGACACGCCATGTGATTAGCGCGGTGTTGAGCAGCGTTTCGTCTGCGACCATTCCGTCCGCTGCGATTGGCGTGAAATAATCGCTAAGCTTCGGACGGGATTCCTCCGGCGAAATGCCGAAGATGGAGAAATACCGCTCGTTGCGCGCGATTGTTTCCTCCAGCGGCAGCGCAAATGAGAATGTGCGTGAAAACGACTGCACCTCCGGCTGTCGTCCAGCAAGATAGAGTGCTTCGTAATACCAGAGTGCTTCGGTCGTCATACCGCCCTGCGGGTGAACATCAAGCAACGACAGCAAGCGCTTGCGGTGGCGATCATAGGAGCCGCGCGTGACCGCGATGATGCCGCACGCGCGTGTTGCAAGCGACTCCATGCGCTGCAGCTCAGCATTGTTGCAGATCGCGGGGCACATGGAGCTGAACACAAAGTCAAACTGCCCTTTCGGCTCGAAGGTCTCCCACATCTGGTTTTCATAGCGCAGGGTATCCAAACCCAGTTGTTCGGCTTGCGCGCGGCAAACGGAGAGGGAGGATAGGTCCATCTCCAGCGCGGTGACGATTGCACCGCGCGAAGCAAACGCGTGCGAAAAGCCGCCCGTGCCTGCGCCGATATCCAGAACCGTGCTCCCCGCGCCGAGATACCCGCGCGAAACAAGCCCGTCCGTAATCGCAGCTGCGTGCGGGTCGATTGCGGCCTGCGCCTCATCCCGGCCGGTCGCGAGAAAAGAGTAGTACGGAATCCAGCGCGTATTTCGTTCGATGCGAGTGTCTTTGTCTCCGTGGTTTCCTGCCTGCTCCCATGCGGCGGCGCAGGCTTCGAGTGTTTCAAACATGGGTTCTACTCGATTCTGTGCGGACAGCTTCCAGTGCCAGATCAACAGAAAAACGATTCCGCCGGGGGGTGCCTCGGCGGAATCGCAGTGGAATCATGCTTATTTCTTTTGAAACATGCCCTTGATCACGCCGCGCGGATCTTTGATGAGCAGCACGACCAACCAGACGATCAAAGCGAGCGCAACTACGGAGAGGCCGAGGAAGAGATCGTTGAGCAGATCGGCCGGTGCGGGCGCAAAGAACGCCGAGCCGAGCTCGGCATATTCATAGATCGCGTCCACAAACCACATGATCGATGCACCCCAGAAGAGGTAGCATAGAACGCTGAGCTTCATCTCATCCTGCGGGGCTTTCTTGTACCAAAGCACCGTGCAGATGATCGCAGCAAAAACCGTTACAAGCAGAGTCATTTTTGATGCCGCTTACTTCGCCGAGAAGACAGGTTGCAGCGCTTTTTTCTCCATCGCGGAGGAAACAAGCACCATCGCGCACCAAACGGCCGTCACGAGCACCGCCATGGTGACACCAACGGTGGACATCTCGTGCAGCATGACCGCCGTGTCTGCGGGGCTTCCCGCTGCGGTCAGAAATGGGAACCACGGCGTTACTTCGCCGTGCCAAACGTGCTCAAACGCGAGCAGAAAAGAGCCGCCCCAGAGCAGGTTGGAAAGCCAGCGCAGCTTGCGCGAAAACGGAATCTTCTCCGCTTTGTGCTCGCTTGCGGTTTCGGTTTCACGCTTGAACTGCGGGAGCAGTTTGTTTTCGTGCGCAATCACTATCTGTGTTGCAACGGTGACGATTGCCGCTTCGGCAGCGGAGACAAGGAAACATGCCATGATTATACCCTCCAGAATGAATCAGTGTATCGTTCGTTGTATTTTGAAAAGAAAAAGGTGCGGCTTCTTTGGAAAAACCGCACACTTGCTGTCTCATCGAATTCATGGATTCCAAAAAAGCCGGAAAACGTGGAACGCTTCAGTGCGGGCTGCTTCCCAAAAACAGCTCAACTAAGCCTAACGCAACATGCGGATGATGTCAATAGACGACGTGTGTTGATTTTGCGCGATCGCTCAAACCGCAGAATCGCGCGCGGCAAAACGAGAGGACTTCCTACTTGACCCGCCAGCGGATCACTTCCACACGGGCGGTAGCTTCGGAGATGATGCGCTTGGGCTGCTTTTCAAAAAACGCGACAACGGGTTCGTTCTTTACGATGTTCCAAATGCCTGCGACGCGACCGTTGACCGCGATGGAGGGATTACAGATGCCGGACTTCAGGACGAGTTTGCTTTTGTGCTCTGCGGGGACGACCGCGGTGCGGTCCGCATAGGAAACGATAAACGGATCAAAGCCGGAGAGCAGCGTCAGCTCCGGAATATCTCCTGTCTCTACTTCTTCCGTACAATAGTATCGGCTACCGTTGTACTCAAACTGGATGAGATCATCCAACGGGAGAGTTTTGAGCACATTTGCCTCCGCTTTCCAAAAGCCGAAGAACCACGCGGCGTCCGCCAGCGTCGCGGGACCGTAGACCGCGAAGAAACGGCGCACGAGCCGCGGCAAAACCGCGTCAAACGCCTCCGCGGGTTCGGCTGAGATCAAATCAAAATCGCGGCTGGTCATATCGCGAAAGGCGACCCGTCCTTGCCTCGCCAGATAGACAAAGATGCCGCCCCAGGGCGAAAACAGCGCGTCGATCATCTCGCCGCTGTACTGGCCGGAGAAGATGCGACGAAACTCCGCGCGGGAGTTCACGCCGTCCTCCATATAGCGCACCACGTCCTCGGCAATCGCCTCCACAACCGCCTTGCCAAAGAGACCGGATAGATAGGATTCCCCCGGATGCAGCGCCAGAAGCTCCGGCAGGTCTTCGTAAACGACACCGTGGAGCGTGCCGCGATAGAGCCATGTCTTCGTCAACCGCGTTTTCCAGCCTGCGATGTCTGCGCCGCGAATCAACGCGGAAAACGCCACATTGCGATAAAACCAGCTGTGCAGCCCCATCAATTCGTGCGAGAGCGCGTCCAGTTCCCGGCAAGGGCGGGAGAGATACAGCCCGTGCATGCGCCTACGGATGATTTGCTCAGTTTGCTCCTGCTGTGTCATGGTCTCCTCTTTTCATATGGGTGTGGTTTGCCGGTGCCAGAACGCAGATGCAGCGCGACTGCGTATTTAGAAACAGTATACCGCATGTACACGCATCTAGAGAAGAGCGGAAAACAAAGCAAAACAGCCGTCGTGGAGAGCAACGGCTGTTTCTGTTTGTTTGGTGATCCGATTCTGCCACGTGGCAGAGACCGGATGCACCGATCCGTTGGAGGCGTTTGGAGAAGCTTTAGTTGCCTAGGACGCGCATCTGAAAGTTTTCGAGAAGTTTTTGCACCTCATCCAGCGGCAATTGATGCAGCACGCAATAGAGAATTGCTGCGTCGCGTTTGATCTGCGGCACAAGTGGACTCTGACCCGCGATCTTGAGCAGCGTCTGCGTTTCCTTGAGATCCAACCCAAAACCGAATGCAAGCTGGATGACCTTATCGCGGGATGGCCTGCGCGTGCCGTTGAAGAGCTGGTGCCCATAGCTGCGCTCAATCTGCGCGCGCTGGATGACGCGCTCCCGTGCGGTCTCGCGCTCCGCACAGAGGCGGGCGAGATGATCCGGAAACGACGGCAGCAAATCTTCGGAAGAAACGACATCGCTCAGTGCGCCTTCGTGCAGAAGACGGATGAGATCCCCCGTGCTTTTACCAGCTTGACTCATGTGCTCTCTCTTTCTACGCAGTCTTTCACTGCGGGACGACTTGTTATGCTCCGCTGTGTCAATCGCCAACGGGCAGGGCGTAGAGGTCGTTTTCGTTGACATTGAATTGGCTTTGGAAATATTCTTGTACCATAGTAATTGTATATGCATATAAATCGTCATTGGTCGAAGTTTTGTAGACTTTTTGAAGTAATTCCAAAACAGTCATGTTTTCCGGCACGATTCCGTCCTGATGCCTTCCTTCTTTCGGGAAATACTCAAAATCGCCTTTGATGTCTCCCTCAGTCAGCGTCGCTTCGCAATAAAAACGGCGATCGTTCACATAATACCAAATGACAAGGGGATTCCCGTTGATCTCGGTGTAATACTCGATGTCCCAGCCGGGGTTGCCGCCCCGTTCCGGACGATTGACGCGGACGCGAACCGGACTTCCGTTCTGATCCGCGTTGAATTCGCACCAGCCGTTTTTTTGATCGGGCACAAAGCCGAGCGTGACGAGTGAGCGCGCCTCAAACGGCATCTGGAAGAGCTGATCCGCGCGCATGGCAAACGCTTGCTCGACCTGCTCGTCGAAGATTTGTATGGGTAAAAGCAGAACACCCTCCGCGCTGACCTCACCCAGCGCCGTATGCACGGTGGATTCTGCCGCCGCACGGTCGCCAGTCCCAAAGCGGAACTCTTGTTTAGAGGCGTCGTACATGTAGTCCGTTAGAACGGTATCGTCTTTGAGAACCGTACACACATATGTGTTTGCAAGCGGGTGCCGCCGGACGACGAGGAAGTAGCCATTGTCCAGGGATAATGTCATCCGAACAGAGTCCGCTTCCAACTCCTTGGGTGGCGTACCCCACTCTGAATGGTTGACGGTGAACATCGCCGTTCCTTTTGGATAGGAGGCGATCATGCTATTTAGATCAATCGTAAAACCCAAATCGGACAGGCTCGAAGCCATCTGAAAATCTGCCTCATCAAGCTTGACATAGATACCAGCCAGCGGCGAATAATCTTCGATTGGGCATTCGGCAAGCATAAGGCGACGCAGGTTGGTGAGCCCCGCGAGCGGGGAAACGTCTTTCACCTGCGTGTGCGCGAACGTTAGATTCACCATCTTCGTGAGGCTGGATAACACGCTTAGATCCGTAATCGTCGAATAATCAAGCATTAAGAAATCGAGATTGGTTAGCTTGGAAAGCGTACTGTAATCGCTTGCCTGACAATTGAAAAGCGTCATCCCACGCAGATTTGTCAAACCGGCAAGCGGGGTGATATCCTCCACCGGATTTCCGCCAAGCGAAAGCGAGGTCAGCTTTGTTAACCCGGCAAGCGGCGAGATATCCTTGATATTATGAAACTGAAGTTCAAGTGTTTCTAGATTGGTAAAGGCTTCCAGTCCGCTAATGTCGTGAATCTGCGTTTCCTCCGGTATAAACTGCTGCCACTCAATACCGAGCTTTAGCTCTTTGACCGCCCCTGCCTCGGTTAGCGTGATGTCGCCTTCGGGCTTGCCGATTGCCTCACGTACCATCTTTTCGAGCAGCGGGTCGCTAAACACAACAACACGCTCTGGCGTTGCGGTCAGTTCCGGTGTAGGCAGAGCCGCTTCGGGAGCGGGCGCACCGCAGGAGGCAACGCCGAGCAACAGGATTGCGCACAGGCATCCGGGTAGGATGCGCGTTTGAAACAGTTTCTTCATACGGTAACTCCTTTCAAGTCGGGTGTACAAAACGAATGCTGCAACGTTTTAAAACCGTATCTCGATTTTGTGGATTGGAGAACGTCGTGGGGTTCGTCATCAAAATGACGTGCCTGTTGATGGAGGTTACGTTAACCGCATCGTAACACAACAAAACCCGCGAAAGGTGTGCAGTTTGCACACTCGCGGGCTATTTGTATGGGATATCGCGTTATTTTACTGCTTATTTGAGCAAAACGGAACTTGTTGAGGTGAACAGGGCAATGATCACTGGTATGTGATTGTAAATTGAGCGGAAGCTAGGCTGAGTTCGGCTTCGGTACGCATGTCTTTGGGCAAGAAAACTTCCTTGAGTTGCGGCGCTCCGAGCAGCGGCGCGAGATCGCGATCCCGCACAACACCGAGCTCCAGATGCTCCAACCCGGCGAACGTGTCGATTCCCTGCAGGGTATCCACGGAAGTAGCGGAAAGCTTCAGAAACCGGAGTCCCTCCAGCCCTGCAAACGCATGCAGCGAGGTAACGCGTGTTTTACCCGCATCCACGGTTTCCAGCAGCGGGCAGGTGGAAAGCATCGAGAAATCGGACACGCGAGAGTCAAACACACAAAGCGCACGAAGGGAGTACAGTCCCGCAAGCGGCGAAACATCCGCAATCGGGTTGTGGTTGAGATCGGCTTCCTCCAATGCGTCGAGGCTGGCCAGCGGTGAAACATCGCTGATATCCTGCAACTCGATTCGTATTAGGGTGAGATTTTTAAGGCGGCTAAGATCGTTCAGTGTCCGGATTCCGCCGTTTTGCGCGCTTTGGCTTTGCAATACCATTCGATCTTTCGCGGCATAGAACGCATTTGCATCGGCAAGAACCATGTCTCCGAAAATGTAGATTTCCCGTATATTCAGGAGGTCCTCCTCCCGTATGGGTGCGGTTTTGTTCAAACCAAGCGTTTGCCGCACGGCCTGTTCGATGAGTGGCTCCTCAAACCGGACGGAGCTGGACGCAAGTACCGCGGGTGCGAAGTCGGTATATCGCCCGAGCGCGAAACCGGTGCAAAGGCAGATGAACGCGGCTGCCACGTAGATGAGTGCGCGCAGAATGCGCCTTTGCACATGGCCATCGGCATGCTGGAGCGCTTTCTTCACCTGAGATGCAGAGGAATAGCGGCGATCCGGCGTGAGTTCGGTGCAGGTTTTTACGATTTTTTGCAGACGCGGGGAGTCCAGCTTTGGCATCGCCTTTCGCGGCTGCGATTCGCCTGTGAGCAGCCAGCCAATCAGCACGCCGAGCGAGAAAATATCCGTGCGGTTGTCCGTCTGCGAAAAGCCGTATTGCTCCGGCGGCGCAAAATCCACTGTTCCAAAATAGCGCGTGTCCTTCGCGGCAGAGGCGTCATATTCGCGCGAAATACCAAAGTCGATCAGCCAGACCTTGTTCGCTTCGTCGATGATAATATTCTGCGGCTTGATGTCGCGGTGGATGATCGGCGGTGTAAGGCTGTGCAGATAGGCTAGAATATCGCAAATCTGCGTAGCGATACAGACCGCCTGCGCGGGAGAAGGATGTGTTTGCGCGGTGTATTCGTTGAGCGGAAGCCCCGCGATATAGTCCCGCACGACGCAAAGCATGGTTTCGTTCTCATATTCCGCCCGGTAGCGCGGGATTGCAGGATAGGACACCTTTTGCAGCAGCGCGGCCTCCGTCAGACCGTAGGCACGGCTTTCGCCGAGATAGCATTTGGCGAGGTATTCTTTGCCGGATGCGCGATCCAAAACGAGGAGCGTCTCCGCATTCTCACTGGCAGAGAGACAAGCGAGTGCCTCATAATCTGCGAAAAAAGCTGCGGGGTAGCGGGTGGCGTCAAACCCGATGAGCAAGTCGGACTCGAGTCCAACCGGATCGGGCGCGGGTTGCCGGGGGGTATCGTCTTGCCGCTCAGTCATTCCTGTCCTCCCGCCCTAGCAGCGTCAGCCCCATGCTATCCAGCGCGCTTTGCGTTTCCCAGACGCTGCGTTTCTCATGCAGGCAGCGCAGCAGCACGATATCGCGCGGAATCTTTGGATAGAGCGGGGCTTGTCTTGCAATCTTTAATAATTCCTGTGCGCCTTCCACATCCAGCCCAAAGCCGAACGCGAGCTGAATCACCTTGTCGCGGGAGGGCTTGCGGATGCCGTTGAAGAGCTGATAGGCATAGTTGCGGGGGATATCGGAGCGCGCAATCACAGCGGCGCGAGAGAGCGAAAGCTCCTCGCACAGTGCGCAAAGAAAACGGTGAAACGCGGGCATCTCCATCAGATCAGCATTGTCTCGCAGATAGGTGCCCACATCCGGCGCGCGAAAAAGGCGCTCCAGCAGGAGCTTTGTGATGCTTGTCTGAGGCTGCGGTGTTTGCTCCATGTCATTCTCCCGTTTCGTTCGTGATTGCAGCAGGCGCGCCTATTGCAGCGTCGGATAAACGGCGATGGAATCGTGATTGTGCGAAAGGTTTGTAACGCTGTTGCGTTCCGTACGCTGGCTGTGCTGCCGTGGAAACACTTTTTACAACGTTTTCTTGTTTCTTATTATAGTGACAAGCGCAAAGAGATGCAAGAAATGCAGGCGGTTTTGTTCGAACGATCCGATCGATCGTAACTGCCGGAATGTGTGCTGTGTGCATAACAAAGGCAGATGAATATTCGTTATGATGAATCAATCGGAGACATTTCTGGAATCTTGCAAGTTTGATCATTGACGGGACAGGAAAGGAGCCCCGCGCGCAGAATAGGATGCATCGTGCGGTGATGTTGCATTGTAACAATGGATGACGATTCTACACTGCTTTTGCGAATGTTTGATCCATCACATGAAATATGATCATTGGAGGAAACGAATATGTGTGCAAAGAGCCTGTTTACGGCAAACGGAAAGTATTTTACGCAAAACGGAGCACCGGCGCTTCAATCCTGCGGGATCAGCAGCGCGGACAAGGGGGTAGCTGTCGCGCTCTCCGCACAGCCGGATACCCCGGAACGGATGAACATCTGGTACTTGCGCGCGCCGGGAGACAGTGCGATGCACTACCTCTATTTCCGCGATCTGGTGGATATTCGCGTCTGTGCGCTTCTGGATGGCGGCGCGCAGCAGGGCGTTCGCCTCACGGGGAAAAACGGGGAACTGCATGTGTTCGACATGAAATCTCCGCTGATGGCGCAAAATCTATTGCAAAAACTGCTTCCGCTTGCGAAGGGTGCGCTGGAAGAAAATCGCGCGATTGCGCAGCAGCTGAATCTGCCGCAGGAAGACGCGCCCGTTTTTCTTAGCGTAGCGGCAAAAGAAGAGCAAACACCAGAAAAAAAGGCAGCCGAACGAAAGAAAAACGGCTTACACATCCTCGGCATCGTTTTGCAAGGCATCGGATATCTGCTGCTGATCGGCATGATCGGTGCATGCATCAACGACCAAGGTGGCACAGACTGGTCGGGCGCATGGATTGGCGTTCTTGTGTTCATCGGGTTGATCATTGGCGGAACGGTGCTGGCGAAGAAAAACTGAACGGAAAGCGGCAGCGCGCTGTTGGCTGCGCAGTCGCGTAAACATAGCAAGCGAAGCGGAGGGAGTGACTGTCTTTTGCGGAAGAAAGCGGTTACTCCTTCGGCTTTTTCATCAATCGCGCATACGAGATGGAATCCTTGCCAAAACGGGAGCGGATGCTGTCCATCGCGTGGTCAAGCTTGGCGCTTTTGAGCTTGTCCTCCGTTGTGTCGCCGATGAGCGTCATCTGTTCGGCGCAGCAATCGCTGAGGGTTGCCGCCGTCACGGAAAGCAGGCGCACGGGCGAGGACATCGACCAGGATTTGTCCGCGATGGCGACCGCTGCCTCATAGATTTCGCGTGTAACGTTGGTAGGTGCGGGGAGCTTCTGTTGTCGTGAGATGGTCGCAAGAAACGGGTCTTTGATTTGTATCTGAACGGTGGAACAAAACAGCGCATGCTTGCGCAGGCGCGACCCGACCTGATCGCACAATGCAAGCAGCCCCGAACAAATTTCCTGCCGCCCGACCAGATCGTGTGGAAACGTGATGCTGTTGCCGATGCTTTTGGGCGAATCGCTCTCGTCCGCGCGGCGCACGAGGCTGTGATCCTCACCCGCGGCGTATTCCCAGATTGTCTCCCCGCTGCGCCCTAGAAGAAGCCGGAGCTGATCGCGTCCGGCTTTTGCGATGTCGCCGATGGTCTCAATGCCCATTTGCGCGAGGCGCTGAGCCGTTGTGCTGCCGACAAACATCATGTCCCGCGCGGGGAGCGGCCAGAGGAGACTTGTATAGTTTTCTCGTGTGATGCAGGTTGTTGCGTCGGGCTTTTTGTAGTCGCTGCCCAGCTTCGCGAATATTTTGTTGAATGAAACACCGACGGAGATCGTGATGCCGATCTCTTCGCAAATCCGCCTGCGCAGCTCGTTTGCAATCTGTTCTCCGCTGCCGAACTTATGCAGTGTTCCTGTAACGTCCAGCCATGATTCGTCGATGCTGAACGGTTCCACCAAGTCTGTATACTGCCCATAGATCTGGTTGATTTGGTCGCTGATTTGCTCATACAGGTCGTGATGCGGAACCACAAGGGTGAGCTCCGGGCATTTTCGCTTCGCCTGCCAGATGGTTTCGGCGGTTTGGATGCCATATCGTTTGGCCAGTTCGTTTTTTGCGAGGATGATACCGTGCCGGCTCTCCGGGTCACCGCAGACCGCCATGGGCACGCGCTTTAGCTCCGGATGAGAGATACACTCAACCGAAGCAAAATACGAGTTGCAATCACAATGCAATATCGTGCGATCCATGCGTGCCTTTCTGTCCTCCTAAGGGTCATTTGCGCGTATAAGTGATGATACATAAGCATATCTTCCCGCGAACGGGTTTATCCGCGCGTGCGAACGATAGTTCTATTATACCAAAGTACAGCAAGAAAAAAACAGCCTTCGTTTCTTGGAAGGCTGTTTGTGCTTGACCGATATGGTTTATTCGGCGCTTTTTTTCACGCGCTTGACAGGAACCAGCTTTTGCGAGGTCGTGTGTTCATCGTGCAGATCCAGACAGGCGGAAGCCAGCATCGCAGTGACATGCGGCAGATATTCCTTCGGGATGGCGCTGCCCGCATCGGCGATGTGCTTGAACCATGACTCATTGATGTAAAGAGAATATTTGATATACTGCTCTTTTCCGTATTCTGTTGCCTGAATGATGATGTCCTTGCGATTGCCACTGATGTTGAATTTTTGCAGCAGGCCTATCTCGACAAGCGAATTTGCGAGCTTGGAAAACGTACTGTAAGAAATTCCGAGCCGATAGGCAATGCGGGACATGTTTTGCATTTCGTTTTCGTTTTCAAGAATATACTCGACCACCTGAATCTGCGCAAACGAGATGGCAATATCCGTGCCCAAGAACTGCTTCTTGTGCAACACGCTGGAGTATTCGTTGCTGAAGCGAATCAGCTTCTCGATGATATCGCGATATTCGCCCATCCATTCTAGTTTCATTGGTAACTCCTATCAACAACATGCAAGCGCCCCCCGCATTGGCAGGCGAAAGCGAGCAAGAAAAAAGTGTGCATCTGATATTCCTAAACGCATATAAAATTATAGCCCTTTTTGCGTGGATTGAAAAGACAAATCCGCACAAGCGCAAGCATGCAACAAATGAAACACAAATATTACATGTAGAATAAATTATTGACAGAGAAACAATATAGATTTAAGATAACACAAAAGACACACATATGACACATTATTGCGGCGCGAGGAAGCGTTGCCCCGTCTAGCATCATCTGTACACAGGAATTGACTCATTCTCAGGATGGAATCACCACAACCGTAAAAACCACATAAGACGAATAAAACATTCGCTTCAACGCCGACAGGGAGGATACCAATGGCGCGCTATATTCTTGCGCTGGATCAGGGCACGACGAGCTCCCGCGCGATCTTGTTTGACCAGCAGATGCATATCATTGCACAGGCACAAAGGGAGTTTACGCAGTATTATCCCAAGCAGGGCTGGGTGGAACATGACCCAATGGAGATCTATTCCTCGCAATATGGCGTTCTGAGCGAGGCGATTGTAAAGAGCAATGTCGATCTGGGCGACATCGCCGCAATCGGAATCACCAACCAGCGCGAGACGACCATCGTTTGGGACAAGGCGACTGGAATGCCGATCTACAACGCGATTGTTTGGCAATGCCGCCGCACATCCGAAGTCTCCGATGCGCTAAAAGAAGCGGGGCTGACGGAGGAGATCCGGCAAGCCACCGGCCTCGTGCCGGATGCATATTTTTCTGGAACAAAGATCAAATGGATACTCGATCATGTGGACGGCGCGCGTGAGCGGGCGGAACGCGGGGAGCTGTTGTTTGGCACCGTCGATACGTGGCTGACGTGGAAGCTTACCGGCGGAGAAGAGCACGTGACGGATGTGACCAACGCCTCCCGCACGATGATCTATAACATCAAAGACCTCTGCTGGGATGAAAAACTGCTCAAAATGCTGGATATTCCGCGGCAGATACTGCCAAGGGTTTGCAGCAGCAGTGAAATCTACGGCTACGCCACCATCTCCGGCGTGAAGATTCCGATTGCGGGCATCGCGGGGGACCAGCAGGCGGCGCTCTTCGGGCAGGCTTGCTTTAAGCGCGGCGAAGCGAAAAACACGTATGGAACGGGTTGCTTCCTGCTCATGAACACGGCAGACCAACTAGTCTATAGCAAGAACGGCCTGCTTACAACAATTGCCATCGGCCTCGGCGGGACGGTGCAGTACGCGCTGGAAGGCAGTGTCTTCATCGGCGGGGCTGTGATTCAGTGGCTGCGGGATGAGATGCGCTTCTTCTCTGAAAGCTGCGATGCGGAGTATTTTGCCAGCAAAGTGGACGACACAAACGGCGTTTACCTCGTGCCCGCGTTTGCCGGACTTGGCGCGCCGTATTGGGATATGTATGCGCGCGGCTGCATCATCGGGCTCACGCGCGGGACGACGCGGGAGCACATCATCCGCGCTGCGCAGGAATCGATTGCTTACCAGAGCCTCGCGCTCGTGGAGGCGATGGAGAAGGACAGCGGCATCCAGATCGATGTACTCAATGTGGATGGCGGGGCAAGCCGGGATGCGTTTTTGATGCAGTTCCAGGCGGATATTCTCAACCGCCCAGTGCATCGCCCGTGTATCCGCGAAACCACGGCGCTGGGCGTTGCTTTTCTCGCGGGGCTTGCGGTTGGGGTTTGGAAAGACACAAACGAAATCAAGCAGCTCTGGAGTTGCGACGCGGCTTTCACGCCGGACATGGAAGACGGCAAGCGCAAAAAGCTTTTGCGCGGTTGGCATCGCGCGGTGCAAAGAAGTTTTCAATGGAGCGAGCCGGATGACGAAGAGTAGGACGAATCCAATTGAATGAGCAATAGAATTCCAGTCGATGGAATGATGACGGAATGGGAGGGACGTCTTTCAACCATCGCGCTAGCTCCAATACACAAACCAAATCAGAAAGAGGAGAGAAAACATGGAACAAACCAAGAAGAGAGCAAAGGTATGGCTTTGCATCGCAATCGCCTTGATGCTGCTAAGCATGGTGGTGGTATCCACGGTGCAGACGTCGGGTGGAAAAGTAACGGTCAAAGACCTCCGCTGGGAAACGACGGTCGGTGTCCAGATGAGTGGACTGCTGTTCGTGCCCGCGGGCGTTTCTGCGGAACATCCGGCTCCGGCAATCGTCACAAGCCATGGTATGTTTAACAACCGCGAGATGCAGGATGCCAACTTTGTGGAACTGTCCCGCCGCGGATTTGTCGTTCTTTCGATGGATATGTTCTCGCATGGCTATTCTGAAAACGTGTCGGATGTCGGCACCGTGCTCACGGGGATGTATGAAGCGGTCAAGATGCTCTCCACCCTGAGCTATGTGGATACATCCCGCATTGGCATCACCGGGCATTCGCTCGGCGGCATGTCCAGCAACGCCGCCATCGCGCAGGACAACGCGGCAGACATACAGCTCATCTCCGCTGTCTTGCTCAACAGCGCGGATGCAACCTACAACGATGCCACCACACAGGAGTTTGTGAACATCTACGGCAGCCGCGATGCGGGCATGATCTCCTGCCAGTATGATGAATTCTTCCATTCGTTCGCGGACGCAAACGGTGTGATGTCCGCGCCCAGAGATTTCCTCAAGTCCGTATTTGCGCAGTCCTTCCTGGATTTCGGCGTTGACCCGACCGGCAAAGACGCGCGCGTTTCCGGTACTGTGTATCACGAGACCATCGATGGCGTGGATGCCATGCGCGTGATCTACAATCCTGCCATCACGCACCCGTGGTCGCACTTCTCCAAGCAATCCACGACGGCGACGATCAACTTCTTCAGCGAAGCATTCGGCGCGCCGAACCCGATCGATGCCAACAATCAAGTTTGGCAGTGGAAAGAGGCTTTCAATCTGATCGGCCTGATCGGCTTTGTGATGTTCATCGTCAACTTCGCGATTCTGATGGTCTTCACGCCGTTCTTCTCCGGCCTTCGCGCCAAAGCGCCCGTGGAACCCCGCTCGTTTGTCCCGCGCGGCAAGCTCTGGTTCTGGGGCAGTCTGGTTGTGAGCGCAGTGTTTGCAACGCTGGTCTATCTGCCGATCATGCTCAACGTGGGTTCTTTCACGTTTGCAAAGGGTGCGGCTGCGCAGAGTTCGCCTTGGGGCATCTCCATCTGGGCAGCTGCCTGCGGCGTGTTCGGAATCCTGATGATGGTACTTTCCTATCTGCTCAACGGAAAGAAAAACCAGATGAGCCTTGCGGACAACGGGGTGAAGATCGACCTGCAGAAGCTCGGTAAGACCGTTCTGCTAGCGGTGATCGTTGTGTCGGTCTCCTATAGCTGCGTGTTCTTTGCGGACTATTTCTTCAAGACGGACTTCCGCATCTGGTTCCTTGCCATCAAAGCGTTTGATTCGTCGAAGATTTTCATTTCGCTCTTCCCGTATATGCCGCTGTTCCTGGTGTATTATGTGGTCCAGTCCGTTGCGGCAAACTCGTTTAACTACAACACGCTGGGCAAGAAAAAATGGATCAACACGGCCGTGCTCGCGTTCTGCAATGCGTTCCCCGCGATCATCCTTGTTGCCATCCAGTACATCAACTTCTTCGTGACAGGGCACATGATGTGGCCGAACGCAAATATGCAGGTGCTCTGGCTGATCGGCGTCATGGTGACTCTTGCGGTCACAACCGTGATCTCGCGCAAGATTTACCGCGCAACGAACAACCCGTATCTCGCCGGCATCATCAACGCTGTCATCGTAACGCTGATGTCCTGCACCAACACCCTGACCTGGAAGTAAATGCAGCGGTAATTATAGGACAAACCAAGCAGGATAACCTCCAAAGTAGCCTCATAAAAGAACCTCCCGAAAGAAGAACCCGGCTGCCCTAACGGCGGCCGGGTTCTTGATTGCGCGCTGCTGTGAGTAACTTTCACATGCGTTTCGCAAACAAGCCGGAGCGTGCCATAAAAAGATAGCGGCGCGTGCTGTTTTTCCACAAAATGAAGACCATTTCGAGCTTAAAAATTGCTATATTTGGAATCAATCGTAAGAAATCAAATCTCGATGAGAGAGCAAAT
The DNA here is from genome assembly GCA_023395595.1 of Bacillota bacterium. Taxonomy (GTDB): domain Bacteria; phylum Bacillota; class Clostridia; order Christensenellales; family CAG-138; genus UBA7703. The sequence goes on from JAEWYO010000070.1 coordinate 43,850, forward strand.
CGGATCAATCAGTCATTTCTTTTATGGAGGGAAAATGAAAAAGGTATCTCTTGTGATTCTTCTCGGCTTATGCCTGTTGCTTGCTGCCTGCGGCACGCAACCGGGCAACACCGCAGAACAGCCCGCTGCGCAAACGCAAGCAGAAGCGGAAACAGCGACCCCCGCCAAGCTTGATGGAGCGAGCGCAGAGCCGGTTGACGTGCGTCTGGTTGTCAACGGCACCGTGCACCCGCTCAACGGGTTTGCACTCGATGGCGGTTACTTTTACCAACAGAAGGATGTAAGCGTTGCGCTGAGAGACGCGCAAGTGGAAGGCGTAAAGAGCTTTTCGCGCGATGGTGTTGACTACTTCGCGCTGGAGGACATCTGCGCCGGCAACGGGTATGACTACACACACGACGAAGTGCTCAAAGCGGATTATGTTTGGACGTATCCAGACGTGGGGCAGATTACGCAGTCCGACGACGAGCTGAGCCGCGCAGTGGAAAAAGGCTTCGGCGAAGCGCAGGCGGAGGATGCCGTGGTGACCTATCAGCAATTCTTTGTGATGCTGGATCGCGTGGTGGAGCTTTCGCAGCCGGACAAACTAGCCGATTGGCAAGCGCAGTTTCCCGAAGCGCGTGCTTCCAGCGATCCGATGACGCGCTATGAGGGCGCGAACGCGATCTTCAAGTGCGCAGTCGAGTTGGGGAAAGACTATCTGGCATTCTCGACCGATTGGTGGCCGATGAACGAAAAAATCGGCGAGAAAACATGGCGCGAGATGGAAAATGTCAAAGACCCGTTCCGCTATGTACCCAACAATAACCCTTATGTTAGTGGGGGCTTTGATGGGAATGACTTCTCACAGTGGGATGATCGCGGCGTAGCATATCGCTATATCTATGCGCGGTTGTCGCTTGTGAGCGGGAAATCGATTTTCGACTATGATGAAGCACAAAACTCCATGTTGATGGACAAGCCGTTTACCGTTAACGCGGCTATGCTGGCGGCGCTTCGGTTGTATGATTCCAAATCGACCGGGGAAGGATCGGCCTTGCTGACTGACCCGCAGGCGATCGCGTATGATCCTGCGATCATCACGCAGGAGCTGATGGATCGCGCAAATGCGCGACCGAAGGTGACAGCAGAGAACCTGCCAATTCTCAAAGGGCTTGTGTTTGGTTGGAGCTCGGATTTTTTGGGGCTGCCAGCGTCCGAAGCGGAACTCAAGATGGTTGCCGACTGGGGATTCAATAGCGCAAGAGTCATGATTTCATACCAGACGATGTTTGATCAGGATGTGACGCATGTCGATTTGAATATGCTCAAACAGATCGATCATCTGGTTGCCGCTGCCATGAAATACAACATTCATCTGGACATCGTGGCGACCACTATGCCGGGGCGCTGGGCAAAATTCAACCCGGAAACATTCAAAAGCGAAGGTGATTTTGACCTTTTTACCAATCCAAAGCTGCAGAAACAGGCAGTGGATATGTGGACGATGCTTGCAGCACGTTATAAAGGAGTACCCAGTGCATCCTTGTCGTTCTGCCCGCTCTTTGAGGCATCCAATGGCAATTTGAGCACGGGGCTTCCCTTCAAGCCGTATCAATTTAAGGACACCGCGCATGTGTTTGACTTGCTCATTGGGGCTATTCAAGCGCAGGATGCAGATCGGCTTGTGGTTTATGAGGCTACATCGACTGGCGGCGCAAACGAAATCATAAAAGAAGGAGAACTGATACGATCCACGCTGGAAAGCAAGTATGACAACATCATGATGATGGAAAACTTCTTTCAAGGGGCATTTATCTACGCCAATATGACGGCGCAGGAAGGCGAGAACATCGACAACAATAATCACAGCATGTTCCTCTCCAATTACCCGACTACGATCTATGCCGCGCAGCGGGAAATTATCAAGGGCCAACCGCTCGAACTGACGGGCGAGTTGGTCAGCGGTACGACACTGGAGCTGTATCTTTCGAAGATTCACGGGTCGGGGGATCTGGAAATCGTCGCGGACGGGCAGACGATCTATAGTGAATCTCTTGCGTCAAAGAACTATGACGTGAGCTATCCGATTTCGAAATATTACCCATTTGCAAAGAGCGACAAGTTGATTTCCGTCACGCTGGACCGCGACGTGCAAACGCTCGAAATCCGTTATAGCGGAAGTTCCTTTGAATGGAGCGGCATCAATGTTATCCTGCCGGATTCTTACGCTGTGGAACGCTGGTGGTATGAAACCGAGTATGATGCGGCGCTGGAAGGACGCGCAGCGGAGCCGCCGGCACTCAAAAAGACATCGGTCGTCATGATCTGCCCGAACAGCTATGATGTGGGACGATTGCTCGTGATCCATCCAGACGTGACCTACTCTTCCGAATCGGTTTGGGATCAGTCCAACAAGGAAACGATTACAGCATGGGCAAAGACCGTGTCCGAATTTGCGCCGCACAGCGTTGTTCGTATTGAGACCGCAAACTTCAACGCGGTTGCGTTGGATCAGGCGCTTGCGTACTATCACGACATTTTCACTGCGCTCAATCAATATGGACTGGGTTGGTACAGCAACGATTATATCAACTTCACCGATGGCGGCAGGCGATATATGGGCGTCGAACCCGTGCAATACTTTGGTATCCCTCTGTGCAAAGAGCTGCTCGAGCAGCTACAATCGTTTGAGTAAACGCAATTTGCCGAAGCAGCTTTGACAGGCAAAGCAATCAAATCCTCCCAAAGACCATCCAATCAGCAACGAGGCACTGGCGAATCGTTCTATGGCAGAACCATTCGACCAGTGCCTTTTAGTAGATTGATTGCATGAAAAACAGCTAATTTTCAGATTGTATTCTGTACGGAAATGTTGTTCAGCAGGTTTTGTTGGGTTTCAACGCGGACGGACTTCAAGTTTGAGCGCAAGATGCTGGCTTAGTTCTGGAATGATATCACGCACACCGCCGAGAAAGGCCGGATGACTCCAGTCGCATTGGTTCTGATCCTGCAAACACTTGAGAAGCGTATGCAGCATGCTGATTCGCTCCTTTGGAAGCGCGGCTGTCTGCGTGATGTGTTCCAGCGAGGAAACATAGCGAGCCCATATCTGCGTGGAATCGATTTCCGAGAGCACACGATCCCGGATGCGATATCGATCCGGTGTTTTCGCCAACTGCTGCATCGCGTTGTTGAATTGCTCTTGCGTGCAAACGGAAAGTCCCCTTGCAGAGAAGTTGGCTGACTTCGCTGCCTCAAACAGTTCGTAATCGACCAATCCAATGGTGCCCAAATAACCGACAAGAATGGCGGGGATATTGAGCGAAACCGCTTCCAGCAAAGCACGTCCCATGGCGACGACACCGGAATAGCCTTCCCGCAGAACCTCATGCAGGTTGTTCACATGCCCCTTAAACACGATGTGCACCTTGTGCCTAAGACAAAATGATACGATTTGGCGCTTGTTGCGCTCAGCTTCCTGGGTGAAATCTCCGAATAGATGGATTTCATGAACCGATGCCCGCGCGAGCTTCTCAATTGCATCCATAATGCCCGGTGTCTTCGCACGGTCAAATCGACTCACGATTGCCCAAGGCCCTTTTTCAGAAACAGTGGCCGGCTTGAACCGGTTTGTATCCACTCCGTTTGGGACAATGCTCGTGTTGGCTGTGTAGATGTGCAACAGATTGCTCAAATCGGAAGAGGTTGCGACAACTAAATCAGCATTCTGCAAGCAAAGATGATAGATCAGTGTGTGATAATACGGATCTTTGTATGATTCCAAAACATTCGCCGCCCCATGAATGGTGATGACGACGGGTTTGCGCATCGCGTTTGCAGCCAGCACAGCAGGAAGAATGGAGTTGAAGGGATGCGCCTCCACCAAATCGATGTTATGCTCACGGATGATTGCGCAGAGCTTGTCAACAACTCGGCACATTTGATTTGCACTGCTATAGAACGCCATTCCGATACCGTGCGTGACCTTTTGAACACCCAAATTGCGGTTAAACTCTTCATCAAAATTGTTGACGGCAAACCAGACCGAATGACCGCGTGCGGTGCAGTAGCTCGAAAAATCCTGCATCCGTGTTTCTAGTCCGCCATAGAGAAGATTTTCACTGACAATTAGAATATTCATGTTTGCCTCCTAGTGCCTTGGCAAGCGTTGTTTCGTCTCTCACAAGGGAACCGATCGCTGTACTCAATCGATGGAATCGAAACTGCTGATTCAAAGTACGGTTACGATGCGTGTTATGTCTGAAAGAGACAGATTTCGCACTGCGGTTATTGGATGTTGTTTCGTTTTGCTGTATGCAAGTTGGGCGTGATCGCTCAGCTTGATCACGCGCGTTGAAAAAACAATAAGTTTTCTTGCGCCGGGCTCGATCAACTTGGGGTATTAGCGTAGGGTTGAAAGAAAGTGCGCAATTTCACTCATTCCATTCAAGTGGACGCGCAAGAGCCGATCTAAGATTCGGAAATTTTCCTCAACCATCTTTTGGCGCTCCGCCTCGGAGGGCAGCTTTCCTTGAATGAGTTGCTCATAGGACACGTATTGCATCCCCAGCGCGCAGAAGTCTCCTATCGTTGGCGACTTTAGTATGGGGATTACGCCGTGCTGCAGGTACTCCATGATTTTCGTCGGGCAAGCAACGTGATTGACCGCAATATCATCTCGCAATACGAACCCATACTGCGCGATTTTATATTCCTCTTCCATTTCTTCCGGTGGCCGGGATAACACGCTGATTTGTTGCATTGCGGCGCGTTTTCCCCAGGACTTTACGAACAGCTTTGGATTCGGCACCAGAATTCGATACCTTAGGGTTTGCATGGTCTGTTCCATCACATCCTGCATCAAGGCGATATTTTGCCAGGATTGTAGCCCGCCGGCATAGACAATCAGCGGCGGCGTGAATGCCTTGTGATCGGTAGAACCGCTCTTGATGCTAAGCGACCCGGGAGAAAAAATCGGCAACACGATGATTTGCGCATGGGTTGCGCCGTGTTTTTGCCGCAAGTGCCTCGTCATGGACTCCGTAACGGTCAGTATCACATCGACATGCGTGTATAGGAACGCTTCCACGTCATTTGCAACGCTGCAACTGGCGCGCTTACCATTCAGCAGATATTCTTCCGGCACGGCGCCGTGGACATCCCAAATTCGCTTCACACCTTCCTGCGCAAACACCTGCAGCATTCCTTCGTGAATGCGGTCGGTCATAAAGCGCAAAAGACTGTGTGTATAGATGAGCCCCGCTTCACGTGTAAGTTGAAACAACAAATTCCGGTTGGTTGGATTATGACTATTCAACCGAATGTAGAGATGCTCTGCATCGACGCGGATCACATTCCAGTCATCCAGCTGCGAGCCATCGTCATAGAGATAGATTCGTAAGTATCCGTGGAACACGGTTTCATCAATCGCCTTAACGCGCTGGATATAGCCGTCTTTGTCATTCGAGATGTCAAAGATTGGTGCAAATATGCAGACGCAACCCCGGCCCTGACGGCTTTCTCGAATCGCCTCCATAACCTGCTCAAACTTGGCTGTGCGCAGCGCACTCTGCTTCTTGGACGGCATCATGCTGCTACGCAGTTGATCCACTGGCAACAGCTTCGATGCTTTGCGGAACGCTTTTCTTGCGACGAGCTTTAGCAGACGGCTGCCGGAAATGGAGTCCTCTGTGAAAAACTGCCTCGTGTCTTTCGCTTGCGGTGCGCCGCCGCTCTGCTTGTTTGTCCGAACATTTTCTTTTTGCAGCGACGGATCAAACGCGCTTGCCGCAACGCAGCGGTTGATTTGGGTTTGGGTCTGCGCAATGGAATCGTTGATGCGCTCGAGTGTCCAGGGATTCGTCGATTGGTTTGAACAATACAGCAGGTCTTGACGGCAGGATTGCAGTTGCATGGCGGCGCTGTTCAGAATGCCGCTGCAACCGCTCTCTCCAGGCATTGGGCGATCCTTACTGACGGCCTCTTCTTGTTGCAGAGTATCCTGCGAAGCGGGAGTGTCGGAACCGAAGTGATGCACAAAGCAGCCGCGCGCAATCAGCACACGATACCCTGCATTTCGGATGCGCGCCCAATCGATTCGATCCTGCGTAAGAATAGAATCAGACGTATCATCGAACAAACCGGCGGAATCGATCACTCTGCGCGAAAAAATCGTAAGGAAGCAGGAAAGAGCCGTCGTTTTTGTTTGATAGGTACCATAGGCAGCGAATCGCATCCGCGCGTGTTTGTTCGCAAGGAAAATACTTTCGCGCTGTTTTTCTGCGGCATAGTCGATGCTGACAGCTTGCTCGTTTTGAGCGCAATTCGTGACCGGTCCGATGACATCAGGATCTCCGTGCAAAAGAATCTCCAACCATTCATCCGTAACCAGTACGTCCACATGCAGGACGCAGATGTGTGTGATGGATGGGTCCGTGAGGAATCGTTGAATGGCGGCATTACAGCTGCTTTGAAATCCGAGATAATCCCGGGATTGGATGAAAAAATCGCTTGTCGATTGTTTTTGCTTGTGATAGGCGGCGAACAGAGCGTCTGCCGATTCTGCGTTTTTGGTAGCGGTGCAATCGTCGATGATGCCAACGGAGAAGCGGATGCTTGTTTTTGCCCGGATGATGGACTCCAGGCAAAGGCTCAAACATTCGCTTTCGTTGAAGTTTGCGATTACAATTCCGACATGCATAGGCATTCTCCGTCGTCTATTTACTCCATTGCGTGCGGGGACTCATACGCGATGCTCCAGTCGCTGACACATTCTCCGGCGAGAATATGGGCAATTCTATTGCTGGCATATCCATCCCCGTAGGGATTGGTGGCGTTCTGCATCGCGCGATATGCATCGGGGTTGGATAAGAGTATACTGGCTTGCTGAAAGATCGATGCTTCTTCCGTTCCAACAAGCCGCAGGGTGCCTGCCAGAATCCCTTCCGGCCGTTCTGTCGTATCCCGCATGACGAGCACGGGCACATGGAGAGCGGGTGCCTCTTCTTGTATGCCGCCGCTGTCCGTCAAGATCACGTAAGAGCGTGCCATAAAATTATGAAAGTCTATCACACTGAGCGGCTCGATGATGCGAACTCGATCACATCCGTCCAGGATTTCCTTGGCTGCGGCACGGACCAGCGGATTTTTGTGGATGGGATAGATCACGTACGTATCTGGAAAGGCTTCAACAATGCGGCGGATGGCACGAAACATGCGGCTGAGTGGTTCACCGAGGCTTTCGCGGCGATGCGCAGTGAGCAGGATGATACGCCGGTTCCCGGCGCGCTCCAGTTCTGGATGCGTATAGGTGGCAGCCACGGTTGTTCGCAGGGCATCCAAGGCTGTATTTCCGGTGACGTATATGCGGTCGGCCGCTTTTCCTTCCCGTACGAGGTTGCCTTTTGCCGTCATGGTCGGCGCAAAATGATACGCCGCCAGGGAACCGACGGCTTGCCGGTTGAATTCTTCCGGATACGGTGAGAAAACATTATAGGTTCGAAGCCCGGCTTCTACGTGACCAACCGGGATTTGCATATAGTAGGACGCGAGCGAAGAAGCAAATGCGGTTGTCGTATCACCGTGAACCAGCAATACATCGGGCTTTTCCGTCTCGAGTATTCCTTGCATGCGTGTCAGTATCGTTGTTGTGATGTCAAAAAGGGTTTGTTGCTGCTTCATGATATTGAGATCGTAATCGGGAACTACCTGAAACGCGTCCAACACTTGATCAAGCATTTCACGATGCTGACCTGTGACACATACAACAACAGTGAATCCTGGCGTTCTTTTCAGCTCCAGATAGAGAGGGCACATCTTGATTGCTTCCGGTCTGGTACCGAATACGAGCATAATCTTCTTCATGGCGTCTCTTTCCGAAGTTGAAATTGTGTACGTTGAGTCTATCTAGCGTTTGCACTGGATTTCGCACAAGTGGGGCAAAAGAAAGGGATAATAGTTCTTACTTTCGAATGTTAAAGTTGTTTCAATATTGTAACATGTAGTTGAACTGTGTGCACACAATTCCTTGCAATGGGAATGTGAGATAAACAAAAGTGGACAGTAAAATATTCGAAATCCGCGATGGATGTGATACTCATCACGGGCACCAACAAGCTTGCCCGTCTGGATCACGCGACTCTGGTATTGGGTGTCAAACGCGCGAACCACGATTGGTTTAAAATCGATTCCGTGAGCGGCAAGCAAACGATTCGATAACCGCGATCAATACCAACCCGACTTTGTAATACAAAAAAGAAAAGGCAGTCCGGATCGAACCCAATGTCATTAAGTTAAGCCCTTGAGCAACAACACATAAGAACCGAGTACGACGAAAAACGTACCCGGTTCTTTTTCATCGGGATATTTTGAAGAAAAAGATTGACAAAGAGGTAAAAATTTGCGGCGAAGCCCCTTGAAAGAAAATATTTCAAGGAGGTTTAGCGGTGAGTTTTGCCGAGAGAGTGAAAGAAGTTTTACTGGAAAGAATACACGAGATGTCAGCCAACGCATGGTTGTTTGTGCAAAATCCAGAGAGCGATTTTACGAGAAAGAGAAAGCTGGATTTTGAAACGATGCTCCGGTGCCTGATTGCAATGGAGAGCGGAAGCCTGCAAAAAGAGCTGCTGGAGATGTTCCGATTTAACCCGGATACTGCAACGGTTTCCGCGTTTTATCAGCAGCGCAGAAAAATATTGCCGGAAGCATGGGAGTTTCTGCTTTGTGATTTTAACAAAGCCTTTGAAGTCAGCAAGACGTATCGCGGGTATCGTTTGCTCGTCTGCGATGGAACTTCCTTAAACATTGCACGAAACCCAGATGATCAAGAAAACTACTATCAGACCTCTTCCGACGCGAAGGGATATAATCTTCTTCACCTGAATGCCATGTATGACTTGTGTGAAAGGCGATATATGGATGCCATTATCCAGCCCGGAAGAACGAATAACGAGTGCCGCGCAATGGCGGATATGATCGACCGGAGCAATTCCGGGCACAAGACGATCTTCCTTGCGGATCGCGGGTACGAATCTTACAACATTTTTGCTCACGTCGAACAGCACGAGATGTTTTATCTAATTCGGGTGAAGGATAGCCCCAGCAGGAGCATACTTTCCGGTCTTTCTTTGCCGCAGTCAGGGGAATTCGATACGAACGTACATTTGACGCTGACTCGCAAGCAAACAAAACAAGCAAGAGCCTGCTCAGGGATCTATAGATTTCTCGCGAATAAAAGCACTTTTGACTATCTGAATCAAAACGAATTCTATCCGATCACCTTGCGAGTTGTGCGTTTCCGTCTGTCTGCCGACACCTATGAATGCGTGATCACTAATCTACCGAACGACGAATTCCCGCCGGACGAACTCAAAAAGCTCTACGCAATGCGTTGGGGAATCGAGACATCTTTTCGTGAATTGAAATACGCAATCGGGTTGAGTTGCTTTCATTCAAAAAAGGTGGAGTATATCAAGCAAGAAATCTTTGCCCGGCTGGTTCTCTACAATTTCTGCGAGATCATCACAACCCATGTGGTGATTCAGCGAAAAGACTTCAAGTACGTCTACCAAATCAACTATACCATGGCGATCCATTTTTGCCGGTATTTCCTTCGTTGTACTCCTGATATATCTCCACCCAATGTTGAGTTGATGCTACACAAACTTCTGCTTCCCGTCAGATCTGGGCGCAGCGACCCTCGAAAAGTCACGCCTAAGTCGGTTGTCAGCTTTTTGTATCGCGTAGCTTAACCCTCTTTGAATATACCTTCATTGTCGGCAGATGGCAATCTGTCTGTTTGTGTCGTCTTCGTGTGCAGATAAAAGGCAGCGGACTGTTGTGTCTCAGTCTCGCTGCCTTGTCTTGGTATTGGATTGTTGCTTTGAGGGGCTTATCTTAATGACATTGGGATCGAACCGAATTGCCTTTTGCGTGAAGAATCGAGCTTGCGGCGCAGATGGGGATGGGGGGAGACACGCGAGCAACCGCAATTAACCCATCCGGACGCGAATCATATTCCAGGAGAATTTGGGCAGGGTGATTTCAAGCATGTCGCCATCGAGCCGGTATTTGGTGAGGTGAACGGGGCGAATCGGCGCGGCATCCGCTGTGTTGATGCTTTCCGGCGCAAATCCGTTGAGCGAAACAAATTCTAGAATGGATGGAGTATCTGCTTGAGCGAACGAAATCTTGCAGTCCTGATCCTGCGATATGCTGCGGTTGACCAGGAACAGGACAACTTCGTTCTTGTCGGTGTTGTGTGTTGCCGCGCAGTCAACGGTTGGAATTGCGTCTCCTACGCTGCATGCATACGTTGGCGAATCGACCGAAACTTGCAGCGAAGTGCCGCGTCCGTGCTGCGAGGCATACAGAAACGGGTAATAGATGGTCTGCACCCATGCGCGCCCGCCCGGTTCGGTCATGATTGGCGCGATGGTGTTGACCAGCTGTGCAAGGCAGGCGATCTTTACAACGTCCGCGCTTCGTAAGAGTGTGTTTAGCATGCAACCGACCAGCAGCGCATCCGCGCCATCATAGCGCTCCTCCTCAATGGCGCGCGGAAATGTCCATTTCTCAGGAATAACGCCCTCTTTTTGAAAATGATACCAGACGTTCCATTCGTCAAACGAAAGAAATACATCGCGATCACTGTTCCTGCTGGCTTTTTCTGCGCGGCAAATCTCCGCAACCTCGCGAATGAACCCTTCCATCTCCACGCTTCGCGCAAGAAAAGAGGGAACATCGCCATCGTTGTTTTGATAATACTGATGCAGGGAGAGGTAGTCGATATAGGGGAAACAGTGCTTGAGCACGGTCTGCTCCCAAACCCCGAAAGTTGGCATGCTGCGAAAGGAGCTTCCGCAGGCGACCAGCTCAATCGAAGGATCGCGCCACTTCATCATCTTTGCGGTTTCGCAGGCGGCCCTGCTGTATTCTTCCGCTGTCTTGGCGCAGATTTGCCAGGGACCATCCATCTCGTTGCCGAGGCACCAGAGATTGACGCCGTATGGTTCTGCGTGCCCGTTTGCACGTCGCAGGTCGGCATAATGGGTCGGCAGATCGCCGTTTACATAATCCAGCAGGTCGCATGCGCTCTGAGGCGTGCCGGTACCGAGATTGACGCCGAGCATGGCTTGTGTACCGAGGCGTTCGCACCACTGCAGGAATTCATCCGTGCCGACCTGATTTGGCTCCAGCGCAAACCAGGCAAGATCGGGCCGCACGGGGCGCTGCTCCTTTGGACCGATTCCGTCCTGCCAACGGTAGCCGGAGAGGAAGTTTCCACCCGGATAGCGGATGCAACTCAGTTGCAGCGGGCGCACGAGTTCCATCACGTCCTGACGGAATCCGAACGGGTCTGCGGTCGGGTGCTCGGGTTCGTAGATGCCCGTATAGACCGAGCGTCCCATATGTTCGATAAACGAGCTGTAGATGCGCGGGTCAATTTCGCTGATTTGTTTTTGCAGATCAATCGCGATGTTCGTTGTCATGCCATCCTCCGCGTGCCGAGCGTGGATTCGCGCTCGATGATCGAGCACTCCAGCAGGATCTCGTGTTCGGTGGGCATGCCTTTGCCGGAGAGGATGTCCAGCATGATGTGCGCGGCTTTTTGCCCGATCTCGAACAGCGGCAATGCAACGGTTGAGAGCTGTGGCCGGCACACGGTCGAGATCTCGCGATTATCAAACCCGATCAACAAAACATCCTTGCCGACCTCGATCCCGTTTGCGTTGCAATAGTCCAGAACACCCGTCGCCATCAGGTCGTTGTGCGCAAAGATTGCCGTGGTTCCGTTTTTGATCAATTGCTCGCCGAGTGCATATCCGCAGTCGCGACTCCAGTCGCCGACCATGGTCAAGGCGGGGTTGTAAGGCACCCCGTGCGTGAAGAGTGCTTCTTGATGCCCGCGTGTGCGATTGTAGGAATGGCTGCTATCGGCTGGGCCGGAGATCATGCCGATCGTGCGCCCGCCGGCGCGAATCAACCGTTCGGTTGCCTCAAAGGCGGCCTTTTTGTCGTCGTAGATCACGGAAGGAATGGAGGTGTCCAGGCTGGTGCAGTAGGCACAGACGAACTGCGGCTCCGAATGCTCAGACAACGAGACGACAACGTGGCTGTGGCATCCAATATAGATGATGCCATCCACCTGCTTGCTGAGCATTTCATCGACAACACCGTGGACGAGCTCTGTACTCTGGGCCAAATCCTTCGGGCCGTTGCCATAGCGTTTGAAGAAACGCAGATTTCCTAATATGTAGTGATAACCGGCTTCGTCGCATGCGGCTGCGATGCCGTCCACGATCTCCGGTGCGTTGAATACGGTCAAATCCTCTGTCACAATGCCCAGGGTTTGGCTGCGTCCGCTTTTCAGGTAACGGGCATTGAGGTTGGGGCGGTAGTTCAGCTCGCGGGCGGCATCCATCACCAACTGCCGGGTTTCGGCGTTGACGCCATACTTTCCGTTGAGCACCTTGCTGACGGTCGCAATGGATACACCGGTGCGTTCCGAAATCTCCCGAATCGTTGCCATAGTCGTTACTCTTTCTGCTTTTGTTGCGTGCGATCTTGCTTTTCCTGTCTTTATGTTAAACGTTATATGCATAAAAATCAAGTGAAATCGCGGATTTTCTGATCCATCGCGTGTTCGATCCGCAGAATTTTTGATGGTTTTCAAAAGAATTCCTCAAAAACTCTTTACAAACGCATTTCTGTTGCAGTATAGTAGCGATATCAAAGAAAACGTTTAACATAAAACATCGAATTATCTACCAAAACACATCTATAATGGCTAAAACGAGTAAACGTTTAGCATGATAAGGAAGACTTCACAATGGCAAACAAACTGCGTCCATCTTCGATCCGGCAGATTGAGATCACAGATCAACTGTTTGGGCGGTATGTCTCCATTCTGGCGGAATCGATCCTACCGTATCAGTGGAATGCACTCAACGGTGGTGTCGATATTTCGGACACGGATCAATGGGAGGCACTCAACGGACGGGTAACGGACGAACGGGTCTCCAGCTGCATCGATAACTTTCGCATCGCAGCCGGAGAGAAGCAGGGCAAGCACTCCGGCGCCGTGTTTCAGGATACCGATGCGTACAAGTGGCTCGAAGCCGCAGCGTACTGCATCGAGATTGGAAAAGGTGCGTCGTTGCGGGAGCGCGCAGACGAGCTGATCGAGCTGATCAGCCGCGCGCAGCAGCCCGACGGATATCTTAACACGTTCTTTACCATTGCAGACCCCGCTCACCGCTGGAAAAACCTCGCGGAAGGGCACGAGCTCTATTGCGCGGGGCATCTGATTGAAGCCGCGGTGGCATACTATCACGCAACCGGAACCGACCGGCTGTTGGAGGTTGGCAAACGATTTGCGGACTTGATCGCGACCGTGTTCGGACCGGAAGAGGGCAAGTGCAAGGGGTATCCCGGGCATCAGGAGATCGAGCTCGCACTGGTGAAGCTCTATCGCGTGACCCGCGAGAGCCGCTATCTCGAACTCGCGAAGCACTTCTTAAGCGAGCGCGGCAAGGCGCCGAACTATCTCATCGCCGAGATGGAGACGACCAAAGACTTCCGCCTGTTTCCGGAGTTTTCGCATTACGATGCGGAATATGCGCAGACGCACCTGCCGCCAATCGAGCAGACCACGGCGGAAGGGCACGCGGTTCGCGCGGTCTATATGTATTCCGCGATGGCGGATCTTGCCAAGGAATGCGACGACGAGAAAATGAAGCAGGCTTGCAAGACGCTCTGGGAAAACATCACCACCAAACGCATGTATATCACGGGCGGCATCGGCTCTTCGGGATTGCTAGAGCGCTTTACGGTGGATTATGATCTGCCCAATGATCGCATGTATTGTGAATCCTGCGCTTCGATCGGGCTGATGATGTTCGGTCAGCGCATGAACCTGCTCACGCGGGATGCTTCGTATTACGATGTTGTCGAGCGTGCGCTCTGCAATACCGTGCTCGCCGGTATTTCCGCCGCGGGGGATCGATATTTCTACGTCAATCCGTTGGAAGTTTGGCCGGATAACTGCAAGTCCTCCACGTCGATGTCGCATGTGAAGCCCGTCCGTCAGGAGTGGTTCTCCTGCGCTTGCTGCCCGCCGAATATTGCGCGGACACTTGCGTCCGTCGGGCAGTATATCTATGCAGAGGACGAAAAATCCGTCTATATCAACCAATTTATCTCATCTAAACTGAAGACTTCGATAGCAGGGACGGATGTCTCGCTCTGCCTCGATTCCAGCTACATGGCAGATGGTTGCATCCGTATTTCGGTTGACAGTGCTTCCGCTCATCCGTTCACAGTGCGCGTGCGCATTCCGCATTTCTTGAAGAACCCGGTGTTCCTACTGGATCAAACCGAAATTACGCCGGTGATTGAGAACGGATATGCAGTGCTGGCTGTTTCCCGCGCAGGGGAGCAGACCTTCACCCTTCGTGGCCTTGTCGAACCGGAATTCTTTGTGGCAAACGATCAGGTGCGCGCCGACATCGGCAAACTTGCGCTGATGTTCGGGCCTTATGTCTATTGCCTTGAGGAGATGGACAACGGGAAGAACTTGGCGAACGTATTTGTGCAGCCGCGAAATGCGATTGAGAAGAAGCCTCCTGTGGAAGGAATGCCCGGCGCGCTGCCGACACTGGCATTCACCGGAGAGCGTCTCCTGCGCACGACGGAGCAAACCGGCGCGCTCTATGCGTCACCGAGTTTTGAGAAGACGCAGGCGGCATTGACCGCAATTCCTTACTGCCTCTGGTGCAATCGCGAACCCGGAGAAATGCTGGTTTGGATGAAGGCAAGCCTCTAATTCTAACAAAGAGCTGGCAAACACGTCTGAAAAAATCTAAAACTCTCTAGTATCTACTTATCATTTGAAAGTTGCTGTAATGATCCGATGTCTGCGGCGCAAGCCGCAGGCACACCCGAAGATTCTATCTCTCACTTTGATCAGCAGACGGAAGTTGCTGTAATGCTCCGATGTCTGCGGCGTAAGCCGCAGCCACCCCGAAGATTCTATCTCTCGCTTTGATCAGCAGACGGAAGTTGCTGTAATGCTCCGATGTCTGCGGCGTAAGCCGCAGTCTCGCCCAAAGATTCGATCTCTCTGGTTTATATCAGCAGCAGGAAGTTGCTGTATAATAAATAAATACAAGGAAGGGAATTGGAAATGAAAACCAAGAAGTTACTTGCTCTGCTGCTTTGTGCCATGATGGTTTCCGCCCTGTTCGCATGCGCACAACCCGCAGCACCTGCAACCGAAGAACCCGCCACCGAGGCAACCGAAGCCCCCGCGGCCGAGGCAACCGAAGCGGCACCCGCACCTGCAGAGAAGATTACACTCACCTTCTCGCTCTGGGGTGATCCTGCGGAGCAGGAAACGACGCAGAAAGCGCTCGACGTTTACAACAACTCGCAGGATAAAGTATACGTCAAAGCACTGCAAATCGGACGCGATGAGTATAACGAAAAGCTCCAGACTATGGCGACCGCTGGCGAAATGCCGGATTGCGGCATGGTAGCGGAAGACACCGTGATCGCGTGGGCAAGAGACGGCCTGCTGTCCGATGTGGACATCTATGCCGGTCAGAAAAACCTGCCGCTGGACTACCTTGCATTCAAGTACAACGGCAAGACCGTTGCCTATTCCTCTGCAAACGAAGTCCTCGCTCTGTGGTACAACAAAGCGATGTTCGACGCAGCAGGCATCCCCTATCCGCCGACCACGCTGGACAAGGCTTGGACGTGGGATCAGTTCGTTGAGGTTGCCAAGCAGTTGACGATTGACGCCAACGGCAAGCATCCGGGCGACGCCGGTTTCAACAAGGACAACATTGTCCAGTACGGCGCGTATGTCAACCAGTACACCTGGCAGCTCGAAGCATGGGCGCTCAGCAATGGCGGCAGCTTCTTCTCGGCGGATGGCAAATCTGTCGTGTTTGACGACGCAGCAATCGAAGGCATCCAGAAGGTGTTCGACCTGCATCTCGTGGACAACGTCGCTCCGCTGAATGACGGCACGCAGGACAACGGTTTTGCCAGCTCTCTGGGCGCAGGCAACGTTGCCATGTGCACCGAAGGCCAGTGGGCAACCGGATTCCGTTCCGGCCTGGAAGGCATTGACTACGGCGTTGCCGTTCTGCCCTACATGAAGGAAAAAGTGACCATCGCGACGGGCGGCCCGACGGGCGTGTTCGCAACGTCGAAATATCCGCAGGAAGCGGCCGAATTCCTCAGATGGTACAACAGCGAAGAAAACAACATCGGCACGATCATGGCGGGCTGGTGGATGCCCACAAAGCAAAACTGGTACACCGATGAAACGCTGCTCAAGTCCTGGGTGGACGATTGCGAACTCCGCGCAGCGCTCCCGGCAGATGCCTACAAGACCGCGATTGTTGACGTCGCACTCAACACCGAAGTCACGCATCAGACCGGCTGGTACTATACGCCGAATACGTTTGAAGTTCTCGTGAAGACCCTGCAGCCGGCGCTCGTGGAAGCGATTAACGGCAGCAAGACGGCCAAAGAAGTCATCGATTCCGTCCGGGATGCCATGCAGGCACAACTCGGCTGATCGAATCACCGAAACAGCATCGACTAGCAAATGAGCAAGCGGGGCGCCTGTATGGTACATGCCTATGCGGGTGCCCCGCGGTTCTTATTTTCCAGGAAAGTGTGAGATCGTCATGACAAACAAGAGGAAACGGGCGAAGATCGCGGTCAACGAACAACGCGCGGCATATATTTTTCTCATTCCCGCGCTGCTCGGGTTGACATTCATTACGTATTTGCCCCTGCTGGCCGTATTCGGCATCAGTTTGACCGATTTAAACGTCGGCCATTTCATCAAGGGAGGATCGATGCCTCCGGTGAAATTTGTCGGCTTAGAAAACTTCAAAGAAATCTTTCAAAACCCGAGCATCGATTTTCTCAATTCCATCAAAGTAACCGTCGTTTTTGCTTTGCTCGCTGTGGTCAGCAGCATTGTGTATTCGCTGTTGGTTGCGATGCTGCTCAATCGCAAGATGCCCGGGCGCGGCCTCTTCCGCGCGATTTTCTATATCCCGTATATTCTGCCGGCAACGGCTGTGATGATCAGCTGGTGGTTTCTACTCAAATATGACGGAGGGTTGATCAACTACATTTTAGTGAGCCTAGGCCTTGGGAAGTCCTATTTCCTTTCCGCGGCGAACACCGCGCTGCCGTCTCTTGCGATGATTGCGGTCTGGACGTCCGGCAACTTGATTGTGATATTCCTTGCGGGATTGCAGAATGTGCCGCGTGTCTACCACGAGGCGGCGGAGATCGACGGAGCCAACGCTTGGCAGCGCTTTTGGAATATTACGATTCCGAGCATGACGCCGATCATCTTCTACAATCTTTTGATGAGCCTTGTTGTCAATCTACAGGTCGTGGTTCCCGCACTGGCGGTTACAAAAGGCGGGCCGGGTAAATCTACGATGTTTATGACCTATCTGATGTATCAGACCGGCTTTCGAGGTCGGGCACTGGGACAGGCGGGCGCGATCGCGTTTGTGTTTTTCATTGTAGCTGCGATTCTCGCGTTTGTACTGTTTGCAACGTCCAAGAGCTGGATTTACGATGAGGGGGGAGAGGACAAGAAATGAGCGAATCTGCCGTTCAAACTGGAGCCAAGAAGAAGTACAAGCCGATTCGCAGTTCCATCAGGAGCAAGAAGAGAAGTCAACAGATTGCGGATACGGTTTCGTTTCTGATTGTTGTGATCCTTGCTGCCCTCGTGATGCTGCCCATCTGGTGGATGATCCGTTCCTCGTTGATGAAGAGCCTGGAGATCTTTCGGTGGCCGCCGCAATTTTTCCCGAAAGAATGGCTGTTTTCCAACTATAACATCAAGCCGACTACGTTCGACTTCTGGCGGTATCTGGGAAACACGCTTACGATCGTTGTGCCCAGCGTCGTATTCGGCACGATCACAGCGACGTTCTGCGGCTATGCATTTGCGCGCCTGCGCTTTCGCGGCAAAGCCTTTCTGTTCTCTCTTTGCGTGGGCTCGATGCTGCTGCCGACGATGGTAACACTGATTCCGCTCTACATTGCGTGGTCGAGCCTGGGGTTGACGGACACCTATTGGCCGCTGATTCTGCCGTATCTTTGCGGCGGCGGAGCGTTCAATATCTTCCTGATCAGGCAGTTTATCAAGACGCTCCCGCGTGAGCTGGATGAATCGGCCTCCATCGATGGCGCCGGATATTTTCGAACGCTGGTGAGCATCATCCTGCCCTCCATCAAGCCCGCGATCATCGTCGTTGCGCTATTGATTTTCATTACAACATGGAACGACCTGTTGCAACAAACCATCTATATCTCCTCCCGCGAAAAATACACCATGGCGGTTGGGTTGACCACGTTTATGGGATCGTTTAAAAACGATTATGCGGGTATGTTTGCCGCAACGTGCCTTTCGTTTATCCCCGGCGTTGTTGTGTATTTACTCGGTCAAAGACACTTTGTAGAAGGCATAGTCATGACGGGCATGAAAAACTGATGGCCAGCCAGAGGCAGGACGGATTCTGGGAAAGACTGGGCGCGAAGCGATTTGCACCCGGCCAAGGTGTTACGCAACCGCCGCCCGCCGCGGGCTGGAGGCGGTTTTTCTTCGTGCTTGGAACACATTTCTGGAAACTGGTTTCGTTGAACCTGCTATTTGTAGTCTTCAGCATTCCGTTGGTTACAATTCCCGCCGCATTGTGCGGAATTAATCGCGTTATGATCAAGCTCTATCGGGAAGGGAACTGCTTCGTTTGGACGGAGTTTATCAAGGAATTTCGGTCAAATCTCTGGAAGGCGATGCCGTTTGGCATCCTCGGTGCGGTTTTGCTGTTTGCGTCCTACTATTTTCTTAGCATTGGCACATCCATAGCGGCAGACCGTGTCGAGCTGATTTCGGCTTCGATCGGGATTTTGCTGCTGACCTTCTCAGCGTTGTTTCTCCAATATGTCTTTGTGTTTTTACCGACGCTGGATCTGAAAAACAGACAGATCGCCCGCAACGCTTTTCTTGTGATGTGTATGGAGTGGAAGACCAATCTTGTGATTCTTGCGGCTGTGCTGCTTTCGGTTCTGCTCATGCTCTTGCTCTTCCCGTACTCCATCTTTCTTGCGGTAACTGTTTTGTTTGCCTTGCAGCAGTTTGTCATCTGCGCCGCAATCAATGAGCCGCTGCAGCGTCGCATCATCGGACCCGCGGAAGAAAGCAGCCCCGACGCTCAAACGTAACGAAACGGCAGGTTGACAGAAGGCTGGCACTACAAAACTTGCTATACTTTCATGCAATAGTGCAATCCGAACAAAACCGGATGGAATGGACGAAAGCAAAACCTCCAATCGCTTTTCTCGCGATTGGAGGTTTTTTCAACTCGTTTTTGAATCAGTCGGATGGTTTCAACGACAGCAATGAGAGGGAAAACTCTTGCAAAATGAACATTCGCGCAAACCGTGAAGGGGGGGCGTGGGTATCGCGTGCAGCGGATTGTTTGCATTTTCTATCATTGCTGGATTGAACAAAGCTTGGTAAGTACTATGAATCCGCTTTAATTGGACAAACGGTTTCAATCGCGTCCGCAAGATATGGCACGGTGTTTCGTGCGGCCTCCAGCGTGTCCGCATTGGTGCCGATTTCGGCAAGCAAACACAGACCCATGTGTTGGTTGAAGCGACCAACCTTCAGGCGGATCGGCTTGACCAGATCCGGTTGTTTTGCTGCGATCTCCTCCATCAGCGAGAGCGCGAAGGTATAGTTGTTTTTCCAGTCGGGCAGTGTGTCATATTCACCGTCATAGGTACCGATTCCGGTGCCAACGACAAAAAACAGCTTCGCATAAGGCACGTTGTCGATCAGGATCGTGTTTTCTGAGCGACCTTGCTGCTTGCTGGAGTTTCGGTGGAGATCGATGTAGAGATCGACATTGTCATATTTCTGCATGAGCGCGAGCGAGCGGGAATATGCACTGGTGATGTCCTCGCCTTCCACGTCGGTTGTGTCGTGAATGACCGTGAAACCACGCTTTTCGAGCGCTTTTTGCAGCGCGTTTCCCACCGCAACGACGTTGTATCGCGTGTTTTCGGTGCGTCCTCGCTCGGTTTCAATGTACTCGCCCTGCGTGGTCAGAAGATACGATTCCGTCGCATGCGTGTGGTAGATTAGCACGACCGGCTTGTGGTCGAAGGCATAGCTTGCCGGGCTGAACCCTGCAGCGATGTCGCTGCGGAGTGTGATGTCGCCGTCCTCGTCGATGAGCATCTCCGGCACGGGAGTTGGTGAGGGAGACGGCGTTGGTGGCTGGGTCTCGATGACAATCGGCGTGCTTTCAGGCGCGGAGTTTGCCGCGGGTTGCGCCGCTTTCGGTGCGCCTGCGCAGCCGGAAAGCAGCACAAGCGCCAGAAAAAACATGACAGGCAGGATTGCTTTTGACAATCGGGAACGCTGCTTCATTTTGCGTCCTTTCTGACTTTGTGCGTACTTGCACCACGCAGTGGAAAGGTGATTGTAAACGTTGTTCCGGTTTCGGCGGCACTCGCAACTGCGATTTTTCCGTCGTGTTCTTTCACGATGCTTTGCGCGATGGAGAGGCCAAGACCGTAACCGCCTGCACTTCTGGCGCGATCGACACGATAGAATCGCTCGAATAGATGCGGCAGCTCCTCCTCTGGGATTGGGGTTCCGGTGTTGTGCACGCGCAGACTCGCGTTTCCGCCCTCCGTGCGTAGATCGACATCCACGGTACCATGCGCGTTGACATATTTCAGCGCGTTGTCAAGCAAAACGCCGCAAAGCCTACGGAGCTTTGGCTCGCTGCCGGTGAGTACAATGTCCGGCTGGATGGCATCCGTTAGTGTGATGCCGGACTCAAACGCCAGCGATGCAAAGGAGAGAATGCTTCCCTGCGCAACGTCGGAAAAATTGACATCCGATAGAGTTTCCTTGTTCATGGAGTCGTCCGTCTTGGCAAGAAACAGTAAATCTTCAACGAGGGACTTCATCCGCTCCCCTTCGGATTGCGTGTTCTCGATCCATTGGTGCTCCTGCGCGATGGTTTGATCCTTGTGCGACAGCAGAATTTTCTGGTTGGCGAGGATCACGGTCAGAGGTGTCTTGAGTTCGTGGCTGGCATCTGCGACGAACTGCTTCTGCCGGTTCCAGGCGGTGTCAACCGGCTTGAGCGCCAGATTCGCCAACAGCAGGCTCACAAAGAAGAACGCCAGCAGCGCAAGCGCGCCGATGACCAGTGCAGACAGGACAAGCTCCGTCATGGCGGCGATATCGCTGGTTGCGTCGATAAACGCAACGCGTGTTTCGCCCTGACTGGATGAGACCAGATAACGCAGAGAATAGTCGCGAATCAAACCGGAGTCCTGCTTGGAATTTATGGCGATCTGCGCCAGCGTTTGTGCCGTTTCGTCGTTGATATTGACGGAGTGGACAGATTGAATACTCGCTGTTCCTTCGTTGTCAACCAATAGGACGAAACCAACAAAGAAGTCATTCTTCTTCGGCGCAAGTCCGTCCTGCCGATCCTTTGATTTGCCGATCTCAAGCTTTGGCGCATCCTCGCCGCGCCGATCGAGCAGCGCGGACAACGTTCGCATCGCGTTTTGCTGTTGTGTGTTCTCTGTATAGAGGCATAGGCCGGTGAAGACGGCCAGCAAAACCACGAGAACGAGCGACATATTAATCAAAACAAGCTTTCGCCGCAGTTGTCGAATCATGCCTCTGCCTCCGTTCCCAGTCGATAGCCAAGCTTTCGTATGGTTTGAATACTCACCCTTGAGCCGATGAAAAACAATTTTTTGCGGAGGAAGGAGATATACGCCTCCACATTATTATCCTCCGCCTCGCTTTCCGGCCCCCAGACTTTGACGATGAGTTGCTCCTTCGGCACGATGGTGCTTTGCGAGAGCATGAGTAGTTTCATCACTTCAAACTCTTTGAAGCTTAGCCGGATTCGTTTCGCTCCACAGCGCAGATCGCTGTTGGTCAACTCCAGTACGATGTCTTCAAAGCGCATCTCTTCCAGAAACACCTCGCCCTGCCGACGGGTCAGCGCGCGGATGCGCGCAGTGAGTTCTTCCGGCGCAAACGGTTTGGTCATGTAATCGTCCGCGCCGCAATCCAGACCGTTGATCTTGCTCTCCAGTTCATCGCGCGCGGTCAGCATCAGAACGGGGATTGCGACTTTATCACGCCGCAGCGCGCGGACAACATCGTAGCCGTTTCTCTTTGGCAGCATGACGTCCAGAATCATGGCATCATAGTCGCCTGTACGCGCATACTGATAACCATCTTCTCCATCATAAACCGTGTCCACGGTATATCTCTGCTCCCGCATGATCTGTGTCAGCGCATCCGCGAGCCGCTTTTCGTCTTCTACTACCAAGATTCGCATGGAATCATTACCCCCTGATGCAACCAAACTTACGATCAATCGATCTTTTCTGTTCCAAGTTCAGTATAAGCTGTTTGTGTGTCCGCGGGCAATGCCGCGGTCTTTTTAATCCTGCGCCAATGATACCGCCAAAGCCTGAAAATAAGCTGAAAACCCATTTCAGCAAGTTTTCAGCATTGCGCTTTACAATTGCGGCATGAGAGGTGAATCACATGCAGGGCAACACATTTGAACGCTATGAAGAGAAGTATTTGCTCTCCGCGGCACAGTATCAGGCGATCATGACTGGACTACGAGGCAGGATGCAACCGGATCTGTTCGGCAGGAGCATGGTTTCGAGTATCTATTATGATACGCCGGACTACCGCCTGATCCGCACTTCCCTGGAGAAACCGGATTATAAAGAGAAGCTTCGGGTTCGAGCCTATGGCAATCCGTCAGCGGAAAGCAAGGCGTTTGTCGAACTGAAAAAGAAGGTGGACGGTATCGTCTACAAGCGCCGCGTGGAAATGCCGCTCTCGCAGGCAAGTCTGCTTCTATCGGGAAAGAAAACCGAACTGGACACGCAGATCACGCGGGAGATTCAATACTTCGTTCGTTTCTATCAGCCGCAGCCGAGTGTGTTCCTCTCCTATCGAAGAGTGGCATATACCGGTGCGGAGAGCGGGCTGAGGATCACGTTTGACGATGACATCCGTTTTCGCACCAGCGCTCTTCGCCTGACTGCCGGCATCTGGGGACAGGAACTGCTTGCTCCTGGCATGACGCTCATGGAAATCAAGGCACCGGGCGCGATGCCACTCTGGCTTTGTGCGCTTCTCAATTACAACCACGTGTACCCGGCCAGCTTTTCCAAATATGGCGCTTGCTATCGGGATTTTATCTATCCGCAACTGCGGCAGGAAGAGAAAGGACAAAACGCATATGCTTGAAAGCATTTTATCCACGAATACGGATTTGACGATTGTGCAGTTTTTGATTCTGACGGGAGTATCCCTGTTGCTGGGACTCATCAGCGCACTGGTATACATGCACCGCAACACCTATACAAAAGGGTTTGTGCTTTCGCTCGTGCTGCTGCCAATGGTGGTGCAGACGGTGATCCTGCTGGTCTCGGGGAATCTCGGTGCCGGGGTTGCCGTCGCGGGAACGTTTTCGCTGGTCCGCTTTCGCTCGGTTCCGGGCGGGGCGCGAGAGATCGCTGCTATCTTTACGGCGATGGCAATCGGGCTTGCGACCGGTATGGGGTACATCGCGGTGGCAGCGCTCATGACCGTTGCGGTCGGGATTGTGAGTCTCTTGATGGTGCATCTGCGATTTGGAGAGCAGGATGAAAACAACCGCAGGCTGCGCGTGACCATGCCGGAAGACCTCGACTATACAAAGGTGTTTGACGATGTATTTACGCAATACACGTCGCGCACAGAACTGAAAAAAGTAAAGACGACCAATCTTGGCAGCATGTTTGAACTGCACTATGACGTGACGCTGCGCGATCCCGATCAAGAGAAGACATTCATCGATGCCCTGCGCACCCGCAACGGCAACCTGAACATCATGCTCTCGCGCATGCCGGCAAACAACGACGAATTATAAGAAGCATTCACAAAACAAGGAGTAAGAAAATGAGAAAATCAAAAATTCTGTTTACGATAATGACCGCAGCCGCACTCGCGTTTTCGGTAGGATGCCAGAGCGCGGAAGCGACGGCAAACGCGGCGGATTTGACGAGCGTGCAGGTGGTCACCGCGCAGGCAGCGGCAGCGGAGTCCGCCGCAGTGCAGCTCTCGGCTGAGGCGTATTCCGACCGGGATCTCGACGCCTCCTATGACGCGAACGAAGCGATCAGCGTAGACCTTTCTGCGGTGACGGGCGATTATACCATCGCGGCCGCAGGCGTTTATGTCTTCACCGGTACGCTCTCGGACGGTTCCATTCTCGTCAACGCGGGTGAAGAGGACAAGGTGCAGATCGTGCTCTCGAATGCGTCCGTCACCAACAGCGACGGGCCTGCGATCTACGCGGTCGCTGCGGATAAGGTCTTTGTGACCGCCGAGGCGGGGACGGTTAACACCCTCGCAGATGGATCGGCATATGCCACGGACACGTTTGGCAACAATCCGGACGGCGCAATATTTGCCCGCTGTGATCTGACCATCAACGGGACAGGTTCGCTCGGTGTGAGTGGCAATTACAAATTCGGCATCGTCGGCAAGGACGACGTGGTGATTGCCAATCTCGCGCTGCAAGTAAGCGCGGCATCCGACGGCATCGTCGGCAAGGAGAGCGTTTCGATCGGCAGCGGTACGATCTCGATTGTTGCCGGAGGCGACGGCATCGTCAGCGAGAACAGCGAGGACACAACCGCTGGCAGCGTATTGATCGACGGCGAAACCATTACCATAAAAACAGGCGGCTCCGGCGCGGACAGCGCAAAGGGGATCAAAGCACAGGCTACGCTGGCCATCAACGGCGGGGATATCACGATTGACGCGGAAGACGACGCGCTGCACAGCACGACTTCGGTCACGGTCACGAACGGCACGCTCTGCTTGTCCTCCGGTGACGACGGTATCCACAGTGACGACATTGTTGCGCTCTCCGGCGGCGAAATCAGTATCAGCCAGAGCTACGAGGGTATCGAAGGCGGCACCATCACGGTTTCCGGCGGCACCATCAACCTGACCAGCTCCGATGATGGATTCAATGCGGCTGGCGGTGCAGATAACTCCGCCAGCAACAGTCCGCGCGGAAACGATGCTTTTGCCGTGGACACCAGCAAATCCCTCGTGATCTCCGGCGGAACGATCACGGTCAATGCAGAAGGCGATGGCCTCGATAGCAACGGAACACTGTCGATCAGCGGCGGAACCATCTGTGTATCTGGCCCAACAGCCTCCAACAATGGTGCGCTCGACAGCGGAAGTACAATGACCATCTCCGGCGGAACCATCATCGCTGCGGGCAGCGCAGGCATGGCGCAGACCTTTGATGAGGCGTCCACGCAGGCGTCGATCTCCTACACCTTTGCTTCGGTGCAGCAGGCAGGCACGGCCATTACGCTCAAGGATGCTTCCGGCAATGTGATCGCTTCTTATACGCCGGAAAAGGTCTACCAAAGTGTTGTGATCAGCGCACCGGACATGACTGCCGGGCAGAGTTACACACTCTACAGCGGCGGCACGTCGGTCGAGACCATCACGCTCTCTGGCATCGTGACGACTGTCGGCTCCGGCAACATGGCCGGTGGATTCGGCGGCGGTCAGCGTCCCGCCGGCGGAAGGCGCGGGTGATGCTGCTGTGACGCGCAAAAAGAGCTTCCTTCAAAAGCACGGATATGTGCTGTTTTTCTCGCTGGCGCTGACGATATGGACCGGATTTGTATTGCTGGACACATTTGTCCTGCCGCATGCGGTGACCACGGTTGGTACCACGGCAACGGCAAGCGTCCCGGCGACGCAAACGCAGGAGAGCCAGACGCAAACGGGCGAAAGCGCGACCGCCGCGGTGGTGAATACGGCAAGCGGTGCTGCGCAGACGCAGCAGCAGGGCGAGAGCGCGTCGAGTGAGGTCGTCGTGACGGACAGCACTTACTCCGGCAACGGAATCAGCATCGTGATCACAACGGTGCGGACAAACAATACCAACGCATATGTTGCGGATGTGCAGCTAACGAGTGCAAGTAGTCTTAGAACCGCGTTTGCGCAGGACACCTTTGGGAACAACATTACCCAAACGACCAGCGAGATGGCACAGGCAAACAACGCAATTCTCGCGATCAATGGCGACTACTACGGCGCGAACAAACGAGGCTACGTGATCAAAAACGGCGTGCTGTACCGCGACACTGTCCGTCAGGGCGACGATACACAGGATCTGGCAATCTACGCCGACGGCAGTTTTTCCATTATCGACGAGACGCAGGTGTCCGCGCAGGAGCTGCTTGACAACGGAGTTGTACAGCTACTTTCCTTCGGTCCAACGCTGATTGAGAACGGGGAAATACAAGTCTCCGCCACGGATGAGGTCTCCCGCGCGAAGACGACCAATCCGCGAACCGCAATTGGAATCATCGACGATCTGCACTACATCATCGTTGTTGCAGACGGGCGCACGGATGAGAGTGAAGGCTTGAGCCTTCTTGAGCTCGCGAAGCTCATGGAATCCTACGGCTGTGTAACGGCATACAATCTCGACGGCGGCGGTTCCTCCACCATGGTTTTCAATGGCGCGCTTGTCAATCAGCCTACGACAAACGGAGATGAAATTTCAGAAAGGTCGGTGAGTGATATTGTTTACATCGTTGCATAAAAAGCCGGCCGCCGCGTGGCGGAAAACGGCGATGGCATACGGAATACTCGCGGTGTTCTGCGGTGTTTTCAGTATCGTCTACCTGCAGTTTAGCCACGGGGAGAGCTCTCCTTTTCTCGTTTGGCTCTTTGCGCCCGCGTTGTTGCTGGGTGTGGTTCCGGCGTTTCTGGCAGGCTGCACGAGTGTGTTCAAGCGCGCCGGTATTACCGCGCGGAGATTCTGGCACTCGGCGGTTGCCACGCTGAGCTGTGGCATGTTGGTGCGTGCGATCATCAATATCTCGGGACGGTACACGGAGTATGACGTGATCTACTGGGTTCTCTCGGGCGTCTTGTTTCTCGCGGCGGTCTATGTGTACATCGCCAGGAACGCGCACAGGCATCCTGTTATACGACGAAACGAGAACAGAATAGAGGTTATATAAAAAGATGGAACAAACGAAAGCAAAAGCGGGGGAAATGAGCCGGATGATGCTCATCCGAAGAATTGTGCAGGCGATATCGTTCGTGCTGTTTCCGGGGTTGTTCCTTTCCACATTTGCGGGAATCAAATCGATTGTGACAGCGATCATCAACGCTACGTTCTCTGTTACGCAGCAGGCGGGTGACCTGATCCTTGTAATCTCCATGCTGCTGATCACGGCGATTATGGGGTGCTTCTTCTGTGGATTTCTCTGCTCATTTGGCTCCATCGGAGATTTGTTCTGGTTTCTGGGAACCAAACTAAAGATCCGGCGTCCGAAGATTTCGCAGCGAGCGGATCGTGTGCTCAAAAGCTTGAAATACATCCTTCTCGCCGGAATCGTCTTGTTGGGCTGGGTGCTTGGCATGTCGCTGCTCAGTGGAACGTCGAACCCCTGGACGATCTTCGGCATGTACGCGACCCTCTCCGGTTGGGCGGATCTGTCCGCATGGATCTCGGTTGGTGCGCTGCTGTTGCTGCTCATTCTCGCTGGGTCCATGTTTGTGGAACGGTTCTTTTGCCGCTATCTTTGCCCGCTGGGAGCCGTGTTTGCGGTTGTTTCCAAGTTCCGGCTGTTCAAGATCCGGAAACCCGCGCAAAATTGCGGCGGATGCCGGGCTTGCACCAAGCGGTGTTCCATGGGCATTCCGCTGTATCGCATGAATGTTGTGAATGATGGGGAGTGCATCGATTGCATGAACTGTGTTGAGATTTGCCCGCGCAACAATGTGAAAGCAAACCCCAGGCCTGCGCTGGCTGCCGCAGTCGCGGTAGCCGCCATTAGCGGAATGTATATGGCGGGCAATCTCGCGTCCGGCGCTGCAAATGCAGAATCCAGCGTCACCGCGGCGATGACGAGCGACGCAGAAAGCACCACGCTTGGTTCCTACATCGACGGGGTCTATACCGGAAGTGGATCAGGTTTTCGCGGAACCACTCAGGTTCAGGTTACGGTATCGAACGGGTATCTGGAGGACATCACGGTGCTATCAACGGGCGACGACGCGGAGTTTTTTAACAAAGCGCAGAGCAGTGTTATTGCGCAGATCATCTCTTCTCAGAGTGTTTCGGTTGACACTGTCTCCGGTGCGACGTTCAGCAGCGACGGCATCATCGCTGCGGTGACGGATGCACTCGCAAGTGCACTCGGCACAGCGAACACGGCAACCACCCCGTCCACACAGCAGACGACTGATGCAACCGCGACCGAGTCGGCAAGCAATGCAAGCACGGACGCAGCGTCCGGTTTGATCGCTCTGGCCGACGGTGTTTATACCGGTTCGGGGACTGGTTTTCGCGGGGAAACAACCGTACGTGTCGTCGTTGAGAAAAGTTCTATCGTCTCGATCGAAGTGACTTGCTACAGCGACGATCAGCGGTACTTCTCCCGCGCGGAAACGACGATCATCAATGAGATCATCGCGGGTCAAACACCGGATGTCGATGCGGTTTCGGGAGCGACCTACAGCAGCAACGGCATCATGGAAGCTGTCGCAAATGCGCTGGGAATCGAGTTTACAGCAACCACGCCCGCCTCGGGAAGTCACGGAGGGCACGGACGGCATTGATTGAATCATATGGGAAACGCTCTTGCGGCGAATATGCTGCAAGAGCGTTTTCTTTTCTACCGAATCGATTTTGTGTTTTCGAAGTGAATTTCGACGGACGACTCCAGCGTGTATATCACGTGACACAACGTTGCAATTTGCAGAATCGCCAGGTGAGCGCTTCGCTGGATGCGTGATGAGAATTGGCGATGATAAGCGAACTTGATAGCGAGTAACGTCGGTGGCGGGGGTTGCCGCACAGTCTGGTACAACTTGATGTCAACACGAGGAAGATTCGACGTTGAGGCTCTTGACCCACTTGAAATCATCGGTGTGCAAAAAATCGTCAAATATCACAGCTGCGGCTCCGAGGGGTAGATCATCTTCCAATGAAGGTGAGAGCACTTTGATTTCGACATTGCTGAACACCATCATGCAGTTTTCGCGGATGGCTGACTCTAGATTTTGAAGGAAAAAATCACCTAGCCCGATCATATAACCGTGCAGAAAGACGCACTGTGGATTGAGCAGGTTGACTGCGTTGGCAATTGCGAGACCGAGCAGTTGCGTAGACTCTTTTATAAAGTGGCAGCAAAGCTTGTCGCCGCTGTCCAGCGCGCGTTTGACATCCTGTACCGTCAACTCCTGCTTGCAATCGTAATAACTGTTGAGCACGGAGAATACGCCGCGTTCCAAAGCGCCTAAAATATTGGCGCGGACGGCGGGGAATGCCGCGGAAGCCTCGACGCAGCCCACCTTGCCGCAACTGCAGATGCGCTCGTTTGTGTGCACGACGGTATCGCCGATTTGCCCCGCAACATTGTTTGCGCCACGAACGACGCTGCCGTTGACATAAAAGCTCATTCCAACGCCGTTGCACAGATCCAAACAGATGAAATCTTTCAAACCCTTTGCTGCGCCAAACTTTTCTTCGGCGATGGAGGTAAGAATGCCGCGCGCAAAGACGGCAACAGGCAGATCAAACTGCGTTTGCAGAATCGATTTGAGATCATGATTGACCCAATCGTTGAATGCAATCAACGTGGGGAAGAGGTTACCCGTCTCATCCCAATGCCCTGGAGCCGGGCCGGGATCGCAAACGCCGATGCCGAGAATCTTTCGATTGGAATACTGCGCGAGTAAATCCTGAATCGTCGTAATGATCTGCTGCACGAGCTCGTCGATTGAGCCGCTGGAATGAATCCGGTTGGAAACCGACTTTTGCACGGTGCCATCGATAGTAAGCAAGTTTGTTATGATTGTGGAAGCATTAATTGAAATGCCGATTGCACAAATGTAATCGGAGTTCAAGCCGAGGAGCGTGCGATGGCGACCCTGGCCGCTTGCGGCAGAGCCGGTTTCGACCAGCAAATTTTCGTCCATGAGCTCATTGATGATGTCCCCGATTGCTGCGGGTCGATAATCTGTAATCTCGGCCAACTTCGTGCGACTGATCGGGCCAAGGGAATGGATAAGATTGAGAACCAGATACCGCCGGTACTCTTTATAATTTAAGAAATTCACATACGTTTCCTGCCTTTTTATCCATTTTAACACAAGCACAAAAAACTGCAACCACTCCCGAACGGAAAACACGTCAAAATTCGAAATAAGTACAAACGCCGTCCAAATATTTGTGTTTTCGGGGAAAAGGTGTGTAAAATATTCGAAAACAGAAATAATAATAATATAAAATAGGTAAATACACATTGAATACGTGAAATAAAGTTACGAAAACAAATAAAATGGTATTGCAAACATCATTCTGCGGTGGTATTCTGAGGATACAAAATTTCGAAAAACAAATCAAAGGCGATTTCATATTAAATACGGAATCGAAATTAACACCTTATATCCAGAGCAAACACCAAACGATCGCTTCTCCAACACCCTGCGGTGAGACGCATGAGGGTCAGGTTTCGTTTACGCATCGATCAATCAACTTTAAAAGCGAACGCTCGCTTCCCAATATTGAACAATCATAGCGATTCAAATATCAAGAAGCCTTGAAGCAACATCGATTTATCGCCGCCGCGTGCGGCAGCGCATAAAGAAACAAAATGAGGAGGAAGAACACCACATGAAGAAGACCATTGCAATGCTTCTGGTAACGATCATGGCTCTTGGCGTACTGGCAGGATGCGCGGCAACGGCGCCGGCACAACCCGCCAGCACGGAAGCCCCGGCAGAAGCGACCGCAGAAGCGACAGCCACTCCGGTTGTGGAAGATCTCAGCGAAACAGGCACACTCAAGCTCGCCTGGGTAGCCGGAATCGGCACAAACTCCATCTTTGAGTGCCCGTATACGGACATCAAGTGTCTCTACCCGAACATGCTCTTCAGCACGCTGGTCAAGGCGCAGCCCAACAGCACGTTCACGGGTGATCTCGCAACGGAATACACCGTTTCGGACGACGGCCTCGTCTACACCTTCAAGCTCAACCCCGCGGCGACGTTCTCGGACGGCACGGCTGTGACGGCGGACGATGTGGTGTTCTCGATCAATACCGCCATCGCGTATGAAAAATCCTGGGTCAAACAGTTCATGAAGAACATCGTCGGTGTCGCGGATGTTACCTCGGGTGCGGCAACGGAACTCGCCGGTGTGAAAGCAATCGACGCGAACACCGTTGAAATCACCGAAGGTATCGCCGACAACGCGCTGCTCTACGGCCTTGCGCTGACCTCGATTCTCCCGGCACACGCGTTTGAAGGCGTTGCGTACAATGACGTACCGACCAACGAAACCTTCTGGAGCAAACCGTATGGCTCCGGGCAATATGTGATCGATCAGGTCTCCTTCCCGAACTATTTCACGATGGTTCGCAACGAGAGCTACTTCGGTACACCCGCTGGCATCAAAAATGTTCTCTTCACCAGCTATGACGCAGGCGGCAACGATGCCATCGTCAGCGCGGCAATCGCGGGCGACTTGGACTTTATCTTTGGCGACGCGGTTAACGACAGCAACACGATGAAGAACATCGTCGCGCAGAATGCCGACATGGTCAGCGCGGTTGTCCCGTCTTCCTATACGCGTCAGTTCCGTTTCAACCTGACGGGTTCCACGGATAACCAGTATAACTCGTTTGTGCAGGATGTCCGCGTCCGCACCGCGTTTGAACTGCTCATGGACAAGGCGACCTGCGCCGCGTTCTATGGTGATCAGGCAAATGCCGCAATCACCATGATCAACCCGAACGACTCGCTCTTTGACACCTCGCTCACGCTCACGCCGTTCGACGTGGCCGCGGCAAAGGCACTGCTCGACGAAGCGGGCTATGACTACAGCAAGACTGTTCGTGTGCTCTACTACTATAGCGATCAGACCACGGCGGACATCATGGAAGTGCTGCGCCAGGGCTTTGAACAGGCAGGCGTGAAGTTTGAATCCTTCCTGGCTTCCGGCGATCTGGCAAGCATCATCTACACCCAGCGCAACTGGGACATGATCTACTCCGGCGGCGGCTCGGTTGCCGTTCCTGCGTATGGTTATGCGCTGCTCGTGCCGGATGGCGGCAATTGGGACTC
Source organism: Bacillota bacterium (assembly GCA_023395595.1). Classification (GTDB taxonomy): domain Bacteria; phylum Bacillota; class Clostridia; order Christensenellales; family CAG-138; genus UBA7703. Next base: position 76,125 of record JAEWYO010000070.1, read on the forward strand.
CCTCTTTGGCAGCGTGGAAGAGCGCGCGGCGACGTATGGCGCTTCCTACAACCAGTTCCTGAGTGCGAAGGACGAAACAACGGCGAAATCCGCTGTGGTTGCTCTCCAGCAGCAGCAGGTCAAGGATAAATATGACATCGACCTCTACAACCTGAGCAAGATGGTTGCCTACAACGGCGCACACGTTGCGTTTGACACCTCGATTCTCGCAGGAGACTATCAGCAGTCCAAAGACTATAAGTTTGAAAACTGGAAGCTGATTGGTTGATTTTCAAACCATAGAACACTAACATGGGTATGGCGGGCGCTGGTAAGTGTACCGGCCCCGCCATACTACTGAACGAATGTTAGGAGGATGCGCGTGCTCAAATACTTTGGAAAACGACTGCTCTCGCTGCTGCCAAAGCTGCTGGTCATCTCCGCGATTATCTTTATCGGACTCCAGCTTTTGCCCGGTGATGCAATCACAAGAACGGTTCCACCCGACATCTATGCGCAGATGACGACCGAACAGCTCGATGCTCTGCGCGAAAGTCTTGGGTTAAACGCGCCCCTGCCGGTTCAGTATTTTCGCTGGCTGGGCAAGATGCTGCAAGGGGATCTTGGCTACAGCATCGTTTCCGGCAGCAATATCTCCGTCATGCTGGCGGCGCGCCTGCCTGCGACGCTGGAACTCGTTGGCCTCGGGTTGCTGGTTGCAACCGTGCTTGGTCTGATCCTCGGATACTTCTCCGCGGTCAAGCAAAACACACCGTTTGACTATCTTTGCACCACGTTTGGCATGCTCGGCGTCTCCGTGCCGGAGTTTTTTCTCGGCATGGTGGTGATCGTACTGTTTGCCATTCAGCTCAAGTGGTTCCCGACGGGCGGCCGCATGGCGCCGGGGAAAGAAGCGTTTTTTGACCGGATCGAATACCTTGTGCTGCCCGTGCTTTGCCTCGGCACCGCGTATATCGCGACCATTATGCGCTATACGAGAGGCTCCATGCTCGATGTACTCAACAAGGACTACATCACGACCGCGCGCAGCAAGGGAATCTCTGAAAACAAAGTGAATTTTCGCCACGGGTTTCGCAACGCGATTATACCTGTCATCGTCACCATCGTGTTCCGCCTGCCGATGCTGGTCGGCGGCACCGTGGTCATCGAAAGCGTGTTTAACTACCCCGGCATGGGAAACATGCTGCTTTCCGCAATCTCCGGTGGTGACATGCCTGTTGTGATGATTTCTACCTTTATTATCGCAATCGTCGTGCTGCTCTCCAGCGTATTGGCGGATTTGATTACCGCAATGCTCGATCCGCGAATCCGGCTGAACTGACAGGAGGAATGGGATGATGAGACAAAGCAGGCATTCAACCCGTCCGAGAGCCAGAAAGTCGAGTCTGGCAAAGCGGAATCTCTATAAGTTTTTTACGAATCGCATGGCGGTATTGGGCCTTTCAATCATACTGCTGATGATTCTTGCGGCGATTTTCGCCCCGCTGCTCTCGCCGTATTCACCGACAACGGTCGATCCGGCGAACCGGTATCTGCCGAGTTCTGCCGAGCACTGGTTGGGCACGGATCAGCTCGGACGCGACCTGCTCACGAGGCTTTTGTACGGCGGGCGCGTCTCGATTTTCGTCGGCATGGTCGGCGCAATCTGCGCGGCGTTGGTCGGCAGCGTGCTCGGGTGCGTCGCGGGCTACTTCGGCGGCAAAGTGGATAGCGTCATCGTTTATATCTCGGAGATCTTCATGGTCTTTCCGCAGATCCTATTGGTGCTCATTCTCGTCGGCTTTGTGGGCCAGAGCCTGAAGAACCTGATCATCATCTTCACGGTCACCGGCTGGGCGAGCGTCTGCCGTATTGTGCGCAGCCGGATTCTCTCACTCAAAGAGGAGACGTTTGTGGAGAGCTGCCGCGCCAACGGCATTGGCGGGATGTCGATCATGTTTCGCCATATGCTGCCCAATACGATGGGCCCGATCGTGGTCAACATCACGCTCGCAACCGCAGGATTCCTGCTGCAAGAGTCTGCGCTTAGCTTTTTGAATATGGGCGTGCCGACCAGTATCCCGACCTGGGGTAACATCATCAACGCGGCGCGAAACATGAACGTCATTCAGAATTATCCGTTGATGTGGATTGCGCCCGGCGTGTGCATCTGCCTGTTTGTCCTTGGCGTCAACTTCTTTGGCGACGGGCTCCGGGACGTTCTGGACCCGACATAAAAGGAGGGGGTGCGTAAGATGGAACAAGATATGATTCTGCGGGTCAAGCACCTGCAAGTGAAGATTAAAGTAGGCCGGCGCATGGTTCACGCGGTCAACGACGTGAGCTTTGATCTCAAGCGCGGCAAAACGCTTGGCATCGTCGGCGAGAGTGGATGCGGCAAGAGCGTGACCGCACGCGCGATTATGCAGCTTTTGCCGAAGGCCGGCAATATTACAAAGGGCGCAATCACGTATTTCGGCAACGAAAAACCGGTGGAGATCGCCTCCTGCAAGCGAAACAGCAAAAAGATTCGCAACATTCGCGGCGCGGATATTTCGATGATCTTCCAAGACCCGATGTCTGCGCTCAACCCGGTCTACTCCATCGGCAGGCAGATTTCCGAGAATCTGCTGCAACACGAGCGTCTTTCCAAGAAAGAAGCGCGCGCGCGCGTGATCGAGATGCTCAAAGACCTTGGCATCCCGATTCCGGAGCAAAGATATGACGAATATCCCCATCAGTTCTCCGGTGGCATGCGTCAGCGCGTCATGATCGGCATTGCGATGATCTGCAACCCGGGCATTTTGATTGCGGACGAACCGACCACGGCGCTGGATGTCACCATTCAGGCGCAGATTCTGGAGCTGATGAAACGGGTACAGCAGCAGCATGGTACATCCGTGATCCTCATTACGCACAACATGGGCATCGTGGCGGAAGCGTGCGACGACGTTGCGGTGATGTACATGGGGCGCGTGGTGGAATATGGCACGCTGGAGCAGGTGTTCAACCATCCGCTGCATCCGTATACCTGCGCGCTGATGCGCTCCGTTCCCGTGCTGGGCATCGGCAAGGACAAAAAGCTGGAGTCCATCAAGGGTTCCACGCCGGATGCTTCCATTGAGTTTACGCACTGCGAGTTTGCAGAGCGGTGCGATCATTGCACCCAGCGCTGCCTCGAAGGATTGCCGCAGGATCGCATCTTGCCGGATGGGCACCGCGTGCGCTGCTTCCGCTATGCCGAGGAGGGTGAGGCAAATGATTAATCAAACCAATGCAAACCCGCTCTTGAGCCTGCAGCACCTGCAAAAGTATTATCCCGTCACCGCCGGAACGTTCAAGAAGGTTGTGGGCTACGTTAAGGCGGTGGACGATGTTTCGCTCAACGTATTCAAGGGCGAAACACTCGGCATCGTCGGCGAGTCCGGCTGCGGGAAGACGACGCTCGGCAAGTGCGTGGTGCGCCTGCATCAACCAACCGGCGGAAAGATTTTGCTGCGTCAGGAAGACGGCGAGATGAAAGATTTGCTCGCGCTGAGCAAGGCGGAGAGCTTCTCGGCAAGAAAGCGCATCCAGATGGTGTTTCAAGACCCCTATGCGTCGCTCAACCCCAGCATCAATATCTACAACGCGTTTGACGAGCCGATGCGCATCCACGGCCTTGGTAACAAGGCGCAGCGTCGGGAAATTATCGCCAATATGCTTGAGACGGTGAATCTTCAGCCCGACTATATGTATCGCTTCCCGCACGAGTTCTCCGGCGGGCAGCGGCAGAGAATCTGCATCGCAAAAGCGCTTGCTATGGGACCTGAGATCATCGTTTGCGACGAACCGGTCTCCGCGCTGGATGTTTCGATTCAGGCGCAGATCATGAACCTCATGCGCGAATTGCAAGCGCAATACAACCTGACGTACCTCTTCATTGCGCATGATCTTTCGGTGGTGCAGTATATGTCCGACCGGATCGCAGTGATGTATCTGGGCAAGGTGGTCGAGCTTGCCTCGGCGGACGAGCTTTGCGCGTGCAAGGCGCATCCATACAGCGAAGCGCTGCTCTCCGCGGTGCCGATCCCCGTGATTGGCGCGAAGAAGAACCGCATCATCCTCAAAGGCGACGTGCCGTCTCCGGTCAACCCGCCGTCGGGTTGCCGGTTTCATCCGCGCTGCCCGAAGGCAACGCCGCTGTGCGCAGAGAAGGAACCGCAGCTCCTGCCGATGCAGGGGAAAGCGGATCACCTCGTTGCGTGCCACTATGCGGGGTGTGACTGCGAAACGGAGATTCTGTGCAACTGTGCGGATGAAAACGAATAAGCGTAGCACATACTGTGATTTCACGAGAAAAAGGAATAGGACGATGGAATGGATCACTGAGGGGTTCGAAGGCTTTTCCACGGGAACCATGGAAAACGGCGGACAGAACCTCTATGTTTCAAAAAAAGGGATTTTGCAGCGTATCTTTCACTATGACGTGAACGCGGACGGGCACGCCGATCTGCTCTTTGCCTGTAGCCAGAGCATGTATGAGCGCCCGCCGCTCTATGTTTTTGAGCAACTGCCGCAGCAGAACGAACACCGCGAGCTGCCCTCCGGCGGCACGTATGACGGCGTGTTTGCAGATCTTTCCGGCAGCGGGTACGACGATCTCATCGTCGCTTGCCAGCATGACGGAACACACTCCGACGTGACCGCGTTTGTCTATTTTGGCGGCCCGGAAGGGCTCACAGAGCGCTATCGCATGGAGCTGCCCGCGCCGTCGAGCGTCGGCGTTGCGGTCGGGGACTTCAATGGCAACGGCAAAAAGGACATCGCGTTTCTTTCCAACGAGAAGCTGCGCGTGTTTGAGCAGGAGGAGCGCGGCTTTTGTCCGGCGAGTTTTACGGACTATCCACTCAACGCAAAGGTGATCGTTGCCGCCGATCTCGACGGCGATGGTTATTGCGATCTGTATTTTAAGGACACGGAAGGCAAGACCGGCATCCTCTTTGGCAGCGCAAGCGGCTTTGAGGCATCCGGCATTGTCTGGATCAATCAGGACGCCGTACTCGTCAAAGAAGGCGAAGGAAGCACGACGGCGGGACAGATTCACGCCTATGTCCAGTGGCGTCCATGCGTCGTCACCATCGATCAAAAACAATATCTCTTCAGCCGTGAGAAAGATCAGGCCGTGTTTTATACCTGCGGACGAGACCGCAAAATACAGCGCGCCTTTGCGTTGGACTGCCCGGGCGCGGCGGCGGTTGTGTCCACCGATCTCACCAGAAACGGGTTTGACGATCTGGCGTTCGCGGTGTTTCAAGATCGCGATCAGGAACACGATTGTAAGGTCTACCTCGGCGGCAAAGAAGGCTTTTCGGAATCGCGCGTGACGCGGATTCCCGTCAAGGGCGCAATCAATGTGACGGTTGCGGATTTGGGCACGCCGACGCTGATCATCTGCCGCAGCGGAGAGCGGATTGAGCGCGAAACGCTCTCGCCCGCGTTCCGTTTTGCGCCGGATGGAACGGCGCAGCAGGTGTTTTCGATTCCCGCCGGGGACTGTACGCGGATTCTCGCGGGCAGGCCGGGCGGCAGCGCAACGCACGACACCGTTGTTTCGCTCAACCATGAGCTCAACCGCGCGCAGGGCGGTGAGCAGGTGTTTGTCTATCTTGGCGGCGTGGACGGCTATTTGCCGGATCGCCGGCTGGAATTCCCCGCGCATTCCGCAGTCGATGGTGCCATGTGCGATTTTTTCGACACGGGTCGGGTCGATGTGCTGGTTTGCAATTGCTTTGAGGACGCGCTGCATCTTGACGACGGATGCTATCTCTATCCGCAAAGTGAAACCGGCTTTTCCGGGCAGAAGAAGGTCGTGTTTCCGACGCTGCACTGCTCCGGCTCTGCGATTGGAGACTTTCGCAAATCCGGCTTTCTGGATATCGCGTTTGGTGGTTTTTGCAACCGCGAAATCCTGATTTTCCACGGTAGCGAGACGGGATATTCCGCCGAGAACTTCTCCCGCGTGGTATTGGGGCCGGACGACGGCACCTATCACCCGGACAAGTATGGCGAAGGGCAGGACGTTTACATGAGCGTCCCGCCGGATGAGCGCGCGGTGACCACGGAGTTTGGCCAGGTGCGCTGGATGCTCTCGGCAGACTTCAACTGCGACGGCTGGCCGGATCTGTTTATCTCGGAGATCACTGGCCCGCGCTGCTTCATCCTCTGGGGCGGGCCGGAAGGCTTTTCCACCAAGCGGATGACAACGCTGCTCACCGATGGGGTCGCATCTGCAAACGTGGCAGATCTCAACGGCAACGGTTGGCCGGATCTGATCCTAGCAAGCCACCAGTCCACGAAGAAGAATGTAAAGTATGAATCGTATGTGACCGTCTATTGGGGTGGGCCGGACGGCTATCAGGAGAACCGCAGAATGCAACTGCCCGTCTCCTGCGCAAACGCCGTCACCGTTGGCGACTACAACGGAAACGGCAGCCTCGACATCTACGCGACTTCCTACAACAACGGCAGAACGAGGGATTTGCTCTCATACCTCTACAAAGGCGACCACGGTAACTATAGCATCAGGAATGTGCAGTATCTATTCAATCACTCCGGCTCCGGCTGCGTCTCCGGCGATTTCAACGGGGACGGATACACCGACCTTGCCGTCGCCTGCCACAAGGAATACGGCAACCACTGCTCGCATTCCTTCATCTACTGGGGTGGACCAGACGGGCTATCGGAAGATCGAAAGACGATCTTGCCGACGGTTGGCCCGCACGGGATGTCCTCGGTCGATCCGGGCAATATCCTCGATCGCGGAGACCGGGAGCGCTACACGTCCGAAGTCAAGCACCTACCGGAAGGCAGTGTGCTGTGCGCGATTGCCTGGGAAGGGGTTTGCACCTCGACCAGCTGGGTGGAACTTTCGGTACGCGCGGCGGACAGCGAAGAAGCGATTCTTGCAAGCGACTGGCAGCGCGTGGAGAACGGAGAAGACCTGACGCAGCGCAACCTGGGCGGCGTCGTGCAATATCAAATCGCGCTGTGCGCAAAATGCGCCTGCGGAACGCCGCGGATCGAGCGGGTTCGAGTCACGTATGAACGGAGGAATATTTAATATGAAACTCGGTTTTTTTCCGGCGCTGGGTACGCCGCTGGACACAGACGGTAATTTACTCAAACAGAGCTTTACGAAGCAAATTGAGCACCAGATGCTAGCCGGGGCTTCCGGCCTTCTGGTGATGGGTTCGATGGGCATCGAGCCGTATATTCGCAACAGCGTCTACCCGAGCGTCGCGCGCTGCGGCGTGGAGGCGGCAAAAGGGCAAGCGCCCGTGCTGGTCGGCGTGATGGACACCTGCATCAGCCGCGTACTGGATCGCGTGGATGCGCTCAAGGATCTACCCATCGACGGCGTGGTCTCCACCGTGCCGTATTACAACGCGATGAACCAAGCGCAAGTAATCAAGTTTTATACCGCGCTGGCGGACAGCAGTAAGTTCCCGGTCTATCTGTACGACCTCGCGGTGGTGACCAAGACGCGCACCATGCCGGAGACGGTGATGAAGCTCTGGAAACACCCGAACATTCGCGGCATCAAGACGGGAAATCTCGTGACCGCGCGATTGCTGCTCAACAGCCCGGAGAAACCGGAAGGGTTTGACGTGGTCTATAGCGATCTGGATACGTTCGACGTGGCGTATCAATACGGGATTGATAAAAACCTAGACGGCATGTTCGCCTGCACGCCAAAGACGGTGAAGAAGATGTACACAGCTCTCAGCGCACAGCGTTTTTCGGAAGCGAGCGCATGTCTGGACGCAATCGTCAATCTTCGCGACCTGTTTGTGGAGAGCGGCAGCGTGCTCGGCGCGTTTACCTACGCGATGAACGACCTTGGATACGAAGGTTCGTTCCATATGGACTACGAAACCTTGCCTGCGGCAATCTACCACGAGAGAGTAACAGCGTTTTTGAAACAGATGGGCGAGCTGTAACCAGACCCGCTTGAAAGGATAGCTATGATTCTTGACACACTCGATCACGCGGTACTGTACGCGCCGCTTTCCAACGGTCTGAAGGAAGCGTTTCTCGCGCTGGAATCCGTTCAGACGCAGCCGTATGTCACCGGCAGGCTTGACGTCGTTCCCGAAAGCCTGTTTCTGTTGAAAAACGCCTATAGCCCGAAGCCCTATGGCGCGGAAAGCCTGCTGGAAGCGCATCAGGAATACATCGACGTGATGTACATGGTGGAAGGTGAAGAGCTGATCTACGTCAAACCCACCGCGCGGCTCCGGCATGTGGAGAAACCGTATGATCCGGCGATCGATGCGCTGCTGACCCCGCCGGAAGGCGACGAGACCGCGGTGCATCTCACACAAGGACAGTTTCTCGTGCTGTTTCCGCAGGACGCGCATTGTCCGGCAAACCGCATCAGCGGATGCGACGCGGTCAAGAAAATCATTTGCAAAGTACGAGTGGCGTGGTAAAAGACACCGCGCAATCGCGACTGACACGAGAGAGGGATTATTGATGATATCCTGCACAGAGTTTATTCCGGCCTATAGCGCGCTCTTCACGTTTCTGGAAAACAGCTATGGCGTACAAGAGGTGCATCGCTTCTGGGAAGACCTGTTCGACCCGAAGAAAAACGGGCCCACCCACTTGCTGGAGGAAGAACTCAGCAAGAACGGCATCACCGGCTGCTGGAACTACTGGACGCACACGCTCAACGAAGAGGCGGCGGATTTTGACCTGTATCTCGACGAGGAGAACGGCTGGTATCTTTGCCGGATGCGCCATTGCCCGTCCAAAGGGCGGCTGCTTGCGATACCACATATCACGCCATATCACGACTATTGCAGCCATTGCGACCTCTATCGCCGGACAGTGGAGCAATACGGACTCGAATACGTATACAACTTTACGGGGTGCAGCGAAGCTTCCTGCGAACTGCTGATCTATGACCCCAAGAAGTTTCAGGGCACGCTCAAGGTTTCGCCAAAGACGCGCGTGATGAAACGCAATGCGAGCGACAACCGCTATTTTCACAAGGACTTTCATCTTTCGTTAAACGCTGGCGTAGAGTATCTGGGCACGCGTTTTGGCACAGAGGCGGTTGAGCGTTTTTTGCAAGAGTATGCGTTTGCCTACTATGCGCCTTTGATCAAACGGATCAAGAGCGATGGTATCGCGCCGCTGGAAGAATACCTGATCTCCACTTATGCGGCGGAAGAAGCGGTAGACGAGATCACCGTCATTCGCGAGGGCGAAGGTTTGCGCGCGCTCGTACGCGAATGCCCCGCTGTGCGGCATATCCGCACAAGCGGTAGAGACGTATCCCGCTGGTATCGCCTTACGACTCAAACCGTCATGGGAACGATTGCGTTGGCGTCCGGATTTCAATTTACGATGCTGGCGTATGATGAACAAACTGGTCGCGCGGAATACACTTTTTCAAAATAGGGAAAGACAATCTGCGGGCAGCAACGCCCGCAAATGAGGGCGGATACAATGGCGTATTTTCTGGCGATTGATTTGGGCACAACCGGCTGCCGTAGCATGGTGTTTGACGATGCGCTGCGCCTTTTTGGCTCGGACTATATCGAATACGGCCTGATCACGCCGAAACCAAACTGGTATGAACAGGACGCCAACCTTTGGTGGAACATCGCCTGCCAAACGATGAAAGCCGCGATCGCCGCATCCGGCATATCCGGCAACGAGATCGCCTCGCTGAGCGTGAGTTCACAGGGCATCAGCATCGTTCCCGTGGATCGCGCTTGGCAGCCACTTCGAAATGCGCTGAGCTGGATGGACACCCGTGCGGAGGAAGAGGAACAGCGTCTGATCGCCGAGTTAGGTCAGGAGGAGACGTTTTCACGCACCGGAAAGCGCATCGCCGCAACCTACACGCTGCCAAAGCTGCTTTGGTTGCAGCAAAACGAACCGGATGTGTTTGCAAAAGCGGATTATTTTCTGATGCCACTGGATTTTTTAACGGCGAAGTTGACAGGACGCGCTGTAACGGACCCTTCTATGGCATCCGGCACGCTGTTTTACGATATGCGAGCAGGTTGTTGGCACAGACCGACGCTGGCGCGATATGGAATCAACGAAAGCAAACTCGCGCGTATTTTGCCAAGCGGGAGCGTCGCGGGAACGGTCTTGCCGGAGGTTGCCGCGCTATTGGGGCTATTGAGCGATTGCCTTGTCTGCGTCGGCGCGCAGGATCAGCGCTGCGCTTCGCTCGGCGCGGGACTTTCGCCCGGGGTGGTGACGGTTTCATTGGGCACGGCGGCGGCGGTCTGCAAGCTCTGTGCGCGCTTTGCGCCGGAGGACGGCATGCATGTCGGCTGGTCGCCGTACGTGTTCGCCGGAGAATGGGTGAGCGAGAGCGTGGCAGGTGCGGCGGGCGCAAGCTTGCGCTGGCTGCGAGATAGCATCTATCAAGAAATGACCTATGACACGATCAATTGCGAGGCAGAGATTGCGCGTGAAAGAGGCAGCGAAGTTGCGTTTTTACCGTATCTTTGCGGGCCGGGGTTTCCGCGCTTTGATCCTGCATCGACAGGGTGTTTCCACAAAATAACGATGGCGACACAGCGCGGAGACCTTGCACTTGCTGTCATGCGCGGAGTCGTTTTCCAGATCCGTGAAATATTAGAATCGATGGACGCAAATGCCGAGACGAAACGATTGGTACTCTTCGGCGGCGGAGTGAAGAGCACGCTTTGGCGGCAATTATTTGCGGACGGTCTTAACATGCCGGTCTACATTCCGAGCGAAGCAGAAACCGCAGGAATCGGAGCTGCCATTCTGGCTGGATTGGGTGCTGGTCGGTTCCAAAAGGAAAATCTACCTCAGATTCGCTTTTCAGGCGTGAGCATGCCGTCGGAAAAAGCCAAGGAAGAAAACGAACACTACATGAAGTTTCGCGCACTGGAGCAAGTTCTGCAATCCGGCTACGATTCATAAAGCCATAGACAGATTCAATCTGCGCAAGAGTAGATCAAACAGCATATGAGGTAGGCACATGAACGCCATCATCCACGCAAATCTGGTTCTGGAAGACGAAATTCTGTTCGACGGAGCAATCCTGTTTGACAACGGGAGCATCGTCTCATTTGGCGCGACGGAAACGCTGGAGATTCCCGGCGGCATCGAGAAGATGGATGCCTGCGGGAAATACGTCGGCCCGGGGTTTGTAGACATCCACTGCCACGGCGGCAACGGATTCCTGTTTGACAACGACCCGGAGCAGGCGGCGGCGCATTTTCTCTCGCACGGGGAAACCACGGTGCTTGCGACGCTCTATTACAACCTTTCCTATGATGAAATGCTGGCGGCAATCCGGCGCGTGCAAGAGGCGATGCAAAAACCGGGAGCAGCGCGCGCCATCGGCGGCATCTATATGGAAGGCCCCTATATGAACCCGAAATACGGCGCGTCGCCGGAGAAGAACCGGTGGCGCGGGCCGATCGATTTCGCCCAAGCGGATGCGTTAATACAGTCAGCGGGAGAGGACGTATTGGTCTGGGCGATTGCACCGGAGAGGGATGGCGTGTCTTCGTTTGTGGCCGCCGCGAAAGCCGCAAATAAAAGCGTGCGGTTTGCTGTTGGTCACAGCGAGGCTACGCCGGCACAGATCGCGGCGCTCAAGCAATACGACTTGATCATTCAAACACACTGCACCAACGCAACGGGTGCACCTTGCGCGGTCGGCGGTACACGTGCCTGCGGGCCGGATGAAGCGTGCTTTTATGACCCGGATATATATGCGGAGGTCATCTGTGATTCCTGCGGGATTCATGTGCATCCCGATATGCTGCGCTTGATTCACCGGATCAAAGGCGATGACCGGGTGGTGTTAATTACCGATAGTTTCGTCTCCAGCGAACAACCACCGGAGAACCTGAAGCACATTACGGATCTACATTTTGACGCAAGCGGCGGGCTCTGCGGCAGTAAACTCACGCTGGACGTCGCCTGCCGCAACATGATGCGGCATACGGGAATCGGCATTTGTCAGGCGTTCCGGTTTGCGAGCCTGAACCCCGCGCGTGCGGTTGGGCTGGACGCAGACGTTGGCAGCATCGTCATCGGCAAAAAAGCCAATCTTGTGCTTGTGGACGACGACATGCGCCTGCACGGCGTATGGATGGAAGGGAAATGGATGGGCGCACGGCAGACAGAGTAAAACCCGTGCGTTTGGAAAGGGATAAAGGAAGATCATGTTAAAAGCTGGCGTGGCGCAGATTGACATCTCGCCCGAAAAAGGTTTGGAACTGGCGGGGTATCCGCATTATCCGCGCAACAACACAGGTGTGCACGATCCGTTGTTTGCCGCGTGCCTGTATGTATCCGATGGCAGCACAGAACTTGCCATGGTGACGCTGGATCTGCTGTTTTTCTCCAAGCGGCACGTTGCGGAGGTGCGCCGGCGTTTACAAGCGGTCTGCGGGATTCCGGGCGATCACCTGATGATCTCGTGCTCGCATACGCATTCCGGCCCGTGGGCGGCGGGCAGGCTGGACGTTGAGAGCCTTGAGGCGGGAAAGGAACAGCCGCACGCTTATGTGGAATCGCTCATTGAACGCATCACCCGTATCGTGGCGCAGGCAAAGAGCACTTGTTTTGACGCAACGCTTGCCTATGGCTGCGAACTCTGCGGCGCAGAGCAGGGCGTTGGCGGGAACCGAACCCTGCGCGGCGGCCCGCATGACCCGCTGGTCAGCGTGATCGCCGTCAAGGACAAGAGCGGCTGTGCACGCGGCGTTTTCGCGAACTATACGCTGCACCCGACGTTCATCCACGAATGGAGCGATGTGGTCACGGCGGACTATCCGGCTTATGTCCGGCAGGAGATTGCAAAGCAAGCGCCCGATGCCGTGTTTGGCTTTGCGCAGGGCGCGTCCGGCAATCAATCCAGCCGGTATTACCGCACGGGAGAGTCGTTTGACGAGGCAGAGCGTGTTGGACGGTTGCTGGGCAGCGCCGCCATGCGGGTGGTCACGCAGGGTGCGTATCAAAGCGAGATCCGCCTGTCTGCGGCAACGAGCACCGTCGAACCGATCATTCGTGCCTTTGGTGAGGAAGCGGAGCTGGAGCAGCGCGTGGCAAGCGATCGCGCGGTCTATGAAGACCTTTATGCGCGTTATGGCACATCCGCCAACCGGGACGAATACTATCTTTGGCAAAACGCGAATCTGAAGTTGCTGGGTTCCGAGGATCAGCTAGGCTATGTGCGGATGCAAAACCGCGGCGTGTCGATTGAACTGCTCCGAGACGAGCGTCCGGCCGAGATTCAGGTGTTCGTGCTGGGTTCCTGCTGCATCATCGGGCTGCCGGGCGAAGCGTTTGTGGAGTATGCGCTCTATCTAAAGGCGATGGCGGGCTATCCGATGGTGGTGGTCAATACGCTGGCAAACGGTTGCCTGCCGGGCTATCTCATCACGCCGCAGGGCATGAGCGAAGGCGGATACGAGGCGGACACCTCTATGCTGGATGTCGCCTTCGGACGGGTGTTGATCGATTGCGCGCTGGATACCATCGCGAACTGCGCCAAATAGACAAAGTTCAGCGGAATGTCACGCTTGCGGGGGAAATATTTCCGCCGGGCGATGAAATATTGGAAAAAGAAGAGAAGAGAAAGTGAGAATCAGTACCATGGGAACGTTCCATCAAAGACCCGCCGCGTGGGTGCCGTATCGCAACGAAGCGGAGCTCGATCGCGTCCGCGCGATCACGCGCGAAGATATAGCAGCGATGAACCATGTTCATCCCAGAAACCCGAATGTGCATTTGGACGTCATCCGCAACGAAGAGTTTGAGATGATCATGCTCACCGATATGTTCAACCGCATTCTGGACTCGGATCGTTATGATAAAAAGGTCGTGCTGGTGATGCCGAATCCCTGCACCACCTATCGCAAGCTTGCCTACATGCTCAACAAATGTAAGGTCAACTGCCGCAACGTGAAGTTTTATATGATGGACGAATGGGCAGATGCGGACGGCAACATTGCGCCGCTGAGCTATGAGTCCGGCTTTGGCAACGCATTTATGCGCTTTTGCATCTCTCAGCTCGATCCCTCGCTGGGTTTTCAGATGGAGAACTTCGTCTATTTCTCCAATGAGACGGTGGATAGCTATTCCAAGCGGCTAGAGGACGACGGTGAAGCGGACGCGATCTATTCCGGCCCGGGTTGGCCGGGGCACCTTGCGTTCATCGATCCCGTGGAAGACTGGTATTGCGACACGCTGGAAGAATACATGCGTCAACCCGCGAAGGTTGCCAAGCTGCATCCCATGACGATGCTGCAAAACTCGCTCCACGGCACGTTTGGCTACAGCGGGGACGTGGCGAAGGTTCCCGCGATGGGCGCGATGATGGGCCCGCGCGACGCAATGCAGGCAAAGAACGTCTTTGACCTGCACGGCATCACGACGGACGGCACAAAGGTCACTTGGCAGAGGATGATCTCGCGGCTCTGTATCTTTGCCGAACCGTGCCAGGAGCTGCCCGCGTCTATTTTGCAACTGCGCGACAAGCCGACCTTCATCTATATGTCAGAAAACTCCGCCTCCACGATCAAAGCGGACGATTATTTCCAGTATTGATCCTTTCACACAAGCACACACAGGGTGGCCGGAAAAAACCCGGCCGCCTTTTTGAATACTTGCGTTTGTGTATTTCACTGGAACGACGGGATCAAACAGACGAGAGGGAGCATGCGCATAAACAAAGAGAAAAACAGTCTACGCGCGGATTTGCCGGAAAACGCGTGGAGAGTTCAACGCAGCAACAGCATTTATTATGCCGTTCGCGAAGGAAGCTTTGCGGCGGCGGCATTGCTCATCAGCGGCACGTTTGTGCAGCTTTATCTTTCGCAACAGGGCGTTTCAACCATTCAGATTGGCACGTTCAACACGATTCTGGGCGTGGTGAGCCTTGTTTCGACCATGCTGTTCTCCGATTTGGCGGAACGCCGGGCGAACGCGCTTCGCCAGAGCGACGGTATCCTGCTGAGCGTTGCGCTGCTCTTTTTGTGCTATGCGCCGGTGTTTGTCGCGCTGCCTCGCATTTCTACAATCTGGCTGCTTGTGACGGGGGTCGCGTCGGCACAGATCATCCTCGCCGCCTGCAAGAGCGTACTAGATTATAAAATGCTCTATCAAATCATCGATATCGAGCGCTACGGCGCGGTTGCGTCGATGACTGGCGTTTCGATCGGTTTGTTCGGCATGGCATATAGTTGGTTCTTTGCACGAATGCTGGCGTTGCTTTCGCTCCAAACCGCCTTCCTGATCGGGTTTGCTTCCGCACTGGCTCTCGTGCTGCTTGCCTATTTTTGCAACCGTAAGATGCGGGTGATTCGCGACCCGTTCGTGCCCGCGGCGCAGGCAAAGCCCGGCGTGCAAGCGAAGCTGGGGCTAATCTTCGACGTCCTGCGCCAGCCGGAGTTTCGGGCGTTCATCGTGCCCAATACGCTGCGCGGCGTGACGATTGGCATCCTCAACTCCCTCGTCTTGGTTGCGCTGGCGCTTGGCGTCTCCGCAAAAACCGCCGCAAACCTTGCGATGGCGGGTTCGGTGGGCTATTTGCTGGGCAGTCTTGCTTATAATGCGCTCTCTCGCGCCGTTTTGCCCAAGTACCTTGGGCTTGTGGGTGGGGGATTGCTCTGCGCGATTGTGCTCTTGCCGTTTTGCGGCACTGGTAAGTTGTTTTTGTTCGTCGCGATGCTGGGTTACATGGGGCGCACGTTGGTGGACTATGCGGTGCCGTCGATGGTGTTTCAACTCATCGACCCCGCTATCTCCGGCGTTTACAACGCTTGGCGCACGGTGCTCTTTAGCGTCGCCGCAGCGGGGATGTCCTATCTGGTCGGTGCGCTGCTGGGTAAGATTCCGACGGTTCTGCTGCTGATTTTGTGCGCGGGCGCGTACCTGATTTGCGCAATTTGGTATTTTCTTGCGACACGCCGGTTTACAAAAAATCCCGCTTCAAACGAAGCGGGATAACGAATTTCGACTCTGATTATGTTATAGGATTCTCAGGTCCACACCCTCGGCGCGAATTTTGGAAGCAATGTCGGGGTTTGCGTTCTGGTCGGTGATCAAAATCGTCTGTGCGGTGAGAGCGCTGATGCGCGAGAAACTTTCTCTACCGAGTTTCGTGCTGTCGGCAACGATGATCGGCGTTTGCGCGCGCTCCATCATGATCCGATCGATCACGCTCTCTTCCGCATGATAGGTGGTGATGCCCGCGCCGGGCTGGATGCCGTCCACGGAGAGAATCGCCCAGTTTGCGCGATAGCGCGAGATCTGTTCCTTCACGTCCTCGCCATAGGTAAACGAGTATTGCGCGCTGATGTCCCCGCCGAGCAGAATCACGCGAAACGTCGGCAGACCGCCGAGCTCCACCGCAACGGAGATGGAGTTGGTGACGATATTGAGGTTTTTGCGCTGTTTGAGCTCCACGGCGGTAAAGTACGTCGTTGTACCGGAATTGATAAAGAGCGTGTCTCCGTCTCGCACAAGGCCGGCCGCAGCAGCGGCGATGGCCTTTTTGTTTTCCATGTGCTCCTGTTTGCGGCGCTGAAACTCTAAATTATAGTAATTTTTCATGGTCTGGATTGCGCCGCCTTGCGTGCGCTCCAGATAGCCGTCCTGCTCCAGTGCGTCCAGATCGCTGCGGATGGTAACGACGGTTGCGCCAAGCGTCTCGCTCAGGTGCGCAACGCGAACCTGACCATCCCGGCGGAGAATCTCTAGAATCTTCTTTCTGCGAACGTCGATTTTCAATTCTCCAGCCATGCAGTTTGGTCTCCTTTGGGCGATGAAGGTTCGTTGCTGTTATTATACCACGTCGGATGGATTTGACGAAACGGCGGAAACTGCGCTTTGTTTGCCCTGGTTGAGCCGCTCGCCTACCGCGCCGCCGGGGTGGATCAGCGCGAACTGCTCGTTGATGAAACCGGTCTCCTCGATCAAGGCGGCTTGAAGTGCGTCAAACAAAACCGAAAGAACAGTGAAACTGGTTGTCCCCTGCGCGTTGTAGCGATCCACTTCCTTTGTCACCCGCGTTTGCAGGACGATAGTTGCGCCCTTTGCCAGCGGAGAGTCGAGATTCTCGGTCGCGGCGATTACGCAGACGCCTTTCTTCCGGCAGATGTCGAGGATCGGTAGCAGCTCCGCCGTCTTTCCGCCGCGGGAAGCCAACAGCATCACGTCGCCCGCCTGCAAGAAACCGCTCGCGCCATGCACCGCCTCGGCAGGGGAGATAAATCGCGCAGGACGCTCGATGCAGCACATCAAATGCGTGAAATGCTGACAGCAGATGCCAGAGTGCCCGCATCCGCTTGCCGCTATGCGCGGCGCTTTTGCAAGCGCGTCTACCGCGCGGAGAAAGTCCTCGCGATTGATGCCGCCAAGCGCGTGTGTAATCGCTTCTGCCTCGATTTGGTATGTGCGCTCAAGCGCGGCAAGAGATTGTTCCGCTGCCATAACAATGCCTCCAAAAAACGATATGCTTTTCTCGCTGGAAAACAATATTTTCTAGATACAGTATAAAAACAATCTAATAAGAAATCAACAGACAATAATATAGTAAATAATATTGACTATAAAGAAAATGTAGAGTAAACTGAGCTCGTTTCCAACCAATGCGTTTGGCGCACAAGAATGAGAAGCCTTGCGGAAAAAGTTTCGTATGGTAGAAGGAGAAAACGGGTTTGTTGAACGGATTTGTACTCAAGCCGCCATTTTTTGAAATCGGGCCAAAGTCCTATCTTTTTGGAGATGATGTGTTGCAGCTTGCGCTTGCGGCGGATGCCGCGGCAAAAAAGTATGACGTGGACATCATCTTCACAACGCCTTTGGTCGAGCTGCGTCGCGTTGCGGAAGCGACGAGCCGCATCTTCGTCTTTGCGCCGCATATGGACCCGATCTTGCCCGGGCGCGGACTGGCGGATACGCTGCCGGAGTCTCTCGTTGCCGCGGGGGCAAAGGGTGTGATGCTCAACCATTGCGAAAAACCGGTTTCGCTCTCCACACTAACGCAGACCATCCGGCGCGCGGACGAGGTTGGGCTTGCGACCATCATTTGCACCGACACCGCGGCGGAGTCTGCGGCGGTTGCAAAGCTGCGCCCGAATATCATCGTTGCCGAGCCAACCGGACAGATTGGCACGGGAGTCGCCAGCGATATGGACTATGTTGCGGCGGCGATTCGCGCGGTGAAGGACGTTGATCCGGACATCTTTGTGTTGCAGGGCGCGGGAATTAGTAACGGAGAGGATGTTTTCCGTGTGATTCGCGCGGGCGCAGAGGCGACCGGTTCTTCCAGCGGCGTGGTGAAGGCAAAGGACAGAGCCGCGATGGTAGACGAGATGATTTCTGCCGTCCGCCGCGCATGGGACGAGAGAATCGCGCAGGACAAATAGCGTAAATATAAAAATAGAAATACAACTTGGAGGAGAGAACAATGGAATTCAAAGTGTTTCAAAAAGAGATCGAGTTACAGTCCCGTGGATGGATTCCCACGTTTCATGACATCTCGAAAGAAGTGATGGAGATCGTCGCAGCTTCCGGCGTCAAGAACGGAACGTGTGCTATCGTTTCGCATCATACGACTTGCTCGGTGATGATTCAGGAATGTTCGCACGATTTGGATTCGTTTGACATCGAGTATTTGCAGCACGACCTGCTCGACATCATGCGCAAGATGGTTCCGGACTTTGCCGAGGAAAATCAATATCGCCACCCCGGCCCGATCCACGCGCAGTTTGGTCGCGCGTGCGACGAACCCGGTAATTACACCAGCATGAATACCGACGGGCACCTGCGCAGCGTGTTTTTCGGGCGCAGTGAGAGCGTCACCATCAAGGATGGCATGCTCGATGCAGGAGAATTTGCGCATATCTACTTTATCGACTGGGATCACGTGCGCGCCCGTCATCGTCAGGTGAATGTGACCATCATGGGCACCACGGAGGACGTTGGCAGCCGCAAATGGAACGGCGGGGATACCATCAACACCCTTCGAAAATTTACGGACGAAGAAAAAGCGAATATGCGGGAGTTCACACTGCAACAGGAGCGCTAAGGCGTTTTTTCCGAGTAGAGGCTAGAGTTTTCAGACTTTCGTTATGCTTGCATATGCTGGTAAGCATGCCACGGTGGACGGTGAAAATGTCACGATGCTCGCGTCGCTTGCTCGCTTCTGCACTACCTGAGTCGGTATACGCCTCTGTGGGGAGTAGCGGATCTGTCTTTTGAGATTTTTTAACGTCAGTCCAGCAAAAAGCGCTGCGGGTACAACCCAATCATATGAAGAACGACATAGACGAAGGCCATCCAAACGGATGGCCTTCGTCTATGAGATTGCGGAGGATGGACTTATAACAACGACCTCTGGATCGTGAGTGTATATCAATGCAAAAATGATGCATACTACTTTAAGCAACATGATATTCATGTTGCTATGGGAGAACACGCTGACAGATCTTATCCAAAGGAACTGCAGACTTCATCGGGTTAGCTATTATATGAGTATGGTGGCGCGAGCGCGAAGCCAACGGTGCCGCCGTCCGCGGGACATGGTGGCAGGCGGAGAAAATCCCTATTTGACCCAAACGGAATGGGGCTGGCAAATTGATCCGACCGGATTGAGAATCTCTCTCATCAATTTATATAGTCGGTATCAGCTGCCTTTGTTCGTAGTGGAAAACGGTCTTGGCGCAACGGATAAAGTGGACGAGAACGGCGAAATTCATGATGATTTCAGTATCAAATACCTAAGGTGACATATTCAACAGATGCGTAAAGTAATTGAAATCGACGGCGTTGCTGTCATCGGGTATGCACCTTGGGGTTGCATCGATCTCATCAGCGCCGGCTCGGGCGAAATGAAAAGCGGTATGGATTTATCTAATGCTCCACTCCAACTATTGGCGGAGAGCCGGAAAACAAAGGAGTTTGCGTTATTTGCGGGCTTCGAAATGGATGACGGGGCAGGATGGGTGCCTTCTTAAACGCTTTCTTGTAACTTCAATTTAGAAATAGCGCTCTCGTGTGTTGGTTTTTTCCGCAAGTCGAGAGAAGATTCATTCGGCTTGTACGCGCCGCATTATGAAATACACTTTGATACAGATAGAGAGGATACGATCCATAATTAGCAGGACTTATCCGCACAGAGGCCTGTAGCGGAAGGATCGGGGATCGATCGGAGACGAGAAAACAATCCGTTTAATCAATTTGGCTGCATGTATTCCGCCGTCTTTTGCAGGCGGTATTCGTTTGGCGTCGTGCCAAAATACTTCTTGAACACTCCGATGAAGTGCTTGTCAGACGTATACCCGGTTTGCTCTGCAACCTGCTGGATCGTAAGAGCGGCGTTGCTTTTGAGCAGCAGCGCTGCCTGCATCATGCGAAGCCGCGTTAAAAACTTGGTGTACGATTCGCCTTTTTCCTCGTGAAACACACTGCTGAGATAGGCTGGGGTCACGCCGAGCGCTTCCGCGACATCCGTCTGCGTGATAGGCTCGGTGAAGTGCGTGGTGATATAGCCCGCGGCTCGCTCGGCGAGCATCTTGTGCTCACGGTCGGTTTCCGTAAAGCAGGTTGCGACAAACTTCGCGATGTTCTTCGGTGTGAGTTCTTCGGGCAGCTGCATAGCACTGCGATGCTGACGAATGATGTGTTCGATTCGCTCAAGCGTTTCGCGCAGCGCGTCGTCGTTGAGCGGCTTGAGCAGATATTCCACCACGCCGAAGTGCAGCGCGGTTCGGGCGTACTCAAATTCGTCGTAACCGGTGAGGATGACGATTGGCAGCGTCTTGCCGAGGGTGCGAATGCGCTCGATCAACTGGAGCCCGTCCATGCCGGGCATCCGCAGGTCGGTGATTACAAGGTCGTACCGGTTCTGCTCAAACAGAGTAAGCGCGGCAACGCCGTCGTGCGCGGCGTCTACGCCAGCAAAGCACGGGTGCAAAAGCGGGATGGTACCGATCAGGTAGTCCCGCATCAGAGGTTCGTCTTCCACGACCAAAACACGATAGGAATTCGACATAGGCTGTTCCTTTCGGGGTGCTTATTGCAGGGCTGCGCGAGGGATGCCGGCTGCGCTCTCTTCGTACGCTCGGGGAATGCGGATGGTGACGATGGTGCCAACATCCCGCGTGGAAGAGATTGCGATCTGCGTTCTTGTGCCGAATTTCAACTTCAGCCGCTGGGCGATGTTGACGAGACCGACGCTGCGCGTCTCCGCGCGCAGAGGTGACTGTGCTCGATCAAGAATCGCCTGATTCAGCGCGTCCAACTGTGCCTGCTCCATGCCGATGCCATTGTCCGAAACGCTGATGACCGCGTCATCGCCTTCCGCCTGCACCGAGATGCAGATGCGGGAGCTGCCGATGCGCGGTTCGCAGCCGTGGATCAGCGCGTTTTCCACGATCGGCTGAACACTTAGCGCTGGAATCCGGCAGTCGGCAAGCGCGGGATCGAGTTCAATTTGGTAGGTCAGCTCGTCGTGCCGCCGCTCCTGCAGGCTCAGGTAGCATTCCGCAATCTTGAGCTCGGCGGTGATGGTGATATCCCGATCGGTGTTTACCATGCCGCGCAGAAGGATCGAGAGTTCGTCGATGCTGGCGATCGCATCCGGATAGCGGCCGCTCTTGACGAGCAGGCTCACGGTGCTGAGTGTGTTGAAGAGGAAATGCGGGCGGATCTGGTTATACAGCGCGTCATACTGCGCAATCTTTTGCAAATACTCTGCTTCGTATTTTTCCCGTGTCAACTCCGCGTCGCGCTCAATCATTTCCGAAATGCGGAGCAACAGTTCGTTGAACGAGCGGTTGAGGTAGTCGATCTCCTCTGCGCGGTGCTCGCTTGCGCGCACACTCAAATCCCCGTCCTGCGCGGTTCGCATGACGGCGACCGTGTTGTTGATTGGCTTGATGAACGAGCGCACGAACAGAATCGTGACAAGAAGACCCACCAGCGCGCAGACAAACGCGAGCAAAATCGTAAACTGGCGCGCGGAGGCGACATCTTTCATCAGGCTCGATTGGGCGTTGACCGCGATGATCGTCCAATCGGTGTCCTTAACGGGCTGGGAATTGATGATGTAGGTCTCTCCTTCAAGGTGCAGGCGGGTCGGGCTTTCGCCGGCTTTCGCGGAGAGGAACACGTCGGTGAGCGAGAGTCCGCCGGGAAGCGTGCTGTGTTGATAGATGACACTGTTTGCGCTGTCGATGATGAACAGCCCGCTTTTTTCGAGCAACTGCACGTCGTCGAGCACATCCCGGATGCCGCTATAGTTTGCGTCCACGCGGATTACGCCGAGAGTTTTGGAGGAATCCGAAAGGCTTCTGAGTCGCTGTACCATGGAAAACACGGTCAGTGTGTAGCCGTTGTTGACCTCCACATGTGCGGGCAAAAACACGGTGCTTGCGGTATCAAGTGCGGACCGATACCAGCTTTCTTTCTGATAATCCGATGAAAGATCGATCGGATGCGCCGTTCGCGTACTATAATAGATCTCGTCGGTGAGGATATACACGCGCAGAATGTCCTTGCGCGGGATGGTCATCACTTCGCGCAGATAGTTTTCAATGGTGCGCCGTTTGTCGAGCGTTTCCGCCGGGTCGGTAGGCGAGGACGCAAGCAGACCCATAATGCGCTCGCTGTAATACGGGGACAAGCAAAGCCGCGAAAGATCGTTGATGTAGTTGCCGGTGTTGAGCGCGATTTGCTCGATCAGCTGCTGGGTCTGCGTCGCGGTCTGGCGCAGCAGGTCGTCGCTGTAGCGCACGAAACCAACCGTGGACACCAGCACAACTGATCCGAAGATCAGCAGTGAGATGACCGCAAGCAGGCGGTTCTTGAGATGATAACGTTTTTTTATGGTAGACATAGAAGGGATTCGCACCTTTCCATGAAAAGTATAGCATATTTCCGTTCCAGGAATTTGAAATCGAAAAAAGTAGCACCGGAATCCGAAAAATACGGAATATCCAATCGCGGACCGGGATGACATAATGACAGCGAGGGGTGCAAAGACACCTAACTTCTACAAAGCACATCTAAAATATCGAGGAGGAACAGTCATGAAAAAGTGGACAGCCATGCTGCTGATGCTGGTGATGCTGGCAAGCACGCTCGTAGGATGCGCGCCTGCTGCAACAACACCCGCAGCCGAAGACACAGCAGCGCCCGCAGCCGCGGCAACCGAAGCCCCGGCAACGGAAGCTCCGGCAAAAGACGTCAATCTCTCTTTCTTCACCGGAAAAGTGGAGACGATCGATCTTCTGGATCAGATCATCGCCGATTACAACGCGCAGTCCAACGGTATCATCGCCGAGCAGGAATACCAGCAGGACGCGAGCAACATCATCAAGATCAAGTTCGCTTCCGACGCTGTGCCGGACGTCATGACCACCTATGAGCAGGAGTTTGTTGACCAGGGCAAGTATCTGGCGCTGAACGACATGAGTCAGTGGTGGGATCGCCTGATTCCGTCCATGAAGGAAAGCTGCACGGATCTTGCCAGCGGCAACCAGTACCGTGTCTGCACCAACATGACCATGGCGGGCTTCTTCTATAACAAGCAGATGTTCGCGGATCTCGGCCTGACCCCCGCGACCACGTGGGAAGGGTTTGTAGCAAACCTTGAAGCCATCAAGGCGGCTTATCCCGACGTTGACCCGTGGTTCATCTTCGGCGAAGCGTGGCACCTCGGCCACCTCATCGAGTTCTTCCCGCAGGGCTACATCAAGGCCAAGTACGGCGCAACCGCTGCAAAGCAGGCCTTCCTGAAGAACGACTCCTCGATCCTCCAGTGGGGCAATCCGGACGGCGCGATGGCGACGTTTGCAAAAGATCTCGTCGATCTACAGCAAAAAGGCCTCATCAATGCGGACGTGCTGACCGCGACCAGCGACAACTGCATCGACGCGTTTGTCACCGGCAAGGCTGCGATGTTCTCCAACGGCATGTGGTGCCTCTCCAGCATCCTCGAAAAGAACCCCGACATGGCGGATAACATCGGCTTCGCGCCGTATCCTGCGATGATGGCGGACGGCGTACCCGTGGTGCTCGTTGCGGAAGATTCCGGCTACAGCATCTATGCGGATACCAAGAACAAGGATGCCGCGATCGATTTCCTTACCTATCTCTTCAGCGCAGAGAACCAGAAGAAGTACTCCGAAGCCCTCGGTTCGCCGAGCGCGTTCACGGATGTCACGGCTGACTGGGCACCCGCGAGTGTGGTTGCAGGCGTGAACGACGCCGTCAAGAGCGCGACCAACATCGGCTTCACCAACGAGAAACCCGCGGGCTTCTCTGGTGACGACGCAGGCAGGCTCGTGCAGGATCTGCTGGCCGGAACCTATACGCCGGAAGAATTCGCCAAGGCGTATGAAGCCGCCTGGAACGCAGGATTCTAAGCCGAGGACACGATTTACACTTGATTCAACAGCGGTGGCGGCTTTCCGGAACATCGGCAGGCCGCCTCCGCGGTTATACGGGGTACTACATGCGACACAAACGGATTACATGGGCCCAGTTTTTATCCCTGCCCGCGCTGATGCTCTACGGCTTGTTTTTTGTCTATCCGCTGATCCGCGGAATCGGCATGAGCCTGACCGACTGGGACGGCATGGGGCAGGCCAAATTCGTAGGGCTGCAAAATTTCTTCGATTTTTTTCAGGATGCCCGTGCCATTCATGACATCAAAACGACCCTGATCTTTGCCGTTGGCAGCGCGGTGCTGCTCAATGTCATCGGATTGTGCTATGCGCTTTTGATGAACAGCAATTTTCGGGGCAGGAGTCTGGCGCGCGTGATCATTTATCTACCCGCGATCATCAGCCCGCTGATCATGGGGTACATCTGGTTTTTCCTGCTCCAGCCGGGACGCGGGTTCCTGCATTATGCGTTTGCGCAGCTGGGCATGACGGACATCATCGGCAACTGGATGAGTTCCTATCCCTCTGCGCTTCTTGTGCTGGTTCTGGTCAACGTCTGGCAGTTTTCAGGCATGACGATGATCATCTACTTAGCGGGGTTACAGTCCATTCCGTCGGAAATCTCCGAAGCCGCCCGAATCGACGGCGCGAGCAACTGGCAGCGTTTCTGGCGCGTCAGCGTGCCGATGCTGATGCCTGCCATCCGCATCAATGTGGTGACGAATATCATCGGTTCGCTTTCGGTATTCGACGTGATCATGTCGCTCACGGAAGGCGGGCCGGGGTACGCCACGGAGAGCCTTTCGATCTATATCATGCGCATGTGTTATGGCAGCCGGACAGGATATTCCACGGCGGTTGCGATGATACTGTTCTTCATCATACTCATTCCTGTACTGGTCTCCATGCGCTTTACGCGTCAGAAAAGCTAGGGGGTGCTTGCCATGAGAGAAAACAAATGGGGCAAAGCGCTCCGGATTTTGATGATCGTCATCATTTGCGCCGCGTGTCTGATTCCGTTCTATGTGCTGCTGGTACTTTCGCTCAACGCGCCTTCCCGTGTGTTTTACGAAGGCAACATCTTCGTGCCGGACTTCCATTGGCAGAACTTCATCGACGCCTGGAGAAAGTCGAAAATCGGAACGGCGATGCTCAACTCCGCGATCATTACAGCGGGTACGCTGGGCGTTACCGTGATAACGGGTGGGCTGGCGGGCTATGCCATTGCGCGGTATGCCACGCGGTATAATAAATTCGTATTCGGGTTGTTGATCGGATGCATGATGATCCCCGGCATCATCAATACGGTGCCGCTGTATGTACTCATGCGTCAGATCAACGCCATCGACACACTCTGGGGCATGATTTGTGTCTGTTCAACACTCGCGATGCCGAGTGCGGTGTTCATTTATGCGACGTTTATCCGCGCGCTGCCGCGGGAGCTGGACGAGGCAGCGGCGCTCGACGGTTGCTCACCATTTTCCACGTTCTGGCGCGTGATCTTTCCGGTGATCAAACCCGCGACCGCGTCGTTCGTAATTCTCAACGGTTTCGGCATCTGGAACAACTACGCGCAGGCGGTCTTCTTCCTGCAAAGCCGCGCCAAGCAGAACATCCCGCAGGCGCTGTCCGTATTCTTTCAGCAGTTTGCGGGCGCAAAATGGCACCTGATGGCGGCGACCGCGGTGATTGCGATTATCCCTGTGGTGATCGTGTTTCTGATATTCCAGAAACAGTTCATCAAGGGCTTGTCCGACGGCGCACTGAAGGGCTGACAAAGAGTAACAAGAGGTTCAATGATGGAAATCTACTCCGAAAAAGGACACTATTTGCCCGGCGAAGAGATCTTGCTTTCGATTCCATACGACGGGGCTGCGGAACGCTTCCGCATCTCCGTTTTTCGGTTGGATCGTTGCGTTCAAACACTCGTGGTCGAAAGAACCGGTCCAGAGACGCAGTTTGCGCTGCCCGCGCTGGAGGAAGACTTCTGCGGACTCGGCATTCTTTGCGAAACGGATTTGGGAGAGGCTGTTTCCTGCGCCGTTGATATCCAGAGCGGATTACGCGTGTTTCGCTATGGCTTTCTCTCGGACTTTTCGCGCGCGGAAACCGATGAGGCGGATGTGCTCGCCATGGCGAAGCACCACGTCAACACCGTGCAGTTTTATGATTGGTCGTATCGGCACGATTCGTTGGTTGCGATCCAAGAGGACTATACCGACATGATGGGCAAACCGAATTCGCTTGCCGTCATCCGGCGAAAAATCGATGCTTGCCACATGCGCGGCATGCAAACCACGGGTTACGGTGCGGTCTACGCCGCGAGCGAAGCCTTTGCCGCGCAGCATCCGGACTGGCGGCTGTATGCACGCCCGGACGAGCCGCTTCGCTTCATCGATGTGTTTGCGATTATGAATCTCGAGAGCGGCTGGCGCGCGCATATCCTCGCACAATACAAAGCAGCCGTCGATGCCGGGTTTGACGGAATTCATATGGACACCTACGGGTTTCCCAAGACTGCGCTGGATGCAAGCGGGGTCATCGTCCATCTGGAGGATGACTTTGCGCCGTTGATTGAGGAAACGCGTGCGGCATTGCCGGGGGCGACGCTGGTGTTCAACAATGTTGGCGCCTGGCCGTTGGAGCGCACGATGTATGCGCCCGTGGACGCGGTCTATATCGAGGTTTGGCCGCCCTATGCGCGATATGAGCACCTCCGGCAGCTCATTCAGACGGCAAAGCAATCCGGTAAACCCGTGGTGCTTGCGGCATATCCTGCGCCGTTTCGCCTCGACACACCTCAGCGCGCGCTCAACGCGCAACTCACGCTGATGAGTGCGATTGCGGCACACGGCGCGACACAGTTGTGGTTTGGCGAGGAAAACGCGGCGCTCACGCAGGGTTACTATGCGGACTATTCGCGGCTCTCGTCCGAGCAGGAAGAGACGCTTCGCGCATATGACGATTTTTTTGTGCGCTATGAGACGCTTTTCTTTGACGACTCCCTGCTCGACGTGAGCATGACGCATTGCGGCTGGGATAACGAGGAATACGTGTGCGATGTTCCGTATTCGGTTACGGGTGAAGGCGGCAAGCTCTGGCTCGTCCTGCGCGAGCAAGGCAACCGGAAATTCATCGCGCTCATCAACCTTGCCGGAGACGATTCGAGCGACTGGAACGCGGGCAGGCATGCGCCGGAACCCCTTGAGAACGTCACGCTGAAGATGCAGGCGTTCTCGCAGGTTCGCAAGGCATGGACGGCATCACCGGATCGCAATCTCGGTGCTGCTGAAGTGCTTGAGGTCTCACGGACGCAGGGCGCGCGCGGAGATGTTTTGACGATTTGCTTGCCGATTGTTCAGCGGTTTGCTATCCTCTACGTGGAAACGGAGGGCTGAGCATGAAACAGGCATGGTGGAAAGAGCGGGTGTTTTATCAGATTTACCCGCGCAGTTTTCGGGACACGAACGGAGACGGTGTTGGCGATCTAAAGGGCATCATCGAAAAGCTCGACTATCTTCAATCGCTGGGTATTGGCGCTATCTGGCTCTGCCCTGTCTATGATTCGCCCAACGACGACAATGGGTATGACATCCGCGACTATGAGAACATCATGGCGGAGTTCGGCACGATGGCGGATTTTGACACGTTGCTGGAGGGATTGCACGCGCGGGACATCAAGCTCGTGATGGACCTCGTGGTCAACCACAGTTCCGATGAGCACGCGTGGTTTACCGAGTCGCGCAAGGCAAAAGACAACTCCCACCGCGATTATTACATCTGGCGCGACGGCAAGGACGGCGGCACACCCAACAATTGGGCTTCTTTTTTTGCGCCGTCGGCGTGGAAGCTGGACGAGACAACGGGGCAGTATTACCTGCACCTGTTCTCGGAAAAGCAGCCTGACCTGAACTGGGAAAACCCAAATTTGCGGCAAGAGATCTACGCGATGGTAAACCGTTGGTTCGACCGCGGCGTAGACGGCTTTCGCATGGATGTCATCAATTGTATCGCCAAGGACGAGGGATTGCCGGACGGCACGGGCGCGCCGAACGCCGCGGGATTTTCGCTCGCGTTCGAGCACTTTGCCAATCGTCCGAAGTTCTACGATTATCTGCGCGAACTCCGGCAAAACTGTTATGCTGGACGCGACTGTCTTTGCCTCGGCGAAGCGCCGTTTACCACACCGGAAGAGGGTGCAAGGATGCTCGATGAGGAGACGGGCGTGTTTGACATGATCTTTCCGTTTGACCTGATGGAGATCGACGACGGCACTCGCGGGAAATATGATCCCGCAGGCTGGACACTTGCGCGATTCAAGCAGATTGTGAATTGCTGGCAGCTGGCGACCGAACACGGCTGGGGTAGCTTGTTCTGGTCGAACCATGATCAGGCACGCGCGGTATCCCGCTTTGGCTGCACGGATACGGAGGAACTTCGCGTCCGCTCCGCGAAGACGCTCGCAGTCGCGATGCACCTCTTGCGCGGCACACCGTTTATCTATCAGGGCGAAGAACTCGGCATGACGAATACACCGTTTCCGGATGAATCGGCGATTCGGGATATCGAAGGCATCAATGTCCTCAACGAGGCACGATTGACTGGTCGATTTGATCAAACATGGAAGGGTATCCTGCACAAAGGGCGCGATCACGCGCGCACGCCGATGCAGTGGAATGCGTCACCAAACGCGGGTTTCACCTCGGGTGAACCGTGGATTATGGTGAATCCAAACTATGTTTCGATCAATGCAGAGGCGGAAGAAAACGATCCGGATTCGGTATTGGCGTTTTATCAGAAACTGATTGCCTTGCGAAACAAGAGCCGGACACTGCAATACGGTTCCTACACGCCACTCTGGACGGAGCACGGCCAGCTCTT
This sequence comes from Bacillota bacterium, assembly GCA_023395595.1. Lineage (GTDB taxonomy): Bacteria > Bacillota > Clostridia > Christensenellales > CAG-138 > UBA7703. Next base: position 105,440 of record JAEWYO010000070.1, read on the forward strand.
CGCATACCGGCGCAAGCTGGACGCAGAAGCGTTCACGATCGTGTGTAACATGAGCGGCGAGAGAGCGAAGCTGCCGGAGAATCTCGCGGGAGAAATGCTACTCTCCAATATAGATCATCTGGACCCTCAATCGCTGCTTCCGTATGAGGCAAGAGTTTTTCGGGGTTAACCTCGAATATTCATACAGCGACACAGTCAAAGAACCACCCGACGGGTGGTTCTTTGACTGTTGATCTCCGCGTTATGAGTGCGTATTTGTGCGCAATATTGTTGCGTTAATCGCCGATGCCCGCGGATCAGTCAAAATGACATTTTTGCGATTCCGAGCGAGTATAAGCAACGATGGATGGTAAGAAACATCAGGGTGACAGTTCATTATGATAGTTCATTCAAAGACAATTTTCTGCTTGAACCCAAGGAAGTAATAAAATAGCAATCATAAGAAAGTTGGAGAGTGCAAATACCAGATCGGCATGCAGCATTGATCGCTGCATGCCGTTTTTTCGCTTGTGCGCTTTACCAAGAGGGTTTATATATCAAAATGCGCAAGAAAATCTCGTAACAGATTGATGCAGACCGTCTTGCGGTATTCGGCGGAGACGCGTCCACGCGTGGGCACAATCGCCTCACTATAGGCAGCTATATATGCTTCTTTGCGTGCTTTTGCTTCGGTTATCGGCTTGCCAATAAGCATAGAATCGATATCCGCACGGCGGATGACCACGTCGCTGACCGCACCGAACGCGACGGAAAGATGCGCGATTACACCGCTTTCCACCGTAAGCAGCCCCGCGAACGAGACGCGCGAGATGGCGAGCGCGTTTCTTGCGCCGATTTTCTGGTAGACATAGCTCTCCAGCCAGCGCAAGGGAAGCAGCACCTCGGTGATCAATTCATCCGTTTGCAGTGCGAGCTTCTTGCGTCCAAGGTAAAACTCGCGAATCGGCAGGATGCGCGCGCCCCTTACACTTTCGAGCTTGAGTGATGCATCGGCTGCAAAGAAGACCAGCGCGCTGTCCGCCTTCGCACTGCCGTTTCCAATGTTGCCACCGATGGTGCCTTCGTTGCGAATAGCGGGCGCCGCAATCTGCGCGAGTGCTTCTTTGAGTAGCGAGGGCGTCAGCGGGTGCTCCAGCAGTTCGGTAAATGTGCAACCCGCGCCAAGATGCAACACGTCGTCTTCCAGATAGACCCGCTTGAGCTCCGGCACATCATGCAGAAACAGATAACTGCCCGGACGATGCTCGCCAATCATCAAATCGGTGCCGCCCGCATAGGGGATCGCATCGCTTTGCGAGCGAATCTCCAGCGCTTCTTGTAGCGAAGCTGGGTGAAATCCGTTTACCATAAACCGTTTCCCTCCTTTGCGGCAGACTGAATCGCCGTGACAATCGCATTATACCCTGTGCAGCGGCAGAGATTGCCGGAGATGCCTTCTCGGATATCCGCTTCACTCGGATGCGGGTTTTTGGCGAGGATGGCTTCACTGGCGAGGATCATGCCCGGGATGCAATAGCCGCACTGCACGGCGGAGACGGCAGCATACGCCGCGCTGAGCGCGGCAAAGCGGGCGGTCTTAGAATAACCTTCGATGGTGACGATGCTCGCATCCGCGATACGCCCCATCGCGACCATGCAACTATTGACGAGTTTGCCGTCGAGCAGCACACTGCACGCGCCGCACTCGCCTTCTTTGCAACCGCACTTCACGCCCGTGAGCGCGAAATCGTCCCGCAGGACATCGAGCAGGCGCGCCGTTGCGCTGCCGCAATACTCCGCGCGCTCGCCGTTGAGCTGAAACACAATGTTTTGATCCATTTGCGACAAACCTCCTTATTCGTGCGCTGCGCCGAACAGCGCGTCTTCTGCGGAAAACGGAATGTGTTGAATCGATTGATGCAACGCTTGCTCCATCGCTGCCATGTATGCCGCGGGCATGCCGACCAGCGGAAGCTCGCCCGCGCCCTTTGCGCCGTATGGCCCAAGCGGATATTCCTCAACATGCATCTTGACCTCCAAAACGGGGACATCAACCGAAGTTGGGATGATATAGTCCGAAAAGCTGTTGTTGCGAATACGTCCGGTATGATCCGCCGCCATCTGCTCCATGCTCGCATACCCAAGCCCTTGCAGGAGGCCACCTTCCATCTGACCCACTACGATATTGTAGTCGATTGGAGTGCCGACATCAAAACTCGCCCATGCGCCGAGCACCTTGTTCACGCCGGTGAGTGTGTCCACCTCGACCTCGACTGCGCTGACTGCCCACGCATAGGTCGGATAGGCATCGCCCTGAAACTTCTCAATATAGAACGGAATCACAAAATCCGGCTCAACAAAGCGCTCTTCGACCGTTTGATCCTCCGCGTCTTTCCATTCACTCCTGAGGCGAATGGCGGCGCGGCGCAACAGCTCACCAACCGTCATGAGGCTGCGGGAGGCAACGGTCGGGCCTGAGTCTGGCACGCGGTCGGTGTCGGGGTTGTTGTAGGTAACGTGATCCAAGGGGAGATTGAGCTCGTTGGCGACGATCTTGCAAAGCGTCGTCTTGATGCCCTGACCGATGTCGGACTGGCTCGCGAGAATCTCCACGCGACCGTCCGCGGTCTTGTGCAGGCGGGTGACGGCTTTGATGTGATCCCGCTCGCCGCTGCCGGTGAAGCCCGCGCCGTGGAACCAGAGCGCGATGCCGATGCCGCGCTGATAGCGCCCGGGCTTTGCGGCGTTGTATTGCGCGCGTTTCTGGCTGTAGCCGCTCATTTGCTCCACTTCCTGTGTCATCTCGGGCAGAGGAACGGGGAAATGGTAGATGCCGCCGGTGGAGGTCGGGTCGCCTTGCTTGACGAGATGACGCTGTTTGAAGGAGAGCGGTTCCTCGCCGAGGTCGCGTGCGATGTGGTTCATCATCATCTCGACGGCAAAGAACGTCTGCGGGGCTCCAAAGCCACGGTAGGCGCCGGTGGGTACGGTGTTCGTCTTCATCGCCCGACCGCGCACACGGATATTCTCGACCTTGTATACGCCCGGCGAGGCGATGATTCCGCGCTGGAGCACGACGGCGGAGAGTGTGGTGTAGCCGCCCGCGTTGAACACCACGTCGATGTCCATCGCGGTGACGCGTCCATCTTTGACGGCGACGCGGTAGGTGGAGAGCGAGGGATGCCGCTTGGAAGTGAACTCCATATCCTCTCTGCGGTCAAAGATCACGCGAACGGGTTTTCCGCCCGCACGGTAGGCCGCGACCGCAACCTGACACGCGAGAATGGAGGGATATGCTTCTTTTCCGCCGAAGCCGCCGCCCGTGATGTCCTGAACAACGCGGACGCGATCCGGCGTGAGCCCAAGCGCCTTTGCAATCGCGCCGTGGACATAATAGGGGCATTGGAGACTGCCGTGGATGCTGAGTTTTCTGTCGCTGAAAGTGGCAATCATGCCTTGCGGTTCCAGATAGGCCTGCTCTTGATAGCCGGTTTCAAACTCTTCTTCATAGATTTTGTCCGCCTCGGCAAATGCCGTGTCCGGATCACCCTTGCCAAAGTTGTAGTCGAAGAAGGCGGTTTCGGAATCGCGCACGTTCAGCACGGCAGGTAGCTGCTCATAGACCACTTCGATTTCGGACGCGATGCGCAGCACCACCTGTTCATCAGGACCTACGACCATCAGCACGGGATCGCCGATGTATTCCACGATCTCTTCCGCATAGACGGGCGTGTCGTCCTTGACGATATGCACCTCGTTGATGCCGGGAACATCGCGATGATCCACGGTAAAATACCCTTCCGGCAGCGCGTAGGGTTTGATCTGAACTACGCGGGCGCGGGCATATGGCGAGCGGACGATTCGCCCGTATAGCATGCCCTCCTGCGGATAGTCGCCAACATACAGCGCCGAACCGTCGATCTTTGGCTGATGATCCTTTTTGATGACGGATTTGCTGATTTCTTTCACTCCTGTGTTCCTCCTTGCCGATATTTTATGTTGATGCTTGTTGAAGCGGATGATTCAAAGGAATACTGCGTGGCAAAAGTAGATAGCGCGTGAGTTGCTCAAAATCTTGCTGCGTGTCCGCATCCAGTAGGCAGCCCGTGTCTAAAACCGGCACCTGCGCAATTGCGCCCTCCAGGCTGCTCCATACGCCGCGCAGGCCGCCTTCACCGGCATATGCCAGAATCTGTTCCCTACATGAATCTCCGATGAGCGGGGGGTGTTTTCGGTAGCCCTCGATCGAAGGAAACACGACGGCGGGGGAACCGGATTCCATCTGCTCACGGAGCGCGTGAAAGGTTTGTTCGCTCACGGCGGGCATATCGCCGGGAAGAAGAAAGAACGCGTCGCACGCCGGCAGGGCGGAAACACCTATCTTGACTGAGGCGAGCATGTCGCTTTCTGCAAACGCGGGGTTGAACGCAAAGCGAACCTGCGCGGGCGCAAACGTCTCTTCCAGTTCGGCTTGTGCTTCCTCTGCGCGATAGCCGAGCACGACCGTGACGCACTCCGCGCCGCCTGAGAGCAGGCTGCCGACGCTCAGCGAGAGCAGGGACGCTTTTCCGATGCGCATCAACGGCTTGAATTCCCCCATACGGCGAGAAAGACCTGCAGCAAGGACGAGCCCCTGAACGTTCACTCCGGCTTCTCCTTTTGATACAAAGTATGCTTGCGAGATAGCGTCACTCCGCCTTCTCCTTTTTATAAAACGTGTTTTTCAGCGGGAGCGAGGTGCGCTCCTGACCATCCAGCCTGTAATATGCGTGCGAACAGGCGGGGGAGGTCGGAATCAGGCAGAGCTCGCCAACACCCTTTGCCCCGTGCGCCAGCGGCAACGGATCGGGCGACTGCACGAGGCGAACCTCAATCTCCGGCACATCGGTTGCCCGCATGAGCCCCAGTTTGCCGAACTTCACCTGAGGATAACCGCCCTCGGTCTTATAGTCCTCCGTGAGTGCAAAGCCGAGACCCATCACGATACCGCCCTCGATTTGCCCCTCGACGCTTTGAATATTGACTGGAGTTCCGACGTCGTACGCCGCGACCACACGATCTACTTTGCCGGTTTCGTTGAGGACGACGACCTGCGCGCCATAGCTGTAGCTCACGTGGCTGACGGGATTCGGCTTATCGGTTCCCATCGGATCGGTGATTGGCACATACTCGGCATAAAACTCCTGCCCTTCCAGATCGGCGAGCGTCTTGCCGTTCGCGAGCGCTGCGGCGAGCTTTTCGCCGACTCTGCGTGCGGCTTCGCCCGTCATGACGGTCTGGCGCGAGGCGGTGCTGGTGCCGCTGTCCGGCGTGCGGATGGTGTCCGCGCGCTCGTGTACAAACAATTTCGGGTCAAGCCCCGTCTCCTCACAGATCATCTGCGTGCAGACGGTGGCGATGCCCTGCCCCATGCAGGCGGCGCTGGTGCGGATATGCACGATGCCGTTTTCGATGGAGAGCTTGCAGCGACCCGTGTCGCGAATGCCGATGCCCTTGCCGCTGTTCTTGAAGGCGCAGGCGATGCCCGCGTACGGGCTGGATTCATAGACATCCCGAATGGCTTCCAGGCACTCTACCATCGCGCAGTTGCCGTCCGCAAGCTGGCCGTTCGGCAACTCCTGCCCAGGGCGGATGGCGTTTTTGTAGCGAATTTCCCAGGGTGAGATGCCGACCTTTTCTGCAAGGAGGTTGAGATTGTTTTCGGTTGCAAAGCAACTTTGGGTCACGCCGAAGCCGCGATATGCGCCCGCGACGACGTTGTTTGTGTAGATGCTCATACCGAGGATGTCGATATTCTGGTAGTTGTATGGGCCTGCCGCGTGCGTGCAGGCGCGCTGAAGAACGGGGCCGCCGAGACTCGCATATGCGCCGCTGTCGGCAATCAGCACCGCTTTCATGGCGGTGAGTTTGCCGGTTTCGTCGCACGCAGTAGTGAATTCCATGTGCATCGGATGCCGCTTGGTGTGGTACTCGAGGCTTTCCTGCCGCGAAAACTGAACTTTGACGGGTGCTTTGACATGCCATGCCATCAGCGCCGCATGGTGCTGCACGCTCATATCTTCTTTGCCGCCGAATCCGCCGCCGACGAGCATGCTGTGGCAATGAACCTTCTCTTCGGGGATGCGGAGCATGGCTGCAATCTCGTGTTTTTCGTCATAGACGCTCTGCGCGCCGCTGTAGAGCAGGATGCCGTCCTCGCCTTCCGGCAAGGCGATGGCGCACTCCGGCTCCATAAACGCATGATCGTTGAGCGGGGTGTAGTATTTTCGCGTCACGACGTGCTTGGAGTTGCGGATTGCCGCGTCTGCATCCCCGCGCCGGAGCGTCTCCCTGCGGACAACGTTGCCGTTTGGATGCAGCAGAGGAGCTTCGGCGGAGAGCGCTTCCATCGGCGAGGTCACGGGCTTGAGTTCGGTATAGTCCACATCGATGAGCGAGAGCACCTCGTCCAGCGTCCGCTCCGAGCGGGTGCAGACGAGCGCGATTGCATCGCCAATGTAGCGCGTGATGTCGCCCTCGGCGATCATCACATCCCAATCCGGCACGATATGGCCCGTTTTGTTATAAGGAACGTCCTTCGCCGTGAGGATGCGGACGCAGTCGGGGTGCTGCTCGGCGCGGCTGATGTCGACGTGGTTGACCCGCGCGCGCGGATAGCGCGAGCGGAGTGCCTTTGCATACAGCATGCCGGGCAGGTGCAGATCTCCGACGAATTGCCCCGTGCCGAGCACTTTTTCCGCGGCGTCGGGGCGGATGAAGCGGCGGTTGACGCCTGTGCTGTCCGGCAGGGCGGGAATGGGCAGATTCTCGCGGAAGAATTTTGCCGCGAGCAGGATCGCCTCTTCGATTTTAATATAGCCTGTGCAGCGGCAGATGTTGCCGCGAATGGCTGCCTTGACCTCCTGGCGTGTGGGGGTTAGGGTTTCATCCAGCAGCGCTTTGGCGCAGATGACCATGCCGGGTATACAAAAGCCGCACTGTACTGCGCCCGCTTCGCCAAAGCAATAGGCATAGACCTCTTTTTCACGCGGGGAGAGACCCTCTACCGTGAGGACGGATTTTCCCGCAAAGCGGGATAACTTCTGCGCGCAGGCTTTCACCTTCTTGCCATCCACAAGTACGGTGCAGGTTCCGCAAACACCCTCGCTGCAGCCGTCTTTGGCGGCGGTCAGGTTGAGCGTGTCGCGTAAAAATGAAAGCAGGGGAACGTCTTCTTCGGATTGAACAGGGGTACCGTTGACAAACAATGAAATCACAGGCAATGCTCCCTTCGACATGAAAAGCGTTATTCTCAGAAATGATAATGACCTGATCTTAGTATAGAAAAGCATGAGAGCGAATGCCAAATACTTTTTGAAAGGAACACGCTACGCAAGACTAAAGCAAGCGGGCATCACAAAAAAACTTCCGCAGTGCAGAATCAATCGCATGCGGAAGTCTCGAGTATCTTGCTTGTATGAATAAAATTACCGGGTTAGCAGGTTGGATGTGAGAAAAACGTCTTCAAACACTTTTCGGCTTTCGGCATACGCGCGCTCTTCATATGTCTGAAACGCCTGTAAAAAAGCGCGCCCGCGCGGTGTAAGCTCGCTGCCGCTGCCTTGCTGACCGCCCTGCCTGCGCAAAATCAGCGGATAACCGAGCGCGTATTCCAGCTTGTTGAGCGTATCCCAGGCTTTGCTGATTGACATGGCCATCATGTCGCCCGCCGTGCGGACGGAATGCGTCTCTTCAATCAACAGCAGGAGCAGCTTTGCGCGGACACCGAAGATCATGTCTTCCTGCTCCAGCGTAAACTGCATGTTCGGCTGGATGAAGGCGGATTGCTGACACTTGAGGTGCGCTTCCAGCTGCGCCTGTTCGTGAAACGTGAGGCGGATGCCGTCGTCTTCAACCTCAACGCGCGTTCGCTTGCAGTGTATTTGCGCCATCGCGCCGCGCAGGCCGCCGTCACCCGCATAGCTGAGGATGTCCGGCACCATACGGTTGCTTAGTAGGATCGGGTGACCGCCTTTGCCGCTTACCGTCGGGGTGACGAAGTCGCCGTCCTGCTGCAACAGCGCATGTAAGGTAGCCGGAGAAAAAAGTGGTACATTGACTGGCGCAAACGCGATACGCTCGCATTTATCCTGCAAAAAACCGAGTCCGAGGCGGATGGAATCCAGCAACTCCGGGTCTTGAAACGCACTGTTGTGTAAAAACACCACACCGCGGCCGGAGAGGCGATACTTAACCTCGTCTGCTTCCACGCCGGTCACTACCGCGATCGGGAAAATTCCTGCCTGCTGAAAGGTCATCACAATGCGCTGGACGGCTGTGATCGAGCCAAGCTGGAGCGTCGGCCGCGCGGCGCGTTGGCTGGCAGCCGCGATAAGCCCTCCCGTTTTGCTGACTTTCATGGAAACCTCCTAACAGGGATGCGCTTGCAGGTGGAGCGAGTAAATGAAATACTTGATGCAGTATTAGGATATTTTGCATTTCAAAGGTTGTCAAGCGCGCATAGGAAAACAATTTCAGGGGTTGGCGAGCCGATAATGATTCGGCGTTGAACCGACATACTTGCGAAAGACTTTTTGAAAATGGCTCTGAGAGGAGTATCCAAGATATTCGCTGATGGCTTCAAGAGGAATGTCGGTTGTTGATAGTATTCGTTTTGCTTCGGTGATCTTTCGCTCGGCAAAATATGAGAGCAACGTTTTTCCGGTTTCCTGTTTGAAGATTGCGCATAGATGTGTACGGCTGATGCCAACGACATTCGCTATTTGGTCAAGCGATAGCTTTTGATTGATGTTTTTATTGACATAACGGATAGCAGCAACCACGTGCTTGGAATAGCTACCGCTGCTGCTGAGCACTTCCACATGGTTGGCAAAGTCAATCAGCATTGCCATATTCAACTTTGCCAGTGACGCATAGTCGTTGAGCAACTCCGCTTTTTGAATATAGGAATCGCTCATGGCAAATGCCGTCTCATGCGAGACTCCGCCTTGTATTGCTGAGCGGCTGGCAAGTGTTGCAGCGCAAACAAACATGTTCTTGCGTTGGCGTAGTTCGTCGTGCGCAATACGGCCGACAGTTCCCGTCGGAGGCCCGGAGAACATGGATCGAAGCGCATCTGTTTGCCCGGCTTTGATGTAGGAAAGCATTTGCTGTTCCATCTGGTAGGTGTTATGAATGGCCTCTCTTTGGTCGTCGGGCGAGGCGCTTTGCGCATTTGCTTCAGCCCTGGTCATTTCTGACGAGATATTTTGTGCAATCAGCTCTGAAATGGAAAGTTTTTTCTTATTCAAAAAGTAATGAATAAAGCACAAAACTTGTAACAAGCTTTCAACGGGATATGTTGGTATATGATCCAGATAGAATCGAAATGCATGCATCTGCTCGTGAGCAAGTCCGAGTTTTTGCATGAGCTTGTGAATCAAATCAGAACCTGGGCGAATCGAGAACGTTGGCCCCAGAACGATGATGTGAGCAGACTTTTCTGCACGAATAACGCCAAAATACAGCAGGTTGTTCTCAAAGAATTGAACACTTTGTTGATTTGACAGTGCATCTTCCAGGATCAGCGAAACAGGATCGGGGGTATATTCGACGTTGCTGTATTGATGCAGGATCTGCCCGCTTCTATAAATACGAACAGGAAGGCCCATTAAGTGGCTCAAAGTTTCGCAAAAATACCGATAGTCCATATTCTTACCTCCGAAATGCAAGAATATTGTACAATAAATCGTAATAATGTGAAAGACGTGCTCTGGCGGATCCCATATAATTCAATTATCCAATCAAATACTCCAGTGAAACAGATGCTCTATCCAAAAGGGATTCTGGAAGCCATATTTAGAAGAAACACGCTTTTCTCAAAAAACTTAGAAACATCGGCATGATGAATTGTTGATACAGATCTACAAATCGGGAGCGAAAGTATGCGCATAGAAGAAATATTGAAGAATTTATCTCTGGAGCAAAAAATATCGCTATTATCTGGGCAGGGTACGTATGATACAAAATCGATTCCGCACCAAGGAATTGAGTCGATCACGCTTTGTGATGGCCCGCATGGTGTGCGGAAACGCGCAGATTCTGAAAGTACGGATAATCTGATGCATAAAAGCAGCGCTGCGGTCTGTTACCCATGCCTTTCCGCATCCGCCAATAGTTGGGATGAAGGGCTTCTTTCTCAAATAGGCGCAAATATTGCAAGAGAAGCCCGTGCGAAACAGATTCAGATCATACTTGGACCAGGTGTAAACATCAAACGCAACCCCTTATGCGGCCGCAATTTTGAGTATATCTCGGAAGACCCGTTGCTTTCGGGAAAGCTTGGCGCGGCTTGGGTCAGAGGTCTTCAGCAGGAAGGTGTTGGCGCGAGTGTCAAACATTTCTGCTGCAACAATCAGGAACATTTCAGAATGACATCCAGCAGCGAATTGGATGAGCGGACGTTGCGCGAGATTTATCTCAAGCCGTTTGAGATCGTTGTTCGAGAATCGAATCCCGCGACGGTAATGTGCAGCTATAACCGAATCAACGGCGTGTTTGCCAGCGATCATGCACGGTTGATGCGTGATGTGCTCGTAAACGAATGGGGGTTTACCGGCTTTACAATCACCGATTGGGGTGCGATGAATGATCGGGTTGCGGGCATTCAAGCGCGTCTTTCACTGGAGATGCCGGATAGCCTCGGTTTTTTTGATGACGATATCAGAGCTGCACTAGCAAAGGGTGAAATTTCGGAATCGGATCTGGACGATTGCCTGCGTCCGATGCTGACGAAAATAATGGAACTCAACACCTGCACACAGGGGACAATACCGGTTGACCTGGAGTCAAATCATGCATTTGCCAGATCTGCCGCAGCGAAAAGCGCGGTACTGCTGCGAAACGATGGCACGTTGCCGTTAAGAGCAAAAGAGAAGATCTGTGTGATTGGTTCCTTTGCACAGTATCCGCGTTATCAGGGCACGGGAAGCTCCCGCGTAAACGCTTATCGCGTCGATACTCTGCTGGATGGATTGGCAGAACACGGTTTTGACTATTGTTATGAGCCGGGTTTTCAATTGACTGGCGAAGAAGACGAACAGCTTCTGGATCAAGCGATTCTGGCGGCAAACGAATGCGACGTCATCCTGCTTGCACTCGGATTGCCGGAGTCGCTGGAAAGCGAAGGATTTGACCGCGAATCACTCTCTTTGCCTGCGATTCAGAACAAGCTAGCAGCGCGGGCATCTACGCTCGATAAGCGCGTAGTGGTCGTGCTTTACGGTGGTGGTGCCATAGAGACGCCTTGGATCGACCAAGTCAACGCAGTTCTCTTTATGGGGCTCGGCGGTGAAGCAGCGGGAACCGCGACAGCGGATGTTCTGAGCGGTTGTGTTAATCCAAGCGGGAAGCTTGCGGAAAGCTGGCCGATTGCGTATCAGGACCATATCACAAGCAGCTATTGGCGAGAAGACGGGCAACAAGCGTTCTATCGCGAAGGGATTTATGTCGGCTATCGGTATTACGACAAGGCGAATATTCCCGTGCGTTTTGCCTTTGGGCACGGACTTAGCTACACGACGTTTGCATACTCCGATATTCAAATAATCCCAACGACGGAAGGATATCGCGTGAGCTGTTCCGTGCAGAACGTTGGCAATGCGACAGGTGAAGAGACGGTTCAACTCTATCTGCGCGCAAAAAACGGACATGTGTTTAAGCCGGAACAAGAGCTGAAAGCATTTCAAAAGCGCACAATCGCACCCGGAGAAATCGCGCGGGTTGAGCTTCTGCTCGCGCGAGAAGCATTTCGTCATTATGATGCCCAACAGGCACAGTGGCTTATTGAAAACGGTGTGTATGAGATACGAATTGGTTCCGGAAGTCGGGATATCCGGCTTTGCGCAGACATTTCTGTAGCGTTCGGTACAGAATTCCCCGAGGTCAATTGCGGATGGTACCAAATGATCCAAGGAATTCCGACAGTAGCCGATTTGGAACAGCTGATTGGGCGGAGCATTCCGCGCTGGGAATCGTATCATAAAGGCACATATGATCGGAACAGCTCCTTGCGAGAATTGTCCCAAAACTCAATTTTGGCTCGGATAATACTCGCGGCGGGCAGGCAGACAATCGCCAAGGGTCTTGGCATAAAACAGGATCTATCAAACCCTGAATATCGCATGATGGTGACGGTTTCTGAAACGGCGCCGCTGCGCAATCTGGCGCTTTCCGCGCCGCGCTCTATGTCAAAGGGACTGGTGAAGTTCTTGCTATTTACAGCAAACGGTATAAAACGAAAAAAGAAGGAGACAAAAAAATGAAGAAGGAAAAGAAAGCATATCCTCTCGATCCAAAGACGATATTTGGATTATCGACCATGCGTTTCACCGTAGTAGCCGGTTCGTCTCTCATGACGAGTGCGTTCATGCTCTATCTGACCGACTATTCGGGAATCAAGAACGCAGCGCTGATTGCAACCATACTTCTGTTGGCAGGCAGGATTTTGGATGCGATTGACGATCCGCTGCAAGGTTGGATCATGGATAATTCCAAACGCACGAAGATTGGCAAATTTAAGCCGTTTATGTTGGGGGGGATTGTCGCTACGACGTTGGCTTTGATCCTGCTGTTTAACACGCCGGACGGTATTGCCGAATGGGGAAAAATCGTTCTACTGTCAATCGGATACGTACTGTATGAGGTTGGCTATTCCTTCCAGCCTGACTATGCGCTGAAATCGACCATGACACAGGATGCCAAGGTACGCGAGAAATTACTCATCGTACCGCGCGTAGTTGAAACGATTATCACGGTACCGTTTTCGTTTTTCATCGCGATTGCCTTGGCACTTGGCGCTGCATTCGGCGGAAACAATCATGCCGGTTTTGGAGCAGCCGCAGCGATCATTGTAGTGCCATTGGGTATTTTGGCGTTTATCGGGGCTGCACTTGTCAAGGAAGGCCCCTATTCGGTCGAGTCAGAGGAATCGATCGGAATCAAAGAACTCGCGCACATGTTTCGCGATAATAAACCGCTTTGGGTAAGCCAGCTGGCTGGCCTGATCGGCGGATGCAGCTTCACTTTTATCATGGCAGCGATCACATACTACATCAAGTGGGCATATGGCCCGGAGAATTTTGGCACCAACTCCGCAATCTGGGGCGGATGCATCCTCTTGGGTATGGTGATCGGTACCATGCTGGCAGGTCCGTTGCTGAAAAATCGCACTCCGCTGCAAGGCACCTATATCTGTTACGGCGCGCAGGCAACGATACTGGCAGCAGTTTTCATTTTAAATCTCTTTGGCCCGATCAATTTCTACGTGTTTATGGCGCTGATGTTCTTCGTGATGATCTTCTCCGGCATGAACTATATCCCTGGCAGCATGCTCAATATGGAATGCATGGATTTCAACCATTGGAAGCGCGGTGTCGGTATGGAGGGAATGGTACAGGCGGTCTACAACTTCACGATGAAGGCACAGACAGCGCTGGCTGGATTGGCTACCGGAGCAGTTCTGGTTGCCATTAAATATGACGCGACGTTATATGAATCCGAAGCGTTTCTTTCCAGCGGAGGAACGATTCCTGCCAATCTGTATACGGGGCTTGCGATCGTTTTTGCCCTCATTCCGGTTCTCCTTTCGGTTGCTGCCGTGCTGATACTGCTCGCTTATCCGCTCAAAGGTGATCTGCGTGAGCAAATGTATCGGGAATTGAACGAGCGCAGAAACGGATAAATCTCCCAAACAAGTATAGTCCGCGAAAGATTCGATGATGAGGTGCGAGTATGCTACTATTACAAAAGCTCACGACGGAATCAAAACCAAATCCGATTGGGATAGAGGAAGAGCAGCCGCGTTTTTGCTGGCAGCTTGTTTCGGATCGAACAAACGTCTTTCAAAAGGCGTACCATATCATCGTTTCTGCGGAAGATGTGATTGTTTGGGACAGTGGTGTTGTAGTGTCTCAACAGTCGATCTTCGTCAAATATTGCGGGGAGAGACTGAAGCCTTTTACTTTTTATCGCTGGCAAGTCATGGTGACCGACGATGCCGGAGAAACCGCGACTGCGGAAGCGCGATTTGAAACAGGCCGGAGGGAAGTGCCGTGGTCGGCTCGCTGGATTTGCGCACGCGGAAGACTTGATGACGATGAAAAAACGCCGACCTATCTGTTTCGGCGCAGCTTCACACTGAAAAGCAAACCGCTGCGCGCGTGGATCTCCGTATCGGCGCTCGGATGCTATACGCTTTCTTTGGGCGGGATGCCCATTGGCGAAGACTATTTTACGCCCGGATACACCGATTACTTTCGGCATGTACAATATCAAGTATATGACGTAACAGACATGCTCCTAGATGGCGAAAACTCGCTTTCTTGCGAGTTGGCTGGCGGATGGTATACGGGACGGCTTGGGCTATCGACAAAAGGCAATCGTTACGGGAAGAAGCGGGCGCTGATTCTGGAATTAAGAATGGAATACGACGATGGAACGATTGAAACCATCGGTTCCGATCAGGCGTTTTCTTATACGACAGATGGGCCGAGACGGTTTGCCGGTTTTTTTGATGGAGAAGTGTACGATGCAAATTGCGAAGATGCATCCGAATGGAAGCTTTCGCGTTGTGAACTCTATCGTGCGCGTACACCGCGCATCGTTCCCGAGTTGGGGGAAAGGACGATCCGACACGATCGTCTAGTCCCGCTATCGAAGATCGCCCGGGAAGACGGGATTATCTTTGACTTTGGGAAGAATTTTGCAGGTTTCGTTCATTTGGAAATGGATGCGCCGAAAGGTGCGTGCGTAACGGTGTCACATGCGGAGATACTGGATCAAACAGGCGCACTGTATACAGAGAATCTTCGCACAGCAAGAGCGCAGTTGATCTATATCAGCCGCGGCGGTATTCAGACGTATGAACCCAGATTCACGTATATGGGGTTTCGCTATATTCGTGTAGAAGGGTTGCTCGCAGAGCAGATTCTGTCGATATCCGCGTATGAACTCTATGCGGATATTCCCATGATCGGAGAATTTTCTTGCGACAACGAAAACATCAATCAACTGCAACAGAACATTCTCACGACGCAAAAAGCGAACTTCATCGATATCCCGACCGATTGTCCGCAGAGAGACGAGCGCGTCGGTTGGACGGGAGATCTGGCAATCTATTCGGGAACCGCTGCGTTTAATATGAATCTTGCGCGTTTTCACCGGAAGTGGTTAAGAGATCTGCGCAGCGAGCAAAAACGGGCGGGCGGGAACGTTCCGTTTGTCATACCGACCGGGAATCTTCTCTGGATGCGAATAGTGCCTTCGCCGATTTGGGGAGACGCCTGTACGATTGTTCCCTGGGACGCCTATCAAAGCACGGGGGATATCCGCTTTCTGGAAGAGTCCTATCACAGTATGAAGCGTTGGATGGCATTTATGTGCCGTATGACCGCGCTGCTGAAACTGCCGTTCTCCAAGCAAAGATACATCTACAACGGATTCAGCTTTGGAGACTGGGTTGCCCCCGAAACAACGATGAAAGAGCAAGTGCGTCGCGGCAGGTGGATTGCGACGGCGTATTTGGCAAACAGCGCACACATTCTGGCAAAAACCGCGAATATTCTAGGGAATCAAAAGGACGCAAAGCGATATGAGCGTCTGTCACAAGCGATTGCAAAGAGTTTTTGCGATACGTTCTTAGACCGCGAGGGACACATCAAAAACGGGTTTCAGAGCGCGTATGCCACAGCACTTTACTATCATATGTTGCCCGAATTCGCGGCGAAACTGGCAGCGGACGATCTTGAGGAAGATGTTAAGTCGCATGGATACCGTTTGACGACAGGCTTTTCCAGCACAATGCATCTGCCATATGCATTGATCGACCAGGGAAAGCATGATACGGCGTTTCGTTTGCTGCTGCAGGAGGCATGCCCTTCGTGGCTCTATCCTGTGAAACATGGTGCGACGAGCATCTGGGAGCGTTGGGATGCGCTGCGCGAAGATGGAAGCGTTAATGTAGACCCCGTTGGAAAGACGAACATGGTGTCGTTCAGTCACTATGCATATGGCGCAATCGGGCAGTTTCTTTATGAACGAATCGGTGGCATTGTAGCTGACGAGGCGGGTTATCGCCGAGTCACCATTGCTCCGCAGATCGGCGGAG
>JAEWYO010000080.1 GCA_023395595.1 Bacillota bacterium
ACTGTGGATCACGCCGGGCGACGGGCGGAAGTTCTCCGCCGGACATTCCGCGTTGATCCGGCACTCAATCGCGTGCCCGCGCGGAATCAGGCTCTCCTGCGTGATTTGCAGATGGTGCCCAAGCGCAACCTGAATCTGCGCCTTGATGAGATCCAGCCCAAAGATGCTCTCCGTGATCGGATGCTCCACCTGTATGCGCGCGTTCATCTCCATAAAGAAGAATCTCCCGTCACGCGTGAGTAAAAACTCCACCGTACCCGCGTTTTGATAATTCACCGTGCGGGCGATGTCCACCGCGGTTTGCTCGATCTTCTGGCGGATCGGTTCGGGGATGTTTGCCGCGGGTGCTTCTTCGATCAGCTTTTGGTTTTTGCGTTGGAGCGTGCACTCGCGCGTCCCCAGATGCAGCACGTTTGCATGCATATCCGCTAAAATCTGCACCTCGATATGCCGCGCCTCCGGCAGATACGCCTCCAGATACACGCTGCCGTCGCCAAATGCAAGCTCGGCTTCCCGACGCACAAGCGGAAACTCCCGCTCCAGCGCAGAGGCATCCTCCACGATGCGGATTCCTTTGCCGCCGCCGCCTTTTGCCGCCTTGATCATCAGCGGATAGCCGATGCTCTTTGCCGCGAGCGTCGCTTCCTTGAGGGTATCGACGGTTCCTTCCGAGCCGGGCACGACGGGAAACCCGTTTTCGATCATCGTCTTTCGCGCGGCTTCCTTGTCGCCCAGCACGCGCATGCTCTCAGGCGCAGGCCCGATGAAGCGAATGCCCGCCTCGGCGCACGCCTCCGCAAACGCGTCGTTTTCCGAGAGAAAACCGACCCCTGGGTGCAGCAAATCCGCGCGGTAGGCTTTTGCCGCCGCGAGGATTGCGTCGATGTTGAGATAGCTCTTGTCGGCAGGGCGCGGCCCGATGCAGACGCTCTCGTCCGCCAAACGGACATGCAGCGCGCGCTCGTCGTTTTCCGAATAGACCGCGATGCTTCGCAGTCCCAGTTTCTTGCAACTGCGGATGATGCGCACGGCGATCTCTCCGCGATTTGCCACGAGTACTGTCTGCATGTCAGTTTCCTTCGCGCAGCAGGAACAGCGCGTCCCCTGCGGCAAGCGTTGCGCCGTCCGCCGCAAGAATGCCCGCAATGATGCCGGCTCTTGGCGCGCGGATCTCGTTCATGGTCTTCATAGCTTCGATGATGCAGAGCGTGTCGCCTTTGTTCACGGTTGCGCCAACCTGTACAAAGGGAGCGGCGCCCGGCTCCTTACTTAGATAAAACACGCCGGAGATGGGCGAACGAACCGCGTCCTTCTCCTCCGGCTGTGCGGGTTCGGTCTGCTTGGGTTGCGTGGACATTGCCAAGGGAGCCACCTGCGCCATCACGCCGCGCTCCAGTACGATATGCAAGTCGCCCTGCTGTACGTCCACCTTGGTAAACGCGGACTGCTCCGCGCGCTCGATGAGCCGGAATATTGCGTCCAGATCCATGTGTGGATTCCTTTCAGCGGATAAAAAATAAGTATGAGTCCAAAGTAGTGGAAAAATCGTCTTGTGCGGCGAGTATAAAAAAATGATTCCGCACATCGTTAGCACTACTAACTAACTTGCGCAGAATCATAACATGGTGATTTTTTCTTGTCAAGCACACGGGATTGTACTCGGGTGCAATTGTGAAAGCGCGGATGGAATATACTAGCCTGGTCTTTGTTGTATTCGTTTCGCAACAGATGAGGAGATTTTGTCTAAAAATGCTTGCTCGTCGCGCATTTCCTCGTTCTCATGCGATAAAAGTTGGTCACCCGGTTTGTGTATCGCCGCTGGGTATACATTTTTTACACGCGTAGATGGTTGAAAAAGTTCACAAGCGCCTGCATGGAGGCAAGCACTTCCGGGTATTGCGCCACCTGAAAATCCCGCATGACGGCGTGGATGAGCATATCGTGAAACTGCGTGTGCTTCTTGCACATCGCCTCTCCCTCATCCGTGAGCTTGAGGATGCTCTTGCGCTTGTCGTCTTCCGCGCGGGTTTTGATGAGATATCCCTTCTCCACAAGGCGGTTGACGGAGACGCTCACCGTCGCCTTCGTGATGCCGAGAATATCGGCAATCTGCGTGAGTGTCGCGTCGGGAATGTCCTGCACGATCTCCAGCGCGTGCATCTCCGTCCGGCTGAGGTTTCCGTTGGCAAGCTTGGAGACGCTTCTCTCCTGCAAGCGCAGCACGCTATAGAACATATCCTTGAGCGCCTGATTGAGCAACAGCTCGATTTCCTGATCAGTCATGATTTCTCTCCTTATCGGCAGGGCAGCCGAAAATTTCCTTCGTAGTACGAACCAATTCATCATACCATATGCGAGGAAAAATGAAAACCAGCGCAGAAAGCATAGAAAGCGGTCTCTGTTTTAGCGTCCCGCGCGGCACAAACGCGATTGCAAACCGCAATAGATCGGATTATAATGAATCCAGTTGACGGCCGTATGCAACACCATTTGTTTGTGGTGCTACGGCAGCAACAAAATGAAATATTCGGAGGTGTTGATCATGGTACATCAGGTCGAAAAGGGCGATACCCTGCTGAAAATCGCGGCAAAATACAAGACAACGCCGCAAGAGATCATGAAACTCAATCCCGCGATCAAGGATCCCGCGCATATCGAAATCGGCTGGGCGCTCAAAATCCCCGCGACGAAGCCTGCGCCGTCGAAGGTGGTTGAATACAAGGTGCTGGCGGGCGACAACCTCACGCGAATCGCTAAGATGTACAACACCACAATCGACGAGATCGTATCGATGAACCCTTCGATCACAAACCCGAATTTGATTCGCACCAATACGGTCATTAAGGTTCCGGACCGGCGAAAAGCGTAATAACGTATCGCGCATCAAAGCCCGCCTTCCGGCGGGCTTTTTGCAGCTTTGTTGTCGTGTCTACACGCGCTTTTTCGCGTTCTTGACCGCATACATGCGTTCATCTGCGCGATCCAGTAGAGATTCATAGGACAAATCCTTTTTCGGGTCCCATTCGGCATAGCCGATGCTCAAGCCGATCGGCTTCATCTCCGGGTGCAACTGGTTCCAGTTCGCAACGTTTGCATGCACGCGGGCGATGAGCTCCTCCGCATCCACCTCCGTATTGGGCGGCAGCACGATGCAAAACTCGTCCCCGCCATAGCGCGCGAGAAATGCATTCGTATTCTTGCAGCTTGCTTTGAGAATTTGTGATACGTGGATCAGCACACCGTCGCCATAAAAATGCCCGTAAGTGTCATTGATCTGCTTAAATCCATCGACATCCATCATGATCAGCGAGAGCGCGCCGCTTCTGGGTTGTTCCCGCTCGCCGAGCTCTCTGAGTAAAAACTTGCTCAACTCCCGGCGGTTGTTGAGGCTGGTCAGCGGATCGGCGGAGATTTGGCGGTTCTGCGAATCAAGATAAACCAACAAAATCGAAACCGACGCGAGAATCCAGTTGAGGCTTACGCCATAAAAGAAGAGCTGGATGAACCCGCCCAGCGACGGAAGCACCGCAAAGAACGCCATCGTGTAGTACCGCTTGCGGTCATCCGCCCATGCCGCGCCTTTTGCTTTAATCAGCGAGCGAATGCTGCCGTAGATCAGGTATGCATAGGAAAGAAGCGCATAGAAATACACCCCGAATGCGCGATGATAGACATTCTGCGTGTCGATGGTGAACACAAACCCATATTCCAGATTGAAGAACAACGCAATGATAAAGAGAACGAGCGGAACGGTTGCAAAAGCAATTCTCCGGTTGGCGGCGGGCAGGTCGGTACTCAACGCCCCCTCCACATAGAGTGCCCAAAGATACGGCAGCAGGACGTGCAATGTGTAATAGATTGTCTCCAATGCGAAATTTAGTTCACGCGCGAAGAGAAAACGTTCCCCGTCGATGAGCCAACAGGTCGCATCCACGACAAGCATCACAATCGTCACATAGATCAGGTTGTTAAACCTGCGCTGTGTGGCTGAGGCTGCGGTAAATTGCCGTTGCGACATCAATACAATAGAAAGCAGAATGATCCCAACCACGCTGATTTCCACATATAGCGCATTCTGCATGGCACATTCACCCTTGCGGGTGCCTCCCATATTGTGAACTGTTCCTCCGGGCCGATGCCGCCAATTCGCATCGATAAAGCATGCTTAGATTGATCACACTATATCATATTGTATATCATACTTGAAGTCCATTTTATACGAATGCAATGCCATTTCTCATGCAAAACAACAAGATCCGTCGCCCGGCTGAAAACCACAAGATCGCGTCAGTAACAGGTCTCGAAACAACGCGCCCCGAAGGCCTGTTACCCACACAAGAATCAGCGGAAAGAGGCCTGATAGATCTGCAGGCAATCATCCTTGGACAGCACACAGGGATCGAACTGGAACAGCCCGCCCATGGTGTCAAACGCGTTATCCACATATACGCCGAGGTCTTCATAGCGAATGCCGTAGTCGCTCATCTTGAGCGCGTCCACACCGCAGGCAACCTGCAGCTCGACCAACGCGTCCACAAAGTCCATCGCGCTCGTTGCGTCATGTTTGCCCATCGCGCGCGCCATGTCGATCATCCGCGCGTCCGCGCAGCCCCTCTTGGCGAAGGTTTCGTAATAGGCCCGGCTGATCATAATCAACGCCGCGCCGTGCGCCAACTCTGGCTTCATCGCGCCCATCGCATGCGCGAGTGAGTGCTCCGAGATGCAGCCACTGGTGCTCTCCACCATGCCCGAGAGCGTATTGGCCAGCGCAACGTCCGTCCGCGCGGTGAGGTTTGTGCCATCCTTGACCGCCGAGGGCAAGGACTGGCTCACCAGCGAGATTGCACGCAGCGCAAACGCATCGCTGATCGGATATGCAATCGTGTTGAGGTAGCCTTCCGTGCTGTGAAAGAGCGCATCAAAGCCCTGATATGCGGTCAACATCGGCGGTACGCTCAGCATCAGGTTTGGATCGATCACCGAGAGCACGGGAAACGTCTTGTCGTAACCAAAACCGATCTTCTCGTTGGTCTCTTCCTTAGTAACGACTGTCCAAGGATCAGCCTCTGTTCCGGTACCCGCCGTGGTGGTGATCGCGACGATGGGCAGCGGATCGTTTGGCACCGGCAGCCCCTTGCCGCTTCCGCCGGAGATATAGTCCCAGTAGTCGCCAGGGTTGGTCGCCATGACGGCGATTGCCTTTGCCGCGTCGATGCTGCTGCCGCCGCCGAAACCGATCACAAAATCACAGGCATTCGCCTTGGCAATGCGCGCGCCTTCCATAATCAGTGTCTTTGCGGGGTTCGG
>JAEWYO010000037.1 GCA_023395595.1 Bacillota bacterium
CCTGAGAAAACTTACCGTCTCAGATACGGGCGTCATTTAGGGTAGGGAACGAACCCGCCTAAGCTTTGCGGCGGGCCGGACTTATGAAGCTACTAAACCCGCTATCCTGACGGAGGGAGAGCGGCAGCGGGAATGTTAAAACACCGGATACGCTCGTAGAAAGTCTGGTTGAGGGGTTTTCGGACGGGAGTTCGATTCTCCCCGCCTCCACCACAAAAGAACGGTAATTTTGATAGAAAGTTATCGTTCTTTTTATTTGACTATAAACCCCATGATTCGGGCTTTTTTTGCGTGTTTGCGAAGTGAAGCAATGTGCTACTGAGCTTTTTCACAGCGATTTTCTCGTCTAAATGATCGTTTTAAAGCCAAATAGCCCGGCGGGTGACCGAGCTATCGTTGAATTAGTGGGCTATCGTTAAATTGTTGGCATAAAGGTTTAAAATCGATATTTGAATAATACAGATCTTGTACAATTCACTATAGTCGAGGATTCAGTTGGAATAAGTAGAAGATAGTGGTACACTAAATATACTTTGCTTGGGCTGATATGATGACATGTATTATAGCAAGACCCGAGAAGTACGGAACCTACTTGAATGCTTGTAGCGAGAAATTAAGCGATGAACGACTAGAGCTTGGTTGCGCCGATGCAGGTCAGACCGAGACCGTTACTCCAGGGTGAGCACTAACCGCTTATCTGGTGATACAGAAAAGCATAAGAAGCTAAAAGAAATAGGCAATAGTAGCAATAATGATATTGAAGGAGATCTGAATATTCTATGAGCGACAATTCGATCCTTAATATCGCGAGATATTCTGCCGGCAACACAGATGAATGGTATACCACATACGAAACGATAGCTGGAGAATTATCACATTATGAGCATCAGTTCAGGAATAAGGTTGTGCTCTGCAATTGTGACGATCCATACGAATCGAATTTCTGCTACTATTTCTTGCGAAATTTTAACAAGTTGAGGTTAAAAAAGCTGATCTGTACTTCTTACTCCGGATCAAAGATCGATCAGATTTATGACAAAGCTCAAATCTCACTCGAATTGTTAGATTTAGATGGTGTTCCAATAATTGCCGGTCAGGGATACGTTCTCGTTGTCACAAGGATACCTGGAAAAGTAGGGGAAGAAGTCGACGATGAAGTAATCAAATCTGTATTGCAGAGAAAGAACACAGTAAGAAGACTACAAGGCAACGGTGACTTTCGATCGGTTGAATGCATTCAGTACTTGAAAGAATGTGATATTTGTTGCACCAATCCCCCGTTCAGCCTATTTGCGGAATTGTTTTCACTATTGGTGAAGTACGACAAACAATACCTGCTGATTGGTAATCAGAATGCTATCACATATAAGGAAATTTTCCCTTACATTAAGGAAGACAAGGCATGGGTCGGCTACAGATTTGGTGACATGGCCTTTCGTGTTCCTGCCGATACGGAACCACGGAATACTAGATTCTGGATAGATGATCACGGTCAGAAATGGAGAAGTCTTGGTAACGCAATGTGGCTAACAAATTTAGATATTCCAAGGCGTCATCAAGAACTCAAGTTAACTGAAGTGTATACTCCGGAGAAATATCCGAGATACGATGACTTTGATGGTATCAATGTTCACAAGGTTAGCGAAATTCCGAAAGACTATGACGGTATCATGGGGGTACCTATTACGTTTCTCAAATATCATAATGGATCACAGTTTGAGATCGTAGGCGAAGCCAATCATGGATCAGATAACGAATTTGATCTGTTTAAACCAAAGATAAACGGGAAAGCGCTCTTCAAGCGAATTCTCATCCGTAGAAAGGTCCGTGACTCCTCTCTGCCTACAGAATTCCGGGTTTTGGATATATTTTGCGGCGCGGGCGGCTTATCGTGGGGGCTACACAAAAATCCTTACTTTAAGACCGTTGTTGCACTGGACTTTGACGAAAAAGCGGCAGATACGTTTAAGAGAAATATGCCCGAAACTGAAGTCATCATTGGCGATATTACGGAATCAACAGTTAAGGAACGCATCATTCAGCTTGCACAGGAGAGTCACGTCAACATGGTGGTAGGCGGTCCGCCTTGTCAGGGGTATTCTATGAAGGGCAAGAAACTTGGACTGAAAGATCCTCGGAATTTCCTTTTTCGAGAGTATCTTAATCTTGTTAATAGAATCCGGCCAGATGTTTTTGTTATTGAAAATGTTAAGGGGTTATTGTTGGCATCAAATGGATGGTTCAAGGATCAGATTGTTCAGGCAATTACTGATCTTGGGTATGAAGTGAGATTCGGCGTACTTAATGCCGCAGATTTTGGAGTGCCACAGTCGAGGGAACGTGCGATATTTATATGCTCGCGTCACGGTGCGATTGCTCTCCCACAGCGGACTGTTACAAAAAGAACCACTGTCCGCGAAGCAATAAGTGATCTCTCGTATCTGGAATCTGGACAGGGCGATTTTGAGCAAGCATATGCGATGGAATCAGCAAGTGAGTACCAGTCCTTGATGCGATTTGGCAGCGAAAAGCTGTATAACCATAAGGCTTCGAACCACAAACCAATTGCAATCGAAAAGCTCGAACTGATTCCCCCAGAGCAAGGAAAGGAATA
The DNA here is from genome assembly GCA_023395595.1 of Bacillota bacterium. Taxonomy (GTDB): domain Bacteria; phylum Bacillota; class Clostridia; order Christensenellales; family CAG-138; genus UBA7703. Next base: position 2,615 of record JAEWYO010000037.1, read on the forward strand.
TCTCCCAGAAGAAATGCATGGGAATCAGAAGTTCAAGACAACTTGGGGACGTCTTAGGTGGGATGATGTATCACCGACCATTGATACTAGATTCGATGCGTCATCCAATGGAACAAATAATCATCCATATTTGAACAGAGCAATTACACCGCGTGAAGCTGCACGAATCCAGTCATTTGACGATTGCTTTGTTTTCTATGGCTCGAAAATCTATATCCGAAAGCAGATCGGCAATGCTGTTCCCCCTTTATTAGCAAAAGCTATTGCGGATTGTATTGCCCAGTCTTTTGAATTACAGTAATTCAGGAGAGGAATACGAAATGGGTATGAATAAACTGCTTAAGATCTTTGGGGTTAGAGAATTCAACGGTATGACCGACGGCTTCATCGAGGCGCTATTTAACCCACAATTGAAAAAATCTCAATTTTCAGATGTGTTCGATGAGATGCATAAAGCAGAGGATGTTGAAACCTCAATAAAGATTTCTGAAGTAAAGAACAGAGCAGCTCTGGAAGTTATAGAAGGGCGAGTGACCACACAAGCAGATTCCCAATCATCAAATTATGCGCCACGAAAAAAAGGCGTTCAAATGATGATGAGCATTTACAACCCGAATGTTGGAGAACGCACTCAAACAATACCAGTTTCAGCGGAATGGAGGTGACTATAAGATGAATGTAGAGATGGCATATCTGCTCGGTATGATCACCGGAAATGGCACTATTCAAAGAGGAGCAACAGAAACAACGGTTATAGTTGAAATCCCGCATAAAAAACTCGAGACTGAGTTCCAGCATAATGTCGGAATATATGTAAGAGCAAGTTACACGGATATTCAGCACTTATTAGTGCCATTATTGGGTACGTCACTCACCTTTAGTCAGAATTCTACCGTTTCTATTCTGTCTTTTAGGAAGCCCAACGAGGAATACCTCATGAGGGAGATCCTACGATTATTTAGTGGAGCAACATCCTCTGATAATGTCCGGATTTCACAAGAGGTGTATTCCTTCACATATGACGAACGCACGCATTTCGTAAAAGGGTTCGCTGATGTTACAGGATACATTCGACGTAGCAATTATTTTTTTTCGGAACCGCAATACAGAGTCTACTTTGAAATCCCGCATAATTGGGGTTTAGTTGTTGACTTTTGCAATTTACTAAAGAGTATTGATATCCCCGTTCAAGCAATTGACTGGGCACATCCAAATATGAGAGATGGATACCTAAAAAAGTACAAAGAAGGTCGTCCCGATTTTTGGAAGAAGGAGCATCAAGTTAAGGTGTGGGCATCGGAGTATCAGCCCGTAGGCTTCGTAATTATTCACAAGCAAGAAGCCTTGGATTACTTTGCTGAAGAACAAAAGAAACCGTTTGTGCTGGAGGGAAAGGACCCCGCAAAGCATTTACATAAATATTATTGGGAAACGACACGCCATTTAAGAGCAAAACCGCACCATCCCGGTGAAAGCGATGTTTTTATACCAATGAAAATCCGGGGAAAGCATTATGATAATTGGACAGATATTGCAAAAGATCTAGGGTACAGCGAGGATGAAAGTAATGCTTGAAGAAGAATTATACGAGCCAATGAGGGTATGGCTTGAACGTTATGTAAAAGATAAGTACAAACGGCATGATGTAGTATCTGTAGATGCTCACGCAGAACGTCTTGATCGGGTATTGATAAGATACGGGGTCACTAATGAAATGGCTAACGGTGTCGATATCCAAATTGACGTTCTGGCAATCGCAAAAAAAGAAAATGACATAAAGTTGTTTTTCATTGAAGCGAAAAAAACGAAGCTGACGCTTCGAGATTTAGGCCAGCTTTGGGCATATTGCAAATTAGTTGACCCAGACGAAGCATTCCTTCTGACTTCTGAAACGCTCGGATCGCTCAACAAGCTACTATGCGCATTCCATAGAGAGGATCTTCTTGACTTCGGTGATAAAAAGAGAATCAAGAAAATGCATGTTGGGAAATGGGATGTAAGATCCAATAGCATTGACTACAATACTCTCGTTCCTAAAATATAAGGAGATATGGTCTTTTTAACTGTTCGATAGGTAACGCTGAAAACTTTGTGTATACGCAAAATACCAGATGATTCCATTAGCCATCCTGGGCAAGTGATCATGAACAAGGGTTCCATCAAGGGTCGAGAGAACCCTCTTTTCCTATCCGGTAAGTATCATATCGACTGGCATGACTACAGCCATATGGAGACAAAGAACGGCGTGTTTATATTCGCGGTAGTGCCGGTGAAAGGAGACGCATGATGGCTATTGAGTTACTGGATAACAACCACAGGGACGCGATCATCGACGCTTTCGAGAAAGCGCAGCGACAAATCAGAATCATCAGCCCCTTCGTCCAAGAAACCATGTCAAGATACCTAGTAGATTCCGCGGGTAGAGGGATCACATCACAACTAATCACCCGTTTCTACCGTGAGGATTTCATCCGTTCTGTGAGCAGCCTCACAGCGCTGAAAGACCTTCAAACGGCGGGGGTCGATATTTACGCTCTCAAAGATCTTCACGCAAAGCTCTATCTATTTGACGACAATATTGCCATTATCGGGTCAGCCAATTTCACAGGTGGTGGTTTCGGCAATAATATCGAGCTATCTTTATATATAGAAAATGAGTATGACCTGATCGAACGGCTATTAAAATACTACGATAATTTACTGGAAACGATCCGGGTAGCGGGTGATTTCAAGATCACCGACAATAAAATCGAAGATGAAAGCCTCATCGTCCAGAAAGCCATTAAAGGCCGTGACCATACTAGTAAGCCGAATCCTACGCGTTTTGGCGCAGAGGTAAGTGCCCTACCAGTTCCTGCCACTGCTCCTGTGGATGAGGTGGAATCCATTCTCGGCGTTCCCAACGAGGGCATTTCTGCTGTCCTGAAATTTGAGGGGGCCGCCCACCGGCGCATCGATCCCGACGGCAAATATGAGCCGAACTATTATGACCGTAAAGGGATATACTTCACGTCGTCATCTAAGTCTCCACGGAGTCTCGCATCGAACACAACCGTTTTCCTTTCCGCTGTAAGCTGGGACAAATCAAAAGCGGGCGTGCCAATCATCGTCGGCAGGGCAAAGACGAGGGGTTACGACCAAAAGAACGTAACCGACAACGCTATGATCAAAGAACATCCCTGGGCGGTAGATTATCCGTACTATGTAGAATTGTACGATATCGAAATTGTCGATACGGAAATTAAAAATTGCATTTCACTGAACGATCTCATTGCGGAGGTCGGACACAAATTATACCCTAGTACCGAAAACGACCCTTCAATATCGATTCCGAGCCTTAAGATGCGGCATCGCCAAAAGGCGTATATTGCCATCACTCCTTTTGCTGCCAACCGAATTCATACTATGTTGAAAAGCCTGTTCACTAAGTATGGAAAATCAACTTATTAAAACCGAGGATTCATTCCTCGGTTTTTGTATTTCGTATCAGTTTGCTTTGATCAAACCAAACTAATTCCAATATTGTTTTCGCCCAGCGATGTTCGAAGAATAGATGCTTACAGCTCTTTCATCAATGCATGAGCTAGCCTCCGAAAACTGGACCATATCCAATGATAAGAAAGAGAAAGTGACTAGCAATAGATGATACCAAGTGGGTGTTCCGTTTCAGGGGAGCATGCATCTTCACGGCCTTTCGCGTCCGGATAATTGTCGTTGTACTCATGCCATGAGAATTTGCTAGTGCATTTCATGCAATAGATAGTGCCAGTCTAAATCTATCGCTTACCCTCTCATCATGGTGGCTTTCATATATAGATTCTGTCTCCCTTTTCTTCCTACACATTGTATCGCGCCGCACTTTGATAGAACCGTCAAAACTGTCTGCGCAACTCTTAATCGGATTTTTGCAGCCAATGCAAACTCTTTTGATGTGAACGAGGAACATAGGTCCGAAGGAAGGAGCCTTTCATAATCCTCTTTAGTTTTAAGCAACACAGAATCGGCTAAAGCAATCGGATATCGCTCATGCCGCGTTGATCCCTTTTTCCCATCGGCGCTCCAACCATTTAAGTAACGATACTCATCCATATCAATCATAAGCAACAACACGCAAAGGGATTCGTTCGCGATAAGCATATCCAGCTTATATAGTTCTGGAAAAGCATCAAAATAGCTGCCACGCTTCGGACTCTTTCGCGGCGAGGTCAATTCGCCAGTCTGCGCGTCAATCCATACAAGTCGCTTAACAGCGGGAATGGGATAAACAAGCGTGACTTTCTCGATTTCGAGGTAAGCCGTTAGCTTTGCACGTAGTTTGTTAAACGAACGTGTCTGTATTTCAAATATGCCGTCCTCGTTTTTGATGTCGGCATAGTAACCGCCTACTTTCACTTCTTGCAGGGCTTCGTTCGGTTCGATAAATCGTTTGATGACTGAATGCAGCGTTTTCTCTGACAGTACGCCGATCCCGTTACGGCTGGGCACCGATCCGCATATTGCGCGGCAGGCTTCATTGAAACGTACCTTGTCTCCATATTGTGCGTTCGCCTGTTTCGGATTCATGCTGTTTCCTTACCATCAGTCTCGTATAACGACTCCGCCGTAAACGAGCGATCGTCGATGTAGTAATCACAAGTGATTTTTCGACTATTGGAACCGTACCTCTTGACTATCTCTGGTAGGTTATCGTTCACAGCATCAAAATGAAGGCCGTGATGAGCGCAGAAATCTATCGCCGCATCTAGTGCTGCTCCCGCGCGGCAGGTCCATAAAATCAGTTTATCACCGCAGCGTTTTCGGTCAAGCAGATAGGAAATTAGGCGATCATTCGCAGGGCCGACCTCCGGCCATCTGCCGAAGCTGAGCGTTCCATCGAAGTCGATGGCCAAAATCTTGTAATCCATATCCGTCAGATCTCCTTTCACGATGCTTTTCTCTCCACAAACCAGCGTCCTATTACGTTACCCGTAAGCTGCGGCACCCTTTCAAAAAAGAGGTAGCTTATTTGACCGCGCACTTCAATGGTGTAGCGATCGCCCTGACCACCCACTTTTCGTGCGGCGGCCTGCCGGATATCAACTACACGGTCAATCAAATACTTCTCGCCGTTCTCCCAAATCAGTATTCTTGGGAGCATCACGCCGTCGGTGTTGAAATCGGCGACGACCTGCACATATACTTTCGCATCCATAATTACAAGCCCTCTTCCGCGGGAATAATCGTCCTGTTCAGTTGCTCGCAGGGCAAAAGCCAGCCCTTGTTTATCAGATGATGGATATGAGCATGAACAGTCGAGGCGGAGTGCAGGCCGATGCCTTCCGCAATCTCACGCATACTGGGAGAGAAGCGCTTCTCCTTCCTGTATTCCAGTATATAGTCGTAGACATCTTGTTCACGTTTGGTCAATCTGATTCTCTCCACTTGAAACGCTCCTTTCCGATTAGCATTTACTATCAAGCCCACCATACGCCCGAAGAAACTTCATGATGCGGTCTTACCGAGGATACACGACTTTACCGTATATCCTTGACTCATCATAATCCGTGATCGGGATGGGTTTGTATTTCTCGTTGTGCGATATGAGGAAAACCCCCTTATCCGTGCGGCGATACTCTTTTACATAAGCATTCCCGTCGAGATAGAAGACACCGATATCGCCGCTCTCAAGTGTCGGCTGCATCTGCACCCAGATTTCCTGCCCATCCTCCAACGTCGGCTCCATCGAATCACCGCAGACATGAAGACCGAACGTAGCGCTGTTCGGCACGTCATCGGGAACCTCGACCATCTCATAGGAATCGCTGTCAAGGAACTGCCCGGTACCGGCTGAAGCACCAATGTCGTACATAGGGGCCGTCCGCCTTCGAAACGGCAAAACCCGCTCTCTGAGCTGCACGGGTGCATATAGGCCGCTTGCGATAAGCAGCTTCTTGTAATCCGCCAGCTTCTCCACGCCTTCCCGATTGAGCGAGTATTCCATATCGGACAGATCGCCAATGCTAAAAACGCTGTAAACATCTTTGACGCCGTAGACGCGGCATAAGCCGATAAACTGGTCAATGGATGGATTGTTGATCCCGTTCTCCCAGCGACTGATCTGTGCCTTGGTGGTCGGAACGTTCAGCTCGTCAAGTCTGTCGGCTATGTCCTGCTGCAAGAAGCCATGCTTCTTTCGTAATTCCCGGAGGATGTCACAGTACTTCGTGTCCATATTGTCATCCACCTCCTGTGTTAAACATTCTACAATGGTCGATACGCGTTTGCAATAGAAATTCTCAAAATAGAACACTTGTTGGCTTATAAGATGTTCAATATCGTGCTTTAATGTATCTGCAAGGAGATGCGGGACATGAGAGCGATACTTCACAGCGATTTGAACAGCTTTTACGCTTCGGTGGAAATGATGCTTGATCCAAAGCTGCGCGGAAAAGCAGTGGCGGTATGCGGCTCGACCGAGGAGAGACACGGCATCGTGCTTGCGAAATCTGAATTGGCCAAACGAGCAGGCGTGAAGACCGGCATGGCGAACTGGGAGGCAAGAAAGGCGTGTAAAAACCTCATCGTGGTACCCCCGCAGTACGAGCAGTATCTCAAATACTCCAAACTGACGCAGGCGATCTACCAGCGATACACGGATTTGATAGAGCCGTTCGGCATGGACGAGTGCTGGCTCGATGTGTCTGACAGCCAAATCATACGCGGCGACGCTATGACGATCGCGGAGGAGATCCGTGGTGCAACTCGCGAAGAGCTCGGATTGACCGTGAGCATTGGCGTTTCATATAACAAAATCTTTGCGAAGTTGGGATCCGACATGAAGAAGCCGGATGCCATCACTGAGATTACGAAGGCGAATTTCAAAGAGAAAGTGTGGCCGCTTCCCGCAAGCGACTTGATCTATGTCGGCCCCGCTACCACTCGCAAGCTTGCCGCATACGGCGTTACCACGATCGGCGAATTGGCTGCTCTCGACCCGGCGTTCCTCAAAGGACTGTTGGGCGTGAATGGAGTAGCTTTGTGGACATTCGCCAACGGCGCCGATCAGTCGCGGGTCATGCAGCAGGGTTTCGTGTCCCCGGTGAAATCCATCGGTCACGGTATCACGTGCGTTTCCGATTTGCTAAATGATCAGGAAGTGTGGAAGGTCATTCTGGAATTGTCTCAGGATATCGGTCACAAACTTCGCGTTCACGAACTAGCGGCACGAACCGTCCAGGTCTTTGTCCGGGGGAACAACTTGTCCGGCTCCCAGTTCCAATGCAAGCTGCCGTTTAAGACACAGCTTCCATCGGAGATCGCCGCAATGGCATTCCAAGCGTTCAAGGAGCATTACAAATGGGGAACGAAAGTCCGCGCAATCACGGTTCGTGCCATTGAGCTCGTACCGAAAAATCAGCCGGAGCAGCTCACCTTGTTTGTAGACCACGCCCAACGGGATAAGCGGGAACAGCTGCAGGGCGCCATTGAGGAGATACGCGGCAGATTCGGCAAACGAGCGATTACAAACGCGATCCTGTTGGGCGATCTGAAAATGCCCGACGACGGGCGGGACACAGTTAAAATGCCGGGGCTGATGTACCGCTAAAACCTTTCTCAAGTAGTGGTTGACAGATACACTCGCTGTCGATATAATAGTGTACGCAGATTAGCTTACATGCATAACTGCAAACAAATCAGTTTCCAAGTGAGGAGTAACCTGATTATGTAAGACCTACACGATTGTATTCCATTTATTATTTGAGAAAAGGTGTGCAAAAAAATGTATAAGCAGTATCAAAACTTCGGGGAGTTTGTCCAGGAGAAGCGTGAAGATAAGCAGATTACGCTTCGTAAATTCGCGGACACGATTGGTTTCTCCGCTCCCTTCTGGAGCGACGTTGAAAAAGACCGTCGCAACCCTCCCGAAATCGACAAGCTGCATCTGATCGCACAGACCCTTAATCTGACGGAATCAGAAAACGCGATCATGCTCGACTTAGCCGGCAAAAAGCGAAATTCGGTCGCTCCCGACCTACCCGATTACATCATGGAACGCGGCTATGTTGCTGCGGCGCTTAGAACGGCGCGCGACCTTGACGCGGGTGAGAAGGAATGGAACGAATTTATCGAGGAACTCAAGAAGCGGAAGGGGTAATTATCGAAGTATGTACACTCCCTCATTCAAAGTGAAGAGTAACGGTGTACCGATCCTTAGCAAAGAGGAGATCGATGGTATCGGCGAGCAGTATGTGAAGGCTTTCTGCCCGGAGGTGCTGTCGCATCCGGTGCCGGTTGACATCGAATCCTTTGTCGAGAACTATCTCGGCATTACACCTGACTATCAGTATCTATCGAGCAACGGGGTATACCTTGGTATGACCGTGTTTAACGATACAAACAAGGTTCCGATCTTTGATCCCAGCACGGGTCGTGCGGAGTATATCAGCGCGAAAGCGCGAACCATCATCATTGATAATCGGCTGCTTGAGGAAAGCCAGCAGCATCGCTATCGTTTTACGCTTGGGCATGAGGCCGGACACGATATCTTCCATTCGGGCTTCTTCGGGTATAATCCAGATCAGCTGGCTTTATTCGATCTGGGGACAACGCCCATGATTCAATGCAGGACGGACTGCGGCAGTACGGGCAAAAAAATGCCGAGAGACTGGGATGACCATGACTGGATGGAGTGGCACGCCAATCGACTCTCATCCGCCATCCTTATGCCCAGATCGGCTGTCGAGCGACTTGTAGAGGGGGTTCGAAGCGAACGCCGCGACTCGATTCGCCGGGCTACAATGGTGTTTGCCGTGATGGAAGCCTTTGATGTGTCCTTCGAAGCGGCCATGTATCGACTGAAAGATTTGGACTTCATACCAAAGAACGACACGACGAACTTCATGGCAGTAGTCGATTTTCTTGACGCCATGATCTAACAGACAGAAAGCAACAGCGGGTTAACCGCCCGCTGTATTTTTTTAACTACAATGTAAGCTAGTTAGCTAACATGTATTATAAAATGGAGGTGTTGTGATGAAGCAGAAAATGAAGTGCCCAATGTGCGGGAAACGGGCATTTGATATAGAGCCTTTGCCGCGGGAACAGATTGAGGTGGAGCTGAAATGCCCCAACTGCCGTAAGTTTGTACGAGTATCCTGCGTCAAGGAATCATGTTTGGACGATGGAAAAGGCCACGAGGCAAAAATCGATCCATAACGCAGAAATCGGAATATAGAATCATACCGAGCAACGGAGCCGAGCGCGAGCTACCAAATGGCCGGATGACCACGAAACGAGAGTTTTGCAGTCATCCGGCTTTTTCTGTTTCGCGGTCGGTTCTTTCCATATAGTAACTCCGCCTGGCTCCCATGAAAGGAGCCAAGCAAATGAAAATTCAGTACAAGTTCGCAAGCGAGACTATCGCGATCGAGGTTTCGGACGAATGGGGTGAAATTCTCATCGACCTAGACCGGCAGGAGTACAACAACGACCACAAAGAAACCCGGCGGCATTACCACATGGAAGGCTGCGTGTATGAAGGCGAGGATTTCGCTGTCGAAGACCCGGCGTTAGCCCGACTGTTGGAAGACGATGGGCTGTTAGCGAAACTCCCGTCGGCGGTCGCTTCGTTACTGCCGCGGCAGAGGAGGCTTATTAACCAGGTGTTTGTGGAACGAAAAACGTATGTCGCGATCGCAAGAGAAGACGGCGTTGATGAATCCGCCGTTCGGAAAGCCGTGGGGCGCGCTCTCAAAAAACTTGAAAAACTTCTGGCGTAGACCGTCCGAAATGGCCGTTTGTATGGCCGTATATTGAAGGGCAACAATAAACCGCCCTTCGGAAAGGACGGTAATTATGAAACACAATCTCAAAATCAGTGTTTCCAACGAACCCCAGACCGGCGGCGTTGTGCGATGTCGTAATGTATCGCTCCGCGAGAAGCTTCTAACGCTGCTACTGGGCCGGAAGGAGCGGATGATGATTCTCATCCCCGGCAACAGCGTAGCGGAATTGTCCATCGTCGAGACGCCGGAGGGAGGTGCGGACGATGAGCCGAACTAAGCTGCTCCTCGATGTAGCCGAGGATATTCGTTCCCTCGCCGACAGTCTTCAAACACTGGCGAACGCGATTGCGGGAGATGACGTCGCTGACGAAGCGCCCGATGCGGCTGTCGAACCGGTAGCGAAGTCCCCGGTAACGGTAACGCTTGAGCAGGTACGCGCCGTGCTGGCTGAGAAAAGCCACGATGGGCTTACCGAACAGGTTCGCGGCCTGCTTCAGAAGTACGGAGCGCAAAAGTTGAGCGCTATCGCCTCCGACCGATATGCCGACCTGCTGCGAGAAGCGAAGGAACTGAACGATGCTGGAAAGTAAACACGCGCTCCTCTCCGCTTCCTCGTCGCATCGCTGGCTCCACTGCAACCCTTCGGCGCGTCTTGAACTAGAATTTGCGGACAGAGAATCAGAAGCCGCTTCGGAAGGCACCGCCGCACACGCGCTTTGCGAGCATAAGCTTCGCAAAACTTTGAAGATGCGGTCAAAGAAACCCGTGTCCCGGTTCGACTGCGACGAGATGGACGCCTGTACTGACGGTTACGTGGAGTTCGTGATGGAAGCCATCGAAGAAGCGAAACGCGACTGCGGCGACCCGCTCGTGCTGATCGAGCAGAAGCTGGACTTCTCCTGTTATGTGCCGGACGGCTTCGGCACGGGAGACTGCCTGATCGTCGCTGACAAGCGGCTGCATGTCATCGATTTCAAGTACGGACAAGGCGTTCTGGTTGACGCGACCGAGAATCCGCAGATGATGCTTTACGCTCTGGGCGCGCTCCGGCTCTTCGATTCTCTCTACGATATCGAGACTGTGAGCATGACGATCTATCAGCCCCGGCGCGAGAACGTCAGCACATGGACAATCCCTGTAGCCGATTTGATGGAGTGGACAGAAAACACACTGGTTCCGAAAGCGGCGTTGGCGTTCAAGGGCGAAGGCGAATACATCCCCGGCAGTTGGTGTACATTCTGCCGAGCCGCGGTCAAGTGCCGCGCGAGGGCCGAAGCGAAGCTGAAGCTGGCGCGGTACGAGTTCGCCCTCCCGCCATTGCTCACGGATGCTGAGATTGAGGACATTCTAACCCGTCTTGATGACTTGACCAAATGGGCGAATGAAATCAGCGCTTACGCGCTGGATGCCGCGGTCAACCATGGCAAAGAATGGCGCGGCTTTAAACTCGTCGAGAGCAGATCGAACCGAAAATACGCCGATGAAGCTGCCGTCATCGAGGCGGCGAGATCGGCCGGTTATTACGATGTGTTCAAAAAGAGCCTGATCCCCATTACGGAGATGGAACGCCTTATGGGCAGGAAAACCTTTGACGAACTCCTCGGCGGCCTGATCGTCAAACCCCGGGGTAACCCGACGCTCGTTCCCGTATCCGACAAGCGGCCGGCGATCAACTTCACGAATGCAACACAAGACTTTAACGATTTTACGGAGGAATAAAGAAATGGTTAATCAGAATAACGCGACTAAAGTTGTTACCGGCGTTGTCCGTCTCTCATATGCGAACGTATGGGAACCCGCTTCGATCAAAGGCGGTACGCCCAAGTACAGCGTTTCCCTCATCATCCCCAAAGAAGATGAGAAAACACTCGCCGCGATCAATGCGGCAATCGACGCCGCGATCAAGGATGGCGTTTCCAAGTTCGGCGGAAAGATTCCGAACCGCGCGGCGCTGAAACTCCCTCTTCGCGACGGCGATACCGAGCGCGATGACGAAGCCTACAAGGGCAGCTATTTTATCAACGCCAACAGCACGACCGCGCCGCAGATCGTTGACCGTACCGTTCAGCCCATCCTCGACCGCGGGGAGGTTTACTCCGGCTGCTACACGAGGGTGTCGATCAACTTCTATGCGTTCAATACAAACGGGAATCGCGGCGTCGCCTGCGGCCTTGGCAACATTCAGAAGGTCAAAGACGGCGATCCGCTGAGCGGCAAGACCTCGGCGGTGGATGATTTCGCTACCGAACTCGACGATGACTTCCTGTCCTAAAGAAGGGAGCGTACATGACGCAATTACAGGAAATCATGCTCGCCGTGTGCTTCGGTTCGGTAATCGGCGCCTTCCTCGGCAATCTGATCTCCATCATCGTATATGCGGTGAGCGGGTGCGGACAAATGAAACGCAGGTATAAATCCGCGAAGGAAGCCGCCGAAAAATCGGAGTGACGACGCGGGGCGGCGGTGATCAAATCGCTGCCGCCCCTCTCCGCTGAAAGGAGCCGATATGCGGAACTTGAGTATAGACATTGAAACCTACAGCGGCGCGAATCTCAGCAAATGCGGCGTGTACCGATACAGCGAGGAGAGCGACTTCGCCGTCCTCCTGTTCGGCTACAGCGTTGATGGCGCCGATGTTCAGGTGGTCGACCTTGCCTGCGGCGAGAAACTTCCGGATGAGATTCGAAGCGCGCTGACGGATGACAGAGTTACCAAATGGGCGTTCAACGCGCAGTTTGAGCGCGTCTGCCTGTCACGATTTCTCGGAATGCCGACAGGCTGCTATCTCGATCCGGGATCATGGCGCTGCACGATGGTTTGGGCGGCGACGCTTGGACTTCCGCTTTCGCTGGAGGGCGTGGGCGCCGTGTTAGGTCTGGAGAAGCAGAAGCTGAAGGAAGGCAAAGACCTCATTCGGTTCTTCAGTGCTCCTGGAAAAGCGAAGGACGGTACGCCCTTCCGCCGGATGCCGCAGGATGCGCCGGAGAAGTGGTCGCGGTACAAAACGTACAACCTGCGAGATGTGGAAACCGAGATGGGTATACAGGCGCAGCTGATCAAATTCCCGGTATCCGACGCCGAGTGGAACAACTACCATCTCGACCAGCGGATCAACGACCGGGGCGTCATGCTCGACAGAATGCTGGTTTCGCGGGCGATCCGCTGCGATGAACAGTTCAAGCTGTCGCATCTTGAGCAGGCGCGGTCCGTGACCGGACTTGAAAATCCCAACTCCCCGGCACAGCTAAAAGCGTGGCTTGCTGAAAACGGTGTGGAAGCGGAATCGATCTCCAAGGAAGCCGTAGCCCGGATGCTGGAAGGGGCGGACGGCGAAGTCGAACTGGCGCTTTCACTCCGGCAGGAACTCGCCAAGAGCAGCGTCAAAAAGTATGCGGCGATGGAAGTCGCTATTGGATCGGATGACCGCGCCCGAGGGCTGATTCAGTTCTACGGCGCGAACCGGACCGGCAGATATGCAGGGCGGCTTGTCCAAGTACAAAATCTGCCGCAGAACCATCTGCCCGATCTTGGTCAGGCTCGTTCGCTCATCCGTGACGGTCGTTATGAAGCGGTTGATCTGCTGTACGATTCAGTGCCGCTGGTGTTGTCCGAACTGATCCGAACCGCCTTTATCCCGCGACGGGGCTGTCGATTCTACGTTGCCGATTTCGCGGCGATCGAAGCCCGTGTCATCGCGTGGATCGCCGGAGAACAATGGCGGCAGCGAGTGTTTGAAAGCGGCGGCGATATCTACTGCGCGTCGGCGTCGCAGATGTTCCGTGTGCCGGTCGAGAAGAACGGTGTTAACGGACATTTGCGGCAGAAAGGCAAGATCGCGGAACTCGCTCTTGGATATGGCGGCTCGGTCGGCGCGCTCAAAGCAATGGGCGCTCTGAACATGGGCGTGCCGGAAGAGGAGTTAAAGCCTCTGGTTGATGCGTGGCGGCAGTCAAACCCCGCAATCGTCAGGCTGTGGTGGGATGTCGATAAAGCGGCTTCGACATGCGTCCGCGAACGAACGCAAGCGGAAACGCACGGCGTTCGCTTCGCCTACCAAAGCGGAATCCTGTTCATTACGCTTCCATCCGGCAGGCGGCTCGCGTATGTCAAACCGCGAATGGGCGTCAACCGCTTTGGCACCGAGTCTGTCACCTACGAGGGTGTGGGCGAACAGAAAAAGTGGCTTCGTCTGGAAAGCTACGGCCCGAAATTCGTAGAGAACATAGTACAAGCAACGGCGAGGGACATCCTTGCGGAAGCTATGCTGCGACTCGACGAAGCCGGATACCGAATCGTGATGCACATACATGATGAGGTCGTCATTGAAGCCCCGGAAACCGCTTCGCTGGAGGAGATCTGCGAGATGATGGGACGCACTCCGGCCTGGGCTGACGGGCTGCTTCTTCGAGCGGACGGATTTGTGTGCGACTTTTACAAGAAAGACTGAGGTGAAACAAATGGGAGTAAACAAATTCAACGCGGAGGGCTATTTCGACCCCACGGCATATGAAGCTCTTACCGCGATAGAGAAGGAAGCGAAACAGAACGCCGCGTTTCGCCCGGTGGTGTATATATGCTCGCCGCTATCCGGCGATATATCGGGCAATCAGGAGAAGGCGCGGCGGTACTGCAGGTTCGCGGTCGACAGTGGTTATATCCCGCTGGCTCCGCATCTGTTCTTTCCGCAGTTTATGCGGGAGGACTCGCAGGCGGAGCGCGACCTCGCGCTGTTCATGGACATCGTACTGCTGTCCAAATGCGCCGAGCTGTGGGTATTTGGAAGCACGATCTCAAAAGGCATGGGCATGGAGATCGAGAAGGCAAAGCGTAAAGGGCAGTACATTCGCTACTTTACCGATGATTGTAAGGAGGTACAAACGAAATGAATGAATTGATCCCGATCCAGTATGAAAACGAGAAACCCACCGTCAGCGGGCGGGAGCTTCACACCGCGCTCGAAATAGGCTCGGAATACGCGAAATGGTTTGAAAGGATGTGCGAATTCGGCTTTAACGAAGGGAAAGACTATTCGTCATTTTTGACGAATAGGTCTGACGGGCTTCCTGGCAAACCCAAGACCGACCACGCGGTCACCATCCCTATGGCGAAGGAGATTTGCATGCTCCAGCGCACCGCCAAGGGCAAGCAATGCCGCGAGTATTTTATCAGCTGCGAGGAAGCGTGGAACTCGCCGGACAAGATCATGGAGCGCGCGCTGCAGATCGCGCACCGGCGCGCCATCGAAGCGGAGCGTCGCATCTTCGGTTTACTGGAGGAAAAGGAAACGCTCGAAATCGCGCTGAATGAGTCGATCCAGTTTTACACTGTGGCGAAATATAACGGCGCGTTCAAAAAGGGCTGGACGTTGGCGCAGTGCCAGTTGATCGGCAAACAACTCTCGGCGTATTGCCACGCGCGCGCCATACAGATTCGAAAATGTGAAACCAACGATGAACGCTTTGGAACGGTGAACAGCTATCCCATTTCTGCCTGGGAGGCTTTCATGGAGGTGGGATTATATGCGTAATTTACCAGTTGCATATGGCAATAGCTGCTTTGCCAAGACATGGCCGAATAAAACGATCCCCTTTGATGAGCTCTGCGCGCGGTTGGAACAGACCATCCGCACGACGGAATCCGTGGAGGAATACCAGAAGATGCCGAAAGCAGAGCGCGATCGCATCAAAGATAAGGGCGGGTTCGTCGGAGGTCAGCTGCGCGACAATCGTCGCAAGCGTGAAAACGTGACTTGCCGTTCCATGTTAACTCTGGACTGCGACCATGCTGATGCTGGATTCATTGCCCGCTTTCTCTCAGGCTGCAAGCACGCCGCCTGCCTATACACGACACATGGCCATACGCCGGAAGCGCCGCGCGTCCGCGTCATCGTACCCATGACCCGAGACGTCACCCCGGATGAGTTCGTCGCCATTTCACGTTACTTCGCCGATGAATGGGGCATCGACCAGTTCGACGAGTGCTCGTATCGTCCGCACCAGCTCATGTATTGGCCGACCACCCCGGCTAACGGCGAATATGTGTTTCAGCGCGTCGACGGCGCGTGGCTCGACCCGGATGTCTATCTCGCGGCGCACCCGAACTGGAAAGACTGTTCCTTGCTACCGACCTCTTCCCGTGAGAGCGCTGTTCGTGAAGGCAGCAAGAAGCCGCAAGAGGATCCGTTCGAAAAGCGCGGCGTTGTCGGGGCGTTCTGCCGTGCCTATACCATCGAGGAAGCCATGGAAACGTTTCTTCCGGACGTCTATGAACCCAGCGTCATGGACGGGAGATTCGACTATATCCCCGCCGACAGTAGCGCGGGCGTTGTCGTCTATGACGGGAAGTTCGCGTACAGTCACCATGCCACCGACCCGGCATGCGGAAGGCTGCTGAACGCTTTTGACCTCGTCCGGCTCCATCGATTTCGTGACCTCGACGATAAATGCCCGCTCGATACGCCCATCGGTAAGTTGCCGTCGTTCTCCGCTATGAGCGAGTTCGCAATAAAGGACGAGCTTGTCAAGAGCGTATTCGCGGAGGAGCGCAAAGCGCAGGCGGAACAAGAGTTCGCTGACGAAGACTGGGAAAACGCACTCGAACTTGAAAAGAACGGTCGCGTCAAGGATACCCTCGATAATATCGTGCTGATCCTTGACAACGACCCTAAGCTTGCGGTCATAGGGTACAACGAACTGAAAAGCACAATCGACTTCCTCGCTCGACCTGCATGGCAGCCGATCAAATATCCGACCTGGACGGACAATGACACGTCGCAGCTACGAGTGTATTTGAGCGAAACCTATGGTATTTATTCGCCCAACAAAACAACGGACGCGCTCAACATGGTGGCGGCGAAGCGCAAGCACCACCCCATCCGCGACTACCTGAACGGTCTGCCCACATGGGACGGCGAGGCGCGGCTCGACACGTTGCTAGTCGACTACCTCGGAGCGGAGGATACGGCGTATGTTCGTGCGATCACCAGAAAAACACTGGTCGCAGCGGTCGCACGGGTGTTCGAACCCGGTATAAAGTTCGACTCCGTACTTGTCATGGACGGCCCACAGGAAAAAGGCAAAAGCACACTGTTCAATCGGCTGGCCGGAGACGCATGGTTCAACGACGGTCTTACGCTGACCGATATGCAGGACAAAACCGGCGCGGAAAAACTGCAGGGCTACTGGATCATGGAAATCGGAGAACTGACGGGCATGCGAAAATCGGACATCGACAGCGTGAAGTCCTTCATCTCCCGCCGTGACGATAAGTACCGCGCCAGTTATGGCCGTGTTGTCGAGAGTCACCCGCGGCAATCCATCATCGTTGCCACCGTCAACGGCACAGGCGGCTTCCTTCGCGACCCCACAGGGAACCGCCGATTTTGGCCAGTGAATACACCGGGCGGCACAACGCGCCACGCGTGGGATCTGACGGAAACGGACGTCGTGCAGATTTGGGCGGAAGCAATGGTGCGCTGGAAAGAGGGCGAACGGCTGTTTCTCGAAGGCGATGTGAAGCTGGAAGCCAACGTCATGCAAAACGCCGCGCTTGAAACCGACGAGCGCGAAGGCATGGTGCGCGAGTATCTTGAGCGGCTATTGCCCGAAGGCTGGGACGATTACGACCTATACGCGCGACGCTCGTTCCTGTCGGGCAGCGAGTTCGGCGCGACGGAAATGGGCGTCAAGTGTCGCAGATATGTCAGCACCATGGAAATATGGGCGGAGTGTTTCGGTAAAGACCCGTCCTCGATTCGCAAAATTGACAGCTACGAACTCGGTGTAGTGCTTCGAAAGCTGGGTTGGGTATCCTGCGAAACGCGCAAGCGTATTCCGTTGTATGGTCAACAGCGCATGTGGGAGTGTGACAAACAAAAATGAAAGCACAAACACGAGTAAACAGAAAACCAGTAACCGTGGGGATTTCTACGGTTTCTGATGACAAGTGTGACTATGACTACTATATAAAACTCATGAACTGCAAAGGGGTAAGTAGTCAAGCTGTACACCCGCGTAGGGATATTAATAGAAATCCTGTCCGCGTCGTCACCTTGTCTCAATCATGGGAGGTCGATCATGCGTGAAAAAACGTTAGAAGCGCTGCTGGTACAGGCCGTCAAATCGATGGGCGGTCTCGCGCCCAAGTTTGTCAGCCCCGGTTTCGATGGAATGCCCGACCGTATCGTCCTTCTGCCGCATAGCAAAATGGCGTTTGTCGAGGTCAAAGCACATGGAAAGAAACCGCGCCCTCTGCAGGTAAGGCGAAAGAGCCAGTTAGAATCACTCGGTTTTTCGGTGTACTGTCTGGACGACGCGGCGCAGATTGGAGGGATGCTCGGTGAAATACAGTCCATATGAATACCAATCCTATGCCACCAACTTCATTCTGACACACCCCGCGGCGGCGGTATTCCTCGATATGGGCCTTGGCAAAAGCGTCATTGCTCTTACGGCGATTTTCGATCTCTGCCTTGACAGCTTCCTTGTCAGAAAGGTGCTGGTGATCGCTCCGCTGCGCGTCGCAAGGGACACATGGCCCGAAGAGATCCTGAAATGGGATCACCTTCATGGCCTGACTTATTCCGTCGCGCTCGGCACGGAATCGGAGCGCAAAGCGGCGCTTATGCAGCGCGCGAGCATGTTTATCATCAACCGCGAGAATGTGCAGTGGCTCGTTGAGGAAAGCGGACTGCCCTTCGATTTCGACATGGTGGTGATCGACGAACTGTCATCGTTCAAGTCATATCAGGCAAAGCGGTTCAGAAGCCTCCTGAAAGTGCGTCCGACAGTTACCCGTATCGTGGGCCTGACGGGAACGCCAAGCGGAAACGGGCTGATGGACTTATGGGCGGAGTTCCGTATCCTCGATATGGGCATAAGGCTCGGGCGTTTCATCACCCGCTTCCGCACGACACACTTCACACCCGACAAACGCAACGGGCAGGTCGTATTCAGCTATAAACCACTGCCCGATGCGGAAGAGGACATCTATCGAAAGATATCGGATATCACAATTTCCATGAGGGCAGCCGACCACTTGAAAATGCCGGAGTGCGTGATAAACGAAGTGAAAGTCAAACTGTCGGATGCAGAACGCGAGGTTTACGACCGCTTCAAACGGGAATTGGTGCTTTCACACAAGGGCGAGGAAATCGACGCTGGCAACGCCGCCGTTCTGGCGGGTAAACTCTCGCAAATGGCAAACGGAGCGATATACGGTGAAAACAAGCGGGTATTGCCGGTTCACGAGCGTAAACTGGATGCTTTGGAAGACTTGATTGAAGCGGCGAACGGAAAGCCCGTGCTGGTCGCGTACTGGTTCAAACACGACCTTGCGCGAATACAGGAACGATTGCGCAAACTCCACATCCCATTCGCCACCTTGGATACGGCCGAAAGCATCGTCCGCTGGAATCAGGCCGAACTGCCCGTGGCGCTGATCCATCCCGCGTCAGCGGGACATGGCTTGAACTTACAGGCTGGCGGTTCGACCATCATATGGTTCGGACTGACATGGAGTTTGGAACTGTACCAGCAGACGAACGCCCGTTTATGGAGGCAAGGTCAGAAAGCCGATTCTGTGGTGATAAGCCATATTATCGCAACCGGCACGATCGACGAGCGCATCATGACCGCGCTTCGGAAAAAGGATAAAACGCAGACCGCCCTTATCGACGCGGTCAAAGCAGATTTGGAGGTAACACATTGATGGATCAATTTGAGGGACTCGCAAACGCCATCATCATACAGGCTGCGGCCGATTACAGACTGGCGCTGAAGCAACTTCGGCAGAATCCGCTCTTCCAGCCAGCGATCCGAATGAGCTATGAAGTCGAACGATTTTTCCGTTCAGACTGGTTTTCTATTCTGACGCGCATCAACGGGATCAAACTGCTGGCACGGCTCAAAACGGAGGTGGAAATATGACGGCGAGAGATTATTTATCCCAGGCATATCGGCTAGACCAGCGCATCAACAGTAAACTCGAACAGGTCGAATCGCTGAATGGTCTGGCCACAAAAGTCAGCAGCACGCTAACCGGAATGCCCAAGAATCCCAATCGCACCGCTTCCTCTATGGCGGACACCGTAACAAAGATAATCGCCCTGCAGGCGGAGATCAATAACGACATCGATCGACTTGTGGATTTAAAGCGGGAAATGGTCGCCGTCATTAAGGCTGTGGCGAACACGGAACGCCAAACGCTGCTGGAACTTCGATACCTCTGCTTCAAAACATGGGAGCAGATTGCGGTGGAGATGGACTACACCGTGCGCAACGTACACCTGCTCCACAAGGAAGCGTTGAAAGCCGTTGTCGTTCCAGCAAGTCTTCACTAAATTTCACTATTTTTCACTATCGGTTATGTGATAGTGTTATGGTAGCGAAACAGAATACGACAGCCACCCGGGAGAAATCCTCGGTGGCTTTTTGTTTGCCCAGAGGAGGCGACTATATGCCAAGGCGACCCAAGCGTCCCTGCTCCCGCCCTGGTTGTGGCAGATTGACTGATGGTCGGTATTGCGACGAGCATAGGCAGATTGCCGAGCATCATTACAACAAATATCAGCGCGACCCTGACACCAGCCAACGTTACGGTCGAGCATGGCGGAGAATCCGTGCGCGTTATATTCAGGCACATCCGCTTTGCGAGCAATGTCAGAACGAAGGCAGGCTGACGCCCGCGCAGGAAGTGCATCACGTTCTGCCGCTAGCAGACGGGGGCACGCACGACGCGGGGAATCTAAAGGCGTTGTGCAAGAGCTGCCACTCCAGCATTACGATCGGTAGCAACAACAAAAAGCATCATTAGCGTTATTCAACAACCCCCGTGGGGTATATCAATCTCCACAGCTTTCATTTTTGTGCAACGCGGTCGGGTCGTGTGTAGATTTTCGCGAAAGTTTCTAGGGGAATAGCCCCATAAGTTTATCTTGGGAGGAAACACACATGGGAAGACGAGGCCCTGCAGCAGGTCAGGGCGGTAGACCGCCGAAACCGCTGGCGGAGAAAGTGCTGGATGGAAATCCCGGGAAACGAAAACTGACCGTTGTAGAATTCCCCTGTTCCAGCGAATTCCATGGTTTGAATATGCCGCCACCGCGCGAGATGCTCTCCGCCATACAGAAAGACGGTAAGCCGCTCATTGCATCGGAGATCTACGAGCGAACTTGGGCTTGGCTGAATGAACGTGGCTGCGCGAGCATCGTCTCCCCGCAGGTGTTGGAGCGATACGCCATGAGCGGCGCACGTTGGATCCAGTGTGAAGCGGCAATCACGGAATATGGATTCCTGGCAAAGCATCCGACGACGGGTAACGCGATCCAGTCACCGTATGTGGCAATGAGTCAGAACTACATGGCGCAAACAAACCGGCTCTGGTATGAGATCTTCCAGATCGTGAAAGAAAACTGCGCCGCTGATTATACTGGCGCAAATCCGCAGGACGACGTTATGGAGCGTCTGTTGACGGCGCGAAAGGGGAAATGAGTATGGACGAAGTACAGGCGTTTATCCATTCGCTCCGATACCACCGCTTGACAAGCCAGCAGCGCAAAACGCTGCGTGGGCAGGCGCTCGCTGGGAACCTTCCCGCTGCACAGGTTGGTTTACGAAAAATCGTGTCGAAAGGAATTAACCATGGTCGTTCAAACGCTGCCGGTCGATAAGCTCATCCCGTCGGATTACAATCCGCGAAAAGATTTAAAGCCCGGCGACCCCGAATATGAAAAGCTAAAACGATCCTTGTCGGAGTTCGGATATGTGGAACCGGTTATCTGGAATAAGACTACCGGCCACATTGTCGGCGGACACCAACGGTTGAAAGTGCTGATCGATACCGGCGTGACCGAAGTAGAATGTGTCGTCGTGGAAATGAGCGCAGAGAAAGAAAAAGCGCTCAACGTCGCGCTGAACAAAATCAGCGGCGAGTGGGACAAGGATAAACTATCTTTGCTGATCGCCGACCTGCAGGGTGCGGATTTCGACGTATCTCTGACCGGCTTCGACGCGCCTGAGCTAGATGCGTTGTTCAAAGATGCGCAGCGCGCCGATGTTCATGACGATGATTTCGACGTCGACGCCGCGCTCAAGGAGCCTGCGATGACAAAGCTGGGTGACCTTTGGCTGCTCGGCAAACATAGGCTCATCTGCGGCGACAGCACAAAACGTGATGTGTTCGACCTTCTCATGGACGGCGGTCAAGCCAACCTCGTGGTCACCGATCCCCCATACAATGTAAATTACGAAGGCAGCGCCGGCAAGATCAAAAACGACAACATGGCAGACGCCACGTTCTATGAGTTCCTGCTCGCTTCGTTTCAGAACATGGAAGCTTGCATGGCGAATGACGCGTCGATCTATGTGTTCCACGCGGATACTGAAGGACTGAATTTTCGCAGAGCGTTTTCGGAAGCGGGGTTTTATCTTTCCGGCACTTGCATCTGGAAGAAGCAGTCTCTGGTGCTCGGACGGAGTCCATACCAATGGCGGCATGAACCGGTGTTGTTTGGATGGAAGAAAAAGGGTAAGCACGAATGGTACGCCGATCGTAAACAAACGACCATCTGGGAGTTCGACAAACCCAAGCAGAACGCCGACCACCCGACCATGAAGCCTGTGGAGCTTCTGGCGTATCCGATTCTGAACTCCAGCATGGCGAACTGTGTCGTGCTTGACCCGTTCGGCGGCAGCGGCAGTACCCTGATCGCATGCGAACAGACCGATCGCGTCTGCCGCATGATTGAGCTGGACGAGAAGTATTGCGACGTGATTGTGAAGCGGTATATCGAGCAAGTTGGTTCGCCGAAGGACGTCACTCTGGTTCGTGATAGTGCTGAAACGCCTTACGCGGAGGTTGCGCATGCGTGAACTGACGCTTGGCAGCCTGTTCGACGGCAGCGGCGGATTTCCGCTCGGCGGCTTGCTCTGCGGAATTCACCCAATATGGGCAGCGGAGATTGAACCGTTCCCGATCCGTGTCACGACAAAGCGGATGCCGTTCATCCGGCATCTGGGCGATGTGTCGCGCATCGACGGCGCGCTGATTGAGCCGGTTGA
This sequence comes from Bacillota bacterium, assembly GCA_023395595.1. Lineage (GTDB taxonomy): Bacteria > Bacillota > Clostridia > Christensenellales > CAG-138 > UBA7703. The sequence goes on from JAEWYO010000037.1 coordinate 25,437, forward strand.
TATCATCACATTCGGCTCGCCCTGCACCGATCTGTCGGTTGCGGGAAAGCGTGCGGGATTGTCAGGCTCACAGTCTGGCTTATTTCACGAAGCGATCCGAATCGTCCGTCAAATGAGGGAAGCAACGAATGGAGCATATCCAAAATACATCGTCTGGGAAAACGTCCCGGGCGCGTTCAGCAGCAATGGAGGACAGGATTTCAAAGCGGTGCTCGACGCGATCGTCGGGATCGTCGCGCCGGGAGCCGAGGTGCCTGCGCCTACGGACGGCAAGTGGCCATATGCCGATGTATATCTGGGAACAGGATGGAGCTTGGCATATAGAGTTGTCGACGCGCAATATTTCGGAGTCGCCCAACGCCGCCGTCGTATCTACCTTGTCGCAAGTTTTGTCGACGAACGCGCGGGAGCAATACTATTTGAGCGCAAAGGCGTGTGCAGGAATTTTACGCCGCGCACAAGCGAGAGGCAAACACCTTCCGGAGATTCTCAGAGAAGCGCTGTCGCGTCAGTTGGATTCGAACCCGGCGCTCTGAAGCGTATGGGTGGCCACGCATGGGCGGAAAGCACAGGTTGCCTTCGCGCGGATATGGGTGACAACCAAACGGCGGTCGCCATCGAGAATCATCCGATCGACGGAAGATGCAAACTGGAGAAGGATGGATTGGTTCAAACCCTCGCCGCGCGCATGGGAACGGGTGGAATGAACGTTCCGCTCGTCATGAACCGCGCGTTCGGCGTGTGCTCCGATGGCAGCAACGCGATGCGATCGGATAACCCCGAGAGCGGATTTTACGAAGCGGCTACCGCGCGCACGCTTGACGCGAACGGCGGCAGGCCGGACTGCAATCAGGGCGGTATCGCGGTCGTCGCGTTTACTCAGAACCAGCGCGATGAGGTGCGTGATCTCGGTGATGTCGCCGGAGCGTTATCCGCGAATACAGGAATGAAGCAGCAAACTTATGCGCTGCAGGGCAGCATGATCGGGCGAAGCGACCGCAACGGTCCGCAAGGCGACGGCGTAAACGAAGAAGTATGTTTTACGCTCAATACCTCTGATCATCATGCCGTGTGTTATCCCGATCGAGTCGGCTGCCTCTGCGCAAGCGATTACAAATTCCCGCAGAACCAACAGGCGGAGGACAGCAAGTATGTGGTGGAGCCGTATCAGCGCGTTTGCGGTACGATTTCACCCGGCGCGCATCCCGGCGGGTTCAACGGGCAGGATGCGTCCAACGACATGCTTGTTCCATTAAAATGCTCGGAAGAACCGAGATATGCGGTACGAAGACTGACGCCCGAAGAATGCGCCCGTTTGCAAGGGTTTCCTGATTGGTGGTGCGCGGATCTTGGTACGGAGCATCCTTCCGATCAGGAGATCGCATGGTGGAGGGATGTCTTCGAAACGCACCGCCGAATTACAGGATTTGCAATGAAACCGAAGACGAAAAAGCAAGTCGCGAAATGGCTGAACGATCCGTACACCGACGCCGCAGAATATAAGCTTTGGGGCAACGGAGTCGCGCTGCCATGTGTTGTGTTTGTCTTGTCAGGAATTCTGTCGGAATCCGCTGTATATCTGGACGAAATAGCTTGATATTTACACTCGAAAGAGTGATGTATGTGACTACCAAATCGAAAGGAAGGTATTCACAATGCAGATCAAGTACAACGTTACTGGGGACAGACGGAAGGCGCTGGTCGCGGTTATGCGCGATGTGCTGCAAGACACGACGCGATACCTCGGCGCTCCGAGCTTCGCATTTCAGGTCGGAGCTTACACAGTCGACAAGAACGGAACGGTCACATGCCAGGAAAGCACGGACGAATTGCAGATTGAAATGCTGATCCGCGAACTGGCTCACGACGGCTTCATCGGCGAACGGATCAACGAGCCTGCGAAGCAAACCGAGCAAGAAGCGGTGGAAATTTTGAAGCAGGAAATCGTAACACCTACACTTGACGGTCTTGATCGACTTTCGGTCGAGATACCGAAGGATGGCATGACGCCCATTGCAATAAAGAACCTGCGACGGCTGGTTGCGAGCAAAGCGATGCTTCTGAAGAAATCGCTCGGCACGGACACACTTCCGATGACAGAACACTCCGACAGGATCGAGTTCGGGTGGTTCCGTCCGACTGACGATCAGGCTGAGATCGCCGCATACTACCAACTGGCACAGGGGATTTGCGAACTGGCGCGAACACAGAAACGCGTTAGCGCGACGGAGCAGGAAGTCGAAAACGAAAAGTACGCATTCCGTTGTTTTCTACTCCGGCTCGGATTCATTGGACGAGAGTACAAGGATTCGCGCCGAGTGCTTCTGAAAAACCTTACCGGTAACGCAGCATTCCGCGATGCAAACGAAGCGGGTGACAAAGAATGATGAACATTCATCCGAAGCTGTTGAAACAGCTCAAAGAATATTATAAGCCCGGTACAAAGGTGCGGCTGGTACATATGAACGACCCATACACACACATCCCAGTAGGCACCATCGGGGTCGTTACTTGGGTTGATGATGCTGGCACCATTTTTGCAAAATGGAGCAACGGAAGTACCCTCGGCGTCGTTTTCAACGTGGACTCATGTGTGAAGATCGAGGAGGACGAGATTGAGTAGCCGACTTTTTGTCGCGTACGGCGCGGGTGTGAACCGCACCGAAATGGCGAAGCATTGTCCGACCGCGAAGCTGATCGGAACGACGGAGCTGAAGAACTACAGGCTCGCGTTTCGCGGCAGCAAAGCCGGCGCATTGTCGACGATCGAAAAAACGAAGGGCGGTAGCGTTCCCGCACTGCTGTGGGAGATTTCACCGCAGGATGAAGCAGCGCTCGAGCGCTGGTTCGGTGTGCCGGAACTGTATCGGGAAGCGACGATCAAAGTGCGTCGCGACGGGGTTCCGGTGGATGCGCTTATTTTCATTTTAATCAGCGGCAAGCCACAGAATAAGCCCAGCGCTTTCTATTACAGCACACTTCTGGAAGGATACAAAGCGGCGGGGTTTGATACGGAGATTCTGAAAGTGGCGGTACTGGAAGGCGATCCGGACGCATCGCACGCATAAATTACCGCTTCGCCGCGTCGCGCAACGTCGCCGCCACTGAGCGGTTCAAAAGACGGATGGGGCGGTTGCCCCAACGGCGCACGATAATCAATCCAAGCCGGACACGGAGGCTCACGCGGGCCTCCGTTTTGATTTCATAAGGAGGAGGCGGTGATGCTACGAAAACTGAAGAAATACACGCCAACTCCATTCAAAGCAAAGGATTCCGTGTACGACAAGCAGGCCGCCGATCATGCTGTTGCATTTATCGAATGCCTTTCTCACACCAAGGGTACATGGGCGGGAAAGCCGTTTCTGCTCATCGACTGGCAGGAGCAGATCATCCGTGATGTGTTTGGCATACTGAAACCCAGTGGTTATCGTCAATTTAACACAGCGTATATCGAAATACCGAAGAAGAATGGAAAATCAGAGCTTGCGGCTGCGATCGCGCTGCTCTTAACCTGCGGCGATAACGAAGAGCGCGCCGAGGTGTATGGGTGTGCCGCCGATCGCCAGCAGGCATCTATTGTGTTTGAGGTTGCCAAGGACATGGTGACGATGTGCCCGGCGCTGGCAAAGCGCGTGAAGATCCTCGCGTCGCAGAAGCGGATCGTGTACCTACCGACTGGGAGCTACTATCAGGTGCTCAGCGCCGATGTCGCCAACAAGCACGGTTTCAACACGCACGGCGTTATCTTTGATGAATTGCACACACAGCCGAACCGCCGTCTGTTTGACGTTATGACCAAAGGCAGCGGTGACGCGCGCATGCAGCCGCTGTACTTTCTGATCACCACCGCAGGCGACAACACAAACTCCATCTGCTGGGAAGTTCATTCGAAGGCGAAGGATATTCTCGACGGCAGGAAAACTGACCCGACGTTCTACCCGGTCATCTACGGCACCGAGGAGAACGATTCCTGGACAGATCCGAAGGTGTGGAAGAAAGCGAATCCGTCGCTTGGCATCACGGTGGGCGTTGACAAGGTGAAAGCCGCATGCGAGAGCGCACAACAAAACCCCGCCGAAGAGAACGCGTTTCGCCAGCTTCGGTTGAACCAGTGGGTCAAACAAGCGATCCGCTGGATGCCCATGGACGTATGGGATAAATGCGCATTCACGGTTGACCCCAAATCGCTCGAAGGTCGCGTCTGCTACGGCGGGCTCGACCTTTCGTCCAGCACGGACATCACGGCATTTGTGCTCGTGTTTCCGCCGCTGGATGAGACGGACAAATATGTGATCTTGCCGTTCTTCTGGATTCCGGAGGAGAACATCGACCTGCGCGTTCGGCGCGATCACGTGAACTACGACCTTTGGGAGAAGCAGGGGTTCCTTTTGACCACCGAAGGAAACGTTGTTCATTACGGGTTCATTGAGACGTTCATCGAACAGCTCGGCACGAAGTACAACATCCGCGAGATCGCGTTTGACCGTTGGGGCGCGGTGCAGATGGTGCAAAACCTTGAGGGTACGGGTTTCACGGTCGTTCCGTTCGGTCAGGGCTTTAAGGATATGTCTCCGCCAACGAAGGAACTCATGAAGTTGACACTCGAGCAAAGGATTGCGCATGGAGGACAGCCAGTCTTGCGTTGGATGATAGATAACATCTACATTCGCACAGACCCGGCGGGGAACATCAAGCCGGACAAAGAAAAAAGCACCGAGAAAATCGACGGTGCCGTTGCAACGATTATGGCGCTGGACAGGGCTCTGCGGAATGGAAGCAATGAGGGTGAGAGTGTATATGACACGAGAGGCTTATTGGTTTTCTGATTTGTCTGTTGGATCAGAGGTTTCTTTGAAATCATCAAATGGGAAGACTTCGTAACCTTTTAGACCATGCTTCTCCATGGAAACAACGAGGTTTCGATCGAAAACATCACCGTCTGCATCGATGACATTTTGACCATCGATTTTTACGATTTCACTGAATCTTGGGACTATTTTTCCGAGCTTTCCTCTTGCCATATCATCATTATACCAGAGATTTTCTGAGGTTACTATGAATATAAATCCAGTAAAATACCTATTTCATTCCCGCGACAAACCGAAGGATTCCCTCAATGGCAGCCGCTACAGTTTCTTCTTCGGCGGCACGTCCAGCGGAAAGCCGGTGAACGAAACGACCGCCATGCAGATGACGGCGGTGTACTCTTGCGTGAGGATCCTGTCCGAAACCGTTGCAGGGCTGCCGCTGAACGTCTATCGGTACAACGACAGCGGCGGGAAAGAGAAAGCGTTCAAGCACCCGCTTTACCGGCTGCTGCACGACGAACCAAACCCCGAGATGACAAGCTTTGCGTTTCGGGAAACACTCATGAGCCACCTGCTCTTGTGGGGCAATGCCTACGCACAGATCATCCGTAACGCCAGAGGCGAGGTGATCGCGCTATATCCGCTCATGCCGAACAAAATGACAGTCGACCGTGATCAAAGCGGCCGACTTTTTTATTCGTATCAGCGGAGTGCGGAAGATCCGTCATCGCTCGGGAAATCGACGCAGGTGACGCTGTCGCCTTCGGACGTACTGCATATCCCCGGACTTGGCTTCGACGGTCTGATCGGTTACAGCCCAATCGCCATGGCGAAGAACGCGATCGGACTTGCGATCGCGACGGAGGAGTACGGCGCGAAGTTTTTCGCCAACGGCGCGGCTCCGTCCGGGGTACTGGAACACCCCGGGACGATTAAGGATCCGCAGCGGGTCAAGGAAAGCTGGAACGCAGTATATCAGGGCAGCGGTAACGCACACAAGATCGCGGTTCTCGAAGAGGGCATGAAGTATACGGCGATCGGAATCGCACCGGAGCAGGCGCAGTTTCTGGAGACACGCAAATTCCAGATCAACGAGATCGCGCGCATCTTCCGCGTGCCGCCGCACATGCTGGCGGACTTGGAGAAGTCCTCGTTCAGCAATATCGAGCAACAGTCGCTGGAGTTTGTGAAATACACCCTCGATCCCTGGGTTGTGCGTTGGGAGCAGAGTATGTGCCGGGTACTGTTCAGCGAGAGCGAAAAGCCGGAATACTTTATACGGTTTAATGTCGATGGACTTCTCCGCGGCGATTACGCATCGCGCATGAGCGGATATGCCACCGCGCGCCAAAATGGCTGGATGAGCGCAAACGACATCCGCGAACTGGAAAACCTCGATCGCATCGCACCTGAGCTCGGTGGCGACCTGTATCTGATCAACGGAGCCATGATGCTCCTTGCTGCCCCTCAAAAGAGCGCGGTCGTGGTCGGAGAGGAACCAGCAAAAAACAGCACTGCAGTGAAAAAGCTTCGTAAGAACGATGAGCACAAAACAGACAGACAGGAGGATTCTTCTTGAAACGACAATTCTGGAACTGGGTGCGAAATGAAGATGGTACCCGCATCTTAACCATCGATGGCGTGATCGCCGAAGAGAGCTGGTTTGACGATGACGTTACACCGAAACTATTTCGAGAGCAGCTAAATGCCGGTACGGGCGACATCGTAATTTGGGTCAATAGCCCAGGCGGCGATTGCGTCGCAGCGAGCCAGATCTACAGCATGCTCATGGAATACAAGGGTAATGTGACTGTCAAAATCGACGGCATCGCGGCAAGCGCCGCGTCGGTGATCTCTATGGCCGGCACCGAAGTGCTTATGGCCCCTACGGCTCTCCTGATGGTCCATAACCCTTTAACCGTTGCCATTGGCGATACGGAAGAAATGCAGAAAGCCATTGCCATGCTGGATGAGGTGAAGGAAAGCATCATCAACGCATATGAGCTGAAAACGGGTATGTCCCGCGCGAAGCTTGCGCACCTCATGGACGCGGAAACGTGGATGAACGCGAACAAAGCGATTGAACTAGGGTTCGCTGACGGTATCTTGACGCGCGATACGGGCGTGTTGGACGGCCCCCCGATCAATAGTTACCAATTCAGCCGCCGCGCGGTGACGAACTCGCTCCTGAGCAAGATCCCAAAAACAGAACACAAGCACCCTTCCGAGCCGCTGTATCAGCGGCTCAATCTTTTGAAGAAATAGAGGAGAAAAACACATGAACCAAATTCAGGAACTTCGCGAAAAACGCGCCAAGGCATGGGATGCCACCAAAGCATTTCTTGATACGAAGCGCGGCAACGACGGTCTTCTGTCTGCCGAGGACGTGGCAACATATGACAAGATGGAAGCCGACGTCGTCAATCTCGGTAAAGAGATCGATCGACTGGAGCGTCAGGCTACTCTGGATGCCGAACTGAACAAACCCACCGCCGACCCCCTGACGAACAAACCTACCGCAAACGGGGAAAATACGAAATCCGGCCGCGCGTCCGATGAGTATAAAAAGGCGTTCTGGAACGTCATGCGCGCGAAGAACCCTCGCTACGATGTGGTCAACGCGCTCCAGATCGGCACCGACAGCGAGGGCGGTTATCTTGCGCCTGACGAATTCGATCGTACTCTGGTCGATGCGCTTGAGGAAGAGAACATTTTCCGTACCCTCGCGCGGGTGATTCAGACGTCGAGCGGCGATCGTAAGATCCCTGTCGTGACGACGCACGGCTCCGCGTCCTGGCTGGACGAAGAAGAACTAGTCCCTGAGAGCGATGAAGCGTTCGGCCAGACCTCGATTGGCGCGTTCAAGCTCGGCACGTTCATTAAGGTGTCGGACGAGCTGCTCAACGACTCCGTCTTCGATCTACAGAGCTATATCACGACGGAGTTTGCGCGCCGGATCGGTCATAAGGAAGAGGAAGCCTTCTTTGTCGGAGATGCGGATGGGAAACCGACCGGTATCTTCCATACGACCGGCGGCGCGCAGGTCGGCGTCACCGCGGCTGCATCCGCTGCGATCTCCGTCGATGAAGTGCTCGACCTGTTCTACAGCCTGAAATCGCCGTATCGAAAGAAGGCCGTTTTCGTTATGAACGACGCAACGGTGAAGGCGATTCGCAAGCTCAAGGACGGTCAGGGCCAGTATCTCTGGCAGCCTGCGCTGACGGCGAATACGCCCGACTCGATTCTGAACCGCCCGGTGCATACGTCTGCCTATGTTCCGGCGATCGCGGCGGGCGCGAAGTCTGTCGCGTTCGGTGATTTCGGATACTACTGGATTGCCGACCGTCAGGGCCGTTCTTTCAAGCGCCTGAACGAGCTCTTCGCTACGACCGGTCAGGTCGGCTTCATGGCCACGCAGCGCGTGGATGGCAAGCTGATCCTGCCGGAAGCAATCAAGGTCCTGCAGCAGAAAGCGTAACGGAGGGGCTATATGGAGATCATTGATACCCCGGCGGGTGACGTGACCCGCAACTGTAAGAACTATCTCGCAGACGGCGGGGATCGGCTGGTGATCGGCGGTACTCTGGAGGTGCTGGATACCGCCACCGTCACTGGACTGCAATCGGGCTATGCAAGCGAGCAAACTGCTGGCAGCGTGTATCAGGCGATGAATCAGGCGGAAAGCGCCGCGACGACTATCGCCGACCTGAAGAGCGATTTCAACGCTTTGTTGCAAAAGCTCAAGGATGCCGGGATCATGGCGGCAGACCAGCCGGGTTCAATGTGAGATGACGACGCTGCTAACTAAGGTCAAGGCGAACCTGATTCTAGAACATGATGCCGACGATGAACTCCTCCAGCGTCTGATCGATGCTGCCGTTGCATATGCGGAAAGTTACCAGCACCTGACTGCAGGCACCTACGAAGCGGCGGCTATGCCGCCAACAACCGAGGCGGCGGTGATCATGTTGGCATCTCATTTCTATGAAAGCCGGGACGGCAGCACGGGCGGATTCTTTGCGGACAATGTGCAGGCGGGGCAACAGACTTGGGACACGGTAAACACGCTGCTTCGCCTGGATCGTCTTTGGGTATTTGGCGTATGAGTTTCGGAAGAATGAACACGCATATTTCCATCGCCGAGGAAAAGGTGACGAAGGACGCGGAGGGGTTTGCGATTAAAACGGAAAACGTCCTCACATCCATTTGCGCATATCGCGAGGGGCGGCACGGTTCTCAGAAATGGGTCAACCGTGCCGCCTTTTCAGAGGCGACGGATTTGTTTCGGTTTCGAGTTATCCCGGGCTTAGCCGTAACCACAGCGCATGTGATTCTTTGCGGCGATGATCGCTTTGAAATCACATCCGTCGAGGATGTAAAGGGCCGAGGCATGTATCTTGAGGTGCTGGCAAAGAAGGTGACGGCGGATGGCTAAAGTACAGATCGAAATGCCCCAAAAGTTGCTCTCCCAAATAGAAGATATGGGCAACTCGCTCGATGCGGCGATCCCGAAGGCGCTTGCGGCGGGCGGCAAGGTTGTGCTGGCCAAGATGAAATCGAATCTGCAAGCGGCGATCGGGCGCGGCACGAAGACCAAATCGCGCTCGACAGGCAAGCTTGCCGCATCGCTCGGCGTATCATCGGCGAAGCTGGATCGCGACGGAAATTTGGATGTGAAGGTCGGGTTTTCAGAAGGGCGCGGCGACGTCAGTAATGCTATGCTCGCGAACCTTCTGGAATACGGCAAACATGGTCAGCCGCCGAAACCGTTTCTCAAGCTGACCAAGTCCTCGAGCCGGAAGCCGTGCATTGAGGAGATGCAGCGCGTTTTGAAAGAGGAGTTGAACCTGCCATGAGCATGCTGGAAGAATTGAACACCCTCGTTACGAACGCCGGACTTCCTGTGGAGACCGGCATTTTCTCAGGTACCGCGCCGGACGAGTACGTTGTAATTACACCGATTTCAGATCATTTCGAACTATTCTCAGACGATGCTCCGGGTATGAACATCGAAGAAGTGCGGCTGTCGCTCTTTTCGAAGAACAATTACTGCGCAAGGAAACGGCAGCTCGTTCGGTTACTGCTGTCGGCGGGATTTCTGGTATCCGAACGCCGCTATATCGGGTTGGAAGAGGACACGGGCTATCATCACTTTGCCATTGATGTGGCAAAGGAGTATATGGAGGAAGCATAAATGGCAACCATCGGGTTGGATAAATTGTATTACGCAAAAATTACCGAAGGCGCGAACGGTGATGAAACCTACGCCGCGCCCGTTTCGCTTGCAAAGGCGATGTCTGCAGAATTGAAAATCGATATCAACGAAGCGACGCTATTCGCTGATGACGGCGCTGCCGAGGTGGTCAAGGAGTTCAAGAGCGGTACGCTTACGTTGGGCATAGACAACATCGGCGCTGCGGTCGCGAGTGATCTCACGGGGTCGCAGATTGATGACAACAAAGTGCTGGTGTCACAGAGCGAGAACGGCGGGCAGCCGGTCGCGATCGGTTTTCGCGCGAAGAAGAGCAACGGTAAGTATCGCTACTTCTGGCTGTATCGCGTCGTGTTCGGCATTCCCGCAACGAACCTGCAGACAAAGGGAGACAACATCACGTTCTCGACGCCGTCGATCGAGGGAACAATCATCCGGCGCAACAAGCTGGATGGTCAGGGGAAACATCCGTGGAAAGCGGAGGTCAATGAGGACGATACGAGCGTACCAGCGTTGACGATCTCGGGTTGGTACACACAGGTCTATGAGCCTACATTTGCGGCGGAGGGTTAATTCATGGAAAACGACAGAGGCGCAATGATCCAAATCGGCAACCGAGAGTATGAGATGCTCCTGACTACACGCGCGACCAAAGAGATCGCGAAGCGTTACGGCGGACTGGAGCACCTTGGTGACAAGCTCATGAAGGCAGAGAATTTCGAGCTCGCCCTGGACGAGGTCGTTTGGCTGATCACGCTGCTCGCCAACCAGAGCACGCTGGTGCATAACTTACTTGAGCCAAATACAAAACGTGAGCTTTTGACAGAGGAAGCGGTTGAACTGCTCACTACACCGCTGGATCTCTCCGGCTACAAGGTCGCGATCATGGAAGCGATGGTCAGAGGCACAAAGCGCTATGTCGAAAGCGAGGAGAAACCCTCAAAAAACGCACAGGTCGGGCAAACGACGAAGAGCTGTTTGCCCGATTGATCTTCTACGGAGTGACGTTGCTTAGGCGGCCCGAACGCGAGGTCTGGCTCATGCCGCTTGGCGCTCTTCTCGACCAGTGGGAAGTATACAAGCAATACAACGGGATCACGAAAACCACTGAGGAAAGCTATATCGACAGCGTGATTCCTGCTGGCACTTAAAACAAGCGTTCCATATTGATCGACCTGCAGGTCGGTCTTATTTCGTTTATTTCTTGGGAGGTGGTTCCTTGGCATCCGACTTTGGCCTGAAAATCGGGATTGAGGGCGAACAAGCCTTTCGAAAAGCTCTCTCTGAGATCAATCAGTCGTTCAAGGTTCTCGGGAGCGAAATGAACCTCGTCACCTCCCAATTCGACAAACAGGACAAATCGGTTAGCGCGCTGACCGCCCGAAACCAAGTCCTGCGAAAAGAGATCGACGCTCAAAAAGATAAGGTTGAAACCCTCGAAGCCGCGTTGCAGAACGCAGCTTCTTCTTTTGGTGAGAACGATAAGCGTACCCAAGCGTGGCAGGTTCAACTTAACAACGCCAAAGCGGCGCTCAACGGTATGGAGCGCGAGCTTGGCGCAAACGAAACTGCGCTGGAGGGCGCGGCGGACGATCTGAATTCTGCCGGCAAACAGGCGGACGAGTTCGGCGACGAGATCAAGCAGTCCGCGGCCCAAGCGGACGACGCGGGCGGGCGTTTCGACAAGCTCGGTTCGGTCGTGAAAGGCATCGGCGTCGCGCTCGGCGCAGCCATGGCGGCGATCGGTACCGCTGCGGTGACCGCTGGAAAAGCGCTCGTCGATATGACGGTCAATACCGCGGCATATGCGGATGAAATGCTGACGCAAAGTTCCATCACCGGCATGAGCGTGGAAGGTCTACAGGCATATTCCTACGCCGCCGATCTCGTAGATGTTTCGCTGGACACTTTGACCGGCTCCATGGCAAAGAACGTGAAGTCTATGTCCAGCGCTGCTGGCGGCAGCGAGCAGTTCGCCAAAGCATACGATCGCCTCGGCGTATCGGTGACGAACGCGGATGGGACGCTTCGAAACAGCGAGGACGTCTATTGGGATGCCATCGACGCGCTCGGGCAGGTATCTAACGAAACAGAGCGCGATGCGCTCGCCATGCAGCTGTTCGGCAAGAGCGCGCAGGATCTGAACCCGCTGATCGCACAGGGCAGCAAGGGCATCGCGGCGCTGACCGACGAAGCCAAGCGTATGGGCGCGGTGTTAAGCGAGGAAACGATCGCAAAATTCGGCGCGTTCGATGATTCCGTGCAACGGCTTAAACAGGGCGCGGCAGCGGCTCAACGTGTTATGGGCACGGTGCTGCTACCGCAGCTCCAGACGCTCGCGGACGATGGCGTTTCCCTTCTCGGCGACTTCACTTCGGGACTTGCCGAGGCAGGCGGCGATTTTGACAAGATCACCGTCGTACTTGGCGAAACGGTCGGCGGGATCGCGAACATGATTCTCGGCAGCCTGCCGCAGTTTGTGCAGGTTGGCATGAGCATCGTGAGCGCGATCGGCGGCGCGTTAGCGGCGAATCTGCCTACGTTAATCTCCGCCGCATCCGGCATCGTCATGACGCTTTTACAGGGAGTGATAACCGCGCTGCCGCAGTTCACAGACGGAGCGGTGCAGCTGATCACCACCCTCGCTCAGGGAATTGTCGACATGCTGCCTGCATTGGTGGAGGCGGCGATTCAGATGATCGCATCGCTTGTACAAGGTATAGGTGATGCGCTGCCGACACTGATTCCGGCGATCATTGAGGCGGTGCTTCTGATCTGCGAAACGTTGTTTGACAACATGGACAAGATATTGGATGCGGCGTTTTCTATTGTGAAAGGCTTGGCAGAGGGCCTTGTTCGAGCATTGCCGAAACTGATCGAAGCGCTTCCGAAACTGATCACAGGGATCATCAACTTCTTCACGCAGAATCTTCCCATGCTCGTGACCATGGGCATTCAACTGACGATTCAGCTCGCGATTGGCTTGATCAAAGCTCTCCCGCAGCTAATCGCCGCTCTACCGCAGATCGTCTCCGCGATCCTGAACGGTTTCGGATCGTCGGTATCCTCCGTGGTGGAGATTGGCAAGAACATTGTAGGTGGCCTTTGGGAAGGCATCAAGAGCATGGCCTCGTGGCTCGCAAGCAAGGTGCGCGACTTCTTCTCCAATATCGTGAAAAGCGCGAAGAGAGCGCTCGGTATCGCGTCGCCTTCAAAGGTGTTCGCCGGAATCGGCGAGAACATGGGCGAGGGCGTTGGCGTCGGCTTTACCGACGCTATGGAGGACGTAAACAAACAGATTCAGAGCGCGATCCCGACCAGCGTAGACGTCGGCGCGATCGATGTTCTGACGAACCTACCGAACAGCATCGGCATCGGCGGCATGAGCGACTTACTGTCGCAGAAACTGGATGTGCTGATCGGCGAAGTGCGGCGGTATCTGCCGCAGCTTGCCGGGATGCAGCTGGTCGCAGACACCGGGGCGACCATCGGCTGGCTTGCGCCGGCTATGGACGACGCGCTAGGTGCAATTCGCAGACGAAAGGAGCGGCTGACGTGAGCGATATCCGATTTGGAACAAAGTGGGCGCGCGCGGACTATGGCCTGATTGTCGCGCCTTACGCCATCCCTATGCCGGAACCGCAGACGAACTTCGTAGAGATCCCCGGGCGCGATGGCGCGCTCGATCTTACGGAGGCGTTTGGTACGGTGCGTTACGCCGATCGGATCATTCCGCTGACGCTCTATGCGCGCGCGCCGTTTGACACGCTGATCTCCGCGTTTGCGTCGGATGTGCACGCGCGGCGCATGAACATGATCTTCGACCGTGATCCGACCTTCTATTACGACGCGCGGATGACCATTGAGGACGTGGAACGGCACTGGGGATATTGCGAGCTGTCGCTTGAGTGCCGTGTGAAGCCGTATAAACTGGAACACTTTGAGACTGCGATTACGGTGCTTCCAACGGGCAACGCTACGGTGACGCTGACGAATTTGCGAATGCCGGTTGTGCCGACGATCACAACCTCTGCCGAGATGACGCTGACGTTTACGATTAGCGAGAAGGATTATACTGTCAACCTTTCAGCGGGCACACACGTGATTCCGTCACTGGTGCTCATGGATGGAGACACGGGTATTGACATAGCGGGTACAGGTTCGATCACGTTCACCTACCGGAAAGGAGCGCTCTGATGTACCGCATACTCTGCGATTCGTATGTGATCTACGATCCGCGTTTGACGGATTTGTTCGTGATCGAGCCAGAATTGACGCAAAAGAAGAACGAGCCGGGCGAATTGTCGTTCACGATTCCAAAAGAGCATCCGCATTACGGTGTACTGGAAAAGCTCAAGAGCCGTATCAAGGTCTATCAAGATGACACTCTGATCTGGGTTGGCCGAGCGATCGAGGACGAGCGTGATCTCTATGAGAACCGCAAGGTCGTTGCGGAAGGATCTCTAGCGTATCTACTCGACAGCATCCTTCGTCCGTTTACCACGGATGGTACAGCGGCGGAGATCTGGGACTATATTCTGACCCAGCACAATGGGCAGGTGAACGTGAATCAGCGATTTGTTTTAGGGAATAGCGACCTTTCTGGTTCGGTCAGCATCGAAATAAAAGACTATCTGTCCGCTTGGCAGGTTCTGAAAACCAGTTTACTTGATCCACTCGGCGGTTACCTGATCGTCAGATTTGACGAATACGAAAATCCAATTCTCGACTATCTGACTGATGTACCGGACACATCGACACAGCGGATCGAATTCGGAGAAAACCTGATCGACCTCGTATTGAGCAAGAGCGCGTCCGAGACCTATACCGCCTGCGTTCCGCTCGGCGCGGCGTTGCGGGATATCGACCCGGAATTGGAGAGCGACGCGCGGCTGACGATCTCGAGCGTGAACGAGGGGCAAGAATACCTAGAAGATACGGCACTTTCGTCAGATTACGGAGTTATCTTTGCATCATCTGGCCTGACCACATGGAATGAAATCACCGATCCGACGATCCTTATGAACAAAGGCCGTGATTGGCTGAGTGGAACCGGCGCGCGATTCAAACAGACGATCAAGCTATCGGCGGTCGATCTGCACAACGCCGACGCGAACGTCGAGTCGTTCCAATTCTTGGACAAGGTGACTGTCTCCTGCGGAACGCTCTGCCCGGAAGAGACGTATGTGCTCTCTGAATTGACGATCCCGCTAAACAACCCCGCGAGCACCGGCATCGTGCTCGGGGATTCACGCCCGTCTCTGATCGGCGAGGAGATCCGGAATAATACATCGGTGAAGAATCGTATCGAGACGATCGAGGCTGACTATACAACGCACGGCGAAATCAAAGAGATCGTGCAGGAGCAGCTCACCCAAAATACGTCGATCCTGCAATCGGCGCAGCAGATTATCATGACCGCGTTGGAAGACTATGTTCGAACGCAGGACTTCGTTGCGTTACAAAATATGATACAAACCTCATTCTCCATTATGGCGGGGACGATCGAGGCGAACTTCACAGAGACGGCAAGCCGAATTTCGACCCTGAACGGCGAAACCTCGCAGCAGTTCGAGTCAGTGCGCAGCTTCATTCGGCTGATTTCCTCCGGCATTGTAATTGGAAAGAGCACGTCGGCGATCAAGCTCAAGCTGGAAAACGATGTGCTGTATTTCTTCTCTGGCAGCGAGGACAGCGTGTCCACGGACAGCGCGATCGCCTACTTCTCTTCCGGCAAGCTGTATGTCAACGATGTGCAGGTGCTTTCGTCGCTGCGGATAGGCGGATATGCCTGGGTGCCCGAGAGTGGCAATCTAAACTTCAAGAAGATCGCGGGGTGAGGAAATGGCAAATTGGCCGTATGAATCGATTCATGACGGATACACGATTGTCAACGGTTCACTTTCCGGAACTGCGGCGAGCAAGGTTTCATGCTGGCTGGAATACAAAATCGTTTCGCAGTCGGTCGTTAATAACACGTCCACCATCCGATTCTATGTGTTTCTGGCGACCTCAGGGAACACCTCGCAGTTTGATGTCTATTGCAATAACATCGATTCGAATTCACGCGGCGCAATGAGCGTATCGGTCGATGGAAGCTCCGTGTACAACCGTATCGGGAGAGGCTTCGCAATCTCGCGGATTCCGTACCGTGACGAGTATATCACGCAGTATCAGGAACCGTATGACACGGCGTCGGGGTATCAATACCTCATGATCCTGACCGATAACGCGAGCACTGAGAGCGAAGCATATGGCGAATGTACGGTCACCCACAACTCGGATGGAACCAAGCAGATCACCTTGGCTTTTACAGCGAACTGCACCTACTCTGCATCCATTGGAACGGCAAACGGCAGCGTGGTCATCTCGCTGCCCGCGATTCCGCGTATTACCACGCCAACTGTATCCGCCGTCACGCTCGGCAGCGCGGCGACGATTTCGCTCACGCCAGCGTCGGGTTCCTTTTTACATACGCTACGAGCGAAGTTTGGCTCGCGTGCCGAAACGACGATCGCATCGCAAACCGCCGCGACAAACATTTCATGGACGCCGTCACTTGACGAAGCCAACGCCGCGCCAAACGCGACGAGCGTCGTGGGTACGCTCTATTGCGACACGTATTCCGGCGGAGTTCTTCTTGGCACGACACAGGTTAGCGTGACAGCTGCGATTCCGACTTCGGTTGTGCCTACGGGATCGATCTGGTATTCGGAAGCGGAAGAGGGGTTATTTGCACAATTTGGCTGCTATGTACAGCGAAAGAGTAAATTGAGCCTTAGTATATCCGCAGCAGGCGTATACGGTTCGTCCGTTTCTTCAATCTCAACAACGGTCAATGGCGCGACGTATTCGGGGAACTCCTTTTCAACAAACGAACTGACGACCGCGGGGACGAACACGATACGCACGACGATCACGGACAGCCGAGGCCGAACCACGGTGCTGACGGGTACGTTTGAGGTCGTAGCATATGATTCCCCATCTGTCCAGTCTGTGGCTGTCTTTCGATGCGACGCTGCGGGCAACGCCAGCAACACGGGAACATACGCCATAGTAGCGGTGACAGGCGTGATCTCCTCTGTGAGCAGCAAGAATATACGCACCCTGAAGATCGGGTTCAAACGCAAGAGTGAATCAGTCTATACGGAGACGACATTCGCGCTTTCCACGTATGCTGTCAACGGTTCCTTTCGTATCGGCGGCAGCCTGTCGAACCAATATACCTACGATATTCGTGTGACGCTCGGTGATTATTTCGGCGAAGCGTACGGGTACACCGACCTGAGCACGGCGGAGGTCATCCTATCCGTGCGCAGCACCGGTGTGGGACTGGCGGTCGGAAAGGTTGCCGAGGAGGACAGCTTCGATGTTGGCTGGCCGGCGCGGTTTCGCGAAAACGTGCAGTTTGACGATGCGGTAACGTTTTCGAGCGCTCTTTGGCTTGCGAACCTGATCTTCCCGGTGGGAAGCATCCGCATGACGGTTTCCGCCGCGGATGAAAGCGCGTTTCTTGGAGGCACATGGGTGCGCTGGGGAACGGGCCGCGTTCCGGTTGGCGTGAACACTTCCGATACGAACTTCAACACCGTGGAGAAGACGGGCGGCGCGAACACGCATACGCTGGTGACAGCGGAATTGCCGTCACATAATCACTCGTTCAGCGGCTCCGTGACGGTGAACGCAAACGGTGCGCATACCCATCAGGCATCTTCGGGATCTTATAAGGTTGGAAGCGGGTCTGCTTCTACTTATTACTATATGACCAACGGCGGCAGCACCAGCGGCCAGACAACGGGTTCCGGCGGATCGCATGACCATACCGGTTCCGTATCTGGTTCTGTTGGTAACAACGGCAGCGGCGCGGCGCACAACAACCTGCAGCCTTACATCACATGCTATTTCTGGAAAAGAACTTCATAGGGAGAAAAAAGAATATGGATTTTACGCGCATTTTGAAGAAAGGCACATCTGGTGAGGATGTGCTTTTTTGTAAGCAAAAGCTCTTAGAACTTGGGTTCTACGGCGACCATATCACGACCGTGACTAGAAAGACTTTCGGCGCAGACACGTTGGAGGCTGTAAAGCGGTTTCAGGCGCAAGCCGCACTGACCGTCGATGGAGTGATTGGAAAGGAAACGTGGGCGGCGCTGATTGACGGCACGATCACGGAAACGGAGCCGGTCAAGAAAGGTACGGTATCTGTCAAGTCGAAGGCGATTTGTGCGCTGGCGTTGACGCGGATCGGCGATCTTTATGTCTGGGGCGCATCCGCTTTGACCGATCTTTCCGACACGAAGATCAAAGCAATGGACGACGAGTTTGCGCGCGTGATCACGTTTCGCGAAAGTCAGTATAAGGCAGGCTTTGCCGATCTCATGGCGCATGACTGTTCCGGCTTTCTTTCCTGGCTCATGCGTGAGACAGGGGTTTGGGACGATCGCAAGAATTGTGATGGGCTTTGGGCGCTGTGCGACGTGATTGCGCGCAATGAGCTGATCGCCGGCGATTTCTTGTTCCGCAACAGCACGACGAATGCCAACGATGAAACGCATGTGGGGCTCTATTTGGGCCGTGGCATGGTCATCCACGCGAAAGGGCGTGACGTAGGTGTCGTTGTGGAGGGAATCAATCAAGGCGGAAGCGGGTATTGGCATAAGTGCGGCCGCTGCAAGCTTCTATATAAATAAAACGGAGAGGAACGGATATGGAATACATCGGTGAGATCATATCGGGAGTATTCGCCCTGCTAGTCGTATGGCTGCAGGTGCGTATGACTCGCGACCGAAAACAGACGGAAAAACGCGCCGCCATTCGGGCAAAGGAATCAAAACTTGCCATGAAGATGCAGGATGCAAGCCTATCGCTTTCTTTGGCGACCTGTATCGCCGTAGAACGCGGTGAAACAAACGGCGAGATGAAGGCTGCGCGCGACAAAGCGAAGACCGCGCAAGAGGAATACGAAGATTTTGTCCATGAGCTTGCCTCGGAGCAAGCTACATCTATCTAAATGAAGGAGAAAACACACATGAAAAAGAAACTAATCCTGGTACTGATCGCGCTCCTGATGCTTGCGCTACCCGCCGTCGCGCTGGCGGACACCGGTGGAACCGTTGATAACACTATCGCCGGCATCCTGATCGAGAACGCCGTGAACATTGCAGCGGCGTTTTTTATCGCACTGATCGGCGTGTTCGGCGCGTGGCTGACCGCGAAGCTCGGCAAGGCAACCCAGCTCGATACAGTGAATTGCGCGCAGCAGGAGCTGATCAAGCTCGCCCAGATCACGGTTGGTGAGCTGAAACAGACGGTAGTAGATGGCATGAAGGCCGCGCACAAGGATGGCAAGCTGACCAAGGAAGAGATCGCACAACTCGGTCAACTGCTCTACGAGAAGACCACCGCGAAGCTTTCCGCTTCGGCGATGGATGTACTGACCGCCGCGCAGGTCGATATCTCCGCGCTGATCACCGGTACGGCGGAACATCTGATTGGTCAGATGAAGGCAAATTAAGACCGCAAGAAATGAATAGACACACCATTGTATTCCCGCGAAACGGTTTAAACACCGTCTCGCGGGTATTTTTTTGCTTTCATACCGCCCGATTTTGTAGTTTCCGTGGCCGTATGTTGAGAACGACCTGTTCGTTCCCAGATAGGAGGACGGCATGGTACAGCACGAAATCGAAGAGATCATCCAACTGCAGCGCCGCGGGTATGGATATAAGTTGATAGCACAGGTGACCAAACTGCCGCAAAACACAGTCAAATCATATTGCCGTAGGCATCCGCTCGTCTGTACGGAAATTGAGGATATACCTCGATGCAGACAATGCGGGAAGCCAGTGGAACAGGCGCCGCATAGAAAGCAAAAGCTGTTCTGCTCAGACAATTGCCGCATGGCATGGTGGAACTCACATCCCGAACGGGTAAAGCGGGGCTCCTATTATACCGCGATGTGCGCTTCATGCGGATTTTCGTTCGAATACTACGGCGGCGCAAACCGCAAGTTCTGTTCTCGCGCATGTTATGCGGCGTACAGGAGACGGGAGGTGCGATAATGGGCGAAGATCATCTGAAACGCGTGAACGCATATCTTCTTGCTATGACGACCGCCGATCATATGCGTCGGGAAGGGATCATTTCGGATGAGGATTATCAGCGGATAGAACCCTTGATTCTAGCTAAAAACGGGCTCTTTTCCCGCAGTATTTATCGCCGGAATGACTGGATAATCAGCCGCCCAAGAGGTAACATAACACCTACAAAAAAGAGGTGATTATATGGAAAGAGTTGTAGAACAGGTGCAATTTTACAAGCACCCACCAATAAAGTTGAAGCGCGTCGCCGCATATGCCAGAGTATCATCCGGCAAGGACGCTATGCTGCATTCACTTTCAGCGCAGGTCAGCTATTACAGCGACCTTATTCAAAAACGGCGCGGCTGGCTCTACTGCGGCGTATACGCGGATGAATCGATGACCGGCACAAAGGATGACCGCGCAGACTTCCAGCGGATGCTGGATGACTGCAGGGCTGGGCAGATAGACCTCATACTCACGAAGTCCATTTCCCGATTTGCGCGGAACACGGTGTCGATTCTGCGAATCGTACGCGAACTGAAGGACATGGGAATTGATGTTTTCTTCGAGGAACAGAACATCCATACAATGAGCGCGGACGGCGAACTCATGCTGACGATTCTTGCATCATACGCCCAGGAGGAAAGCCTTTCGGTTTCCGAGAACTGCAAATGGTACTGGCGGCAGCGGATGAAGGACGGCCAAATGGTCGGCTTGCGGCGTATGTTCGGGTACGATATCGTTCGCGGTGTCATTACTGTCAACCCAGTAGAAGCGGCGATCGTAAGAAACATATTCACTCAGTATGTTTCGGGCGGCTCGACCGTTGGCATTGCCCGAGCTCTGGAAGCAAGCTGCGTGCCAACGGTTTCGGGCGGTAAGTGGAACGACTCACGGGTGCGCGACATTCTGAAGAATGAGAAGTACTTAGGCAACGCGCTCCTGCAAAAGAAGTATGTCGCCGACCATCTGACAAAGCGCCTAGTTCGCAACCACGGCGAACTCGCGCAGTACTATGTCGAAGGAACGCACGACGCGATCATAGACCCCGACACTTATGAGCTGGCGCAGCGCCGCATAGCGCAAAACACAGAAAAGTGCAATATTAAAAAGCCTACCACCGCGCGTTATCCTTTCTCCGGCAAGATTGTATGCGGAAACTGCGGTAAGCATTTTGGCAGAAAGACAACGCATGGTCGAGTGTCATGGATATGCACGACCTTCCAGTTCGAGGGGAAAAGCGCTTGCCCTGCCAAACAGATACCCGAACCCACGCTGATGTCCGCCTGTTGCGATGTGTTGGGCATTGCTGAATTTGACGAACGGGTCTTCACCGAAAGGATATCCTGCATACGCGTAACAGCGCCCAACGAACTCCTTTTTCTCCTCGCTGATGGTCATACGGAGACGAAAGTTTGGAAAGACCGCTCGCGCAGTGATAGCTGGACGGATGAAATGAAAGAAGCGGCACGGCAGCGAGCCGCACAGAAACGGAGGGATTCACCCAATGAGCAATAGGGCGGTAACGGTCATCCCACCTACGATTAGCACTTTGGCGCGGATGCCTTTGGCGCCGACGGCAAAGCGGCGCGTGGCTGGCTACGCCCGTGTTTCCACCGACAGCAAGGAACAGATGACCAGCTATAAAACGCAGGTGGACTACTATACGCGCTACATTCAAGAACAGCCTGACTGGGAGTTCGTCGGTGTGTATACGGACGAAGGAATCTCGGCGGTCAATACGAAGAAGCGCGACGGGTTCAATCAGATGGTACGCGACGCGCTGAACGGAAAAATCGACCTAATTGTCACTAAAAGCGTCAGCCGCTTCGCACGGAATACGGTCGACAGTTTGGTGACCGTCCGAAAGCTTAAAGAAAAGGGTGTCGAGGTTTACTTTGAAAAGGAAAACATCTATACGCTTGACAGTAAGGGCGAATTGCTCATAACGATCATGTCGTCGCTGGCGCAAGAAGAGAGCCGATCGATTTCGGAGAACGTTACGTGGGGTCAGCGGAAACGGTTTGCGGACGGGAAAGTCAGCGTAGCATATAAACACTTCCTCGGCTACGAGAAAGGTGAAGATGACATGCCACGAATCGTCGAGAAAGAAGCGGTGATCGTTCAGCGAATCTACTCGCTTTTCATGGCTGGTAAAACGCCGGGGGGCATAGCCCGACTGCTGACAGCGGAAGGCACACCGACTCCCGCCGGGAAAGAGCAATGGCGTTCATCTACGGTCGAGAGTATTCTGACGAACGAAAAGTACAAAGGCGCCGCGCTTTTGCAAAAGAAGTTCACGGTCGACTTTCTGCTGAAAAAGATGAAGACCAATGAGGGCGAGGTTCCGCAGTATTACATAGAAAATAGCCACGAACCGATTATTGACCCCGTGGAGTTTGAACTGGTGCAGGCCGAGTTCGCCCGGCGTAAGGCTATCGGATACAGTTACAGCGGGAACAGCATTTTTGCTTCGCGGATCGTTTGCGGTGACTGCGGCGCCTACTTCGGTTCCAAGGTATGGAACTCCACCAGCAAGTACCGCCGTACGATATGGCAATGCAACGCGAAGTTTCAAAACAGTGAACATTGCGCGACACCCCATTTGGATGAGGAAGAGATCAAGGCTCGGTTCGTCACCGCTTACAACACACTTGCGGCGGACAAAACGCAGCTTTTGGATGACTGCCGCATCATACAGACCGCGCTTTCGGACTGCACGGCGCTTGATACGGAAATACCCGCTCTGCAGGAAGAGCTGGATGTGGTTGCTGGCCTGATCCGAAAGTGCGTTGAGGAAAACAGCCGCGACGCGCAGAACCAGTCAGAGTATGGAACACGATATAATGGATACGTTGAACGATATGAAGCTGCGCAAAACAACCTGGAGGAGCTGCGGCGCGAACACGCGCTCCGACAGTCAAAAGCGGATGCCATCGGCGCATTCATGTTCGCAATTTCCGAGCAGGACACCTTGACGGACTTTGATGCAAAATTATGGACAGCCATCATACGCTCGGTTACGGTACATTCGGACAAACGGGTGGTATTTCTTTTTCTGACAGGAGCTGAAATTGTTGTTTAAAATGTCGGTTCGCAAATCTGCAAAGGTTTGAGGGTGCTCTCTGTTTATCATCCTTAGGCAAAAGGTTCTTTAGTTCGCCAATTTCTTTCTGCAGCAGACTCGAGTAAACCGAAGCCGCCTTAATCGTTGGTTGATTTCTCGTCGCACTTGCGTTATGATTTTTTTTGAGCATATCGAATGACACATCATAACAATATTGGTTAGTGAGGAAGAAATGAGCGTACTCCATGATAAAAGCGTCACCATTTATGAGGCGATGCAAAACATTACAAACGAAAAATATGTAATGCCTGCTTTTCAGCGTCAGTATGTTTGGAGTATGGAACAAATTGAAAAATTGTGGGACTCCATTCTGCTTGACTATCCGATAGCCACATTCCTGTTCTGGCATGTCGATGGCGACAATGTATCAGGAGACACCTATTTTTGCACTTTCCTCTCCACAGTTACCTTTGATAGTCGAAAGCAAGCGGACGGCACAAACTATGAGCTTTCAAGCATTGATGTCAGAACCACGGATACCGCGATACTCGATGGACAGCAGCGATTGACGTCCCTTTATCTGTCCTTGTTTGGTGACGCATATATTCGCCAGAAACATGCCCGGAAGAATGGCGGCGGCAGTCTGGTGACCAAGGTCCTCATTGAACTAAATAAAAATAAGCTTGATGTTGATGAAGAGGAATATAACAGCAAGAAATATGACATCAGATTCAGTGAAAAGGTTGGAAGACTTAGCCCTACACAGTTTGAGATCAGGAATATCCTGCTGCCGAAGTACCGTGAGGTAGATTCCAGAAGAAAAGCTATTGAAGAAGCCATCACCAATGTTCCTCATGACAGCAAGGATTATGCAAGAGACATTCTTGAAAAACTGTATAACAAGATTTTTGTAGAAAAGCTGATTCGTTACACGGAAATACACGATATGAAGCAGGACGATGCTCTTGAGATGTTCGTGCGTTTCAATAGCGGCGGCAAGGCTCTGCGCAAATCAGAAATAACCATGTCCATCCTTGAGGCATACTGGCCGAGTGCAAAGACCGAGTTTGGCAAAATCCTCGTTGACTCTTATTCCGACTTCGACTCTGACTTCATCATTCGCTCCGCTCTAATGCTTTACGGTGATGTAGTCAAGTCAAATATCAACAAGCAAATAGCTGGGGAAATGAAAAACAACTGGTCAAGCTTCAAAATGGCACTGCAGAATCTTGATGCTGTCCTGAAATCATTAAAGGTAGAGGTCAGCCGATTCTCAAGCAGTTGGAACGTCCTCTTGCCGATTTTATATCTCATATACTGGAATGCTAACTACAAAAACAACATCGACGGGATTCGCGCTTATTTGTTAAGAGCAATCTTGTTTACCTATTTCCAATCCGGTACGACGGGTAAACTACAGCAAATGAAGAGCTACATCAACGATTATGAATATGAAATCACTGTGGATATGCTAGACCAAATAACAGATTTACGTGTGACCGATGGCAAGATTGAGGATATCGTGAATTCGGAAAAGGGCGGCCGCGTTGCCGGAGAAGCCTTATATTATCTCAGCTTGGACTGGACTAACCGCAACTTTAAATACGAGCAGGATCATTTGCATCCGTACGACCGCTTTGATGGCAGCAAACCGCTAAAAGTTTCTATGGAGGACTGGAGACGCTGGCGCGGAAACCGCAACCGGCTGCCCAATCTTCAACTTTTGGAAGGCAGGAGCAATGGCAGCAAAAACGATATGCGGCTCGTTGACTACTATAATGATATGAACGCTGAACAAAAAGCCACATTCCGCAAACAGGCAATCATCCCCGATGGTGTTTCGTTGGAATTGGATAGCTTTGAGGAGTTCTATGATAAACGGAAAGCTATACTGGTACAGAGAATCCGGGAACTACTTATATAGGAGGATCGCGAAATGCGTGGTGAATCTTACGCGGCTTTGACGGCATATCTTGAGCATTCCGGTAAAAGTGAACTTGTAATGACCTTTGAAGAAGTTAAGAAAGTAAACGGAGGTTATTTACCAGACTCGGCATACAAGTACCGCCCTTGGTGGGCAAACGACCCTAAAGGGCATTCACAATCCTATGCCTGGCTGAATGCGGGTTATAAAACATGCAACGTCAACATAGAAGAACAAGTCGTACATTTCGTTATGCAGTAATGCCTAAAGAAAGCACTTCACTCTCCTGATCACCGGGAAAGAAAATACGCTTTGATCAAATGGCGGACGGTTACACAGTCTGTCGAGCAATCAAGCGTTTGCTAATAGGCTATGTCAAAATGAAAATAACGCCTCAACAAGAGTTTTGCTTTCTATGGCATCACCATTTCCGACGATGGAAAGCATTATAAACTTGTTTGCCTTTGTGATCGGCGATATTGGACAACCATTGCGAAAACGGCAAGCGACAATAAAAGTGTGCCGAACAACTCAGCAGAGATTATAAGAAGCCTGCTTAGTTTCGGCAGCAACATTACTCCGACTCTTCAAGAAAGGCGCGATACTGATGAATTTGAGTGGAGTTATTGTTAAACACAAGCAGTTTGGAAAAGGTTTAGTAAAATGGAATGACGAAAAACTCGTGAAAGTTGCGTTCCCTCATGGAGAATGTATGTTCGAGTATCCAGATGCTTTTAGCTGTTTTTTAACCATTCTCGATGCTGCCACAGCCACAGCGGTAGGAGAGGAAATTGCGCAAAAGAAAAAGTTGGCACAAGAGATACTGAAAGCTGAACATGAAAAAGAGCAACAGAATGCAAAGCAATACATCGACAATAGATCTCATAGAAAATCGAATGAAGATAACGCAACTTGCAATATTTACGAAGGGTTTTCACTAGTTGGGACGAATTGTACTGGATTAATCGAGGATGACAGAAAAACTCATTTCGACATAAAAAACAAAAATGAAAGTGAATATAAAAAGATAATTGAAAAAAGAAGAATTGAGCACCTAATACATTTTACCAGAATTGAAAACCTACAAAGTATTCTGAAAAACGGGTTGGTTCCGCTTCGTAGACAACAAGAGATGAAGCTGTCATCAATTCGTAATGATAGTCAACGGATTGATTTTATGCCTGACTGCACAAGCTGCTCCGTAGAATTTCCGAATTATAAACTGTTTTTTAAATTTAGAAATGACAATGAGAATAAAGGGGCAAAGTGGGTAATTCTAAAACTGAAAAAAGATATATTATTTTCTCCAGCGAACCTCGCCTACTATTGCTACACTAACGCCGCGAGCCTTGTCCCAAAATCAAGCACCAAAACAAAAGAATTATTGACATCGGCGGCTTTCGAAAGCATGTTCCGTACCTCGTTAGTTACTAGAGACAATACATGTATCCAAAGAGCTGATTTGCAGATAGAAGACCATTATACAACCGATCCTCAAGCAGAAATTCTTATTCGTGATATTATCGATAAAAAATATATCAGCAGTATATGTTTTCAATACCCAAAAGATAAAAACAGCTGCGTTTTAGAATATGGTTATGATGTGTTGAAACTTTTTAACTGTGAAATCACTCCGGAATTGTTTAGCCCTAGGAAAGATTATGGATTTTGGACGAAGGAGAAAAAATGATATGGCAAAAAGATTCTGCTTTCTTTCAAAACCATATGAACAGCCGATGTATAAAGAAATCGAAGTTGAATTCGAATATTTTGCTGGTTTCGCTCTTTCCCAAAAACAAAAATCAATCAACTCTTTACATACTAGTATTCGCAAGTTCGATTCTGCATTAAAAGTTCTTGAAATATCTACAAAGTCACCTAGCTCCCTTGGTGTTGCTTTAAGCGCGTTTAATCTGCAGTTTGAAGATGAGCAAACAGGACGTGATTACCCTCTAGAGAATATTTTCCAATCATCAAAGGTCTTTGCATCTGGAGGCCCTTATCGCGATTTACTAAACGTGCATCCGAAAGACGCGAAGAGAGATGAAAGACTTAGATCATCTGGGAAATTAGTCGCTTTTAATTTCAATAATGTAATTTGGGAAAATGATCCACCAACTATGTTTTATGACTGGATTTACATTAAGTCATTACACAGAGATAAAAAACTAGCAAAACAAATACTCGATTATGACGCATTTACAGACATTGAATTCAACCAAGAAAAGTCTATCAATTGTCAAGCAAGATCAGCGGCAATATTTGTAAGCTTAGCGAGACTCGGTAAATTGGAACACGTGCTAAACAACAAAATAGATTTTAGAAAAATCTATTCGAGCAAACAGAACAGCAGCTTACAGATGTCTCTGTTTGACGTTTGAATATTATCCGCAGCACTATTTCCCATGCTAAGCATTGACGGCAGGCTATATTGAACGCAAAACAAGTGTTTATAACCTTGTGGTGACTGGGATAATTGTCGGATAGACTCCTTCCGCGCGAAAAAAACACGGCATATATGAAGAACAAAGGTGGAGGTTAATTAATGATAAACAAAGAGTTTGAATCCCTTGATGCCGTAAAAGATAAACACGATAACACGCCCAAGGATACTGAAAGTAATGCTATTGTAATCCTCCCAGCAAGCAACAAGAAAAACTCGGAAGGCAAGAACAAGCTACTTGTACCCATTAAACCCATATTGCCGGAAATTCTGAAGAAAAGAACAGAGCAGTATCCAATGCCGATGCTGACCTATGCTCCGATTGACTCTTCACATTATTCGTTTTCCTATGATTTGGATGAGACAGTTTCCTTCCGTATGGATGAAGCTGAAAACACTACGAGAGTTAACGATTTTGTCGAAGCGGAATATTCTGAATATGTACCGGAATCTGACAAAGTCTATTATGCAATTGCCGCAGCTAGCGGTATCTTGACGGGTGCATTGAGCTCTATCAAGTTGTCCGAAGAACAGCTGAGGAAAATCGATGAATTCAAGAAAAAAGACTGGCAGCCGATAGTAATCTATGTTGCGGAACTAGTTGGTTGCAAGACAAAGGACTACAAGGCTGCCTCCAGATATTTGGTTGACCAGGCGGTTCGCAAGATAATCAATAATGAACCCGTGAAGGAGTATTTAACTAATCTTGCGGCTCATCCTACTATAGCGGGCTTAGTTTTCTCTATGATTGTACAGTTTTCGGGGAAACAGCTCACTATTTCCGAATCTGGAGAAATCAAGGCTTCTAAGCTACCAAAATACTATTATGTTGGCGATACGAATTCGGAAAAGATTGTTAGCGCTATTCTGTATTGGCTATTTACACTTGCTGCGAATCAGGCGCTTAGCAAGCGGTCAATTATTGATAACCTTGGGGTGCCGTTGGAATTAATTAAAGCAGTCAAAGCGTTCGTGAATATTCCGTTTATCAAGAATATACCCAACAGTTATGAAGAGGCAGAAGAACAATTTTCAAACTGGCTGAGAAATACTATTAGCGGGGCAGAACTTGTTTCCGATGAAGACGATGAGAGACAGCAGAAACTTATTCTCAATCTAATGAAAATCGTGTTGGAACTCGGAAATGATGCCTTCCCAGTCTTGATAAATGAGTGCGTAGTACGAAGCCTGTACATTCTTGTTCGCCTTTGCGATGTCATAAAAGAAAAAAACGTTACATCATTTGAAGAATTGCGAAGCATCCCAGCGATGCTCGTTCTGCCACAGAATAATAGGATTCTATCCAAAATGTGCCTAGTGGCGAGTGCCTCGTTTGTCGGTGTCAATCTCTCTATTGCGGCTTTAAAAGCTATCTCCGCCAAGAAAGCAGGAGACAGAAAGTTCTTATCTGCATTCCTGACTGAGGTAAACATTGCAGGTGTTGGACGATTTGTTTTCGCGTGCATAGCAGATAGTAAATACTGGGGCGATGATATCAAGCCTAGATTCCAACGCAAACCTCATTCCCACAAAAAGGAAGACAATTCGAATGATTGGACGGATGATGAATCGTCATTCACGCCTTTGGCGTTGGATGCCATACAAGCCAGACTACTTTACTGCTTCGAGAATCTATGCGTGATAAAAGATATTGAAAAAACAGCGGATACCAATGATTCTAAAACAAAGAAAACTTGGTTAGCATATTGGCGCAATTGCATCGTTTCTGGTGCCGGCATTCCAGCCGAAGTACAGGATCAGTATTTTATCGAAGATGAAACCCTTCTTTACGATGGAATTTATGAGCTTTCGAAAAACAAGGATAATTTCGGCTGGTTCTATCTCCTTACACAGGAACTTGCATTATTTACGCCATATTTCTCTCTTGGCAACGAGGATGACGCAAAGTACAAAAAACTGAAGCAGCAGTACGACTATGTTTCCGATCAGTTTGTCCGCAGACAGACGATTGTAAGCCAAGCGGAAGTTGATGCAGTTCTTAGTACCTACAAGAAAAATCACAACTACATTAGTGGGAAAACGACCATGTTAATAGCGACGGCTGTTGGCGGTTCTTTAGTTATTGTGATTACGGGCGGACTAGCTCTAACATTTGCACCTGGAATAGCCGCGATGGTTGCAGGTGAAGCTGTCGTTGGTTTACATGGGGCGGCGCTGACAAGCGCAAGCCTTGCTTTTGTTGGCGGCGGATCTCTTGCTGCAGGCGGTCTAGGTATGGCAGGTGGCACAGCTATCATCACCGGTGGCGGTGCACTTATCGGTCTTGCTAGCACGGGAGGTGTATCCGCTGCATCCTTCATGATGATGGCAACAAGCGAATTCTGGATCCGGCAAGGCGCAAAGCTGTTGACCTACTGCAAGTGTATCCTATGCGATACGCTCAAAGACAATGTATCTCTCAAAAGAATTCTCCTTCAGGTAACAAAGGTTGAAAAGGAGACAGAAGAAGAACTTCAGGCTTTAAAAACCGAGGATAATGAGCTCGATAATGATTATGTGAAAAAACTGAAAGAATATCACACGTATTTGACAAAGGTTCATAAAGAGTTGCAGAAATACGCAACGCATAATGAAGCTGAAAAGGAGAATTAGTATATGGAGAATACTGATTCTCCGATTCCAAAGACGGATATATCAATCGAGTAATAATGCAAATTGTTCGCATAACAAAAAAAGATGATAAATTTTGGATTTGGTTTACTTTGGTTTACTATTATTAAATGATATAATAGAGCCATTGTTGGTGGAGGTTCCATATGAAAGTAGTCGACCATGCATTTCTAAGACAAGAAAAAGTTAATCCTGCAAGCAAAACATCCGGTTGCGTAAAGTGCCAAAATTCAATGGATCAGCTTACAAAAACTTTAGATAATACCGATGAATTGATTCGAAACGATTTCACGAAATTCGAATTGCTATTATGGATTGAGTCAAATGAAGTCTATATCAAGAGAAAGAGAACATACTTCAAAAACACATATAGTTTGAGAGATATTATTCTTATTGATCTAGGGCAAAATCCTGGTAATGAACTATCATATGAGCATTTTGCAATTGTACTGAAAAACGCATATGATAAAATGTTTGTGGTTCCTTGTTCATCGAGTAAAATTAAAAGGGCGTATAATCCAAAAACAGGAACTCTATACGATGAGTATTTAGTTGGGGATGTAGCAGATGGATTTTCAAAGAAGACCGTTATTATGACCAGAGACGCAAAATGGATTAGTAAGTCAAGAGTCTTGAAAAAAACTGGAACTGTTTCCAAGCAACTGTTTGACCTATTGTATGACCAAATATTTTTTGATCTGTTTGAACCTCGGCATTATTTACTTGGTGTAATCAAACATAGTAATGCTGACTTGACAAGCAAATTGAATTTAGCTAACAGTGAAAAGGATAAGTTGTCAGATGCGATTGACGAATTAAGAAAACAACTTTCTACTTTAGAATCCGAAATAAGAAGACTCAAAGGCGACTGTTAATTCCGAATGATTGTAATAAAAATATTGACATGTCCAATAGCAAATAATATAATCTAATTACATAAGGCGGATATGCCGTTTGTACTCTAATTGAGTCGTGTGTAGAATACCTCCAATTTGTTGGGGGTATTTCATTTTTTACACAATTTAATCTGCAAACACTTGGTTTAGGGTTGTCCGCAATGTTAAATTTTTTAAAGCTGAAGGTATGACCACCGAACCGTGCAGCTTTGTCGAGCACCTGTCCGAGACGCAGTGTTGCGCGTGCCTGATCATGGATAACAACTTGACCGGGCACCCGCCGTGTGATTGTTGACTTTGCACCCGCTAACGCAATTTGCACCCCCTAAACCCAAGGGGGTGCATTTCTATCAAAATAAGCGTTCTTTGCCAACTGACCCTTAGGCAAACTATTTTGCCCAATAGGGTAGGTAGATTGACCATCTTGTGTGTTATACAGGATGGTCATTTTATCGTCATAGAGGTAAATGCGATTCACCAATACGTTGATCAAAGTCTTCCGATATTTGATATCGTTGATATCGCCGTCTTTGAGTTTGTGTAAAAAGAATCTCACTTCTTGTATCGTAAGCACATGATGCTTGGAGGATTCTTCAGCAATTGCTTTCTCAAGTTGCTGCTTTTCCTGTTGACGAACTTTGATTTGCTCGGCAATCACATCTATCACTTGCCCGGATTCCAATGCTTTGACAAGGTTGTGTGTTGCCTTCTGATTCTCTTTAAGAAGACGTTCAAACCGCTTCAATTCACTAGAATCGCGCTCTTGCTCAGAAAACTCAACAACAGCTTTTGCAATGATATTGATTCTTTCGGTAGTCAGTAGTTTTCTTGTTTCGGTAACAACGAGGTCTTCAATCCAATCCTTACTGACAGCCTTTTTCACGCACTGATTCTTGCGGGCTTGCACACAGGAGTAGTAGTAATACTTTTTGCCGCTCTGACCAGCCCCACTCAACCCTGTCATCATGCTTTGGCAATGTCCACAGAAAAGCTTGGTGGTCAGAATATATTCGGCTTTTGCCTTTGATCGGGCAGGAGCTTTTTTATTTTTCTCCATTATCAACTGTACCTCGTTGAACAGTTCATCCGAAATAATCCTCGGGACCCCATCTTTGATTTCCAGATCGTTGTATGTGTAAATTCCGATATATCTCTTATTGGTCAATATTCGGCGTAAGCTGCATTTGTTGTATGGGTTGCCTCGAGAGGTGGTGATGTTGAGATTGTTAAGATATCGCTCGATATCAGCCATTGTTGAACCGTTGGCATACATTTGAAATATCTTCTTTACAGTAATTGCTTCTTCGTCATTAACCTGAAGATGCTTGCTCTCATCAACCCGAAACCCAAGTGCAAGATTGCCACCTGTGACGAGGCATTTTTCTGCATTCAATGCCATTCCCCGCGAGATTTTTTGAGATAATTCGGCGGAATAATACTCTGCCATGCTTTCTAAAACACCTTCAATTAGAATCCCGCTGGCATCATCGGAAATGTTTTCACGCGCTGAAATGACGCGCACATCATTCTTCTTCAGCTTTGCCTTATATGTTGCACTATCAAACCGATTTCGTGCGAAACGATCAAGTTGGTAAACCAGTACATACTTGAAGTGTTTCTGCTTGCTGTCCTCGATCATGCGAAGGAATTCAGGCCGTTTATCTGTGGTGCCGCTGATGGCACGGTCTATGTATTCATGGATTACGTTATAGTCGTTTTGTTTTGCAAAATCATAGCAAGCTTTCAATTGTCCTTCTATGGATTGCTCGTTTTGATTATGAGAACTGAAACGGGCGTAGATGACGATGTTGGTCATTTGTTATCTCCTTTATGCTGCTCTTTTCGCACTCGCTTTTGATATTGATTGTGCTCGGTTCGCCTCTCGCTTCTGCGGATTTTATATTCATCATCCTCACGCAAATCAACTAAAAATTTATTGATGTCAAGTAGCAATATATTTGAAACGGTATCAGCATTGACCTCGACATTACGTGTTATCTGTTTACCTCGCATCATATTTTGAATAGAGAAGCTTGCAGAATCAGTGTCATAAAGTAAGTAATCATTAATCATATTTAATAATCCGGGAGAAAATACTCTCCCAGTTGAAGCTATCGTCTCGTTATCTTTTCGATAGTGCTCATTGTAGCCAGTACTTTCGATAAGCTTATTAATGGTATCAATTAAATCAGGCCTTCCTGCAAAATTCGATCTTAGCACCATAGTTAATTGTTCTAGCGTTACAATGGACTTTTTTGATAATCCTAACATTTTTTCAATATCTTTGTACTGGGGCTTTAAATAATCTGACTCACCCAAAAGGTATTCATATGAACAATTTAATGCTTTTGATGCATTTATCAAAAAAAGCAAATCAGGAACAGTCCTACCTTGTTCATACTTACTAATGGTCTCTCTTTGCACGCCTATCATATCAGCAAGCCTCTCTTGACTTAGTTGACACTCTTTTCTTCGCGCTACTAAGCGGTTGCTAAACTGAATTCCAAAATCGATACGATTGGTAATATTAGACACAAAAACCTCCAACAAATAGTTTAATGAATGAGAGTGAATGGTAATAGAACAATCATTATGAATGAATTATAGTTTATTTACCGTGATGCGTAAAGCATCAACTCTTCAGAAGGGAGGAATCAAAAATGTCGGAATGCAACAGCGACCGTAAAATATGCGAGCAACTGGCGCGCTGTTTGTATTCAGATATTCGAGGATATATTAGCGAGCATCAATCCGAATTTGAACAATGGGTGAAAGAAGAAAGAGAGGAATAGACAATGGATAGAAGACTTGACGCGCAAAACGCTAGAGTTCACGTTAAGACATTTGGAGAGCTTTTTGTGCGGATACGAGAATCTGCGTCAGCAACAATGAAAGAGCACTCTACGCCGCGCTAAAAGGCTCTGACACATACGAACAAACTCATAACTGGTAGCTATTACAATAATAGATCCGAAATTTGCGATAAAAACCTTTACAGGTTGTATTAAGTGTGATATAATATATATAAATTAAAAGTGCTTTTGGAAGCGAGTAGCCCGGTCGGGCGAACAGCTTCTTTTTTTGCGTTCAGAATTTTAAGGGATTGGCATGTGTATGAAAAAGACAAGAATAGTTCGGAGTAACGCTAGGCAAGGAATAGACTGCTGTATTATAGAGGCTGTAATGAAAAATAGAACAGCTAATTTGGTGGAGCAGCAGTTGATTACTGGACAGGGAAGAAAATTTGGAACGTTTGAAGTTAAGGACGAGAAATTAATAATCAAATTGATTTTGCCGTTGTTCTTAAGAGAAAATAACATTCAACCGTTTTCATGGAAAGACTTGGGAAGCCTCTCAGCGATTTTGAGTGACTGCAAGACGCAGATCGAAAGAGTTTTAGGAAAAGTGCTTGATAGCAAAGTGAAGTCGGTAGAGGTGAACATAACTCAAAAAGTAAGCGGAAACGCTACGCAATCAGAAGTCCTGAATCTATTAAATCATGCTTTCTTAACTTTGAAACGAGATAATGTAAAGTATGTTAGTACATGCATGAGTTGCCGATACAAAGAAGTAGCAAATACTATTATTTTCAGGGAACCGCAATATTACGTTTTGAAAGCATACGATAAAACGAAACAGCAGAAAAGGGAACAAACTGAACAGAAGGAAGCGTCTGAAACCGTACCGCACGGACTGCTGCGAGTAGAAATCATTATGCTAGATCGCGTACTTATGAAACTGTTTGGTAAAAAGAGAACATTATCAAACGTCTTTTCACGCAAAGGATTTTTGTTACTCTTGATGGAATACAAACGAATCTTTTGTGATGAAATCAGAAGTAAACGGATAATACCATACCTGAACTACTGCGTGAATCATCTGTATGAATCATTATGTGAAACGGATGATCCGATTTCAACAATAGCAAAAGAACGCGAGTTGTTACCTGACAGAGAAGTTCTATATAGGGCGTTGAAGAAATGGAAAGAAAAGAAAGGTGAGTCGATACATAATCTCCGAAGAGAGGTCAACAAATATACCGAGATATATGGTCTGCCTCAAGACACGGTTATGACGATTCGAGATTTTAGAAGAGCTTGCGGGTAATATTCTAAACACTCAAATTTTGAGTAAAAAGTGGTTGAAAGTGATTTGTGCAGAATTAACGAAAAGTGGTATTTTGGAGCCAAAAGAGCAGTGAAAAGCATGATTTTTATCGATTTTTAAGCAAAATCCGATTTCACATTTTGTCCTATAAAGAGAGCATAAGAGAATAGATAGCAATGCATTATCAATAAAATAACAATGGACCAATAAATTCATTTGAATACTAAAAAGACAACCCTGTATTCATTGACTCCAGTAACGGATAAATATTATTCAAGAAATACCAAAGCACAAATCACATTTGATTAATGCATTGATGAAGATACATATTCTAGCAGAACTGAAAGGAGGAGGATTTTATGGGCTTTACAAAAGGGGAAAGCGGAAATCCAAAAGGGCGGCCCAAATACTCTCAACAACAAAAAGTAGAACGCGATTCATTCAAAGAGCTTTTGAAATCCTCCACCTTGTCGGCTCTTGAATCCATTATTGAAATCTCGCAGGACAAGCACAGCAAAGATCGGTTCAATGCTTGCCGATATCTGATTGATAAGGCTTACGGTGCAAATGCACTTCTCCTAGAGAACCAGGATGATGATTCCCCTCTAGTTATTATTGTGAGAAGTAACGGAAAGAAAGCATCTGATTGTTCGGATGATGAATGGGAAGAAACAGACGATGAAGATACCTTTGAGGATTGATTTCAGAAAAACAGCAACTATCAAAATAGTTGCCACATTGTTTAGATGAATAATTATCCTTGGTATAAAGTGCGAAACTCGGTTTATCTTCAGTAATGGTTGTTCTGAACAAATTGAAGAAAAACTGCAAGGTGTATTAACAGTGTAAAGGCAAACCTCTTAAGTGGATTGTGATACTATTCTTTATCTTTGACGATCATGTGATCCAGAGCGTAACGCAGTGCCATACTAATCAGCTCATTTCGTGAGCGATTGGTTTTTGCGGACAGCTCGTTATACTCTTCCTGCAAAGTTTTATCGATGCGGATTGTCATGGTGACCGCTTTATCTTCTTTGGGTGTAATGACGAAATCTCCCATAACTTCTCAAATAGCCCCCTGCCTTTTGAGTACATTATAGGTTGAATGGACAATCCGAACTATAACACAAACAGCAGTAGAATTTTAATGTACAGGCGAAGTGTGATGCGCTATAATGAGTGAAACACGAAAAGGGGAGTACATTAATGGAAAAAGCGAAGCAGAAGTTCTTTCAAAGAAAATGGGTTTTGTGGGTTAGCCTGATATTTTTCCCACCTCTTGGATTGATACTCTTATGGGCTGGTCAAAAGCAGATGCAGAAGAAAAGCAAGATTATCTTGACGGTTATTTTTGCAATTTGGTTTGGTATTCTCTTGATAGGGACAAGAGGTGGTGCGGCTACGAATCCCACAGCAACCACCGAAACAGTTCAAGAAACCAACGCTGAGTTCAACACTGAACCGTCTCAGAGCCCCGTAGAGCCAATGCAACAGCCTATTGAGACGCCAAGAGTAATAAGCGTACAAGAAGCGAAAGACGCTTGCCTGAGCTTCTTCACAGAGATAGTAATGGACACCTATAACGAGATACCTTGGGGTGAAGGGACTGAGAACGGAGTAATAATAAACTCCGACTATTCCGAAGAATCGCAAAACGGAAAAGTAACGATTTCTTATACCCTGATGGATGAACCAAATGCGGGTACCCAAATTGTCATGGGTTTTGCTCTAGAAGCGGATCAAGTTTCTATATCCCAAATATCCATAGATGGGGTTGAGCAAGAATTGCCGGCTGATGCTAAGGACAGCGTTTTGATATGGCTACTGCTTGACAAGAACTATAAAGGATAAGAAGATGTCAGAACAGTATGCTTCACATAAGCTAAAAGACCAGAAGTAGTTGGAACCTCCGATATTTCTTGTCTTGAAGACAAAAGAATAGGTCACCGATTATTAGAGCTTACGGTGACCTGTTATTTATTTTCCGTAGTCCGGGAAGCAGAAGAAGTAGAATAAGAATTCAGGGATGTAAAATACGGTCATATTAACCGGCTTTGTTGATTGCGCAAGAATTTGAAACGAAGATAGACCACAGCTTAAAAAACCAAAGGCCCATATAGTTGGAAACGCAAGATATCCGTACCACAGGCCTAATATGACAAGATAGCGCCTTTAATGAGGTAATACCAACCGCGCCGGGATAACGTCAGCACTTACGAAATTTCCAGAGACGACCTGTACCGTTGGGCCGACGCAGTCTTGAAACCAGCCGCCGAGCTTGCCTTTGCCGGTGACGGTAATTTCCTCTGCGGCGAGTGGTGCGGTTTCTGTAAGGCGAAGAGCGACTGCCGCGCCCGAGCAGATGCAAATCTCGCTCTAGCGCATTACGAGTTCCAGCTTCCGCCGCTTCTCACGGATGAGGAGATTGGGGAGATTCTCGCAAAGGTCGACGAGCTTGTCTCGTGGGCATCCGATATCAAGGAATATGCGTTGCAGCAGGCGATCAGTGGCAAGGAATGGTTCGGCTGGAAACTGGTAGAGGGCCGTTCCAACCGGAAGTACGTCAGCGATGCCGTTGTCGCTGGAGTGGTTGAAAGTGCAGGCTTCGATCCATATGAGCGCAAGGTGCTCGGTGTTACGGGCATGCTGAAGCTGCTCGGCAAGTCACGTTTTGACGAGCTTCTGAGCCCTTACATTGAAAAGCCGCAAGGCAAACCAACGCTCGTGCCGGAGAGTGACAAACGGCCGGCAATGTCAACGGCAGCAGCCGATTTTAAAGAAAACGAAGGAGAACAATCATAAGTCATCAGGACAATGGCTCAGTTTGTTGAATAAGCAAATTATAGAAGGATCCTTTTTTATGGTATCTAAAAGTACTTGTGAATCGACTGCAAATGGCTCTCATTATAGTTTCTTCTTCAAACGTAGCAGGAATTCTCGCTTATAAAACTCATCACTTGAAGCGTACCCGACCAAACAATCAAGAAGTTTCAAGCAAGCATCATAACGCAGAGTAATAGAACGACAAAACTAAAACTTAGAAGCTTGTATGGAAAGGATGTAATGCCATATCTTAGCCTTACTGATTGATGGCTTCGTTGAAAAAACTGATAATAAGTGCTTGATCAAGACGTGTAGATGCTGTACGATAAGAAACAGTGAGAGACCATTGTAGGCTTTAAACAATAGACTGTTATTATGAATAAATTGACTACTCCTAATACTACCAGGTTGCTTTATAGCCACGATTTTCGGATTGGATTGAGAAAATGCTCATTTGTATGCAGAGAGAAACATTGATGCCAAGTTTCCAGACGTGCATAGGGCGCATTATTAAACGGACATAGACACTTTACCGGAGCGAGCAATGTCATTATTCAACTGTATGAAGGTGCACAGGGCACGACTATAACAATTTTTTAAGTTGACTTTTATACTGAAAACGGATGTCACTCACTTTCGGGGCGATTATGCAGACGTAGGTTTATCGATGTGAGACGGTTTTTCGGGATGTAAGAGCTTTCCGATTGGATATCAAATTTTTGCTTGCGAGAAAGAATCTTGCACGCTTTTTTTCACATGTAATGTTGGAGAGCTCATAAAACTGTCATTGCAGAAAGAGTTGCTAGTCATTAGGGACTCCCATTCTGCAAATTCAAATTAATGGAATATTAACAGTAGGAGGAAAACTTGGTGGAGCCGATTGTTTCAGTGATAATGCCTGTTTACA
This sequence comes from Bacillota bacterium, assembly GCA_023395595.1. Lineage (GTDB taxonomy): Bacteria > Bacillota > Clostridia > Christensenellales > CAG-138 > UBA7703. The sequence continues at coordinate 64,337 of JAEWYO010000037.1, forward strand.
ACGGGCAGGAATATCTTGACCGGGCTATGGAAAGCGTGCTACAACAGACGCTCAAAAACCTTGAACTGATTGTGGTGGATGACGCGTCTACGGATCGCACCGGTGAAATTCTAGATGACTTTGCTCGGAAAGATTCGCGGGTACGTGTGGTGCATCTTGAGAAAAACAGTTCCTGCTTTCTAGCGAGGAAAACCGGAACTTTGCTGGCCAAAGGCGAATATGTGATGTTCTTGGACTGCGATGATGCACTCCTCCCCAACGCATGCTAACGAGCTTCGGAACTTATTAAAGAATTTGATGTTGATATCTTCCACTTTGAGGTAGAGTTGAGGAGCGCCGACGATACAGAAAAAGAACCGGACGAGGACAACCTCGAAAGCACGAAATGGAAAAATATACGCGATTTTATTCGCCCCTATGATGGATGCCTATCAGGGGAACGCGTTCTGCGGGGCTGCTTTGAACAGGATTTATACGCACAATCCATGTGGAACAAGATTTACAAACGCGCTGTTTGCCAACATGGGGTTAGCGCTTGCCCGGATATTTATATCAATATGTCGGAAGATATCTTGACCTTTTTTCACATAGCATATTATGCTCGTTCTTACATGGGAAAAGCGGGCGAACCGCTTTACCTTTATACGGTGGGGAGCGGTATGTCCACTCAGGATGGCGTAACATATAAATATGTAAAGAATTTAATCGATTCGTTGGCCGTACCCGATGCGATTCAAAAATTTCTCAAAACAAACGGCAAATTTGATTATTATCGAAAGCTTTACGAGCGTATTTATCGAAGAATATTGGAGGGGACTTTCTATAATGTAAGTTCACTTCTGCATTTATCTTCTCCCGACATCGCTGGGAAAGCAATGGATCGACTACTGGATGCCTGCGACGATGTAGAGTTGGTCGGCGAACTGGCAGGGCGTTTCTTCTTCGATCCGGGGATTCTATATCAGGCAATGGCGAATACACGGCTAAGCGAACCTATCTCGCGACCTGTTCGCACGGTCGCAACCTTTTATCATGGCCTTGCCAAAGGCGGTGCGGAGCGAGTGGTGGCATATCTAGTTGCGTTATGGCAGCGCATGGGATATCGTGTGATTCTGTTTACGGACATGCCTGCTACCAAAGACGATTTTGACATTGATGGGGAATACATCCGGTGTGTTCTCCCTGTCTGCCAGCCTACAGAAGGCGGATGTGATTACGCGGCACGTGGAGAGGCACTCAAACAGGCTTTGCGAGATTATCAGGTTGACTTGATGGTTTATCATGCTTGGCTTTCACCCTATTTACCTTGGGATATGATGCTGTGCCGAATGGCGGGTACGGCCTTCTGTGTCCATATGCACAGCTCTGTTGATTGTCTACGGTATTTAGACGGTAGTTCAAAATACTATTACACACAGCTGCCAATGATTTATTCCCTTGCTGAGGGGACTGTGGCTTTGAACAAAACGGACGCAGCATTTTGGCAGTTGTGCACGCGCTGGACATATGCTATCAACAATCCTCTGGTGCTTGGTGCGGCGGACTTTTCACCTCGTAATCACTGTGGACGCAGGATTCTGTGGGTGGGTCGTTTCAGCGAAGAGAAGCGCGCGTGGGACGCCTTGTACATTTTTCAAAAACTAGCATCACGTTTTAGTGACGCTACACTAACTTTTGCTGGTGAATGTGATGTGAATACTAAAGAGAAAATGTACCGAGTTGCCAAGAAAATGGGGCTAGCCAACCGGGTAACATTTATCGGCTTCCAGCAAGAAATGGAACCTATCTATCTACAGGCTGACATACTTTTGTGTACATCAAAATATGAAGGATTTCCCCTTGCAATTTTGGAAGCGCAAGCTGCTGGTCTGCCAGTGGTAATGTACGAATTACCTTATCTAACCTTGGTTGAAGGAACCCCCGGTCTTGTTGCGGTAGAACAGGGAGGGCAGGACGAAGCCGCAGAAGCTTTGGCGCGTATGTTTGAAGACGATGCTATGTATGTTCAGCTTTCAAAGGAAGCTATTGCGAACGCAGAAAAGTTCGCTTCAATTGACCAGGAAAAACAGTGGGGTACGGTATTTGAACAGCTTGAAAGCTCTTGCCCACAGTTGAATGAAGCCACCCCTGAACAGAAAGCAGGGGTAGGCTATTGGTTCAAATTTATGGACAGTTGCTGGGATGACATGCTGTCGAACGGTGGCGGTATTGAAACGAATGTTGGAGCGCGAAAGCAACTGGAACATATTTACTCTATGCGCACATGGAAATTGCTGCAGAAATACACCAACTTTATGGATAAAACCAAATTCGGAATGTTCCTTTGCCGGATACGGGACGCATTGCTCAAAAAAAAGTAATAACGAAGCATACCCGAAGAGTGCTTACTTTAGGTCTAGCGGAACATGATAGGAGCATGCGTATGCAAAAGCAGAGGCTGATAACGCAATTTAAAAGAATCATCAAAGTTGCCCGCTATCCGGGAAAGGTAGTTTCACTTACTGTTAAGCTAGCGGTTTTACGTGGCAAAATTCGCAGCGAAAAGAAATCGCCCGTTTTGGTATTGACACATGAGTTGTCAGCAACCGGGGCCTCTATCTTGCTCTTGAAAATTGCTGAGGTACTGGCTCGTGAAGGGCATGAGGTAGTGATGCTGGCTCCGTTAGGCAGCAAGCCATCAGAACATATCCGTGCGTTTCTTCCTCCGCGCGAGAACATGTTTTTTCTGGAGGCAAACAGTTGGCTGCGGAGGTTTTTCATCCGTTCCCTGGCTCGAATGGGGGTAAATAGGGGAATCGGAAACACGGTTCTCTCTGGCGTATGGGCTCCATTATTAAAGCAGTATGGCTTTCACACTGCCTTTCTGGTGCACGAAATGTGGGCGAGTGTCATGATTCTGCAGGCTCAGAGGCAGCTTCGCTTAATTGCTGAATATGCAGACCACCTTGTGTTTCCAGCGGAAGAGGTGCAGAGGAGTCTATCGGTTTTTGAGCTCCCATTACATGCGCAAATGCATTGTCTGCCGCAGGGGTACTATAAAAAGGCTGTGCCACAAATAAACAGGAAAAATGCGCATGCAAGGCTGTGCGTCAGATTATCAATACCACCCGAAGCGTTTATAGTGACGGGGGCAGGTACATTCACCTTTGGAAAAGGCATAGACCTGCTTACGTTGATTGCGGCACAAGTTGTACGACAGGAACCAGCAACTCACCCAATACATGTTATATGGATGGGAGAACGCTTTGGCACTCCGTATGAATACTGGGTGCAGGTGCAAGTCCACCAATTAGGGTTGGAGGACAGGTTCCATTTTCTAGGGTTTGTGGCGGATGAAGAGAAGTACCTATCCGTTTTAGCGGGTAGCGATGTTTATGCACTGGTTTCACGAGAGGATTCATATCCCTCTGTTGTTTTGGAGGCGTTGCAATGTACGCTGCCAGTGGTTGCATTTTCAGACAGCGGAGGTGGAGCATGGCTAGCTGGACAGGGAGCGGGGTATGTGGTACCATATGCAGATACGGAGGCCTTTGCCCAGCGACTTCTATGGTTGATGGATAATGCTGAGGAAGCAAACACCCAAGTGGAAAAGGCACAATTGTCACTTGCAGAAAAGATGGATTTTGTCAGGTACGTGCGACGTCTTATGGAAATGACGGAACATAAGTGACGAGACGATATTCGTTAACAAGCGGGTACGTGTATACACTAGCATATTTGCTCTACATCTGATAGACTGACTTGGTATCGACAAGACTGCTTATTAGTATAATTTTTATATGAACTATATGATTTGGGAGAGAGGATAATTATGGGCTTTGCATCGTTTCGCGAAATTGAAGCGTATGTGCAAGAGAAGACCTTAGATCGCCTACTAGAGCCTCCTCTGAAATATATGGCGCAAATATATGGCTGCATTCTTCCGGAAGACACGCAAGGCAGAGTAAGGGCAATCAATACGGCTACTGACTCTCTATATGCGATAATTCTAGGCGATACCATATATGAGGAGGTACAAGATATCAAAGAGAATTGGGAACAGTACGCGTTCCTACACGATACGTTGCTAGCAGACGAGCTTTCAAAATGCGTGTTGATTAATCTTTTAGCATTCCGGCTTACAAGGCTAAATCAGTACATTCTTAGTGCGTTTGATTTCAAAATCCAGCAATACTTTGATCCTACTGTGTCCGTATGCAAAAAGGAATGTGTGTATGTTGACTGTGGCGCGCTTGACGGATATACAGCGGCGCGGTTTATGCTGCGTTGTCCGTCATACAAGCGTATCTATGTATATGAACCCATTGAGAAGTATTATCAGGAGTGTACGGAAAATATCGGCGAGTTGCAGGCAGAAAATATTGTATTACGCAAAGCTGCCGTATATGAAAAAAACACAATCTTGCACTTTAACATTAACATAAAAGGAAGTTCAAAGGCAGATGAATCAGGCGAAATCGCGGTACAAGGAGTTGCGCTTGACGAGGACATTATCGAGCCTGTGGGCTTTATCAAAATGGATATTGAGGGAAGCGAAAAAGCGGCTCTGCGCGGAGCAGAGCGCCATATCCGCAACGAGGCGCCCATGTTGGCGATATGCGTATATCATCGACCTTGCGATATGCGTGAAATCCCTCTGATGATTCGCGATATGAATCAAGGATACCGTTTCTTTCTGCGCCATCATCAGTATAATCCCAACGAAACGGTTCTTTACGCCATACCTACAAACGGTCGGTTATCCCCTGAAGGAGAAATCCTTCCTTCCTCGATCGAGGCAGCATGTCGTCGCTTGACCGAGCGGCTTGAATCGAATGAAAAAGCGGAGTGGGATGATTACCATAGATACTTGATTACTCAGGTACAGAATTATTCGATCAATACGTCGGGGCTGCTCTCTGACCTAGAAGAACTGCGTTCGTGGGCACAGCAACTGAACGAGACAAATGGATACCTCGCGCGGGAGATTAAAAAACGGGACTCTGTGATTGAAAAACAGCGAAAAGCACTACGACTCACAAGCATTTTCCGCAAAAACCGCTGACTTATACGGAAGGGAAGCGGTTGGTGCCAGATCAATAAGCAAATCAAACGGCAGTGGATCAGATTTATCCCAAATAATAGCTTATTGAATAATAGTTTAACGGTCAAGATTACCAGGTGTTTGATGCAGTAGTCGCTCACTTTCATAATGTAAAGCAACCCATTATCGTGAATACAATACACAACGAAGTTGGATATTATGAAACTGCATAAGGATATAACATCGTACAAATCCGCCCAGCATCTTCTCTCTTTAGACGAAATATTTTATGCTATCGACCATTTTGTATGCAATAAGTATTAAAAAATGCAATAAGCACGTTGAGCAATTTATAGATCAATAATATACTTCTAATACTATTGGTATACCATGGTGGTTAAAATAACTAGTTTTAAAAAGGTCGAGTGCATTTCATGCTTAATTGAGTAGTGAACAACAGCAAAAATTGAATAAGCAAGCAGCTATCATGATCATGTTGTGATAGAAATGCCAAATTTAGCGCGACGTATTCAAGAAATAATAATACTAGTATTTCTCGCATTCAGATATAGGGCAAAACGATATTTTTAGATAAAGGACAAATTAGTTATTTTCGGCAGACTTTCAACTATAAAAATTGTAAGTATAGCATAACTCAAAGCGCAATAAGGTGATTTGTTTGTCTATTATCGTTTAAGCTGTATTTCGCTTTATTATTGCATAAAATCAAAGATTGAGAAGCACATATTGTATGGAGGGAAGCGTATGACAGAAGCAAAGCAGCTGGAGTTGACCATATTGATGCCATGTCTCAATGAAGCGGAGACTCTTGCCATTTGTATTCAAAAAGCACAAACATTTTTAACTGCGAACAAGGTTCTTGGCGAAGTTTTGATTGCTGATAATGGAAGTACGGATGGATCGCGTGATATTGCGCGCGAGAACGGCGCAAGAGTTGTGGATATTCCACAACGTGGCTATGGTGCTGCACTTATTGGCGGCTGCAATGCAGCCAATGGAAAATATGTTATCATGGGCGATGCTGACGATAGTTACGACTTCATTAATCTAATACCTTTTCTAGAAAAATTGCGTAACGGTGTAGATCTCGTCATGGGCAATCGATTCAAAGGTGGAATCGAGAAAGGTGCTATGCCGCCCCTGCATCGATACTTAGGAAACCCTGTTCTGTCTGGTATTGGCAAACTGTTTTTTAATTGTTTTGATATTGGAGACTTCCATTGCGGTCTTCGAGGATATAATACGGAAAGGATGCGTGCGCTGGACTTAAAAACAACCGGTATGGAATATGCGAGTGAAATGGTTGTGCAAGCAGTGATCAATGGCTACACTGTTACAGAAGTGCCGACCACCTTATCAAAAGATGGCCGATCTAGGCCTCCTCATTTACGCAGCTGGCACGATGGGTGGAGACATCTTAAATTTCTTCTACTCCATAGCCCCAATTGGTTGTTCTTGTATCCAGGGCTCTTTTTAGCTACAATCGGCTTGCTCTTTGGTATTGCAATTGAAATTGTTCCAATCCACGCCTTTGGCGTAGTCTTTGATATCAACAGTTTGCTATTTTGTTCAGCTATGGTAATTTTGGGTTATAACCTTGTTTGGTTTCATACGTATACAAGAGTATATGCCATACAAGCAAGGTTTATTAAGGCAAAGAAAACACCTTTGACCGAGATAAACGCAGATGTTTGTATCGTTGCTGGGCTGTTATTAACGATTGTTGGAATCATATTAAGCATTGTTTCTTTTGCTTCATGGGGACAAAAATCGTTTGGAGATACGAATCCGCAAGAATTTATGCGTATTACAATACCTGCAGTAACGCTGATTTTAATCGGTATTCAAACAGCGTTTTCAGCCTTTTTCGTCGATATACTAAAGATAAAGATAAAAAAAGGATAATGCAAAGCTGGAAAATGCGTTGGCTTTTCCAACTTAACTGCTGATTTCGAAGCTAATAAGCTTTGTTTCGCGCATACATGAAAACATGTATTGTCGTTTCGGCATGATTGATAAACCAACATCCGGAACTCGGTGCTGGATGTTGTCAGATCAGCGGTCATGATAATGGAGAGTTATTTGCTTAAATGATGTATCTCCATAACAATAGATTTACAATATGTTGCACCGTGTTACAGTAGTAATGCAGATGGGATGCAACCATCGTACTTGTGGAAGAATGCGGGAAGATCATTCGCCGCGTCAGGGTCTAAGCGTTGATACACACTCGCGGCACTGAAATCTTGGCGAATACTTAAAACACAAACTCGCGTCAAGACTTTTTTGTGTATATGGATTCCTTTCATTTACAACTACATTGCAATGTTTAAAAACCTTCGTTACTACGAGTATCTTGATGAATACTCTCCTTTTGTTCAGGTAGTCTTTTAGTAATTAACGCAGAAGTCTTCTTATTAGTTCGCAATCCGATCAGCCAACGTAGTGTGAAAATAATGCTAAGTTGCCAGAATGCAAGAATCAATGGATAAGCGCCAGCCAAATAGGCGGGAAAAAGAGCAGGGTATGCGGCTACGTGCGTATACGCAACGCCGCCGATAAGAATCAGCGCAGAAAACAAAACAGCGGATGAGAACAGCCATGTATCCCAAATCAGTGTGCCTCGGCGACGTATACCCTCAAACAATAATCCCACAGTCAACAAGATCCAGCAGATCAATCCGAGCAATGTCAATGGAAGAGTGCACACATGATATATCTCGTTGATATAGTTAAGTATGCTGGTGGAAACATTAGCTTCCATTGTTCCTTTATCTGCTATCGTTTCTATCGTGCAGTTCTCAATGAATGCAACGAATCCCTCTCCGGAAATGCTTGAGGTGTCTTCCGATAGAACTTCACGGGCGATCTCAAGTCCGTTGGCTGTAACGATAAGATAAATATCCTCCGGCTCGTCAAGTTCCACACGCGCTTCAAAGCGACTTGTTTTCGCATTAAGAAGATTTTGCCCGTTTGATAAAAATTGTTCATATATGTCATCACTGCCCTCTCTCACGAGTGGAACTAAAGACTGTTGATTTTTTGTGAAGATAGCCATGTTTACTAGAACTTTATCGTCCAGTGAAACAATCCAACCATTCAACGTGCATCTGATACGAGCAGGATGAATAGCGAAATTATGCGTTAATAATTCAATGCTTCGAATGCCATCTGGCCCTCCCAAACTCTCTATTGGATAAATCTGATCATTGACATTTGAGGCTGCCATAAGGAACCCATTAGCCACTGCTTCAGGAAATTGTTTCCAGTATCGCTCTTTCCATGGGCTAACCAGCGAGGTGGATAATACCGCCCCCTCCTTACGAGGCAGCAGACCATCATCTAGGGCGGCGTTAATTTCTGTAGCGGCACGGGCGCAGTACTCTTCCATCTTGGCTGCACTGTTCCCATAACCTGCAGTCTCAATCAAGTCCCGCAAACACCACATAAAGTGAGCGTCGCAAAGGTTGCCGCCGCTCTCCGGGCAATAAGTACTCCAACCGTTACCATTTAGATTCACAGAAAAGTATTTTTCCAGTTCAGCAAAGGACGGACTGACTTTATAAAGCTTCTCCAAGGTACTATTGGGCACGGTGACATGCTCTACATCTTCATCCGATTCGACAGAATAAATAGCTTTGATTAACCTTGGAAAGTTGCCTTCAGAGAATTCGATTCGCGTGAACGTCCCATAGTGGGCAAAATTGATCGCTTTTATTGTGGTGTTGAGCAGAAAGAGTACTGCGAGAGGTATAAATGCAACCAACATACCAGTGCAAAGCATTTTTTTACCAGCGCGTCGGTTCTCAATGAATAATGTAATAATAACTAGCAGACAGCACATAAAAACGAATGGCATTATCCAAATTGAATCTTCGCGGATATTCCAAAACAACCCTAGTGCCAACCCAGCTCCCAAAGACCATAGTAAAGCACTCTTTTTACCGCGGCGAGCATACATGCCGAACATTAGTGCAAAAACCAGCAGCACAAAAGAGGGGATAATACTAAAGCGATAAATTCTCATATAGGACTGTATATCTGCATTAATCGGGCAAAAAAATAAAATGGAGAACACAACGGCGCGGATCCAGTTTTTGCCCAAATATGGACTCAGCACCCACACGAAAAAGGCACAGCTCATCCCGTAAAGCAAGGTGGTAGCAACATTTATCGGTGTTCCGATTATGAAATTCGCGGCTAGAAATAGCGGATAGGTAATTCCTTTGACCAAAGTATCCTGATTATATGTGCCAAGCCACTGGAATTTTAAAAGCTGCGAAGCCAGCCAAGCTTGCAACATGTCGTCGCGGCCGGAAGATCCGATTACATATATTGGCGTATGTGCAGCGAGAATTAGTTTAAAGAACACGAGTAGTACAATATACATCCTTAACGGGTGTCTTTTTATTGCGTTGAGCATAACCATCCTCCTGCCGCCTTGGGATACATGATTTTATTTAGAAAAATCTGATTGTCCAAATGATCTATATCAAAAGAAGAAATTCACATCTTCTAAATATATCGCTAATTTGCTAAACCAACACAGCACAACTGCGAGATAAGAAAACATGTTGAATATAAAAATACGAAGGCAATGTATCATTTGAGTTTTGTCTCCCAATCCCGTTTGCCCCGAAGTCAATCGTGGATACTCTCTGTAAAAACAACTTCACAATTATACTATTATAAGAATTTATTGTAAAAAAAGCAACGCTATACGCTTACCCTCGAAAACCGGACCAACTACTGCGAAAGGAACAAATGAGGCATCCCCCCCTAGGAGTAGTCCAGACTCAATGAGTATAACGATGTTCAGACGGCTTCAGAGTATGTTTTTAAGACAAATTCGGTCGGTGTTAGAATTTGCGCACTGTGCGGGCACAACCCGCTAAGTTGATTACACTATATTGTGTACGTTTCTGCGTCGGATTCCTCCATATTGAATGAGTGACGATGCATGTTCGTGTCAACGCCAAGCTCCCAATATACGTTTATTTATCATCTCATGACCGATGATGGATATATACGATGTTAAGACATTTGACAACGTTAGTTACAGTAACACGTTTGCTCCAAACCCACCCGTAAACACAAAAATGTTTGCATTTGGATGCGTTAGCTCCATGTTCGCCGGTCGAACAAAATGTGTTTAAAACGCTAGTTATTAGGATAGATCACTTTTCTGAATTGCAGTTGTTTTTCATATGATATATATTGTAATATTAAACGATGTGATAGTGCAAATACTTATTAGTGCACACTAATGAATCGTGAGGATCACTTAAATGGAGCTAATCCAAAATATAACTGACGCAATATTAATCACAATAATAACAAATATTATTATTGCAACCATTTTTTTTATTTTAAAATTCGTTGTTTCGAGAATAATGACAAGCAAGAAGCAAGACAATTTTCCAGGTATATACAAATGTACTTATAAAACTTGGGTAAAACAAGATGGGTCACAGAAAACATTTCACGAGATTATATATATTATAAAATTTAATTCGAAATATTACGGTTACTTGCTAGAACGTAAGGAAGGACCAAATACATTAAAGATTGTGAAACCTATCTTTAGATTAGAGGGCAAGAGACATGATGAAGATCTCTACATAGGCTTCTGGCTACATCCTGATAAGATTGACAGGAGGAGCGGTGGGTTCACTCTACATATTGAACCGCGAGGAGATGATTATAATGGCTGTTGGTCCGGATGGGATCGTAAACGCGGTATGATCAACAATGGAACATGGAATTGGCGAAGGTCAAAAAAGCAAATAACCTTTTTCCAATTCATACTAATGAATATGAGGATTACAAATTATGACAATATCGCAAACAGCACTAAATAAGAAAAACGAGGAATACTTATTTAGAAACAGTATGGGTAACAATGATGACACAGAGTTTGTTTTTCAGAGCGCATATAGGTTTGACGAACCATATATGCAAATTTCTAAACTACAGGCAAAGACCTTACAAGGGGTTATTAAATGTAATAATATTCACAAAATACTTGAAGTTGGAACATTTGTTGGGTATAGTGGGATTTCATTCTTAAAGGTATTACCTGAAGGCGGTGAAGTTAACACTATTGAGATAAACAATGATTTTTTTACTCAAGCCGTGAAGAATTTATCACAATACAATTCACTATATAAACCTAAAGCAATAATGAATATATTATTTGGTGATGCAAAATTAGTAATTCCAAAGCATATTCAATTAATCAAAGATTCTGACATGATTTTCCTAGATGGAGATAAGTTAAACTATACGTTCTACGTGAAGCTATTTCAACAACACATGAAGGTTGGAGCATTTTTAATCATTGACAATACGCTTTTTAAGGGGAACGTTGCCAAAGCGAGACAGAACGAATATGCAGCAGCAATTGATAAAGCAATTATCTATCTCAAAGAATGCAATACATTTTCTTTCTATTTTGTACCAATTGGTGATTGTATGCTGATTGCAAGGAAGGGCGAGTTATGAGATTCCTGTTAAAGCTAAGTGGCGAACTTTTCGGAAGTTTACGCGAAGGTGATTTTAATCGGATCGAGAATGTTTGTTTTGAGATTACACAAGCACAGAGGGAGCAATCAGATTTAGAGATATCGATAGTGTTAGGCGGGGGCAACTTATGGCGGGGAAGAGATAAAAGAATTGAAGACGAGCTAATTTCAAATAATATTGGAAGTTCTGCAACAATAATAAATGCATTGTTGCTGTCGTCTATAATGAACAAGCATGAAATAAAGAATAAATTGGTGTCAGCAATTCCTTTCGATATTATGGATCAATATAGACCGGATAATGCCCGCGCCCTGATGAGTAATGGTTATATTGTTATTATTGCATGTGGTCTCGGGATTCCTTTTTTTACATCTGATACAGCCGCTGCTGTCCGCGGAAAGGAACTTGAAGTCGATAGGATATTGAAAGCAACTAATGTCGATGGTGTTTTTCCAGATGATATTTTGAATGCGAATGCTGAGATTTTGCCGCATACGACGTTTAGCGATCTTCTATCAAAGTCAAGCACGATTATTGATTTAACTGCTGCTGCGTTTTGTAAAACGCATTCGATGGAAATGAATGTGTACAACGGTTTTGTAGACGGAAACACATATCGCGTGCTACGCGGTCATAACATAGGAACATTAATTACTAATTTGTACTAATATATTCAATTACTAGATGGGGAGTTGCATATGATTCAAAACTAAAGTGCAACCATGTCCCTCTAAGAAATATGTTTGTATATAGATGCGTCAGCTCCGTGCTCTCGGAACGAGCAATATTCTTATCATGCAATTAAGCGCGGGTATAAGAACATTCAGTTTTGCATACTCATATGCTATCGTATTGTGTAATGATAGGAGAAGAGTGATGGAGAAGAAATCCCCAAAGAAACGTAGTTTTAAGCAAGATATAGGCGCGAATGATACTTCGCCTAAACAGAATACAGTGCGTTCTGAGCACGATGCTGCTTTTGGAAAGGAGGAGAGAGAATTTTCTAAAAAGAAAAACCCAAAAAGAGGAATCAGCGTTGATGTCACCTCTCCTGAACTTAAAAGTGAGAGCACTAAAAACGATGTGGTTTTGGGAAGCAAATCGATGGAGAAAAAATCCCAAAGTAAGAGAGACCGTGAAAAGAGAAACAATGTGAGTACCACCTCTCCTGAACTATTTAGAGAGAGTGATAGAAATAATGATGATTCGAAAAATGAATCATCGGGGAAGAAAAAAACTTTTTTTTCACCTCATTTTATTGAAACAGCGGTAGGGTCTGCGATTGGTGCTGCAGTTGGTGCAATGATTACGTTGATTGGGGTTGCGTGGACGATTACCAATAACGTTGAAACAACGCAGTATGCATTCACGGCAGCAAAAATACCCTATATTGTGATGACAGAAGGAGGGGCGGTTTGGGAAATCAACTATGAAAGCCTTCAAAAAGAGTTGGAGCCTTTTTCAGAGTCTCTTGTCACTTTCTCTGTCGATGAGTTTTCTGAGGAAGTTGGGAAAATGGAATGCCGAATAGACTCGAAATTCTCTTTATACACAGTCTTAGATAAATATAAGTGTTATTACTGTAGGTTTGAAAACGTTGGTGAAGGTGCGATGTATAAAATGTATTTATCGACTGGAAACAACTATCAAGAGGCAGACTATGGCCAAGAATCTGAAAGTAAGGATCTTGAGGTTGATGGTTTTACCGATTCTTTTAGCGAATATATCCAGCCAGTAAGGGTTGGTGATTGTTTCTATCTGATTGTGAATATGAGCTACGCTCTCCCAAGGGATTCATATTGGTTTGATTTATATATTCATTATGAAGATATTTATAAGAACGAATACATACAGCCGGCCTTAGTGCATTTTGTACCAAAGGAGAGTTTTATTGAAGTGGTAATTGAAAGCGACGCTCAACGCGTCGAAAGCTAAAGATGAAAGGGTTCTTGAGAAAACAAAAGACTTCTTGGCCGGATTCTCCGTTTAAAACGGTGATTGTTTTTATTCTTTTCTATTGCCTAAGTGTTGGATTAGGGGTGGTTGCGACTCTTATACTGAGTCTCGTAGCAAATGTAATTTGGGAGAATTTTATAACAATCGAGTGGGCAGCTGTTCTTCAAAGAGCTTCTTTTAACTTTGCAGCCACTATTGTACTAGCTCTGTTTTATAACTTCATACGAAAGAAGCAAAAACAATTCGGATCGTTAGGTACTGGAGTGTGGACAGTAGATATTTTCTCCTTCATTGCAGCTTTATCGTTTGTTGGCATATACATAATTCAAAACAAATGCTACAACACCCCTTTGCTAATTATGGCAAATGCGACCTTGGAATTAAGCCAAATAATGATTAGTGTCATTCCGGTTGCCGTTATATTCCCGATATTTCAAAAAAAGTACGGGTTTTATAAAGGTATTAGTTACGTAATTTTACTCTCGATATTGCTTTTCAATTTGTTCCCATTTTATAAGATATTTATAGAATCGAGCACTTACGAAATGGCTGAGGAATTCCTCGCCCAAGCTGAGAATTTAACATATAACATTTATTCAACCCTTGTAGTAATAACGTTATTGTTTCTATTTCGTGGGAAGCTTTTTTTAGTAGCACTAGTGAACAGTTCAACAACCATGTTGTTACAATATCTGTTTATCGGCATAATCTGGGAAGTAATAAAACCAGAATTTGGTATATGGCCAAGACCTCAACGTTGGTTTGCCCTAAATACAGTATATTTTCTGATAAGTTGTGCCTGCATTGCGTACCTTGCCATCATTCATCGAAAGAGGAGATACTCTGGCTTTTTACCTGATAAAGAATGCAGTGAAGAGAAAGACACTAATGCTATAAAAATATAGCACCTGCTAGTTATATGCATTATGTAGTTAAATCAAACAAGTGAACACAGCGTATAGTGAGCAAAATCAAAATTGCAAGAAAAGACGAATTGCTATAACAATGAACTTATAGCACTATAGTCACTTTAAACCCACCCATAAATACGAATATGTTTTCATTTTTGGTCAGCAAGACAAGAGAGAATCGAAGCCCGTAAGAAATCACCACTGAGCGGCGATTTTCCGAGCCATGGTTGAGTCAAACGGGCGATTTACGACGCTTGGAATGCGAGCAAATGCGCCATCGTTTGCGATGCCCGATTCTCCCCGCCTCCACCAAAAACAAAGCAGACCCGACTGTAATGTGTCAAGAAAAACGGACAAGTAAAAAAGCTACACAAGCTGACTTCAGAATTCAAACGGAGTCAGCTTTTTCAAACGCCATTGCGGGCGATATTCGTTATAGTAACGAATGAAAGAATCAATGAATTCCCGCATTTGCGCGCATGTCAAATGCTTAAATAGTCGAAGGTCTACATTTTTCAGAATGGAGAAGAAGGACTCCATTGGGGCATTGTCGTAGGGCATACCCGGTCTAGACATACTAATCACAATGCCGCTTTCCAAGAGAACGGATTGATAGATGGGAGAGCAGTATTGCGAACCCCTATCTGAATGGAGAACAATACCCTCGCGCATAAATGGTTTCGCTCTTGCCAACGTATCCAGTACCAGGTAGATATCATTCTTGGCAGATACGGAATATGCTAAAATAGATTTGTCACCTAAATCCTTGATGCATGAAAGATAGAGTTTTCCATCATTGCACGGTAAATAGGTGATATCGGTCAGCCACTTTTGGTGGCTAGAGGAAGCGTGGAAGTCCTGCTGCAAAACATTGGGGAATGTGTGAAGTGGATTCTGCGCTTCTTTCTTTGGGGTAATATACCGTTTCCTTCGTGTTGAGTTGAGGCCTAGAACGGCCATATATCGATGTACGCTCCCTAAGCTCATATGAAGCATGTATTTGCGCTCCAGATGCATTTGAACCTGTCGCCTTCCTCTCGCCGTTTTCTCGTAGTAGATGGAAAGAATTGCGGATTCTTTGACTGCATCCAGCTTGTTGTGATTCGGCTTGCCTCGACTGCTCCAGTCATAATATCCACTCCGAGAGCAACCAAGATACCAGCACAAAGCAGAAATACTATACTTCGATCGAAGCCGATCAATCACTTGATATTTGACTTTGCTTTTTTGCTGCTTAGGGAGCGAAGTTGTTTTAAAATATCATTCTCCATTTCTAAGTAGCGTATGTATTCTTCTTGCGTCATGCTGGATGTATCCACATTTCGCGGACGCCCACCACCTTTTCCGGTTCCTCGCCCGTCTGGAATGCAGCCAAACTTCAAATACTGATCCCGCCAAGCTCGTATTCGATTCTTTCCGGTTAGTTCATATCGAAGGACTAGTTCATTCATTTTTGCGCCTTCCAGATATTCTTTCACGACCCGTTCTTTCAATTCGTTGCTGTAATGCTTATTCATGATTTCTCCTTTCACGCAAAAAACCTACGGTTCATTATACCGTAGGCTTTTTACTTGTCCGTTTTTAGTGTAACACTACAACAGTGTCTGTTTTGTTTTTCTGGCACGCAGTGTCAGGCATGGATTATGACCGGTTTCCGATTCTGACAGAATTACTTGACACACGCTATCAGCTGGCATACTATAAAATCAAAATATGCAGTTATACACAATAAATGGACTATTTATGCAATTTCCATCACGATTTTTTTGAAGGGGAAAGCAAATTATGGGCGGGAAGAAACTAGTTCTGGGCGCGACGGGATTCGTTGGCTCTGCTGTGATGCGAGAACTGCTGAAAGACGGAAACGACGTGAAGGTCGTTTTGCGAAAGAGCAGCAATACGGCTA
>JAEWYO010000090.1 GCA_023395595.1 Bacillota bacterium
ATATGCAGGCAGGCCGCATCGACCGCAAACACCGTTCCGTCCTCGGGTATTTCATTAAGCACGCTGAAGACAAGTCCGTTGAGCGTATCAAACTCGTCCACCGGCAGCGGACAGCCAATCGCCTCGGAGATATCTTCCAGCGGCACAGACCCATGCGTGCGCCAAACGCCATCCGCAACGGTCGTGATAATCTGCTCCTCGCCGTCCTCTTGTTCGTCAATATCGCCCACGATCACCTCGATGAGGTCGTTCATGGTTACGATGCCGCACATGCCGCCGTATTCGTCCATCACCACCGAGAAGTGGTTGCGGCTGCGCTTCATGTCGAGGAACAAGTCATCCGCCTTGATCGACTCCGGAACAAAGCGCGGCGGCTGAACCGCCTGCTGCATCACGCTTTCGCGCGTGCGATCATGCAAACGAAAATAAGTCTTCGCATCGAGAATACCGACCACGTCGTCCGAGCTGTCCCGGCAGATCGGGTAAAACGAATGCCGCGTGCTGTGGATTGTCTCCGCCCAGTCCTCGTCGCTCTCGTCCAGCCAGAGGATATCCACCTGCGTGCGGTGGGTCAAAATATCCTCGGCGGAGACATTGTCAAATTCAAACACATTGTGGATCATCTCTTTTTCGGTGGCTTCGATGGTTCCCTTTTCGGAGCCGACGTCCACCATCATGCGAATCTCTTCCTCGGTGACTTCTTCGTCCTCCGCATTGGGGTCAACGCCAAGGAGGCGCAGGATGCCGTTTGTGGAAACGGTGAGCAGCCAAACCAGCGGCGCAAACGCTTTTGCGACGCCGTTGATCAGCCCCGCCATGCCAAGCGCGAGTTTCTCCGCGTTTTTCATCGCGACGCGTTTGGGTACCAACTCGCCGAACACGAGCGTAAAGAACGTTAAAATCAGCGTGATGAGCAGCACCGAGATAGTGTTGATGGTCGCGGCGGGGATTGCGCTGCCGCCCGCCGTAATTGCGGCGGTGATGCGCTTTGCGAAGTTGTCTGCCGCAAACGCGCTGCCCAGGAAACCAGAGAGCGTGATGGCGACCTGAATTGTCGCGAGAAACCGCGCGGGCTGGCTTGTCAGACGCGCGAGCTTGATGGCGCGCTTGTCTCCTTCCGCGGCGAGTTTTGCGAGTTTCGCGTCGTTCATCGTGATGACGGCAATCTCTGCACAAGCAAAGACCGCGTTGAGCGCAATCAGTACCACCTGTAATATAATTTGCCAGAATAAGGGATCGTTACCCATTTTTATACTCCATATTGATCTTGTTGAATGCTCCGTGCTGCGCGGGATTCCCCGGTCGCACAGATAAAAAAGAAAGAAGCGGCTCTTTCCCTTTCCCGGTTTCTGTGCCAAGAAATAGAAAAAGCATAACCTGTACTCATTTTCTTAACAGAGACAGATTATGTGCTTCAAAAAATATCCGGTCATGCGGTTAGGATTGTGGTCGCCGGTACTATCGCTCTCTTCGTCGCTCATAGCTTTCCTCTCGTGGTTCTATACATTGCTTAGTATATCGGCACACGCTGAAATTGTCAATGTTTCGGGGGATTCTGCACAAGCGAGTATGCGTTTTATCCATCGTGAATGATCCGTTGCCAATCGAATATTCCGCTCGTGGCTCCTCAATTGTGGCGCTTCGTTGACAATTTGTTGAGAAACGTTTATATTTTAGACATTATTTGCACTCATACTTCAAGATTGGAATGGGATAAACATGGAAACAACTGCAAAGCGCCGCCGCGGCGACCGCCGGGACGCAACCTTGGTTCGCGATCTCGACTCGATGCATGTCTTTATGCCGATTATGATGCCAAACCGCGCGGACAACGAGGCCTTCATTCAGGAGCTCGTGGACCTGAGTGCGGTGGAAGCATATCTCGAAAAAAAGAATGCACAAAACCCGGAGTATAAATACACCTTCTTTCACGTAATTCTCGCCGCTCTTGCGCGCACCATCGAAATGCGCCCGCGCATGAACCGCTTCATCATCGGCAACCGCTATTACGACCGCAACCATATCACGTTTTCCTTCATCGTCAAAAAGGCGTTTTCCGATCACGCGGATGAATCCGTCATGATCCTCAAATATGACCCGACGAGTGAGAAAGCCGCAATCGACATGATCCACGATAAAATCTGCGACTTTGTCTATTCCGTGCGCAAAAGCAACAAGACGGACGGCACAACGGATATCCTTGACACGCTGGCAAAAGCCCCCATGTGGCTGCGCAAGATCATCGTCGCCATCCTTCGCTCGCTGGACGAGCACGGCAACATGCCCAAAGACCTCGCGAATGAAGACCCCTATAACAGCACGGTCTTCATCAGCAATCTCGGTTCCATCAAGCTCAACGCGGGCTATCACCACCTTGCCAACTGGAGCACGAATTCCGTCTTCGTCGTCGTCGGCGAAAAGCACATGCAGCCGTTTTACGACGCGGACGGTGCCGTGACGGTCAAACCCGCGCTCAACCTCGGGCTCACGCTTGACGAGCGCATCGCGGACGGATACTACTATTCCAAGACCGTTCGCCTACTCAAGAAATTTCTTGCCGAGCCGGAGTTGCTCGACATCCCGTCCAAGGAGGAACTAACCATTGAGTACTGAAGTCAAGAGCTTTCCCTTCTGTGAAGATATGTCCAACGTGGACGCCCCGTGGCTCGCGTTTTACGGTGAAGTCGATCAGAAGCTCTCCTATCCTGACGCGTCCATGTTTGACATGGTCGAACGCGCCGCCAATCTCTATCCGGATTACAACGCCGTCACCTTTATGGGCAAAGCGACCAAGTTTCGCGACATGGTGCGCGAAATCCGCGAGGTTGCGCGCGCGTTTGCCGCAATCGGCATCCAAAAAGGCGACAAGGTCACGCTCTGCATGCCGAACTGCCCGCAGATCGTGCTCTGCTTCTATGCGCTCAACCGCATCGGCGCGATCGCTTCAATGATTCATCCGCTCTCCAGCGTCGGCGAAATTGCATTCTACATCAAGGATTCCGGCTCCAAGGCCGTGGTGTCGCTGGATGTGTTTTATGGCAAGTTTGAAGAGGTGCGCAAGCAGGTGTCGTTTGAGACGCTCGTGCTCACCAGCGTAAAGGATGCGCTCTCTCCCGTCATGAAGCTCGGCTTTGCCCTCACCGAAGGACGCAAGGTGCCGAAGATTCCGAAGGATGCCAACGTGCTCTATTGGAACGCATTCCTCACCGGTGCTAAGAAGCAGGATGAATCCTGCTTTGTGGAAAGCCATGGTGCAGACGCTGCCGTCATCCTCTTCTCCGGCGGCACGACGGGCACCACGAAGGGCATCCTGCTGAGCAACCTCAACTTCAACGCGCTCGCGCTGCAAACCTGCTCCATGGGCAATTGCGTCGTCCCCGGCTCTCGCATGCTCGCCGCAATGCCGATGTTCCACGGATTTGGCCTCGGCGTTTGCATCCATACGATGCTTGTTGCTGGCGTGACGGCGATTCTTGTGCCGCGCGTTTCGGTCGAGAGCTATGCAAAGCTGCTCAAGAAAGAGAAACCACACTATATCGCCGGTGTGCCGACGTTGTATGAGGGCATCACGCGCAACCCATATATGGACGGCGTGGACATGAGCCAGCTGCTCGGCGTGTTCTCCGGCGGCGATACGCTCTCCATCGAACTCAAGAAGAAGTTTGATACGTTCCTGATGGAGCACGGCGCAACCGTTCAGGTGCGCGAAGGCTACGGCACCACCGAGTGCGTCACCGCAAGTTGCCTGACGCCGTATGATATGTATCGCGAGGGCAGCATCGGGCTGCCGTTCCCGGACACGTATTACAAAATCGTCAAACCCGGCACGACAGAAACGGTACCCTACGGCGAAGACGGCGAAATCTGCCTCTGCGGGCCGTCAGTGATGATGGAATACGTCAATCAACCGGAGGAGACCGCAAATGTGCTTCGCAAGCACGCAGACGGGCATGTCTGGCTGCATACCGGCGATCTTGGCAACATGGACGCGGACGGCTTCCTCTTCTTCAAGCAGCGCATCAAGCGTCTCATTATCACGAGCGGATACAATGTGTATCCATCGCAGGTAGAGAACGCGATTGACGCACACGAGAAGGTGTTCATGAGCTGCGTCATCGGTGTGCCGGATTCCTACCGGATGCAGAAGATCAAGGCGTTTGTCGTGCTGCGTCCGAATATCTTGCCGACACCGACGCTCAAGGAGGAGATTCTCGCGCATTGCAGCAAACTCGTCGCCAAATACGCCATGCCATATGACATCGAGTTCCGCAGCGAGCTGCCCAAGACTCTGGTCGGCAAGGTTGCCTATACGATTCTGGAAAAAGAAGAGCTGGAACGGCAGGCGGTCATCGCCTAAACAGCGCCTAAAGCCGGAGAGACGCTTCTGCCGGCAGGGAACGATCAATGCGATTGGCGGCGGAAAAGCAAACTTCCGCCGCCTCTCTTTCGCTCTGATTCTCTCTTGCAATCTTCTCTTTGGCATGGGTGGATGCGCATGGACACGCGGGAAAAAACCTTGTCGATTTTCCATCAAAATGACTTGACACTCTAGGCACGTTTGCCTATAATTGAAAAGCATGAGTTGCCAATGTAGCTCAGTCGGTAGAGCAGCTGATTCGTAATCAGCAGGTCTGGGGTCCGAATCCCCACATTGGCTCCATACATTCGGGGTGTAGCGCAGTTTGGTAGCGCGTTTGGTTCGGGACCAAAAGGTCGCTGGTTCAAATCCAGTCACCCCGACCAATAAAAAAACAGCCGTCGTTGGCTGTTTTTTTATTGGCCTTATTGCTTAGAACTGGATTTGAAGCCGCCAGCTTCATCTTTAGAATTATAAGCTGTAAAACATTCTGCTATTTCCATTCAACCGCAAAGTTTGAATCGCTCTTAAGCCTCTCAAATTCACGCAATATCGTAAATCCTTGTTGCTTTTTTAGGTCTACCGCTATAAGATGAAGCAAAGGCGGTGGATGAAATGCCGGTGGAGCAAGAGCTAAAAAATCTGATTCTCCAACGATACAGAAGTATTCGGGCGTTTTCAGAGAAAACGGACATCCCTTATTCCACGATTGACAGCATCCTAAAACGCGGCATCGAAAACTCCAGCATGTCGAACATCATGAAGA
>JAEWYO010000006.1 GCA_023395595.1 Bacillota bacterium
GCCGTCAAACGAGGGCTTGTACCGTCCAAAGTAAGTGAGCTGACGATCCATGGTGATCTGGAATCGTTCGTGATTCGCGATTTTCAGCTCACCCCCAAGCACGATGTAACGCTCTGGGGTTCCAGCAACAAAACGATTGCGAAACTACTCTCCGGCATGTTTGCCAGCAAACCCCGCGTCGCGCGAGATCGCTGCACCGGCTGCTCGGAGTGCAAAAAGGTTTGCCCTGCCAACGCGATCACCATCCGCGAAAAGCACGCCGAGATCGACGAAAAGAAGTGCATCCGCTGCTTTTGCTGTCAAGAATTTTGCCCGCAGGGGATCATCACCGTGCATCGTCCGCCGATCGCACGGCTGCTGAATCGAAAATAGCCGCTATTGTTCGCCATTCGGCACAAAAAAAAGGCTCTCCCGATTTTTCGGAGAGCCTTTTGGTTTGCGTTTTCTGTAGCGATTGTTACGAAAAATATAGCACGGCTGATTCAAACAATCGCATGTCATAGTTTCCGGGCACGTTTTGGTATAGCCCCGCGCCGATTCGCTCACTGTGCCCCATCTTGCCGAGGATGCGCCCGTCCGGCGAGGTAATCGCTTCCACCGCCGCCAGCGAACCATTTGGGTTGAAGTTCACGTCCATAGTTGGATTCCCGCTCGCATCGACGTATTGCGCGGCGATTTGCCCGCGCTGCGCGAGGTCGTGCAACAATTCTTCGCCACAGAGGAAGCGCCCTTCGCCATGCGAAACCGGCATAGAGTAAACATTTCCCGCGCCGGCCAGCATCAGCCACGGCGAACGGTCGGATGTGATCCGCGTGCGCACGATGCGGGACTGATGCCGCCCAATCTGGTTGAACGTCAGCGTCGGCAGCGCGGCGGAGGGTTCCATAATCTTGCCGTACGGCACGAGTCCAAGTTTGATGAGCGCCTGAAACCCGTTGCAAATGCCAAGCACGAGCCCGTCCCGCGCGTCGATGAGCCGCATGAGCGCATCGCTCGCAATCGGGTTTCGCAAAAACGCTGTGATGAACTTTCCGCTGCCGTCCGGCTCGTCCCCGTTGGAAAACCCGCCGGGCAGGAGCAGCGCCTGCGAACGATCCAACGTTTGCGCAAACGCGCGAATGGATGCGCCAATCGCGTCCGCCGATGCGGTTTGCAGCACCAGCACCTGCGCAATCGCTCCCGCGCGCTCCACGGCGCGGGCAGATTCATATTCACAGTTGGTGCCTGGAAAAACAGGAATCAAGACGCGCGGTTTGCCAAGCGTTCCCGCGCGGGGTTTGATTGCATTGCTGGTGTGCCGGACGGGAATTTCGGTTGTGATCGCGGTCTGCTTCGTGCGCGTCGGGAATACATCCTCC
The DNA here is from genome assembly GCA_023395595.1 of Bacillota bacterium. Lineage (GTDB taxonomy): Bacteria > Bacillota > Clostridia > Christensenellales > CAG-138 > UBA7703. The sequence goes on from JAEWYO010000006.1 coordinate 1,359, forward strand.
AGCGTTTCGTCGTAAGCGTGCTCCAACTGCGCCAGATCGATTGTATCCCGTTGCCAATGGATCGCGCCTCTGGAAATCGTCTCCCCAAGCGGTGTGCCGATTGTTTCGTCTCCGCTGAGCTCCACAACGAATGCGCCAATGCGCGGCTGAAAGAGTTCTTCCTGTGTAATACTTTCATCAAAACAAAACCCCAGCCCGTTGCCGAGGCACATCTTGAACACCGCTTCCGCGATGCCGCCGCTTCCAAGCGTATATGCCGCGCGGACGCGTTTGCTCGCAATCATCGCGTAAAGCTGCGCAAACACAGAGCGCATCGACTCCGCCTCCGGCAGCCCGTCCGCGCGCATCTCGGGCGCGAGCAGCATCACACGCGCACCCGCACGCTTGAACTCGGGCGAAAGCGTCGTTTCCGTCGTGCCCACGCCGAGCGCAAAGGACACCAGCGTCGGCGGCACATCCAGCGACTCAAACGAGCCGCTCATGCTGTCCTTTCCGCCGATGGCAGCCACGCCGAAATCGAGCTGCGCTTGCAGTGCGCCAAGCAGTGCAGCGGTGGGCTTTCCCCAGCGCGCGGGATCAAGCCCCGGCTTGCCGAAATATTCCTGAAAACTCAGGTATCGCTCTTCCATCGGCGCGCCTGCAGCCGCCAGCTTTGCCAGCGAAGCGACCACGGCGGCATAACCGCCCGCATAGGGCGATTGCTCGCTCATGTGCGGGTCATACCCCCACGCCATCCGCGTGCAAGCGTTGGTTTCGCCGCGCGTAAGCGGCAGTTTTGCCGCCATCGCCTGCGCGGGCGTGCTCTGCCGCGCGCCGCCAAACGGCAGCAACACGGAATAGGCCCCGACCGTGGAGTCAAACCGCTCGCTCAAGCCGCGACGGGAGCAACACTCCAAGCCTGACACCAGCGCACGATAACGCGCGGTAAACGAGGCTTCGTCTATGGTGTGCTCTTTTGCGTTCGGCGCAGTTACGCGAACGCGCGCATGCTTTTGCGCACCGTTGCTATCGAGCAGGCTTCGTTTGAGATCGACAATCCGCTCGCCCTGCCAGTCCATCGTGAGCCGCGGCTCGGCGGTGATCACCGCAACGCGCGTTGCTTGCAGATTTTCCGCCGTCGCCAGCGCGAGAAACGCTGCCTCGTCCTCCGGCGAAACGACCACCGCCATGCGCTCCTGCGATTCGCTGATGGCAAGTTCCGTTCCATCAAGACCATCATATTTTACGGGCACGCGATCCAGCTCGATCGCGACGCCGTCGGCAAGCTCCCCGATGGCGACCGAAACGCCGCCCGCGCCAAAGTCGTTGCAGCGTTTGATCAGGCGCGCTGCGTCCGGGTTTCGAAACAGCCGCTGGAGCTTTCGCTCCTCTGGCGCGTTGCCTTTTTGCACCTCCGCACCGCAGGACGAGAGCGAATCGGACGAGTGCGCCTTGGAGGAGCCCGTCGCCCCGCCGCAGCCATCGCGCCCGGTTTTGCCGCCGAGTAACAGGACGACATCACCCGCGTTCGGCGTTTCGCGGCGGACGTTTTTCACCGGCACCGCGCCGACCACCGCGCCGACCTCCATGCGCTTTGCGAGAAACCCTTCGTGATAGATTTCGTCCACCAATCCGGTCGCAAGCCCAATCTGGTTGCCATAGGAGCTGTATCCCGCGGCGGCTGTGGTGACAATCTTGCGCTGCGGGAGCTTGCCGGGCAGTGTCTCGCCATACGGCGTGCGCGGGTCGGCCGCGCCGCTGAGCCGCATCGCCTGATAGACAAACGCGCGGCCGGAGAGCGGGTCGCGAATCGCGCCGCCGATGCAAGTTGCCGCACCGCCAAAGGGTTCAATCTCGGTCGGATGGTTGTGCGTTTCGTTCTTGAAGAGCACGAGCCAGTCCTCCGGCTTGCCATCTACCGTGATTGTGGTTTTCACCGTGCAGGCGTTGATCTCGTCGGAAACGTCCAGCCGCTCCAACTTGCCCTGTCGTCTGAGCCATTTGGCGCCAATCGTCGCCAAATCCATCAGCGTGACGGGTTTCGTGATACCGAGCTGTTCCCGCAAACCGAGATAGGTTTCATACGTTTGCTGTGCGCGGGGATCGTCAAACGCAACGTCGTCCAGCGCGGTTAAGAACGTCGTATGCCGGCAGTGATCCGACCAATAGGTGTCGAGAAGCTTGAGCTCCGTCAGCGTCGGGTCACGCCGTTCGACTTCAAAATAGCTTTGGCAGCAGCGCAGATCACCCAAATCCATCGCAAGGCCGTATTGCGCGATCAGGTCGCCAAGGCTTAGCTCGTCCATCTCACAAAATCCGTGCAGGACGGGAATTTTCTCCGGCTTTTCCGCGCGCAAAACGAGCGTTTCCGGCAGCGAAAGCTGCGCGATACGCGCTTCCACGGGGTTGATGATAGATCGTTGGATGGCAGCTATCTCCGCCTCATTCAGCGTGCCGGAGAGCAGAAAGACCCGCGCGGTACGCACGACGGGCGCTTCCTTCTGGCTCAGCAGCACGATGCACTGCGCGCAGGCCTCCGCGCGCTGGTCAAACTGCCCGGGCAGATACTCCATCGCGAAAACCACGTCCGCATCCTGCGGGAGCGCGTCGTAGACCAAATCCGTCTGCGGTTCGGCAAATACCGTATATCGGCAGGCAGCAAACAGGGCGTCGCTGATTCCCTCCACGTCGTAACGATTCAGGATGCGAAGCCCCTTGATGTGCGCTATGCCCAATACATTTCGAATATCCGCCAGCGTTGCCGCCGCTTCCTGCGCAAACTGCGGCGCTTTTTCCACATAGATGCGAGATACCATCGTGTTCACTCTCCCCGTTCTGCCCAAAGGATGGCACGCTCGCCGATGTCCCGTCGGCAAACAGCGTGCGCAAACCGGATGCGCTTCGCCGCCGCATATGCGGCGCGCTGCGCCATACGCGCGGTTTCGCCCAGCGCGGTCACGCCCAGCACGCGCCCGCCGGAGGTGACGAGCCTGCCCTGCTCAAGCTTTGTCCCCGCGTGATAGACAGCCACGCTTTTGTACTCTTGTGTATCGCCCAGCAAGATTTCATACCCTGTTTGGTACGCGCCGGGGTATCCTTCACTCGCGAGCACCACGCAGCAGGCGGAACCTGCGCGAAAGCGCACGGGTATCTCGGCGAGCCTGCCCGCCTCCACAGCGAGCATGATCTCCAACAGATCCGTCTCCAGCAGTGGAAGCACTGCCTGTGTTTCCGGATCGCCAAAGCGACAGTTGTATTCAATCACCTTTGGTCCATGCTCTGTCAGCATCAGTCCGAAGTACAGGCAGCCGGAGAACGGCTTACCTTCTGCGTTCATTGCGCGCATGGTTGGCAGATAGATCAGCTCCATGCACGCCCTGGCCAGCTCGGTCGTATAATACGGGTTTGGCGCAAGCGCGCCCATCCCGCCCGTATTCAAGCCCAAATCGCCATCCAGCGCGCGCTTGTGATCCAGCGCGGAGATCATCGGGATCAGCGTCGTTCCGTCGGTGAAGGCCAACACGCTTGCTTCAACTCCCGTGAGGCACTCCTCTACGACCACGCGGCTGCCGCTCACTCCAAAAGCGCCTTCTTCCATCATCGCTCGCACGGCTTGAAACGCCTCTTCGCGTGTGCTTGCAATGACCACGCCTTTGCCCAGCGCGGGACCATCTGCCTTGATGACAAGCGGATAGTTGGCAGCCGCAAGATAAGCATATGCCTCCGTTGCGCGGTCAAACACCGCATAATCGGCGGTTGGGATGCCGTATTTTCGCATCAGATTCTTTGCAAAGCTCTTGCTGCCCTCGATAGCGGCGGCGGATTTGCTCGGCCCGAAGCAGCGGATGCCCACCGCGCGGAGTCGGTCGCACACGCCCGCAATCAGCGGATCGTCTGGCCCGATCACCGCAAAATCGATCGCGTGTTCCATCGCAAACGCAACGATGCCGTCGATATCCGTGGCGCGGATGGGCACACACTCGGCGTGCGCCGCCATGCCGCCGTTGCCGGGCAGGGCGTAAATCTTCTCCACGCGCGGGTTTTTGCGCAGCTGCTCGAGCAGCGCGTGTTCGCGCCCGCCGCCGCCAACGATCATCAGATTCATACGCGTTTTCCTATCGTATTATCGTGTTTTGTTTTCGCCATCAATGATGGAACAGCCGCATGCCGGTAAAAAACATCGCCATCCCATAGCGATTGCAGGCGGCAATCACGTCCGCATCCCGCACGGAGCCACCCGGCTGCGCGATGAACTGTACGCCGCTTTGGCGCGCGCGCTCGATATTGTCGTCAAACGGGAAAAACGCGTCGCTGCCCAGTGAAACGCCGGAAAGCGAGGCAAGATGCGCCGCGCGCGCTTCTTTCGTCATCGGCACCGGCTTTTGCGAAAAATAGGCTTCCCAGCCCGCTTCGCCGCAGGCTACGCCGCCAAGAGAGCCGATGTATTGATCGATTAGATTATCCCGCTCCGGCCGCTTGATCTCGGGCAAAAACGGCAGCGCGAGCACTTGCGCGCTGCGTCTGAGCCACCAGATATCCGCCTTCTCTCCCGCCAGCCGTGTGCAGTGAATCCGGCTCTGCTGACCCGCGCCAACGCCGATTGTCTGCCCGTTTGCCGCGAAGCAAACGGAGTTGGACTGGGTGAATTTGAGCGTGATGAGAGCAAGCAGCATGTCCCGCTTGGCCGCCTCACTGACCTTTGCAATCGCGGTCACAGGGTTTTGCAGCAGCGAATTGTCGATCAAAGCCGTATTGCGCGGCTGTTCAAACGTGACCCCGAATATCTGCTTAAGCTCCATCCCTTCCGGCGCGTAGCTCTCGTCGATCTGGATCACGGCGTAGTTGCCGTTTCGCTTGGTTTTCAGGATTGCGAGCGCTTCCTCGGTATACCCGGGCGCGAGGATGCCGTCCGACACCTCACGCTTGATGATATTCGCCGTGGTCGCGTCGCAAACATCGCTCAGCGCGATAAAATCACCAAACGAGGACATGCGATCGGTTCCCCGCGCGCGCGCATAGGCGCAGGCGATCGGCGAATCGTTGAGTCCCGCGATGTCGTCCACCGCGCAGGCGATCTGATCGATCTCGCTCAGCGGCAGTCCGACCGCAGCGCCAGCAGGGCTGACGTGCTTGAACGACGTTGCCGCGGGCAACCCCAGCGACGCTTTGAGTTCTTTGACAAGCTGCCAGGCGTTGAGGGCATCAAGAAAGTTGATATATCCCGGCTGGCCATTGAGCACCGTAATGGGCAGTTCGCCCGCCTCTGCGTAGATGCGCGCAGGTTTCTGGTGCGGGTTGCAGCCGTATTTGAGCTTGAGTTCCTTCATGCCGGGTCTCCTTCTGTTTCGTATTGGTTAAACAAGCGATCCTCGTAGCAATTTGTCTCCAAATCGATGAATCGCACATAGAGCGAAACACGGTTTTCCGGGTTCAGCGCGTTCCAAAGTCCATCCGCAAACACGGCGCAATCATTCACAATTTCCACCGCGACCGGTTCGCCGGAAAAACTCGGTAAAACTTCGCAATCACCCGCGTAAGTGTGAATCAGGTGCCCCGTCCCCGCTCGTGGTTCGTAGGCAAATGTCTGCCGGAGGGTTGTGCTTCCCTCGGCGTCGCCCGCCTTGAGAATCGAAAGTTTATAGGAGAAGCCACCGAAGAACTCCAGCATACCGCTGATGCGCGGGGTAAAATGCGGTGCGTCCGGCTCAAACATGCGCATCATCAGCGCGTCTTCAAACGTTTTCCCCTCTGCAAGTGAAGCGCAGATGGTGTCCGTCTGGTCGCCGTTGGTGACGACGACGGCGTGCGCCAGCGTCCGAAGCGGCGTATAGAAAATCAGGCTGGTGTCGGCGATCTTCCCGCCATCCAGCATGCGAATGGCAAGGTTGTCGCCGTCCTTTGCAAAGGCGCGGCTGCGGCTGCCCGCGCTGCGCCCCATGATGAAATAGGCCAGCATAGCGCGTTTGCCATCCGGCGTAAGGCCAATGAGAATCCCGCGTCCGGGATAAGGGTTGCTTGCAATTATTTCAGTCAAGTTCTGTTGCTTCATTCTCGCTCCTTATCATGCCCCGCTCCACCAATCCCGCGCAGAGTTCCTCCACCGCACGCGGCAGCAACCGCCACTCCGCCTGCTCCATCACGCGGTGCTGGAGCGTCTTTGGTGTGTCGCTCGGAAAGACCGGCACGCGCTGCTGGTAGAGGATTCTGCCGCCATCGGGCACCTCGTTGACCATATGCACAGTGGCACCCGTCTCCGTTTCCCCCGCGGCAATCACCGCCTCGTGCACCTTGATGCCGTAATATCCCTTGCCGGAATAGGCGGGAATCAGCGACGGATGCACGTTGACAATGCGATCTGGATAGTGCGCGACAAAGCCCGCCGAGAGAATGTGCAGAAAGCCAGCAAGTACGACAAGATCGATCCCGCTTGCCGCCAGCCGTTCCAATAGCCGCGCCTCAAATGCTTCCTGCGTCGAAAACGCCGTGCGCTCGATTGTTTCAGCCGGAATCTCCGCGCGCTTGGCGCGAAGCAGCGCAAACGCGTCCCGCCGGGTCGCGATTACGAGCACGATCTGCCCGCTGCTAAGCCGCCCGCTTTCCTGCGCGTCGATCAGCGCCTGCAGGTTCGTCCCGCCGCCGGAGACGAGCACGGCGATTTTTGCCGTTAGCATAGGAGAATCCCCGCGTCGCCGGAGACGACCTCGCCGATACGATATGCCTCCACGCCGTCTGCGGCAAGATGCACGATGGCGCGATCCACGTCCGCCTGCGGCAGGGTAACGGTCATGCCAACGCCCATGTTGAAAGTGTTGAACATGTGCGTTTCGTCCAGCTCGCCCAGTCGTTGCAGCAGGCGAAACACCGGCAGTACCCGCACAGCGCTTTTCTCGATTTTCGCGGTCAACCCTTTCGGAATGCTGCGCGGGATGTTTTCGATGAACCCGCCGCCGGTGATGTGCGCGATGGAATGCACCTCCACCAACTCAATCAGCGAGAGGATGGGTTTGACGTAGATGTTCGTCGGCGTGAGCAGCGCTTCGCCGAGGGTTTTGCCGAGCTCCGCGTTGTACTCATCGAGCGTTTCTTTCTCCATCGGGATCAGTTTCCGCACCAGCGAAAACCCGTTGGAATGCACGCCGGAGGACGCGAGCGCAAGGATTGCATCGCCCGCTTTGACGCGCGAATTGTCGATCAGCTTCGCTTTGTCTACGATGCCGACGCAAAATCCAGCGAGATCATACTCACCAACGGGATAAAACCCCGGCATCTCGGCGGTCTCCCCGCCGATGAGCGCGCAGCCCGCCTGAAGGCAGCCGTCTGCAACGCCTTTGACGATGCTTGCCGCTGTTTCCGGCACGAGCTTGCCCGTTGCGATATAGTCGAGAAAGAAAAGCGGTTTTGCCCCGTGACATACCACGTCGTTGGCGCACATCGCCACGCAGTCGATGCCCACGGTGTCGTGTTTGTCCTGCGCGAACGCCGCCTTGAGCTTCGTGCCCACGCCGTCCGTGCCGGAGACCAGCACCTGTTCGCCCAGCGCATACATGCCGCCAAACGAGCCCAGAGATTGCAGTACATTCCCGTCAAACGTCGCCTCGGCATAGGCTTTCATGCGGCGCACGGCTTCATAGCCCGACTCCACGCTCACTCCTGCCTGCTCATAGGTCACCGGCATGCTGTTTTCCTCCTTAGCGATCCAGAATGTGCTTACCGCCGCGCTTGATCAGGGCGGAGACATCCTCCGGGTATTTGCCGTTGAAGCAGCCCGCGCAGAAGTTGCACGCCGCGCATTCCACGGTTTTGTGCAGATCTTCAATGCTCAAGTAGCTCAGCGAATCCGCGCCGATGAACTTTCTAATCTCTTCGACGGAGTGATTCGCGCCAATGAGCTGTTCATAGGAAGAGGTATCGATGCCAAAGCAGCACGGATGCATGACCGGTGGCGAGCTGATGCGCAGATGCACCTCTTTTGCGCCGGCGGTCTTAAGCATCTCGACGATGTACTTGCTCGTCGTGCCGCGCACGATGGAATCGTCCACCAGCAGCACGCGCTTGCCGCGCACGTTTCGCTTGAGCGCGCTGAGCTTGAGGGATACGTCCATCTCCCGCCGATCCTGCGATGGCTCGATAAACGTGCGCCCCATATAGCGATTTTTGGAGAGCGCGATGATAAACGGAAGGTTCGCCTGCCGCGCATAGCCCATCGCGGCGGGCAAGGACGAATCCGGTACGGCGGAGACCACGTCCACCTCCGCCGGGGATGAAATCGCGAGGAGTTCCCCCGCGCGTTCCCGCGCTTTGTGGACGGAGATGCCGTCGATATCGGAATCCGGTCGCGCAAAATAGACGTATTCAAAGATACAAAGCGCGGTATCCGCCGAGCGCACCGCCTGATGCGCCTTGAGCCCCGCGCGATTGATCACGATGATCTCGCCCGGGCGCACATCGCGGATGAACTCCGCGCCGATGGTGTCAAACGCGCAGGATTCCGACGCAAGCACATATGCGCCGTTGAGGCTGCCGAGCGCAAGCGGGCGCATGCCCTTGGGGTCGCGCACGCCGATGAGCGAATCCTTGGTCATCAGCACGAGCGCATAGCTGCCCTTGAGCCGTTCCATCGCGTGCGAAATGCTTTCAAACAAACCTTTGCCGCTGTTTTTTGCGATTAAGGCCGCGATGATCTCCGAATCGATGGTGGTCTGGAAGGTCGATCCTTCCGCCTCCAGTTCCTCGCGCAGTTCCTTTGCGTTGATGATGTTGCCGTTGTGCGCCAACGCGAGGGGGCCAAGCGGAGATTCCACCACCAGCGGTTGCGCGTTGACCAGCAGGCTATCTCCCATCGTGGAATAGCGCACGTGCCCGATGGCGAGATTTCCACCCTTGAGCGAGGCCAGCCCGTCGCAAAAGCGTCCGCTGACGAGCCCCATCGCCTTGTGGCAGTCGATCTTTCCCTTGCGCGAAATCGCGATGCCCGCGCTTTCCTGTCCGCGGTGTTGCAACGCAAACAGGCCATAGTAGGCGGTCTCCGCCGCGTCCAACCCGCTGCCGTTGCAATAGATGCCAAACACGCCGCATTCTTCATGCATGCAGTCGTCGTCCGGCTTGAGCCGCTCATACCGCGCAGACAGATGCAAAGGCAAACGCATGCTCATTCTCCCATCAGGCGGCGAATGATCTCGTGATATGCCTCCTCCACGTCGCCAAGGTCTCGGCGGAAGCGGTCTTTGTCCAGCTTTTTGCCCGTTGCCTTGTCCCAGAAGCGGCAGGTATCCGGCGAAATTTCGTCCGCGAGGATCACCTTGCCGTCAAACCGGCCAAACTCCAGCTTGAAATCGATCAGCTCAATGCCTAGCTCGTCCAGATATGCTTTCAGAATATCATTGATCCGAAAGGAGTAGTTCTTCACCTGCTCCATCTCGTCGTCGGTTGCGATGTTCAGCGCGCAGATATAGTAGGAGTTGATGAACGGATCGCCCAGCTCGTCGTTCTTGTAGCTGTACTCCAGAATCGGGCAGGCAAGCGTCGTGCCCTCCGCAACGCCCATCCGCTTGGAAAAACTTCCTGCGGCGCGGTTTCGAACGATCACCTCGACGGGCAAAATCTCCACGCGGCGCACTGCGGTTTCGCGATCGGACAACTGCTCGACATAATGCGTCGGGACACCGTGGCTTTCCAGCAGACGGAAAAAGTGGTTGGAGACCTTGTTGTTGACCACGCCTTTTCCCGCGATTGTGCCTTTTTTGAGGCCGTTGAACGCCGTTGCGTCGTCCTTGTAGTCCACGATGACAATTTTCGGGTCATCGGTTGCATATACCTTTTTCGCCTTGCCCTCATAAATCTGTTCCAGCTTTTTCATCGGTTGATCGTCTCCTTCGCCGTAGATGCAATTTTGTTTGTCTCGTTTATTCGCGTTAAATCTCATCCATCTCTCTTTGGAGCTGCGCATCCGCAAGAATCGATTGCTCCGCAAGCTTCTGGGTGTATTGCTTGAGCTTTGCGTTGAGGGATTCGTCCGTGAGCGCGAGAATACGCACCGCGAGCAGCGCGGCATTGGAGCCACCGTCGATGGCGACCGTTGCCACAGGCACACCTTTTGGCATCTGCGCGGTGCTCAAAAGCGCATCCAGCCCACCGAGGTCTTTCCCGCAGACGGGCACACCGATCACCGGCAGAATGGAGTTTGCCGCCATCGCGCCCGCAAGATGCGCCGCCTTGCCCGCAAAGGCGATGATCACGCCAAAGTCATCCGCCTCCGCGCCCTTTGCAAACACGGCTGCTTCCTCCGGCGTGCGGTGCGCGGAGAGCACGCGCGCCACGGCGGAAATTCCGAACGCGGTCAGCGTTTTGAGCGCCTCTTTCGCCAGCGGTAGATCGGAAGCGCTCCCCATCACGACGGCAACTTTTTTCATCGTTCGTTCCTCCAAATAATAAATTGACTGCAAAACAGGAATAAGCCTGCTTGTTCGGCAGGCTATCTAGAATTTCATGCGCAGCATGGTGTGCTGAATCACGCCGCCGATGTAATATTGCGGAGAATACAACATCGGCATGCCTTCTTTATCGTAGTCCAGCTCGTCGAGATACAGAAGCGGCGTTCCCTGCGGCACGCAAAACATCTCGGCAAGCGCCGCGTCCGCAACCGCCGGACGCACCTCGGTGAGGTCCATGTGCGCTTCCAGCGCGCAATATTGCTTGAGAAACGAGAAGATCGGCTTCTGCAAATCCTGCTCGGTATAGTCTTTCTTCTTAATCAACGCGGCGGAGATATAGTCCTCGCAATAGATCGCGGGCTGACCGTCCGCACCGATGAGCCGGCAGACCTTGAGCACCGTATCACTCGGCGAGATCGCGAGATGCTTTGCCGCGATTTCTCCGGCGGGCACAAGATCATAGGAAAACGAGAGTTGTCCCGGCTCACGCCCGGAAGCTTGAATCATCTCCATGAACTCGATCTCCATGTCCATCCGCACCGTGACCGCGAGCACATGGCGATTGATGACGGTGCCTACGCCCTGATGCCGGCTGATGAAGCCTTCGCGCTCGAGTTGCGCGAGGCTGTCGCGCAGCTGCGTCCGGCTGATGTTCAGGCGCTCCGCAAGCGTACCTTCCGGCGGAAGCTTGCCGGAGAAGCGATAGGCGCCCTCTTTCATCTCGCGCAGCAGCCTGCTGCGCACCGAGTTCATCTGCGTCTGTTCGCCCATGCATACCCTCCGGCTTGTTCTATTGGTACTACCAATTTGTATTACCAACAGAAAAGAGGATAGCACAGCGTACCCCGTTTGTAAAGGCGATCCTGCATAATCGCTGTATATTTTTCCGGTATTGATCCTATGCTGTTTTCGGGGATGGATGATGAAAAAAAGATTGCCCGAAACACTCGGGCAATCCTTTGACTGGAACCTTTTGCGGGTTTGTCAAAACCGCTTATGTTTCCGCAACCGCAATCTCTTTTTCCCCGCGTGAGGTGCCGAAGACGACGAGAATTACGCTCAGCACAATCGCCACACAGCCGATGAGCTTTTTTGCGTCCATCGCCTCGTGAAGGATCAGCATACCCAGAATCGTGCTGGTCACGGGTTCCATGGTGCTCAAAAGCGACGCGGCTGTTGAGCCGGAATACCGCACGCCAAGCTGAAACAGCCGCACGGCGAGCACGCTTTGCAGCGGCACCATGACCATCAGCAATGAAATCCCCTTCACCGTTGCGCCGGAGATATCCAGCGTGTTGGTCGAAAGCCCAAGTCCTCCCGCCGCGACGAGGCAGCCCAGCGAACTCCAGAACGCAAACGTCCAAACGGGAATATCGCGCAACTGCGTACGTTCCAAATAGAGAATATAGAACGCATAGCTGCAGCCCGACCCGACCGCGAGAATCACGCCGATGATCTGCCCGTGCGCGGAAAGGTCAGTCATCAGCGCAATAGCGACAATGCTCAGCAACAGCGCCGCAAGCTTTGGCAGATTGATTTTCTCCAGAAAGAGCACCACGCACGCGATCATGACCACCGAAGGATACACAAAATGAAGCGAGGTGGACATACCGGCGGGCAGATAAGCGTAAGACGAGTTGAGCAGGATTGCGGTCAGCCCTTGCCCCGCGACAAACGCCATCAGCGCGTCGAACAGCAGTCTGCCCTTGAGCAGAATCGGCTGACGGTTGACCGCCGCAAGCACACCCGCAAGAACCATCGTCACGATAGAACGCAGCACAACCTGCGTGGTGGTGTTGATGCCCAACGTTACGATGGTCTTGAAGAAGATGGGCGACGTGCCGAAGATCACGGCGGAAAGCACCGAAAACAGCACACCCTTGAGCTTTATTGTGCGCGCATCGTTCACGGATTCACCACGTTGGCCGCTGACCCGGCTGCCCAGGCGGCAAGGTTGGACACCGCGACATCCATCAATCTCTGGCGGCTTTCCTTCGGCGCCCAGCTGATGTGCGGCGTAATGATGCAGTTCTTCGCGGTCAACAGCGGGTTATCCGCGCGAATCGGCTCCTCGCTGACCACGTCCAACCCGGCGGCAAACACCTTGCCGCTGCCCAGCGCATCGGCCAAATCCTGCTCCACAATCAAGGGGCCACGGCTGTTGTTGAGGAGGATGACCCCGTCCTTCATCTTCGCGATGGAAGCGGCGTTGACGATTCCCTTCGTCTCCGGGAACAGCGGGCAATGCAGGCTGATCACATCCGATTCTTTGAGCAGCGTGTCCAGATCGACATAGCTACCGATGGCCTTGCCCGCGTCGTTTTGATACGCGTCAAAGGCGAGCACGCGCATGCCCAGCGCCTTGGCGATCTCGCCCGTGCGCTGTCCGATGCGGCCAAAGCCGATGATGCCCATCGTCTTGCCTTCCAGCTCGATGAGCGGATAGTCCCAGAAACACCAGTCGATATTGCTGCTCCATCTGCCCGCGTGTACCGCGTCGCTGTGATGCGCCACGTGATGGCAGATTTCCAGCAGCATGGCGATTGCAAACTGTCCCACAGCAGCCGTGCCATAAGTTGGAATGTTGCAAACGGGAATGCCGCGCTTCTTTGCGGCAAGGGTATCCACGACGTTGTAGCCTGTCGCGAGCACACCGATGTATTTCACGCTTGGACAAGCCGCCAGCGTCTCCGCCGAAATCGGCGTTTTGTTGGTCAAAATCGCGTCCGCATTTCCGATACGGGAGACGATCTCCTCCTTCGGCGTGCGGTCGTATACCGTCACTTCGCCGAGGGCTTCCAACCCGCGCCAGCTCAAATCTCCGGGGTTGAGGGTAAATCCATCCAATACTACGATTTTCATACGATTCTCTTCTCCTTATGAACGGGATGAACCCAAACGGGTATTTGCCCGTCTGGGTTGTCATTGTATCCTATCTTTTTACTCCCGGCAATCTCACGATTTGCTGCGATCGCAGATTTCTGCCGGATCGACCACCGCCCAAATGGCGGTGTCTTCGCGGCCTGCTTCGTCGAAATAGTCCCGCGTGGCGTTCTTGCCAAACGGCAGTTCGACCGGCTCGGCGTCCTGAAAGAATATCCACTGATCGACGGGATATTTCGTGAGCACAAGTTCGATTAAATCCCGCATGCGGAAACAGCGAATGACCGCGTTCCCGATGGTCGAAATCTGCACCTTGCCCGCCTGCTCCAGCCAGAGGCCGAGTTTGTTGAAATCATATGGAAACTCGTAATAATCACCGCTCGTCGTGGGTCGCGGCTGATAGTCCATCATCATCCGCTCCTCCAGGGTGCCGTCCAGGTGGCGCAGAGTGACCTGCCGCTCGATGGTGTGGCGATCTGGCACCTGCGCGAGATATTGGCCGAAGTGATGGCTGGTGGAGTTGACATAGGTCACGCCCGCAAGCACGACCTTGGTGTCCAGCGAGAGCATCTTGCCAAACGCGCTTCTCAGGTCAAAAGCGGAGATTGCGGGATCGACATTCGTGATCAACTGAGCGTGCTTGCCGACAGCGGAGAAGCTGTGGCGATAGGCGATGCTGCGTTTCGCGCCGGGGAAATGGCGAATTGCCTCGCTGATGGCTCCCATCTCGGATTTGTCGTTGACGGGATCGATCACGGGATGTTCCTGCACCTCGTGGATGAAGCAAAATGCCGGGGCAACCAGTGTGCCTGCGTCCTTGCCCAGCGCTTCAAACAGCGCCTCGCCGATGGTCTTACCCGCGCCTTCCACAAAGCCAAACGGGCGCATCGCGGACTGGAGCAATACCGTGTCGCCGGGCTGTACGCCCACGGCACGAAAGCCGTTCAGCGCGTCTTGGTAGGTGACTGTCTTCATGGCAGTTCTCCTTTGTTTCGTGTTGGGTTGGTCAGCCGACGGCGGCGATTGCATCATCTAGCTGCCGTTCGCTCTTCACGCCGACGATTGCGGAGACGACCGCAGGCTGCTCCAGCGTCCAGCGCAGCGCATAGGCGCTCATTGAGATGCCGCGCGACTTTGCGCCCGCTTCAATCGCTTCCAGTTTATCATAGAGCGCTTCGTCCGGCGAGGCAAGCCACGCGGGCTTTTCTTCCGCACGGGAGCCCTTCGGGGGCTCCATGCCGCGCTGGTATTTGCCCGTAAGCAAGCCGCCTTGATAGATTTGGTACGGAATCACCGCGATGTCCTGCGCCGCGCAGAGGGGAATGAGCTCGCTCAGCGCGTCCTGCTTGAGCATGCTCAGCGGCGGCTGGCAGACCACGGGGCGCGGCAGATGCAGCGCGTCTGCCGTCTCCAGCAGTGCGCGAAGCTGTTCGGCTGTATAGTTGCTCACGCCATAATAGCGAATCTTGCCCGCGAAGACTGCGCTTTGCATCGCGCGGAGAATCTCCTCCACCGCCACGTTGCCGTCAAAACGGTGCAGATAATACAGATCGATATAGTCCGTGTTCAGGCGCTTGAGGCTCGCGTCGAGCTGTTTTGCAATCGCCTTTGCGCTCGTACCCTCGTCCTCCGGCTCCGTGCCGACCTTCATGCCGACCTTCGTGGAGACGATCACTTTTCCGCGCGCCATGCCGCGGATCGCCGCGCCGACGATCTCCTCCGCCACACCACCCGCGCTGCCCGCAACGCGGTTGTAACCTTCATACATGTTTGCGGTGTCAATGTGGTTGACCCCGCGTGAAAGCGCATATTGCGTGAGCTTCACCGCGTCGTCAAACGCGACGGGCGAGCCAAACGTCATCGTGCCCAACGTCACCGGAGAAACGGAAATTTCGGTTTTCGGAATTCGGTTCATGGTCTGTTTCCCTTCTTTGTCTTATTCAAACGTGCGCAGGTGCTCGACCAGCGTCTTACCTCCGCGAAAAACGCCTTTCTTAAAACGCTACTGCGCGGAGGCGTTCAACGAGCGCACCTGCCTCAGCCATAAATGTTTTCGAAAACGCCGCGTCATACTGCGGCGCGGGTGTGCGGAAGACCCGATCGTGCATCCCCAGCTCATGCAAAATGCACGCAAAACTCTGTAACAACCCCCGCCGCATGACCACCACACAGAGCGCGTTGAGGTCGCTCTGCAGTGCGAATGCCCGCTTGTAATCCCCCGCCTTAGCCGCGCGATAGATACCTGCGTAAGCCTTGGGAAACACCGTTGCCCACATGCCGATTCCACCATCCGCGCCGTGGATCACTGCGGGAGCCAGATATTCGTCCTTGCCGCTGAACACCGCGCAACCCGCGGGTTTTTCCGCGATGAGCTGCTGGGTAAAGAAAAAGTCGTTGGTGGAGGACTTGATGCCGGTTACGCCCGGCACCGTCAGCGTCTCGAGCACGTTTTCAAGCGAGAAGCTCACGCCCGGCTGCGGCATGTAGTACAGGATCACGGGAATCTGTGCCGTCTCGCTCAGCGCGCGGTAATATTGCATCTGTTGCGGATGGGAGGCTCCGGGGAGCGGGACGGTTGAGACCCCGTCCGCCCCGCTCTCGGCCGCGTGTTGTGCCAGTTCCAGCGCGTCGCGCATCGTGAAGGCACCCACCTGCACAAGCGCGGATTTCCCGTGCTTGTGGCAGATGTCGATGCCGATCTCGGCTGCCGCTTTGCGCTCGGATACGCGCATCTTCATGCCGTCCCCCGTGCCGCCGCAGAGATATGCGCCGTCCAGCGGCTCGCCCATCCCTTGTTCGAGCATGTCGGCAAACGCTGTTTCTAAGAAACGATCCTGCGCGTCGCAGGGGGAGCAGGCGGGCACGAGTACGCCGCCTGTGACCGGCTTGAGAGACATATGTCCTGTTCTCCTTCTGCTCGCGCTTATTTCATCGCCTTGAGGTCGGCAATGGCGTCCTTGATCGAATCCGCAATGGTCTCGATCACGTCGTCTTCCATGCCGCACCACATCGGAACGGAGAAGCTGTTGTCCCAGAATTTCTCGAGCACCGGGCAGTCATGATCGCCCTGTCCCATCTTCTGGAAGAGCGGGTAACGGTAGAGCGGATAATACTGCACGATGCTGCGGATGCCGTATTTCGTGGTCAGCAGGTCGAGCAGGTCGTTGCGATCCTTGCCAAACGCGCTGCCGTCAAAGTGCTGAATATACTGGTGGCGGACATGGCGATAACCTTCGGGAATCTTATTGAAGGTGATCTCCGGCACATCCTTGAGCAGCGCGCGGAGTTTGTCGTTCTGCGCGATGATCATATCCGAGAACTTCGTGAGGTTTTTGAGTTCCATGCTGCCGAGGGCGCACTGCGCCTCGCCGATGCAGAAGTTATTCGGCCAGAAGCCTTCGATATCCATGTCCACATTGCTCATCGCGGGCACCCAGTAACGCTCACGTGGGTAAGTAAAGCCGCAAACGCCGTTATGACGGATTCCGGGAACGAGCTTTGCGTCCTCGTCACTCTTGACGGTGAGCATTCCGCCTTCACCCAGCGTGGTCATGGTTTTTGCGCCGTGGAAGCTAAAGCAACCAAAGTCGCCAAAGGTGCCGACATGCTGGCCGTTGATGCGGGAATCCAATGCCTGTGCGCAGTCTTCGACAACCTTGAGGTTGTGCTTCTTCGCCAGCGCCATGATGGCGGGCATGTCGCAGGGCATCCCCAGCAGATGGACGCAGACGATGGCTTTTGTCTTATTTGTGATCTTACGCTCGATGTCCTTGACGCTGACCACCCATGTTTCGGGATCGATATCCGACCAAACGATCTTTGCGCCCTCTTTGCCAAAGGGGATTGCAGAGGCGCAGAAGGTATAGGCGGGAATGATGACTTCATCGCCGGGCTTGATGCGGCAAAGCGTTGCGGCGAGGCTCAGCGCGTGGGTCGCGTTGGCGACGGCAAAGGCGTGGTTCGCGCCGGTGAAGGCCTTGAAGTCCGCCTGAAACTGCTCCTGCATCGCGCCCTGCGTCTGCCCCGGCACATCCCGCATCACGCGGACAACTTCGGCAATCTCTTCCTCGGTGTAGGGGCGCTGACGTGCGGGAATGGAAACGCGATAGCCCGCGACCGCGCCGCGGCCGGAAGCGTCACCCGAAATAGCTTTGTTGGACATGGTTGTATTCCTCCAAATTTCTAAAAAATTGCAAGCAAATGTGCGGAGGATTCCGCACGCGATAGTTGTATCATATCCGGCGGGGCAACGGCTTGCCATGCCGAAACCGCGCGTGTTTTTTTTACTTCGCGCGGTTTTCATACCCGCCATGGCTTGACGCTTCCCGCCCACGACGCGCTATAATGGAGGCGAAAGGGATTCACGCCGATGGAACAGACAGCAAACAAGGAACAGGTGTTCACCGTGCGCGCATTTGCGGGCGATCTGCCCGTAGAGTGTTTTCTTTCCGCGCGCGGATTTTTAGAGGATCACAGCCTCGTGCGCCCTTCCTTTTCCGAAGACCACGTCCACGCAAGCTTTGAACTGCTGCTCTGCCGCAAAGGCAGTGGGTATCAGTTTATCGAAGGCGTTGCGCACGCCTATGCGGACGAATCCGTGTTTCTGCTCTCCCCATTTGTGACGCATGCGCACATCGGTAATCCCGACTCCGCCGAGGTGCGGTGTTCGATTCGCTTCATTCTTCCGGAGGCCGCCGCGTTCTCCGGCCGTTGCGAACCCGCGCTGGCCGCCGCGCTGGAGCGGCTGCGGCGCGAGCAATATGCCCAATTCTTTGCCGGAAAGCAGATTGTCCTGCTGGCGGATCTGCTTACAGAGGCGGTTTGTTCCGCCGAATCGTCCGCCCTGCTGGTGCTTGGCGGGCTTCTCTCCGCGCTGTTTTCGAGCGTGTTTGCGGAGCTGGTTCGCCTTTACGGCGGTGCAAAAGAGGGCGCGCTTCCGCGCCTCCGCGCCGAGAGCGATCCCGCAAGGCGGCTCATCATCGACAGCTTCTTTGGTCAGGCGCTGGATGGTTCCGCGCGGATTGAAGACCTCTGTGAGCAGGTACACATCAGCCCGAGCAGCCTCAACCGCGTGATTCGAGAGCTCTACGGCACCTCGTTTAAGCAAAAGCTGATCGAAGCGCGGGTTGCCTACATCAAATATTATCTGAAGTATACCGATCTGCCGATTCGCGCCGTTGCGGAAAAGACAGGGTTCTTGGAGGACAACAAGCTTTCGCTCTTTTTCAAGCAACACGCGGGACTTTCCCCGACGCAATACCGCCAGCGGGAGCGCACCACCCCGCCGGAGCCGGTGTAACGAACATTTTCTACAAAAAAAGCAACCATGATTGGTTGCTTTTTTGTCTGAAGCGCGAAGTTGCGCGTTATTCGACTATTCGTTCGCTCGCCATACCGATGTCCACCTTTGCGCCGGACATCTTGGCGTTGATGTGTTTCTCCAGCGCGCGGTTGGCAAACGCGGCGGAGACAAACCGTTCCAACGCGATGCCAAAGAGCGCAAAGTACGCCAGCCCAAGCACGACGATCAACCCCGAATAGGACGGAAGCAGCCACAGCAGCAACGCGATCAGCGCAACCGGCAGCAGATTGACGATCAGCGTGAGGAAACTCCTCGGCAGCTCCAGAAATGTCACCAGAAACGCGTTTTTGATGATCTGCCCGAACGAGAGGCGATACGTTACGAGAATGGTATAAACCACCTGCCGCATCAGCAGCGCGAAGATCACCACAAGCGCGATAAACCCAAAGAGCACATAATATCCGATGCCTGCGCTGTCACCGAGATTACCATAATAACGCAGCGCGCTATACGCGGCCAGCGGCATGAGCGCTTCGATCAGTGAAAATCCCATCGCCTGCCAGAAGTTTCTGCGCATGCCGCCAAAGAGCGTTTGCCAGCGCATGCAGGGCTCCCCGCGCGACCAGTTTCGCATCAGCAGTGACAATCCCGCCAGCATCGGCCCCGTGAAGAAGAGGCAGACGGCAAGCCCCGTTAAGTAAGCCCCCATGAACGGCGCGGTTTGAAACGCCGCCGTCTCCTGCGCAATCAGAGACTCGAGCGAGAGCTCCGTCCAGATGCTCATCGGCAGATAGAACACATAACAAACCAGATTGACTGCGAAAAACCAGCTCCAATAATTGGAAAATGCCTGACGAAACAGTTCTTTTCGTGTCTTCGGGCGTTCCTGCGGCGGCAGATCTTCCAGCGGAGGTTTCGGGAAAAACAGATTTTTAAACATTCTTTTCGCGCTTTCTGCCCGCCGCGCCTTCGCGCGCGGGGCCCGTGGACGCGCGGACGACAAGCCGCGGCGAATACTCCACCTTGTTGATCACGGGCGGCAGCATCGCCTCGCTGAGCTCTCTTCTGCGCGCGGTGATTTGATCCACTGCGGCCTTGCAGCGCACCTGTAGATGGTGGTCGATGGTGGTCAGCTGCGGCGTGCAGATTGCGGAGGTGAAGATATTATCAAACCCGCAGACGGAGAAATCACCGGGTACGTTGTAGCCACGCGCCTGAATTTCGTCGATGAGCCCGATGGCGGTCATGTCGTTGACGCCAATGATCGCGGTCGCCTTCACGCCGTGCTCCAGCGCCTGCCCCATGAGTCTGCGCCCGACGGCGTATTCATACGGCATCGCGTCCGGCAGCGCATCTGTCTCGGTCTGCGCTTCGGACGCCAGCAACTCCAGGCTGTCCTCGCCCAGCCCCTGCGCGCGCAAAAATGCGCGGATGCCCTCAAGGCGCTGCTGGCGCGCGAGGGTAAGCTGGTTAAACGGCGTTGAGACAAACAGAAACTTTCGGTGCCCCAGCGCGTAGAGATGCTCGGAGAGAATCTTGCCCGCGCGCTCGTTGCTCAGCTCAATCGAACAGATCGGCTGCTCCGCGCGCTTTTCGCCGATCAGCACGGAAGGCACGCTGTCGGCAACGTTTTCCACGATCTCCGGAAAGCTCGGCAAAAAGGTGAAGATCATGCCGTCGATGCGCGTCTTGAGAAACGTTTCCAAATAATAACGTTCCAGCTCCGGCTTTCTAAGCGTATTGCATACGATCACGCAATAGCCGCAGGCATCGGCATAGCTCTCCACCGTCTGCACCAGCTCCGCATAAAACGGGTTGTTCAGCGTCGGCGTAAAGAGCAACAGGATGCCCGTGCGCGAGGACGGCGTGCGCTTCTTTCGCTTTGGCAGTGCATAGCCCAAATCCTTTGCCGCCTGCATGACGCGCTGCTTGGTCTCTTCATTAAAGAGCACCTTGTCGCTTTCGTTTAGGATGAGCGATACCGCCGACTGGGACACGCCCGCGCGAGCGGCGACATCCTGCGATGTGACTTTTTTCATGCGATTATTACCCCTTAAACCCAGAAATGCTAACTAATAATACCTAATAAATCATATCGGATTTTATGCGTATTGTCAAACGCTTTCTGAAGGAAACTACGCTTTTTACGCGATTTCAGCGATATTTTTTGCTGATAGAATAAAAAATCGCAAAGATAATACAAGTTGCAGCGATCATAATCTTGACTTTTATCCGCGATTTTGCTATTTTATTAATGTGAGTATTAGTTAAGCCGTTTCTAGCCGCGTTGCAAGGTTAAAAGCAAAAATCGAGACCCGGCGCAGCCCATGCGCCCAAGGGAAACGCAATATGACAAACGCATGCAACGCGCAAACACAGCCCCGCACGAGCGGAACGATTTTCTCGCTTGGCGAGCTTTTGGTAGACCTCATCCCCGTAGAAGACGGTGGCCGGATTGAAAAAACAGGCGCCGTATTAAAGGTAGCCAGCGGAAGCGCTGGTATTTTCGCATGCGCTGTCGCCGCGCTTGGCGCAAGCAGC
Source organism: Bacillota bacterium (assembly GCA_023395595.1). Taxonomy (GTDB): domain Bacteria; phylum Bacillota; class Clostridia; order Christensenellales; family CAG-138; genus UBA7703. The sequence goes on from JAEWYO010000006.1 coordinate 22,494, forward strand.
GGTTTTCTCGGCAAGGTCGGGAAGGACGCGCTCAGCCGCATGGTGTACCAAACCGTGCGCGAAGCCGGCGTGAACATGGATCATGTGGTCGTCTCGGACGAAGGGCAGATCGGCCTTGCGTTCATCGAGTATCTGCCGGATGGCAAACGCAACTATGAATATTACCGCTCCCGTTCGGTCGGCAGCCTGTATCGCGCGAGCGAACTGGACGCGGATGCACTCTGCGGCGCATTTGCGCTGCATTTTCCGGGCATGCTGCTAGATCTCACCCCGGAACTGCGCGAGGCGAGCCTCTTTGCCGCACGTGCGGCAAAAGAGAAGGGCGCGCTCTTGAGTTTTGACCCCAACATTCGCGCGGAGCTCAACAGCCGCGAGTCGCTGGAGCGCATGATCTCGGTGATTCGCATGGCGGATATCATCGCCCCGACGCTTGCGGAAGGACAGATGATCACCGGCAAGACGAGCGTTGGCGATGTTCTGCGCGCGCTGCACGAGATGGGACCTGACATCATCGCCCTCACGCAGGACAAGGACGGCGCGGCGGTGAGTATCGCGGGTGAAGTCGCGCTCTGCGACGGAATCGACGTTCCCGTCATCGATCCGACCGGCGCGGGGGACACATTTGCCGCTGCGCTGGTGGTCGCGCTTCAGCGCGGCATGTCGCTTGCCGACATCGCACTGTTTTGCAACTGTGCGGGCACGCTTGTCGTCACCAAGCGCGGCGCAATCGGGCAGGCAATCCCGACACTCGACGCGGTCAACGCCCTAATGGCACAAAAACCGTGCCGCGTGAAGATCGTCCCGCTCAGCGAATTGGAATAATCCCAAACGGAGGAATACATAGATGAATCTCAAACAACGTTTACGCTCCGGTGAGCATCTGCTGGGCACGATGGTGACCACGTTTGCCTCCGCCGATATGGCAAAACTTTTACAGCAATACGGCTTCGACTTTTTCATCATCGACTGTGAGCACGGCGCGTTCACGACGCGGGAAGTCGCAGACATGATCGCCGTCGCCCGCGCGATCGGGTTGCCCGCGATGGTGCGCATCCCCGAAATGCGGCGCGAACACGCGCTGAAGTTCACCGAGATGGGAGCCGTCGGCTTACTCCTACCCAACACCGAGAGCGCGGAACAGGCGCAGATGCTGGTCGATTGCACCAAGTATGCACCGATGGGGCATAGAGGCGTTTCCCTCTCCCGCCCGCATACAGACTTTGCGAAGGTGGAAGGCCGCTCCTACATGGCACGCGCAAACGAGGAAAACATCCTGCTCTGCCAAATCGAGAGCCGCGCGGGCGTTGCCAATATCGACGAAATTCTCGCGGTGGACGGAATCGACGCAGCGTTGATCGGACCAAACGACATGACGCAGGACTACGGCAAGCTGGATCATTTCGGCGATCCAGAGATCGTGGACGCAATCGGGAAAGTGGTCGCCTCCGCCAAAGCGCACGGAAAGTTCTCCGGCGCGCACTTCGGCGCTTCCGCTCCGCTGCTACCGTGGATTTCGCGCGGGATGCAGCTGAACATGTGGAGCAGTGACATTGGTCTCATGTCCCTCGGCGCTGCCGCCGGGCTCCCCGCCCTGCGAGACGCGGGAAAATAAACACACGCAAACAAAAAAGGCCTCGCGGCCTTTTTTTTGTTGCGCACTCAGCGCAAATGATTCGAATTAGATATACCAATCCCCGCTGCCCATGTCGAGCGCTTCGAACGGGTCTTTCGGGTGGACGCAGGCGTACCAGACGTAGCCCTCCGGCGTTTTGTTGAGCAGATGCGCATCCAGCAGGCGTTTGAGCAGCGCATCGGAGAGCTCTCCCGCTTGTACCGGTCTGCGACTGCCGAGCGCGTTGATCTCGGCCATCGCGTCGGGAATATCCCGCTGCAACTGCGGCGAAAGGAACACCTTGCCCTCGGCAAGATACACGTCGTACGGCCAGCGATTCTTGCGATGCGGCGTGAGCCCGCTCACGCACATCATCGGCCCGTCGCACGGAGCAAACTCTTCGCCCTCTTTGGGACGGAACACCACGTCGATATTGTAGTAGAAATGGATGTCCGGACGGTTGTCAAACACCGGGAAGACCATGTGCGCCGTTCCCGTTTCATCCGTAACAGCCTCCACCTGCAAGCTGGCCTCACTCTGCGGAATCGTGCTGTAGCTTCCGTCCGCATTCCAGACGGGATGCGCGCGAAACAGCACACGCTGCCCCGCGGCGGGTTTGCCGCCCGATAAAAGCCGCGCGGAGAACGCGTTGACATAATGCGTCTTTTGCTCGTCCATCTCACGCGTGAGCGTAAGCGTGCAGCTTTGCGGCATGTGATTCTCCACGCGGAAGCGATCCACGCCGATGACCATATCCTCCTGCCCAAGCGCCATGTCGCCGCCCTTGTGCCCGAAGTTTAGGATGGTTCCGTCCGCCGCGGAGAGTAAAAACGGTTGATAAAGGCTGGTCGGCAGTCCGTCCACCTCGTGCCAGTTTTCGCCGAAGTCCGCGCTGCACGAATATGGTTTGTTGCGGCGGCTGCCGATGATCAGCCCGTCTTCACGCATCACGAGACTCTCCGGCACAAAGCCGCCCATCGGATCGCGCTTTGGCTCCTGCGGCGCACCGCGGCGGATGCCGAAAAACGTACCGTTGAAGTAGCTCTCCCCTCTGCGCTCGACAAACTGTCTGCCGACGGGCGTCGCCTGCACGTCTCCCGCAATAAACAGGAGCCGTCCGTCCGGGCACTCGCAAACGTCATATTCATGCGCGCCGATACCCGGCAGCACATAGTGCGGCCCGGTGAAATGCACACCGTCGCGGCTGGCCAAAAAGCAAGTTTGAATCTTGTTGATGTACGTTTCGCCGGGCAGCATGGTGTTTCGCGTCGTGCGCTCCTGCCCGAGCCCCCAAGGCGTACCGTACAGGCAGGTCAGCAGCAGCAACGTGCCGTCCTTGAGCCGCCGCGCGCGCCAGAGATACGGCGCCGCGCCTTCCAGCAGTGTGCCGATTTCGCGCCAGGTGGAGCCGCCGTCGAGACTCTCGCGCATCTTGATTCCGTCAAACCAACCGGTTCGCTTTTCGTTGATGCGCGGCACGTCGTAGCCAACAATTCGCCCGTCCGGGAAGCCCATGTTGCAAAACGAGCCTTCCTCCAGCGGGCAGCGCCCCGTTTCGGCGAAGGTTTTGCCGTTGTCCGAGGAGACCATATACACGCGAAAGGATCGTTCCGTCTCGCTTCCGCACTCGACCGAGCAATAGGAAACCGGCGCGCCGACCGCCTCGCCCATCTCGAGCAGCGGTGGTTGATAAAACGGGTCTTTCTCGCGCATTGTCTCCTTAAACGAGAGCCCGATTCGCCCGTCGCCATAGGTAAAACACGTTGTCCACGCCACGAAACCCGGGCGTACTTCGGGGGTATAGAGGATGCGGCGCTCGGCTTCCCGCGCGGTCAACCCGTGGCCGAATTGTTGTTCCATCTGCGTCACTCCTTTTGGTTTTGATTTAAAATACGTTACTCGATCTCTGAAACCGCAACCGCACGGTGCTCCTTCTGCGCGATCAGCGCCGCCGTGAGCACGCGGTGGCTTAGTTTCGCTTCCTCTGGCTTAAAGCAGGCAAACGGGCACGGCAGCCCCCTGAGCTCCGCAACAAACGCGGCAAACATCTGCAAGAGCGAATCGGAAAACCCGAACTCGAAGATACCGCCCGTGATCACGGGAAACGCAGGCTTGCTGCCGACGACAAGGCGGCTCCACGCCTGCTCCTGTCCGTCGTTCTTGGTGAAATGGATCGCGTTCGGGTCGTCCGAGGTGAACTTTGCTGAAAGATTCATGCCGTAGATTTCATATTCCACCGTGTTGGTGCAGCCGGGCGCCATGCGTTTCATCTCAAACGTGATGGGGAATTCGTCCCCCCCCTCGTTGATCCCGTCGCAGAGCAGCGTCGCGTTGTCCCATGTTTCGCAGGGCACGAGCTGACCTTCCTGATTCGGACGCTGTTTTGCGATGTTGCTCAGCCGCGCGGATACGCTTACCGGCAGCATGCCGAGGCGAAACGGCAGGTGTTGCGTATGGATGCCGAGGTCGCCCATGCAGCCATATTCCCCGTTGGCGGAAAGGGTGCGCTTCCAGTTGATGGGCTTTTTCAGATCCATATCCGACGAATGCTTGATGGCAAACTTTGCCTCGATGATCTGGCCAAAGGCACCGCTTTTGTACCATTCTACCATCTTTTGCACGGCGGGATAAAATGGAAACTCGCTGGAGCAGCGCACGAGCACCTCCGGGTGTTCGTCCATCGCACGCTGAATCTCGGCAAACGCCTCACGATCCAGTCCGAACGGTTTTTCACCGATGAGGTGCTTGCCTGCGCGGATTACGTCGCCATACACCTTCGCGTGCAGATGATGCGGCACGGCGGCATAGACCGCCTCAATCTCCGGGTTTTGCAGCATCTCGTGATAATCATTGTAGAAATACTTCGTGTCCGGATCGCGTTGGAACCAATCGAGGTTCGCTTGGTTTGTGTCGCAGGCGGCAAGGATCACAGGCCGCGGCAGATTCCCTTGCAGATGTAGCCAACGCAGCGACGCGCTCGCGAATTCGCGGCCCATCAGACCGCAGCCGATTACGCCGAAGCGTACGGTTTGTTCAGACATGTTTCTCTTCCTCCATCTTGGTCAGGCACCGATCCATCTTCTCCACCAAGCCAAATGCCATCGCCTCCGTGGTGATAATCGGCAGCTTGGTCAGCGCGACGGGCGGGCAGTTTGGTTTATACGTTTGGGCGCTGATATCCACGCCGAAATCCTGCTGCATACGCTTGCAGAACTCCACCGCGTCCGGCACGCTGTCGAAGCAAAGTGCGCTCATGTGCGCGTCGCCTTCTGCACCTGTGATCAGCTTTTTGTGCTTGGCCGCGAGGGCGATCATCGCCTCATGGTAGCGCGCGCCCACGCGGGCGATCTCCGCGCCGTTTCTTGCGAGAAATTCCATTGTGACGAGATACGACAGGCTCGCAAGCTCCTCCTGTCCGTTGGTCACCAGCGCGCCGAACTGGCTCAGGCTATCGAACGCGCCGGAGAAGATCATGCGGCTTGCCGCATAGTTTCCGCCGGGAAAGCCTTTGCCAACCGAGACAAAATCCGGGCGAATGCCGTATTTACGGAAGAGGAACAGCCCGTCATACCATGCGCAGGACTGAATCTCGTCGCAGAGTACGGGCGTGTTCGTCTCGCGGCAGAGACGATAGGCGCTCTGCAAAAACGACTCCTCAAGGCGAATGCCGCCATAGTTCATCATGATGATCTCATGCAGAAATCCCGCGGTTTGATACGGCGGTTCGTTCCATTTGGTAATCGCAGCTTTAAAACCGACAGGATCGTTGATCGGCACGCCGACCACGCGATAAAGCCCGCTCTCCTCCGCCTTCTTGCCAAACATCGGCCAGAGCCCGCGCAGCGTCTGCGCGATCACGGTTGTGCCGTGATAGCCTGCTGTGATGCCGCCCGCGTTGTCCGCCATCACGAGAAACACAGGGATTTTTCCTTCGCTGGCGGGTTTCGCGCCGTCGATCGGGTAAAACCTGGCAAGCATCATCTTGATTGCCGCTTCCACCGCGAGTGAACCCGTCTCGAGGTTGATCACGCGGTTGAGCACGCCCGGCTCACGCGAGGCGATGATTTCGTCTAGCGTTACGCTCTCATCGGAAACGCCGTTTGCCGCGGCGATGAGCCGCCGTTCGGTCTTTCGCGTAAGATAGCCACGCGTGTTATTGTGCGTCGCGTTCGGAATGCCGAGGCGTTTTGCAATGTCGATGAGCCGGTAGCCGGGGAAACTGTGACCAAGCGGAATATGATAATGCTCACTCTTGGCGGCAAAATATAGCTTTCCGTCCTCGCCGACGCGATAGCAGCCAAAGCCCGACAGCGGGGACTGCGCGTTGTGCTGCGCCGCGCGGTAGGAATCGCTCGGCGCACCGCTCTCTGCGGTCTCCATCGCCGGGGCGATCTGCTCGCCCGTGCGGGACAGCAGCGCTTCCTGCCGCGCGAAGAAATCGCTCGGGCAGAAGGCGACCTGCTCATGTGCCAGCAGGCGAAGAGCAGCTTCGCTCTCACTGGTCAGCGCTGCGCGCGCCGCGCAGACATAGTTTGTGTAGTCCTCGCCGACAAGGTCTGCCAGCGAGCGCGAAAAATTGTGAAACATGGTTGATTCCCTCCCGATGATCAAACTCGCGCCAGCGCGCAAGCGGTTTTCGTTACAGCTCTACATACTCCAGATTAAGCAACTGCGCAAAGAGCCGGATGCGCGCGCGATAGTCGCCATAGACCACCGTCTCGTGGTGCGTGCCGCCCGCCTCCAGCCAGCGTTGCGCCAGCGTTGCCGCACCGGAATCCGGCGAAAAGAAGATGTACGGCATGTCGATCTTGTTCAGCTTCGGCTGCTCCGGCAGTGTGCCGTGCGAAACGATGAGGCGGAAGCGCTCGCCGACGAGATGTACAATGCTGATCAAGCTCGCCCGCCCCGCATCCGGCGCGAAGATCGGCGTCGGCGGGTTGCTCAGCCCACCTTCATTGAACACGCGATCCATCAAAAACGGCTTTTGCGATTTGCGGCAGGTTTTCCAGTTTCCCTCGCCCGCGTGGCAGAGCAGGATCGCGTCCCGTTTGAGATCCATCATGTACATCTCAGAAAAATTTGCGATGCCGCAGAGGGTGTGCATGCTAGCGACCATTGCGGCGCAGCTTGCGTCGCCTTCCGCCGCGTAGCCGTAACCTTCCGCCAGCAGATTGCTCGCAGCCAGCAGCGGCAGCTGGTCATATCGCCCGTCCGCGCCAAACTCCTCAAAGTGTGCAGTATAGCCCGCGTAGCCGTTGCTCTCCACGTACGCTTTGAGCCCTAGATAGAGCCGCACCGCGTAGGCGTGACGTTCAGGCGGCATGTTTGGGTCGATCTCGAATATCTCCCGTTCCAGAGCGACCCTCTCGGCAACCGCCGCATCCGAAACCTGCTCGACAAAGCGCGTTACGCTTCCAATCGAATCATAGATAAACTCCGGCCCCAGCTTGCGGAAAAACGCCATGTCGTCCGTGACCACATCGCCCATGCCCGCGAGCTTGCCGATGATGCCGATGCGCATGGTCTTCATCCGCCGGACGGTCTGCGCCGCCGCGCCAAAGTCTGCGAGGAACGCGGCAAGCTTGCCGTCCATCCGGCTGCCTGCGTAGTAGACGCAGGGAATGCCCGCGCGCAAAAGCGCGTTTGCGTTGTCCTGCGAACCGTGAATACCCTGATTGACCGTGAGCTCCAGCTCCTCAAAATCGTCGCCCACCGTCTCATCCGGCTGGATGAGCGCGAGCGCAAGCGGCATGCGGTTGTCCTGCATCGCGCGGACGAGATATTGCCCCTGCGAATAGCTGCAAAGCAAGATCAGAATGCCATCCAAGCCTTCGCGGTTGTACTCCGCCGTCATGCGCTCGATGTCGGCTCGGTTGAGCGCGAGCTGGTCAAAGCGAAATGCCGCTGTGCCCGCAAGATCAGCCAGCACTTCGCGCACATAGGCGGTCTGACGCGCGATGATGCCCGGAAAGATCGGCTCATATGCCTCGAGCATCAGCGCAAGCACGCCAAGCTTGGGCAGCGGTTGTTTCATATCAATGGTCGGATTCATAGAAAACACTCCTCCTTGTCATACACGCTCTTGAGCGCCTCAAACAGCGCAAGAAACCGGCGATAGCCCGCTGTATACGCGGCAGCGTTGTCTGGATTGGGCTGCAAAACCGCGCGCGTACGCGAGAGCGCTGCGGGATACGTTCCGCGCGGAATCACCCCTGCACCCCAGGCGGCAAGCAGCGCGGCTCCGGTGGAGGCGGCCTCCGTCATGGAGGGTACAATCAGCTCTCGCCCCGAAATATCCGCACGCATCTTCGTCCAGAGTGCACTCTTTGCCCCGCCGCCGATGGCGCAAACGCTCTGCGCTTCGCAGCCCTGCTGCCGCAAGAGTTCCAGAAACAGCCTGAGTTCATAACCCGCGGATTCCAGCAGCGCGCGCGCAAACTCCGCCCGTGTGCTGGAAAGCCCCGCGCCAAAGAACCCCGCCCGCGCATTGTGGATGGGTTCGGGATTTACGCAGCCGCACAGATACGGCAAAAACGTCACGCCGTTGCAGGCGGGCGCTGCCTCCTCGGCGAGGCGGTCGAGAGCAGCATAATCTTCCCCGCGCATGCCGAATTCACGCAAAAACCACGTCAGCGCCATACCACCCGTGTTGCCGATTGGCAAACAGACAAACTGATCTTCCAGCGCGTGGCGATAGATTGTCACCCGCCGCACGAGATCAAACACAGGCTTGCTTGTTGCCGCCGCGACGACATGCGCGGTGCCGAGTGTCTCCACAGCCGCGTTTTCCCGCGTGCAGAGCGCGAGCACGGCGGCTGTTTGATCCATCGCGCCCGTGAAGACGGGAATCCCCGCACGAAGACCGAGATAGCGCGCGGCTTGTGCGGTCAGTTTCCCCGCGTTCACGCCGGAAGAAAGAATCTCCGGCAGTAGCGTGCGCGAAAACCCGGCCGCATCCAGCGCAGTCTGCCAATAGTCGCCCGTGCGAATATTAAGCCACCCCGTGCTGGTGGCAAGGCTTGCATGGGTTGCGCACTCGCCCGTGAGAAACAGCCTTATATAATCTTCCAGCAGCAAAAGCTTGTCCGTGTGTTCCAGCACATCCGGCTCGTGCTCTTTGAGCCACATCGCCTTCGTCAATGGCAGCGCGCCGTTGATCTCCGGCATGCCCGTCGATTGATAAAACACGTCTGCATCCAGCGTGCGCGAAAGCTCCTCTGCCTGCCTTTGGGCGCGCGCATCCAGCCAAACGATCGCGCGGCGGAGCGGTTCGCCCGCCTTACCCACGGGAATCAACGTCTCGCCTTGTGTGGTGATGCCGATGGCAAGCAGCTTTCGCGGCATGCCGAGCGCGGCGATGCATTCCTTGATTGCGGCGAGATAGTCCCCGGGCTCCATCTCCACGAGCGAAAGCTCCGCCCTTGCCTGATACGCAACAGAAGCGAGCGCAACCAACTCCAGCTCCGGCGTGAACAGTGCGGCTTTGAGCGCGCTGGTTCCCACGTCGAAGGTGAGGATGGTGCCCTCGGTTGCGGGCAGATAGATCGTTCGTTGTGCCTGCATCATTGCAAAAACCCCGTCATTCTTCTCAATCGCCGACGAAACGGTACGATGGTTGTCTTCAAACGCGAACCGGCTCCAGCCGTCCGCTCTCACTGCTCCGTTTGGCAGCGAGACAGACCGCCGCGCTGTTGAGCCCCGCAAGCAGGTCGGACTCCGGCTTTTTGCCGTTCATCAGCCCCATGAATTCCAGCGCGAGGGCTTCGTCTCCGCCGAAGTGCGAGTGAGCGCCGCTCTGGAACGTATGCGTCACCGTCTGCGGCAGGTCATAGCGATCCTCCCGGATTTCTCCGGTGTAGAAGTCAAACTCCACGCTTGCGTCGGTGCCGATAAGCCGGCAGCCACGCCGCGCCGCGCCTTTTTTCGCCACAAAATTCTGGCTGTAGGAGACGATTGCGCCACTAGGCAGGGTGAAGATCGCGCTTGCGCCATCTTCGTTGCCCGTGTCCACGGCAAAACAGCAGGCGTCTCCCGTGACTTCTTCTTTTAAAATATGCTTGACCACATAGCTCGATTCGCGGCAGGTAAGATACTCCGCGCAATCGGGGCAATGGAGTCCCGCGGGTTTGTTTCCTTTATAGTGCAGTTTTGTCGTCCGCGCAAATGCATCGACCGGGGTCTCGCCCGTCAGGTAGGCAATATAGTCCACGTCGTGCGTAGCTTTCTGTAAAAACAGCCCGCCCGTCTCCCGCGGGTCGCGATACCAACTGTGATAATACACGCTGCCGTAGGGCACGTTGTTGACCGCCTGCACCATAGTCAGTTTACCAATGAGTCCACTGTCCACAATTCGCTTCATCTCCCGCACGAGCGGAGAAACCCGAAGCGGGAAAGAGACCACCGCGCGGTCGGTCTTGCCGCGCGCCGCGACTTTTAGGCTCTCATATTGCGAATCGTTGATGCAGACGGGCTTTTCCAGATAGAGTGGAATACCGCTGCCCAGAACCTTTGCGGCGAGGTCTGCATGCAGCGAGCAGCGGGTGCCGACGAAAACGCCATCCAGCCCATCCTGGCGAAGCAGCGCTTCAGCGCTTTCTACATATAATGTTTGCGCAAAGCGTGCATCGTCCGCCGTCTCGGCGCGGATCTGCTCTGCGCGCGGGTCGGTAATCGCAAGCACGCGAATGTCCGCCTCGATTGCGGCGAATGCTTTCATCATTGTACGTGAACGCAGTCCGTATCCAATAAATCCAATGCTCTTTGTCATGCTGTTTGTTCCACTTTCTTAGGAATAGTTGGTGGTCTTGATGATATCCCGGGTTGCGCACGCGCGCAATTCTAAAATAGTTGTGTGATTGAAATAGTTATATTAGCTTTTATTAGCAACTAATACCGCTATTATTCTAACACAAATTATGAATTAGTTAACTACTATTTTCGAAGTAATATTGACTTAGTTGATTTTATTTAGTATGATGCGTGTAGAAACGAGGCGGAAAAACGGCATTGTGCCGCACCGCAACAGTCAATTAGGCAGATCTTTCTGAAAATTCGGCCAAGAGCGCCGCACAATCCACGGTAAAATACAGAAGCTAATATTAACTAATATATTATAATTACAGGGGGTCTCTGAATGGACCGAAATGGCTCGCCCGCACGAGCGAACGGCAAGCGCCGGGCAAGCGCAAAGGATATACCTCTACGCGCTTCATTCTTCACCCGCATGTACCGCTACCTAAAGAAATACTGGTTTCTTTATATGCTGGTTCTGCCGGGGCTTTGTTTCTTGCTGGTGTTTGAATACGCGCCGATGTACGGCATCACGCTCGCGTTCAAAGACTATTCTCCACGCCTCGGCGTGCTCGGCAGCCCATGGGTCGGACTCGATCACTTCCGCGAAATGATCGCGGACCCGAACTTCGTCCGCGCCTTCAAGAACACGCTGATCATCAACGTCTACAATCTTGTGTTCGGCTTCACCTTCTCGGTGTTTCTCGCGCTGATGATCAACGAAATCCGCCTCAAGAAGGTCAAGAGTGTCGTGCAGACCGCAGTGTACCTGCCGTACTTCCTCTCCTGGGTCATCTTCGCGGGTTTGGTACAGGTCTTTCTGGAGTATCCCTCCTCGGCGGATCTCGGCGGTGTGGTCAATCAGGTGATCACCAAACTCGGCGGTGCGCCAATCGACTTTCTCAAGCGACCGGAGCTATTCCGCGGCATCCTCGTGATCTCGAATATCATCAAAACATCCGGCTACTCGACGATTGTCTACCTCGCGGCGCTCGCGGGCATCAGCCCGACGCTGTATGAGAGCGCGGCTATCGACGGCGCAAACCGCAAGGACATGCTGCTGCATATCACGATTCCGCGCATCATGCCCTCCATCGCGATCATGCTGATCTTGCAGCTTGCGGGACTCTTCGTCTCCAACTTCGATCAGGTCTACAACCTATATAACAACTATGTGCTCTCCACCGGCGATGTGCTCTCTACCTATATTTATCGCATCAGCCTCGGCGGCAGCGGAACAAACTTTGAGCTCTCCACCGCGACCAACTTCCTGCTCAATGCAATGGGGCTCGTCGTCGTGCTCGTCGCCAATAAGTTTGTCAGCAAACTCGACGTACAGGGCATTCTGTAAGAAAGGAGGCGCAGCATGAGTCGATATTTTCAAAAACACGCGGGCTATCGTACAACGATGCTCGGCAAAGTCGGATTCAACTTCTACGATGTGTTCGTATACGCCTTCTGTGTCCTCTTCGCGGTGCTTTGCGTTTACCCCATGTGGTATGTGCTCATCAGCTCCATCACGCCGTATGAGGAATATGTCAAAGGCGGGTTGATGCTCCTGCCGCTCGGCGGGATTGACCTGCAATACTACAAGGCGATCTTCAGCACAAAAGCATTCACCAACAGCATGTGGATTTCGGTCGCCAAGACCGTTCTTGCAACCTCGCTGAGCATGCTGATCACCTCCACGATGGCGTATGCCTGCAGCAAGAGCCACGTCAGGGGAATGAAGGTTATCAACGCGCTCGTCGTGTTCGTGCTCTTCTTCACCGGCGGCTTAATCCCGCAGTACATGCTCTACAAAGACCTCGGCATTTTGCGCACCTTCTGGGTCATGGTTCTGCCGAGCGGGCTCAACATCGTTTACTTCGTAATCATGCGCAACTACTTCTCCTATTCGGTTCCGAAGGAACTGGAGGAGGCGGCTTTGATCGATGGCTGTACCGAAGTCGGAGTTTTCTTCCGGGTCATCATCCCGATTTCGCGCTCCATGCTGGCCGCCGTCGCGCTGTTCATCGCGGTCATCAACTGGAACGACTACTACAGCTACATGATGTTCATCTCCAACAAGACCAACCTGCAACCGTTTGTCTGGATTTTGCGGCGCATGCTGGTCGATCAGTCGATGATGAATCAGGTGCGAAACGGTGCGGTGTCCATCGGGCTCACGTTACCGCCGCCCATGGCGCTCAGAATGGCAACCATCATCTGCGCGATGCTGCCGATCATGATCGTTTACCCGTTCCTGCAACCATATTTTACCAGCGGAATCACCCTCGGCGCGATCAAAGAATAAGAGAATGGAAACCGGCGGCTTCGCCGCCCTCTGGCTTCGTGTTCCCGAAAATGTCGGGATGCGTGCAAACAAAGGACATTTTTGCCGCAATGACGCGGTGATTATGATAATAACAGGAGGAATTCAAAATGAAGAAGTTCTTGGCACTGCTTCTGGTGGCAGTTCTGGCCTTCACAGCGTTGGCCTGCAAAGCTACCCCCGCGGCAGAAACCACGGCGCCGGATGCAGCCGCAACCGATGCAGCCGAAGCAACCGCGCCCGTCGCGGAAACGAACGCGGATCGTGAAACCGTTAACGTCCGCTTTGCCCAGTTCGGCAACAGCATCGACGACGTGGACGGCATGTCCGCAGACCCGATCAAAAAGGCAATTGAAAGCGCCGTCAACGTAACCCTTGAGTACGACACCGGCACGGACGGCTTTGATGATCGCATGCAGACCGAGCTCTACACGGGCGGCGCACCGGACCTCTTCCCCACCTGGGGCGAGACCGACAAGATCACCAAATGGGTGAGCGAAGACCTCGTGTACAACCTCTCCGACATCGTCAACGCTTCCCCGGATCGTTACCCGACGCTGAGCAAGATCATGAACAGCGAAGAGTACAAGATGTACAATAAGCTCTACACCGGCGATGAAAACAAAGCCTACGCCATCTACTCCATCGCGGCGTTTGCTGATCCCGCCTATGCCGGTATCTCCGTTTACAACCAGGCGATCCTCGATGCCGTCAACGGCGGCGCGGTTCCCCAGACGGTTGACGAATTCCTGACCTATGCTTCCGCAGCCGGCCAGGGCAGCTATGTTGGCTGGTGGCCCCGCAACGACAAGCTGACCAACTGGAACGAAATCGACAAGACCATCGCAGCCCCGCAGGGCACCTCCATCCTCGCACCGAATGGCGACGTTTGGAACGGCTTCGTCCTCTCGGGCGACCTCGGCACCGACACCGAAAAATGGACGCTGGCAACCACGAGCGATGCTTCCAAGGAAGTTGTCAAACAGCTCGCAGAGCTCTACAAGAACGGCGGCCTCGACAGCGGCATCGGCGTGAAGAGCGACTTTGACGATGCATATGCCGATTTCGGCCTCGGCAAGATCGGCGCCATGAACTTCGGCTTTGGTTATCCGGGCCAGTTCCGTGACTTCTACAAAGAATGCTGGCTTGCTGCCAACCCCTCCGCGAAGATGAGCGACCTGACCCTCGGCGTCGCCCTGACGGACGAAGGCAACAACGGTCACACCTACACCACCGGCACGTGGGTTGGCGCGCACTACTTCATCCCGACCTCCTGCGCATACCCGGAGCGCGTGCTCGACCTCGTGGAATACCTCGCAAGCGCGGCTGGCCAGGATCTGCTCCACAACACGAACAACTACGTCTACAACGACGCACAGGGCGTGGACTTCTGGAATTCCGCAACGGCACCCTACGGCTACGGCGACGGACGCTGCAAGTACGTGTGGTTCAGCTATCTCTTCAGCGGCACGGAATATGAAGTGGACTTCACCAACAACGATTGGTGGACCGCCGTCTCCAAGCCCATCGACAACAGCAACAATTGGGCGACCGACGAAGACAAGGCGCTTGTCGATTATGCAAAGGGCGTTCTCGCCGGCTACACCGACAAAGCAGTCATCCAGCTCCCGGCTTACTACGGCCTCATCGTGCTGCCCTCCGAGGCTGCCGATATCCGCACAAAGCTGCAGGACATCACCAACCAGTACCTGACCCAGATGCTCGGCGGACAGCTTGATGTTGAAACCGCATGGCCGGAATACGTCGCAGCTTATGAAGCGGCTGGCGCGGCCAACCTCGAGACCATGGTCAACGACGCAATTGCAACCGCCCGCGCGGCGCAGTAAACAAACCAGCGGCTAAAACGGCCTAACTCACAACTCACACTCACACAAGAAGAGCCTCCGCTCCAAACTGGGGCGGAGGCTCTCTCTTCCGGCAGGCACACAATTGTATGGCGGCCAACCCGGCATGACGAGGCGGCAGCCCAAAGAGAAAAACAGTGCTATAATCAAGCCAGAAGCAATCGTTTCCCTCATTCCGATAAAAATCTTCGCACATGCGCGAAAGGAAGTATACACACCATGGACTTTGGCGTAACCATCACCGGCGGGGTTTCCCCATGGCAAATCTTTCAGCAAAACGAATCCGGCACGGCGCGCATCCGCGTTTACGGCAACTGCCGCCGCGTACACTTGAGCCAAGAGCTTCCGCTCCAGTTTTCGCCTGTTGACAGCGGCAAGATCACCGTAAAGGCGCGAGTTGCCCTCGAATCCAGCGGCGAAAACATCGTGCCGTGGTCGCTGTGTCAGGTGTTTGACGACCAGCGCTGGGAGATCGTGTTTGACGCGGTTCCGGCTGGTGGTCCCTATCGTATTGAGACCTATATGGACTACGAGGGTTGGGACGGGCTCTCCTGCACGCGCGGGGATATGGTGCACCATATCGGCGTTGGCGATGTGTTCGTCATCGCGGGGCAAAGCAACGCCGCAGGACGCGCGAAAGACCCGATTGAGGATGCACCTGAGATCGGCGTAAGCCTCTTGCGCGATAGTGGGGTCTGGGATCTCGCCGCGCACCCGCTGGGTGAAACGACGGGCTCCATCCACCTCGGTCACTTTGAAAACCACAACCCCGGGCACACGCCGTGGCTGCACTTTGCGAAGATTCTCAAGCGCACGCTGGGCTACCCGATCGGGCTTGTGATGAGCGCCTATGGCGGCTCTCCGCTGCGCTGGTGGAACCCCGCGGAAAACGGCGCGCTGACGAAAAACATGCTTGAGCAGCTTGCGGACTACGATCTGCACCCCAAGGCCATGCTCTGGTATCAAGGTGAGGCGGAAGGATTCGAAAACAGCGCGGAAACCTATCTTGCCCGCTTCTCCAACTTTGTCGATTCCGTTCGCGCCTCGCTGAATCAGCCGGAGCTGCCAGTGATCACCTTCCAGCTCAACCGCCAGTTCTGCGAATGCGACCTTGCGCTCGACCGCCAATGGGGCATCGTGCGGCAGGCGCAGCGGGACGCGATGTACCGTCTCCAGAACGTCTATACACTCGCCACGCAGGATGTCGCGATGTTCGATTTCATCCACAACGGCGCGGGCGGCAACCTCACGCTTGGAGAGCGCGCGGCAAAATGCGCGTTGGCAGAGCTCTACGGCAAAACACGCGATTGGAAAGCCCCGGAGGTAACAAAGGCGGTCCTGCTCGCGCCCGATATCGTAGAGCTGCGCTTTGACGAGATCAAAAACTGGATCAACCCGTTTGACCCGCCCGCCTCGCTGCTGCCGTTTGAGGCGGAGGATGCGCAGGGATTCGTCAAGCCAGTCTCATACGAGACAAAGAACGATACTCTCGTGCTGCACTTTGATCGGGCGCTGCTGCCCGGCGCGGTGCTGCACGGAAGTTGGCGCAGCAACCCCGGACAGGTTGTGCCGTGGGACTGCATGCGCTTTCCGATGCTGGCGTTTTACGCGCTGCCGATCACGAATGCATAACACATTCAAACAATTTGGAGGATTTCATGCCCGACGCGTTTCGCTATTGCTTCCGCTTCTGCTGCGACCCGGGGTTTAACGACGAGATCGAGTTGCCAAAGCTGCTCTCTTTTTGCGACGAGGCGCGCGTGGACGACGTGATGGTGTTTGTCAACGTCGAAGAGCTCAACACCGGACACATGGATGAAGCGGAGCAGGACACCTGGCTTAAGCTGCTTGGCCGCATCAAGCCGCTGCTCGACGCACGCGGCATCACGCTCTCGGTCAACCATTGGCACTCTCTCATGCACGCCGACCTCGGCAAGCACTTCCGCGCGGATCAGCCGTTTCGCGCGATGGTTGATCCCGAGGGGAACGCGGCGGAGCTTTGCGTCTGCCCGCTGGACGAGGCTTGGCGCGCCTACATCGCACGCATCTATGCACGATATGCCGCTCTTTCGCCGGACACGGTCTGGGTGGAGGACGATTTTCGCTATCACAACCACGACCCGCTCCACTGGGGCGGCTGCTTCTGCGCGGAGCACATGCGCCGCTTTTCCGCGCACGCGGGTGAACCCCTCACGCGGGAAGCGTTCGTTGCGGGGTTGCTCACGCCCGGCGAACCTTCGCGCTATCGCGAAATCTGGCTGGACGAGTGCCGTGCAGGGCTGGAAGGCGCGGCAAGCGCCATCGAGCAGGCGGTGCACGCCGTCGATCCCGCAGTCAAAATCGGGCTGATGAGCAGCGTGCCATATGTGCACTCCGCCGAAGGACGAAACTGGAAATCGCTTCTCTCCGCACTCGGCGGCGTGGTCAACCCGCCCGTTTCGCGCATCCATTTGCCCGCCTATCAGGAGCTTGTGCCGTGGAAATATCTGCAAGCGTTCCACATGGTCAGTTTCGTCAACCGTGCACTGCTTGTGCCGGAGACGCTGGTCTATCCGGAGCTGGAGAACTATCCCTACTCCCGCTTCTCCAAGAGCCGGACGTTCACGCGCTTTCAGCTGCTCAGCTCGCTCGCGCTGAATCTATCCGGCATGACCATCGATCTCTTCGACCTCAACGGACGCGGGATCATCGAGTCCGACGGCTACCAGCAAATGCTGCGCGAGGTCAAGCCCGTGCTCAATGCGATGAACGCCAGCGGCGCGTTTCGTCTACCGCGCAAGGGCGTTTGTGTGCTCATCGACGAGCGCGCGAGCTATCATCTGCGCACGAAAGATGGCGTGCGGATGGAGGAACTCTATCCCGAGGAAGTCTTCTGGGCGGGCGTGCTGCCCGCGATGGGCGTGCCGATGTACGTCGGCACCACGCCGGAGGATGCGCAGGGCGTTTGCGCGGTCTCCGGGCAATATTTCCGCAACCTCACCGCGGCGCAGATCGAAGCGCTCTTTGCAAACAACTTTGTCCTGCTCAACGGAGACGCACTTGAGACGCTACTCTCCCTCGGTCTTGGGCGTCTTGCGGGCGTACAGAGCGCCGTATGGATGCGGCAAAACAGCGGTGCCTACACGTTTGAACAGGTCACCAACGGGAAAATCTACACCACCGTCCCCAACGCGCGCGCCAGCAGCGTAATCTCCGGCGCGGACGCGCTGGGCGTGGCGTATCTGCCGGATGCGCAAGCTTACGAATACTCCGCGTTGTTCGATAGCTTCCGCAAGCGCAGAGCCGCCTGTGAGGTGGTATCGCAAAATCGCGTGCTGGTCTATCCCTTCGGCCGCTTCGGCAGCCCGCAGGAGATTCCACCGATGCTGATGAACGACGTGCGACAGGAGATTTTGCAGGACGTGCTGGCACAAAGTGGTCGCATGACGGTGCCGATGGTGGAAGGCAGCCCAAATCTCGTTCCGTATGTGTTTGCTCACGACGAGGCAGCCTATCTCTATCTCGTCAACGGCGCGCTTGACGCGGCGGACGGCGTTTCCCTCCGCCTCGCGCAGGAAAGCGGTGTGTTTGCGCTGAGCCTTCTACCCAGCCGCGGCGAACCATGCGCGTTTACCATTCAGCTGGAAAACGGCAGATGCACGCTGCCCATCCGGATCGAGTCCATGGAGAGTGCGCTGATCACGATGCGCAAACTCGAACAATAGTGTTTCTCAAAAGAAGCACACATACCCCCTTGTGAAAACCAAGTAATTACTTTTTTAGCAAGATAAAGGAGACTATATGCAAGCAAAGATCATCGATCGAAAATGGGTTGTGGAGTGGTTTGACGAGCGGCAGTGCTATCACATGCCGAGCTTGACCATGGCGGACAACGGGAATTTGCTCACGGTTTGGAACGGCGGCTTCTTGCAATGGAACGGCGACCCGATGGGGCGCGACGCAAAGGATTGGGTCTCCGTGCTCGAACCCGGTGCAACGGCGTGGTCAAACCCCGACGCAGTGGGCTGCGACATTCGCTATTGCTGCCACGACCCGATCTGGATCAAAAACAAAAAAGGCGAAATCACGCTGCTGTTCGCCAAATTCCTCGACACCGAGGTGAATTTTGCAACCTGGTGCAACGGCAGAGACGAACTCTGGATGCGCAAAACGCAAGACGGCGGGCGCACCTGGCTGCCCGCTCACCCGGCGAACATCACCAGCGGACACGCGAGCAACGACAGCGTCCTGCTGCCGGATGGCACCATCGTGTTCGCCTGCACCAGCAGCGAGTTGCCGGATAAATACTTCGGCGCGATTCGCATTTACATTAGCCACGATGACGGCGAAACATTTGAACAAGGCCCGATTCTCTTTGCGGAGGACGGCAACCTGATCCGCGAACCCGCGCTGTGCCTGCGTCCCGACGGCGTGATTCGCCTGTTTTCGCGCACATGCCCGGGCAACGTCGGCTGGGGCTCGGCGGGCAACCACAGCCTTCCCAGCTACACCTGCGAAAGCCGCGACGGAGGCAAGAGTTGGACGAAGCCCGTGCCGAGCGGCATCCTCAACAACGAATCAAAAATCGACGTGATCAGTTGGGACGACGAGACCATCTTGATGGCGTACAACGACACACCGGAGACGGACTGGCACGAGCGCAGCCCGCTGACACTCGCCATGAGCCGCGACGAGGGCAAAACCTGGCAAAACATCCTCGAGCTTGCGTCCGCGCCAGGCAATAAATGCCAGCCTGCCATGTGCAAGGACAAGGAAGGCCAGCTCAACATCGTGTATATGCACCGCCATACGGCGATTGAGCACCTCGTGGTCGAGATCACGAAATAACGCGCACCGCACGCGCGAAAAGCCCCGGCAAGCGAAATCTTGCCGGGGCTTTGTGTTACTTGTGTTTTGTCTTAGAGGGTGTCTACCGCTACCTTCGCGATGAACTTGCGCACTTTGACTGGTTTTTCCCACAATTGCGCTGCGAGATGCCCGTCCTGCGGGAAGAAGATCAGGAAATGCCCGGCAGAGAAGCGCACCTGCGCCGCGTCGGGATCAATTTCCGCGAGCGCACACTCCTTCTCCGCGTCATACGCCATTGTGACGCTCGACACCTCCGCAATGGGCTTATAGAAAAACCGCTCCTCGCCTTCCACCACATACATCACATCGATGTACTTCTTGTGCGCTTCCAGCTGGCCTTGCGGCTTTGCCTCGCTTGTGTAGTTCACGCCGTTGATGAAGATACTCTCCCCATCAATCACCGTTTTTGCGGGCAGCTCGCGCCCATCATCTTTGTAGTTCTGAAACCAGCGAAGCACGGTTGCGATGCCTTTGCCAAGGCTTTCGTACTGCGCCGCGTGCTCGATTCTGTCGATGACCATCGTCGTTGATTCCTTTCGAAATCCGCCATCTAGCGGATCGATTTTGCAAATTCGTTTGGCGACATACCAAATTTACTCTTAAACTGCCGCGAAAACTGCTGCACGCTAGAATAGTTCAGGTGCGCGGCGATTTGGGAGACGTTCATCTCTCCCACGCGGATGAGCTGCTTACTCTCCTCCAGCTTCACGCGGCGGATGTATTCCGCGGGTGTGATGGAAAGCCTCTGCTGAAACAGCGCGGTGAGGCGCGAGGCGCTGACGTTACAGCGCTTGGCCACATATGGCACGGAGAGTTTCTCCGTGCTGTGCGCGGAGACAAAGCTGAGCACCGTGTTCACAATTGCGTTTTCATGATAGAGCGAGGCTGGTGTTTTCAGGCGCGGCTCCGTTTTTTCGCCGCTTTGCAGCACAGAAAGCAGCAACATTTGCAAGGAGCCCAGGATGATATCCCCGCTGTAGGGTTCGTTTTTCTCCCGCTCCTCCAGCATTCGCCGAAGCAAGGAAGCCGTTTCGGCAGAGAGCGAAATCTTGCGGTTGAAGAGGGTATCGGGTACCTCGCCGGAAAGATCGAACGACACCGTGAAGAAGCTTGCCTCCACGTCCGCATCCGCATACTGCATGTGCCAGATGCCCGGTCCGTAGATCATCATTTCGCCTTGCGAAAGCAGCGTATCCGTGCCGTTGACAACGTTGTGCAGCGCGCCTTTGTCCACATAGACCAACTCCGGCAGATCGTGTGCTTCGCCTTTGAAGAAAAACCCGCGTTCTTTTTCCTGATAAAAGAGGGTATAGATCGCGCGCGCTTCCATGCGGTTTTTGATGTAGAGCGGCAGCGTTGCCGCCTCCAGCCGGTATCGTTTGACCCACGCGCCGCCTTGATGGATCGCGCGGCGAAGCACGCAGGTTTCACGCGGGACGATGGCAAACAGCACGCCCGCATGCAAGCGAACGGGCTTATCCAGATAAAAATATTCCAGCGCTTCCCCTTCGCGCGAGACCGCGAGAGCCGCAGTGCCTTTCTCCAGTTCCAGCACGGTTGGCATGCCCTCCGCGCACGTGACCCAAACCTCGTCCGCCGAAAATGGCACGCTCTGGCTTGCCCATTCGGGAGAAAGCGAAAACTCCGGCACAGGCTGCGCCTCCGGCAAGATTTCACCGAACGCCGCGAAGGTAAATCTGTTGAGGTTTTGAATCATTCTTCCGCCTCCCTACTGCAAAAGCGCATGGATGGTGACGGTATGATTATACCCCATGCCGTGTTTTCTTGCCACTTTTACAGAGGCGAGCATCAGCCACGCGCGCAAGCAAAGACGATTTCACCAAGCTTGGGTAGATGACGTTTGATGTCCGCCGCAAGCGTGAACTGCGTCCGGCAGCGAATCAGATTGTGATCCGGCCGGTGAATCTTGAAATACGTGTCGCCTTCGAGATAGTCGGTCAAGAAGCGCACGCCGCACTCCTGCGTCATCGTCAGCGCGCCGAGCGGAAGTGTCTCCTGCTCCAGCGGAGTCAAATTTTTGCAGGCGGCAAGAAACCCGCGCGTATAGGTTTCAAACAGATCGACATCGAGGCGCATACGGCTCAAGTCCTCCTCGTCCTCTGCCGCCGTCGCCGCGCCAAATCGGATAGAGTCGCCAAAGTCATACGCCGCAAGCCCCGGCATGACGGTGTCCAGATCGATCACGCAGAGCGCTTTGCCCGTAGCTTCGTCCATGAGCACGTTGTTGATCTTGGTGTCGTTGTGGGTCACGCGCGTTGGCAGCGCGCCGCTTTCCCTCAGGACATGCAGGCGGCTCACCTCCTGCATCAGCGCGCGCGCAAAGGCGATCTCTTCACCAACCTCTTTTACGCGGCCCATGCGATCGCTCTCAATCGCGCGTTGGAGTTTCTGATAGCGATCCGGTGTGTTGTGGAAGTTCGGGATGGTTTCAAAGAGCGTTTCTGCCGGAAACTGCGCCATCATTTGCTGGAAGTTGCCAAAGGCAAACGCGCTCTCGTAAAAATCCTGCGCGCGCTCGATCTTTTGCAGGCAGACGCTGCCCGTCACAAAATCATACACGCGCCAGCAACCGCCATTTGCGTCCTTGTAGTACGGCGCATCCGAGACGGTGCGCACCAGGTGCATCGCCTCTCTGGGATCGGTTGAGTGCGTGCTTAAAAACGCGGTCACCGCGGAGATGTTGTGCATCAACCCTTCCACGTTCGGAAACACGTGCGTGTTGATCCGTTGGAGGATATAGAGTGCGCCCGCGTCCGTCTCTACGCGGTAGGTGTCGTTGATGTGCCCGCTGCCATAGGGTTCACAGGAGAGAACGCCACCGTGAAGCGGAAACTGCCGTAATACGTCTTGCATATCATTTCTCACTTTGGGTCATTTATTGGGGGCTGCGCAGAAAAAACGAACAGGCGCACCATCCCTCAACAACATGCTATCGCCTGCGATTCTGCCGCGCAAGGACGCAGGCAAAGCATGATTCGCCTTGATAAGAACGCGAGTGAATTTGATAATTCTGCCGCAGGCTGCCGGATATTTTCTCCTCCGGCGGCGGGAGGCATCCCCTATTGTCACTTTCAAAATCAATCCTGTCACAAAACCAGTTTCTGCATCCCAATCCGTTGCCGGGCGGAATCATTTCCGCTATGATGAAGAAGTTACTTTTCTGTTATCGTTTTGCAGAGTCGATCCCCTATCGTCAAACGTAAGGAAATCAAGCCATTGAAATCGCATCAACCACGCAACATTCGGCAATATTTGGTCACCGACAACGCGTTTTACAAGCGCGCATTCGCCTTGATCATCCCCGTTGCGCTGCAATATTGCATCAGCACGGGTGTGAATATGATGGATACCATCATGGTAGGGAATTTAGGCGAAGTCGCAATCTCCGCAACCTCGCTCGCCAACCAGTTTTATACCATCTTCACATTCCTCTGCATGGGCATCAGCGCAGCAGGGCTTGTTCTCTCCGCGCAATATTGGGGCGCGGGCGACGCAAAAAGTGTGCACCGTGTGTTTGATCTGCTCATCCAGATTATCGTGCTGTTCTCCGCGCTGTTTGCTCTGGTGAGCCTATTCATTCCGGAGCAGATCATGCGCATCTATACCGATGATCGCGAGGTCATTCACGCGGGCGCAAACTATCTGCGCGTCACGGCGCTGATCTATCTACCGCACGGCATCAGCCTTGTGGTTTCCAACGTCATCCGAACGGTTGGCAACGCGAAGCTCGGACTGTTCACCTCCATCTTGAGCTTTTTCGTCAACGTGTTTTTCAACTATGTCTTCATCTTCGGCAAATTCGGCTTCCCTGCGATGGGCGTGACGGGCGCGGCACTCGGCACTCTCTGCGCACGCGTGGTGGAGTTCCTCGTTTGCTTTGTCTATATGGCAAAGTTTGAACCGCAACTGCATTATCGCCTCAACGGTCTGCTCAAGCCGCCGTCTGCTGCGCTGTTTCAGGAGTTTCGTCGGCTGGGTTTGCCTGCGGTGATCAGCGACACGATCCTCGCCTTTGCCGCGAGTGCGATCTCGATTATTCTGGGTCATATGGGACGCGAAGTGGTCAGCGCATATGCCATTGTCGCGGTGATCGAGCGGCTCTGCACCGTCGCTTCCGCAGGGGTATCCAGCGCATCCGGCGTGCTGGTCGGCCAAACCGTCGGCAGCGGGGACTTTGCGCGCGCAAAGAAAGAGGGCGTTTCCTTTACCGTCATGAGCGCAGGAATCGGCCTCGCCGCGATGGTACTCACGTATTTTTTGGGTACGTGGTCGATCGGATTGTATGATATCTCTGCCTCGACCATCTCCATCGCAAAAGAGATGGTGCTTGCCGGTGCTCTGCTGATCGTCTTTCAGACCGTACAGGGTACGCTCTCCAAGGGTGTTTTGCGCGGCGGCGGAGACACGCGGTTTTTGATGGTAGCCGATGTTTTGTTTCAATGGTGCGCGTCCATACCGCTGGGGTTTGTTGCAGGGCTTGTTCTGCATCTGCCGCCGTTTTGGGTGCTGATTGCGCTGCGCATCGATTATGTGATCAAGGCCATCTGGCTGCTGTTTCGCCTCAAGAGCGGCAAATGGATCCATCGGGTACAGCCCGTTGGCGGAGTTGCCGCCGCCGAAGCTGCTATCGAGGTTGCGCTCGTCGAATAGCCGCACCCGGCAGCATGTAATTGTTCCTGCCCGGCATGTGACTCGCGCATGTATGATGAACATGTACGCAAACTTTGTATGTTTTTTTGCGCACATTTTCGCAGAAAACACGCCGGAAGCGTTGACACGCCAAATCGCCCGATGATAGAATTTGATAAATCGGCTTGAGGCGATGTAACATGAGCAAGGACAAACCGAACGAAGCACTCACGACAACGGCATTGTTTTCCTTATTAGAAAAGTCGAGCTCGCTGGAAACTTTTTTAGACGAACACGAGAGCGACCTGCCCGCGCCAAGCATTTCCGATTATCTGGCCTATCTTCTGGAGCGGTATCAATTCAGCAAGCAGGCCGTAATTCGTGCCGCAAATCTGGAACGATCCAACGGTTATCAAATTTTCAACGGCTATCGTACGCCGCGCAGAAACGCGCTGCTTCGCATTGCGCTGGGCATGCAGTTGACACTGGAGGAGACGCAATATCTCCTCAAACTTGCGTTGCGCGGGGAGCTTTACCCGCGAAACCGGCGTGATGCTGCGATTATCTATT
Organism: Bacillota bacterium; assembly: GCA_023395595.1. Taxonomy (GTDB): domain Bacteria; phylum Bacillota; class Clostridia; order Christensenellales; family CAG-138; genus UBA7703. Next base: position 47,143 of record JAEWYO010000006.1, read on the forward strand.
GCATTACGCACAAACTCAATCTCATCGACACCGAGATTATGCTCGAACAGCTCGGTGAAGAAATACTGGAGTAAGGGTTCGCTATGACAGATCATGTGCTATCGTTCCTCTCCGCCTATCAAGGTACGCTTGCGCAAGCGCTCCCTCTGCCGGACGATCTTTCCGCAGAGTACGAGCCCTACGATTGCCTTCGCGAGACACCCAACAAGTCTACCTATCTGCTGAAAAAAAAGTCCGACGCATCGTTTGCCATCCTCAAAATTGCGAAAAACAGCGCAAGAGAGCATCTCCGCGCCGAATATGACATTCTTAAGAACCTGCGTTCGCCTCAAATCCCGCAGGTGTTTTCGTATACCTCCGCGCAAAAGTGCGACTATTTGCTGCGCAGTTATATCGCCGGAACATCACTCTCCGACCAGGTGGAGAACAACGGCGCGTTTTCCGAGGTGGAGGCGTCGCGCCTCGTGCTGGGTCTTTGCGAAACGCTCTCACTGTTGCATGCGCAAACGCCGCCCGTCATCCACCGCGACATCAAACCGCAGAACATCATCTATACCAGCCAACACACGCTTGCGCTAATCGATTTTGACGCGGCGCGCCGTTTTCAGCCCACGCAGAAGAAGGACACGGAATATCTTGGCACGCAGACGACCGCCGCGCCGGAGCAGTTTGGCTACCAGCAGACGGATGCACGCTCGGACATCTATTCCACAGGAATCCTGCTTCTGTTTCTCTGCACGGGTTCCTATGAGTTGGAAGCGCTCGCCGGTGTGAAATCCCGCACGCTCCGGCAAATCATTGTAACCTGCACACGCTTTGACCCACGGCGCAGATATGCAACCATCCACGCGCTCAGCAGGAGTTTGCGGCGCATGCTGCACACGGAGGTATCCACCACCGTCTCGTTCTTGCGCGGTGCCGCGCTCGGCCTTGTCGCGGGCGTTGCGCTCTCCATTGCGCTTGTGTTCTCCGGCATTCTACCCGCACGTGCAGATGCAGCAAACGATGAATCGGCAGCGGCAACGCCGCAAATCGCGGTGCTTCCCGCCGCAGATCAGCCGGTCGTGTTTGAATCACCGGAGATCGAACACGCCGTGCGTGAGCAGCTCGGCATCGACGAAACAACGCCGCTGTATCAGGCCGATCTGGATCGGGTGGAGCAACTGTTTCTCTTTGGCGACCTTGTGCTGAACACATGGGACGACGTGGTTTTTAACGCAATCTTCCGCGCAACGATGTACAAAGGCACCATTGAGACACTTGCAGATATCCCCAAGATGCGAAACCTCAGTGAGCTTGCTGTTTGTGCACAGAACATCTCCGACCTTACGCCGCTCAAGGACATGCATCTGACGCGGCTTGCGCTCGGCACAAATCTGATCATTGACCCTTCTCCTTTGTCATCGGTGAAAACGCTTCGGGAGCTGTATATCGGACACAATCCGATTACGCAGATTAACGTTGCAGCGGAGCTGCCCATGTTGCAGGTGCTCGATCTAAGCACAACCACCGTGAGCGATCTCTCGCCTTTGAGCAACGATTTGACGACGCTATGCCTGTATGATACGCCAATCATCGACTATAGTCCCCTGTTGCGCATGAACACATTGCAAAAGCTCTACGTAAACCATCCAACGCAAGCATGTTGGGATGCGCTCTCACAGCTCAACGACCTGACCGAGCTTCAAATCAAAGATGGAGTTATGCATATAGAACCCTTACTCGGGTTGAAAAGCCTCCGCAACCTTGCCATCTCGACCGTAGAGCTCACCAGTATTGAAGGGATTCAAGCGCTGGATCAATTGGACTACCTTCGAATCGCCGCCGCGCCTGATATCGATCTTTCGCCGCTTACCAAGATGGATTCCCTCAACACGCTGGATATTTTCAATCAGGAGATGCAGGATTATTCGATTCTTCTATCAATACCGAATCTGAAGCACCTGTACTGTACGCTGGCTCAAAAGGACGCAATCGAAGCGTTGGGACAACCAATCCTCTTCGAATTCCACGCATCGTAAGCAGGTAGCCGCCATCTTGTTTTGATATATCCACCACCGAAAAACAACATGCCGCCTGCCATATTGTTTCACAATCACTCCCTTGACATTTCACTAATAGGGCGTATAGTTAACACCGTTAGCTAATTTGTCGGAAACGAGGCAAGAAATGGACTATATCGCACTTGCGCGCGAGTATATGAAGGTATTATACAAGATGCGCAAACGCAAAAATCCGAAACGAATCAACGACTCCCTGCACGGGGAGCAGTTCGTGCTGGCCTTTGTCGCCCGGCACGACGGATCGGTTATCCCCGGCGACATCAGCAAAGAGATGGGCATCAGTTCCGCGCGCGTTGCGGCGGCGCTAAACAACCTCGAAGCAAAGGGGTTGATCTCACGCAGCATCGATCCGTGTGATCGCAGACGCATCCTCGTCGAGTTGACCGAGGCAGGACGAGCACAGGAAGAGGAACACACCAAGCAGATTATGGGCATGGTGGTTCGCATGCTAGAAGACCTCGGCGAAGAGGATTCGGTTGTATTTCTTCGGATTTTGGGCAAACTCGCCGACGTTGCGCCGGACGAATTTTTTAACCACGGGCCTGCAATAAAATGAGCAATGTTTCGTCTTATTGCTAACAGTATTACTATCTAACGCTATTATATAAAGGAGAACACCATGTTTCGTTTACTCAAACGACTCAAAGCAGCCGAGTGGCTGCAAGCACTGGTCAGTCTTGCGTTCATTGTCGCGCAGGTTTGGCTGGATCTGAAACTACCGGACTACATGTCCGAAATCACGCGGCTCACACAGACCCCGGGCAGCGCGATGGCTGATATTTGGTTGGCTGGTGGCAAGATGTTGCTCTGCGCGCTGGGCAGTGTTGCCTCCGCCGTAATCGTCGGCTTCTTTGCCGCGCGTATCGCCGCCTCGTTTTCGCAGCGGCTGCGCAGCCAACTCTTCTCCAAGGTGGACTCGTTCTCGATGGAGGAGATCAACCGCTTCTCGACCGACAGCTTGATCACCCGCTCCACCAATGACATCACGCAGGTGCAGATGCTGATCACGATGGGTCTTCAGATGATCATCAAAGCGCCGATCATGGTGGTTTGGGCGGTGACCAAGATCGCCGGTAAAGGCCTTGAGTGGTCGGTTGCAACAGGCGTTGCCGTGCTCATCATGATCGCGGTCATCTCGGTGATGATGGTGCTCGTGCTGCCGAAATTCCGCAAGATGCAGACCCTAACCGATAACCTCACCCGCGTAACCCGCGAAAACCTGACGGGGCTTCGCGTGGTTCGCGCCTATAACGCAGAGCCGTATCAGGAAGCGAAGTTTGAGGTTGCCAATGGTGAACTCACGCAAACGCAGCTCTTCACCAACCGCGGTATGGCGATTATGATGCCAATTATCTCGACGCTCATGAGCGGGCTGACCCTCGCGATCTACTGGATTGGCGCCACGCTGATCAACAACGCTGGACTGATGGATCGACTCACGCTGTTTTCCAACATGGTCGTCTTCTCCGCCTACGCGATGCAGGTAATCATGTCATTCATGATGCTGGTCATGATCTTCGTACTCTGGCCGCGCGCTTCCGTCTCCGCAAAGCGCATCAACGAGGTGCTGGAGACCGCGCCATCAATCATCGACGGCAAGCGCACGAACGGAGAACCGGGCAGGGTTGGCGAAATCGAGTTCCGCGACGTCAGCTTCCGCTATCCCGGCGCAGCGGATGACGTGCTCTGCGGGATAAACTTCACCGCAAAACAGGGCGAGGTCGTCGCCTTCATCGGCTCCACCGGCAGCGGCAAAACGACGCTGGTCAACCTCATCCCCCGCTTCTACGACGCGACCACAGGTGAAGTGCTGGTGGACGGTGTCAACGTAAAAGAATATACGCAAGACGCGCTGCACAACAAGATTGGCTATGTACCGCAAAAGGCGGTCTCCTTCCGCGGAACCGTGGCAAGCAACATTGCCTACGGCGACAACGGAAAAGAATGCCCGACCGACGACGAGATTCAGACCGCCATGCGAATTGCGCAAGGTGCGGACTTTGTCGAACAGATGGAAGGGCAATATGAAGCGGACGTTGCGCAGGGCGGCTCCAACCTCTCCGGCGGACAGAAGCAGCGTCTCGCCATCGCCCGCGCGGTCGCCAGAAAGCCGGAGATCTATATCTTTGACGATAGCTTCTCTGCGCTGGACTACAAGACAGACCGCGCGCTGCGCTCCGCCCTGCGGCACGAGACGGCGGGTGTCACCAGCCTAATCGTTGCCCAGCGTATCGGCACTATTCTTGATGCCGACCAGATCATCGTGCTCAACGACGGCCAGATCGTCGGCAAAGGCACACATAAGGAACTGCTGAAAACCTGCGATGTGTATCAAGAAATCGCCATGTCGCAGCTGAGTGAGGAGGAATTGTCCGCATGAGCGACAACAAAGAACAATTCAGGGCAAAAGCGCCCGCTGAAGGTCGCGGCCCAATGGGCGGTGGCCCGGGACGCGGCATGAGCATGCCCGTTGAAAAGCCGAAAGACTTTAACGCGACCATGAAGAAACTGCTCGCGTATTGCAAAAACTATATCTCCGCAATCCTCGTGGCGCTGGTTGCCGCGGCGGGCGGAACCATCCTTCAGATCATCGGGCCGGATCGGCTCAAAACCCTGACCAACGAGATCATGAAAGGGTTGCCCGCTCTCGTCAACGGAAAGCCAGTGCTGGGCAGCATCGATATGAGCGCGGTCTCGGCGATTGCGATTTCACTCGCGGTGTTCTACGGGCTCTCTTTCCTGCTCAACATCGTACAGAGCCAGATTATGGCCGTTGTGACCCAGCGCATCTCCAAGCGCATGCGCACCGATATTTCACAGAAGGTCAACCGCCTGCCGCTGAAGTATTTTGACTCCACGAGCTATGGCAACGTACTCAGCCACGTGACCAACGACGTGGACGCCATCGGGCAAACGCTAAACCAGAGCCTCGGCACGCTGATCACCGCAATCACGATGCTGGTGGGTACGCTCGCGATGATGCTCTACAACAGCTGGATTCTCGCGCTGACCGCGGTTGGCGCAAGCCTGCTCGGCTTTGTGCTGATGATGGTCATCATGAAGCACTCGCAAAAGTACTTTGGCCAGCAGCAAAAGGAACTCGGCCGCATCAACGGGCATATTGAAGAGGTCTATACCGGACACAATATCGTCAAGGTATACAACGGCAGCCGTGAGGCAAAGCGCGTGTTTGAAGAAAGCAACACAACACTCTATCAGAGTGCATGGAAGTCCCAGTTCCTCTCGGGCCTGATGATGCCGGTGATGAGCTTTGTCGGTAACCTCGGCTATGTTGCGGTCTGCGTCGTCGGCGCGGCACTCGCAGTCAACGGTACGATCTCGTTTGGTGTCATCGTCGCGTTCATGATGTACGTGCGCCTCTTCACCCAGCCGCTGTCCCAGATTGCGCAGTCGATGAACAACCTCCAGCGCACGGCAGCCGCGAGCGAGCGGGTCTTCACCCTCCTCGAAGAACCGGAATTGGAACACGAGGGCGAGAAGAAACCCGCCCTCCAGTGCATCGAAGGTAGCGTCTCGTTTGACCACGTGAAGTTTGGCTATTCGCCGAACAAGCCGGTCATCCACGACTTCTCCGCAAGCGTGAAGCCGGGGCAAAAGGTCGCAATCGTCGGGCCGACGGGCGCTGGCAAGACCACGATGGTCAACCTGCTGATGCGCTTCTACGAACTCGACGGCGGCGAAATCCGCATCGACAATATTCCGATTCAGCGCGTCCCGCGCGAGAATGTGCACGCGCAGTTTGGCATGGTGCTCCAGGATACGTGGCTCTTTGAGGGCACAATCCGCGAGAATATCGTCTACAGCAAGCAGGGCGTAACCGACCAGGAAGTCATCGACGCTTGCAAGACCGTGGGTCTGCATCGCTTCATCAAGACGCTGCCCAAGGGCTACGACACCGTGCTCAACGACAAGGCGAGCCTTTCGGAAGGACAAAAGCAGCTTCTGACCATCGCTCGCGCGATGATTCAGGACGCGCCGCTGCTGATTCTCGACGAGGCGACCAGCTCCGTCGATACCCGCACCGAGCGCATGGTGCAGCAGGCGATGGATCGCCTCACCAACGGTAGAACGTCGTTCGTGATTGCGCACCGTCTCTCGACGATCAAAAACGCAGACCTCATCCTCGTGATGAAGGACGGCGACATCATCGAAAGCGGCAGCCACAAAGAACTGCTGGCGCAAGGCGGCTTCTACGCCGAGCTGTACAACAGCCAGTTTGAGGCAGCGTAAGGGAAC
>JAEWYO010000010.1 GCA_023395595.1 Bacillota bacterium
CCGCGTTGACTTCAGCATAGTATTCCGGGTTTCCAATATCATCCGGGTTTATTATGATGACATAAACCCGCATCGGCTCTTCTGTGCCGTATTGAATTCTCTCGCCATCCTCATACGTCACTCCGGCACGCTCTTGATACTCCACCGAAACGACAGCGTCGGTTAGATCCACCTCGTATGCTTGGTTGATCATCGCCAGCCCTGCCTCTTTCGCCTTCGCCTCGCTAATCAACCGCGGAGAGCAGCCGGAAAGTAGCACGGCAACACAAATAAAGATCACCAACAGTCTCTTTTTCATTACGGCATATCCTCCACCAGGCGCGTTTGGTTTAGAATCGTGATGTTTTGCACCGTTAGTTGCGGCCATGCAAGCGTTATATTATAAATCGTTCCATCGCGAATCACGACATAGAAGGTTGTACTTGCCCCTTCCAAATCGATTATGCTACTACAATCGACAAAACCGAGAATCTTTGCTTTCAGATCGAATTTTTCCGAAATCCATTTTCGCGCAAATCGCATGCAATCAATATCCATGCTCTCATAAATGAACGCTTCCGCATCGGCTTTGTCTCTCGCTTTGTCCCATGTGGCACGCTGATCTGCCGTCATCTTCGATACGAAAGGATACCTTCGCTCGGCCGCATACGCAACACCCGTCTCCGCGTTCACCTGCGCAACATACGGATATTGCCCGTCCTGCTGTTTACCTGCCGAGACGATATAGATCAACACGGGCTGTTCTTTACCCGTTACCTGATAGTTTCCGTCGAGAAACGTGGCGCCTGCCTGCTCCTGATAGGTAATCACCGCTTCGGTTTCGTTCGCGTCAAACACATGATTGATGAACGCAAGCCCTGCTTCTTTCGCCGCGTCTTCACTCACGAGTTTCGGTTTTCCTCCCGTGAGAAACAGCGAAGCGCAGAGAACAAATACTCCTAATATCGCAATTTTTCTTGTCATGGCCTTACCCCTTTTTGCCCGTTTCCGAGCACCTGAATCTCATTCATGTCCATCGCCGGCCAGGAAAATCCAACGCGATAGAGCGCGCCGTCCGCAAACGTCACAAAATAGCCGACACTTCCGCGCTGCGCGCGGTTGCCGCACGGGCGGCTGCAGCCTTGCGCGGTGATCAGCGACACATCCTTTTGAAACCGGCGCATCACAAACGCGCACGCGGTGTTCTTGGCGCCGTCTTCCTGCGCCGGATTCTCCGCGTCCGTGCCATCGGGATTGGTATTTTCTTGTTTCGGTTGGGTTGGATTGGGATTTTGCGGGGCAAGCAGCCACTCGTTCTTCATGGCATAGTAGGCGACACCGGTTTTAGCGTCCACCTCCGCATAATAGAGGTCTGCGCCCAGTGTTTGGTCAGAAATGGTGACCAGATAGATTTGATTGGGTGTTTTGGAGCCGGACTGCACGTCGATATTGTCCACGGCGCTGGTACCCGCACGCTCAAAATATTCGACATGTGCATCTTTTGCGCTGATGCCAAATGCCTGACGAAGGAGCGAAAGCCCCGCCTCCTTTGCCGCCGCCTCGCCAACAAACTTTGGCGCGCAGGCACTCAACAGCGCAAGGGAGAGCAATATCGTCAGCAACGCAGCCGCACGCAGAGAATTTTTTCGCATAGCTGGTCCATCCTTTCAATACGACACTTGTATCTATGATAAAGATGGGACCTTTCACACATACTACCATAGATTACATTGTTTCGTTGTGAACCCAGTGTGAAGGTTCCACGAACTACCGGAAAACGAATCGCGAACAAATGATGCACGCAACACGCAATACAACACTCGCTTTTTCCCTTGTCAATCAATACTCCACTTTGTGGATTCTGTCGATTGCTCAACCGCGCACGGAAAATCATCGCGCGTTTGCCTTTATCCACAGTTTTGTCGTAAAATGTGGATAACAGTGTGCGAAAAGAGAGGAATCCTGATGATTCATATCTATTGCGGAGACGGAAAGGGCAAAACGACAGCTGCGCTCGGGTTGATTTGCCGCCATGTGGGCGCGGGCGGAAAGGCGATCCTTGCGCAATTTCTCAAAAGCCTGCCTACGGGAGAACTCAAAACGCTGGATTTGCTTCACGTTCCCGTCTACCGAAATGAGCTCCCGCACGGATTTTTTCCGAATATGAGCGAGCAGATGCAGCAAAACGTGCGCGAGATGCACAACCGCACACTCGCGGAAGTCACGCGGCTTGCCCGCGCCAACGAATGCACGCTGCTGGTGCTGGACGAACTCTGCGCCGCGCTGTCGCTGGGGTTGATCGACAGGGACGCGGTGCTCTCGCTGCTGGACAGCCACGGTGATGCGGAGTTGGTCATCACGGGGCGCGATCCTGACGAAGCGCTGCTCTCCCGCGCGGACTACATCACCGAAATGAAGCTCGTCAAGCATCCGTATGAAAAGGGTGTCCTGGCAAGAAAAGGAATTGAGTTCTGAATTTCACGCTTGTTTGCTGGCGTTTTTTATGAACAGAAGCGATTGTTTCACGGGAAACAAAAAAATCCATCGTGTGCATACGGCGGATTCTTCATCTTCGGTTTATCTTTTTTGATTACAATAAAAAGACTAATATGGATGCAAGCGTATTCCAGAAAAGAGGAAAGCAAATGGAGCAGAAACCAGCCACAAAGATCAAGATATTACCCGACGTGATCGACAACCACTATAGTGGGCTCAAGATTTCGCAATATGCGTTTTATCTCATCACCGCGGTGACGCTGGTGCGCAGCCTGATTCACGTGTTTGCGCCGGACGGCGGCGCGCAGAGCATCGCCACCATTCCGCTGGACTCCTATTCCGCGGAGGCTGCGTCAGCCGTAATTCTGATGTTCTCGCTTTGGGGACTCTCCCAGTTGCTGATGGGGATAGCTTATCTCGGCGTTTCGCTCAAATACAAGTCGCTGATTCCGGCGATGTATGTGCTGGTCATCTTCGAATATGCAATGCGCATCGTCATCGGGCAGATGAAACCCATCATCACCACGGGCACCGCGCCCGGCAGCATCGAAAACTGGATCATGGTGCCTGTGTGTATCGTTTTGCTGGCGTTGTCGTTGATTCCGGCAAAATCTGCCAAGCACGCATAGTCACAAGTAAAAGAAAAAGCCGTTTCGCAATCACGCGAGACGGCTTTTTTGATGAGCGATACTTCAAACGATTAAACTATACGTCACAATATCCTGAAACTTCCCGAACTTCATGCCGACCTCAGGCACCGTTCCGCAGAACGTGAAGCCAAACTTCTCGTGCAGCTTGCAGCTGGCCTCGTTTCCGGCGGTGATCACAGAAACGACGCTGTGCGTGCGCGCATCCGCCTTTGCCTCCTCGAGAATGAATGCCATGAGTGCGGTGGCGATGCCGCGCTTTCGAAAGTCCGGCGAGATATAGATCGAGAGTTCCACTGTGGATTTGTACGCTTCCTTTTCGCGATAGGAACTCAGGCTGCTGTAGCCCGCAATGCGCCCGTCGATCTCCGCAACATAAAGCGGATGGTTTTCCACATTGTGTTGGTCAAACCAAAGCTGCCGTTCGGCAAGGTTACGCGGATTGAGATCCAGCGTCGAAACCCCGTTGACCACTTCGTAATTGTAGATATCGAGCAATTCCGGCAGGTCGTTTTGCTCCGCTTTGCGAATCTGCATGCTATTCCACTTCTTTCTATCTCAGCACTCTTGAGTTTTTTATATTATATTGAAAGAAAATTGATTTGCAAACAAAAAACTTCTCTGGTTTGAGAAGTTTCATTGCTTTATCCGTATCTTCTTATAAAAACAATTCTATATTTTAATCCAGTCTTGTATCACATAAGTTCTTTTGCCTACTTCTCTATTAAGAAAAGTAGGTGATCCGGCTGAACGGAGAAACGCGGAGGCGAAGAACGGCCTGAATGCGATCATAGGGAATGCAGCCGACGGTGGTAAGGCGGCTGTCATACATTTCCTCACGGTTGTCGCCGAGGACGAAGACGCTGCCTTCGGGCACTTGCACCGGCGGCATATCGCCGACATAGTTGACCGAATAGCTGCTTTCATCCAGCGGGATGCTGTTGATGAAGACATGGCCCGCGACAAGCTCCACGGTTTCGCCGGGCATGCCGACGATACGCTTGATGAACACACCGTCTTCCGTGGAAAACAGCACGATATCTCCGCGCTCCGGCAGGCGGACAAACTTGCCGATCTGGTCGCAAAGCACCACTTCTCCGCTGCTGAGCCCGGGCGACATGCTCCCGTCCATAATCTGAACCGGCGTGAGCCAAATAAAAAACACAAGGCACAGAACGGCTATCGTCACCAGAATGGAGAACAGCCATCCCAAACGTCTTGCGTTTCGATAGGTTCGCGCGCGCCCGTCGCTCCGGCGGCGCTTGCGTGATTCACTCACGGGTAGGTCACCCGCGCGATGGATTGCACTTCGTCAAACGGATAAACGACGGCGACCACACGGCCAACCACCTTTGCATACGGAATCGGACCCACGGAAGGATTCCGGCTGTCCTTGCTGCCGTTTCGGTTATCCCCAACGACAAACACATGGCGCGCATCGATGACGAGCGGGGCAGTGTCGCCAATGATCTCCCCGTCCCAATAGGCGCTTTCGTCCAGCTCTTTGCCATTGATGTAAAACTTGCCGTCGCGCACCTCTACGGTGTCGCCGGGCAGACCGATCACGCGCTTGACACAGCTTTCCGTATAGCCCGGATAATAGCAGATGATGATATCCCCGCGCTGCGGATCGCTGAACCAATAGCTCATCTTCTCAACGAGCATATCTTCGTTGTGAACCAGCGTTGGAATCATCGAATCGCCGTCCACGCGGATGGGCTCGGCAACAAATGAACGAATGGTGAGTGCGATGAGCACGACAAGCGCGATATACAGCAAAAAAGACACGTTGCGAAACGAACGTGATCCCCGCATGTTTTCATATTGTTCTTCGGCGCGGTCGCGCAGATATCGAATCTGGCTCTGCGTAAACGCTTTACGCTTCACTCGGTTGTTCCTTTTTCACCAAAATTTTCTTGCCCATGCGCACAAAGTCCGCGCGGTCGAGCATCACAATGCGCCCGCAATGGTTGCATTTGATCTTGACATCCGCGCCAACGCGGATGATCGTCCACTCGTTTTCCCCGCAGGCGTGCGGTTTTTTCATGAGCACCACGTCGCCAAGGTCAAACTGCGCAATCATTCCTGATCTTCCGCGAGATTTTGCGTATAGCGGTATACGTCATAGTTCGGTACGGCGGGCGGAATATAGCTATAGAGAATCTCCAATAGCTTCATCGGCGCTTCTTCCTGCAGCAGATGTCCCGCGTTACGCACAAGATAGTACCGTCCGGCTCTTAGCACGCTCTGGAAATATACACTGCCGGCCGGCGGATGCCAGCTGTCATTTTTTCCCCAGAGGACAAGTACCTCGTGCTCCACAGGGAGCAGCCCCTCGGCGATGAGTTCCTGATCATAGTTGCGCAGTGCATACATCAGCGCTTCACGGCTGAGCCCGTCAGAAAGCGGCTCGTAATATTGCTTGACCACATAATCATCGATCAATGAGGGATCACTCACGCACTCCAGCAAAAGCTTACGTACATCGTTTGCGGTATAGAGGTTTCGCGCAAAGGTTGCAATCAAGGGCTTTTGCAGATTGTGAATGAGCTTTGGCATATGCTCTGTAATCCCGCCGGGCGAGATGGCGACGCAGTTTGCTACCCGCTTTGGATAGAGCGAGAGAAAACGCATCATATACATTGCGCCAATCGAGAAACCGACCATATGCGAGGACTTGATATTCAACGCGTCTAAAAATCCATTCAGGATATACGCAAAGTCATCCGCCGTGTAGGTGAACGTGTCCGGACGGGACGAGTATCCGTGTCCGGGCAGATCGATTGCAATCACGCGGTAGTTGTCCGAAAGTTCAGCAAAGACGTTTCTCCAGGTGTAGAGCGACTGGCCGAGCGAATGGATCAGCAGCAGCGGCTCGCCAACGCCCGCTTCCAAATAGTGGATGCGCGCAATTTCGGCTTCCTCATCCTCCCCGGTTACGGGTAAGGTGATTTCGACGAAGTCGCCCACCTTTTCGGAGTTTATGAATAACTGACTTCGCAGCGATTCTCCCACGGGCATATTTCCCCCGATTACTATATTCTTCCTATATTGTAAACCCTCAAAAGTAGCATTGCAATCAAACGGACGGTTTGTCACAGATTGTTAACCCATTGGCATCGGTTTTGCCTGCTTTTTGCCAAAAAGTGGGGAATTTTTCTCTGTTTTACGTGTTTTATGCGTTTTATTCAATTTTCCATTTTTGGAATTCGTCAGAATCGCCCGTTTTTCGTTGTTTTTACAAATTCAACAGGTGTTGGCTTCCCTTTTCCATCCACGCTGTCCTATGGGTGCAAAACCGTTAATCGGAGTGTATATCGCGTGCATTTATACGTTTTTGTCATAACTGCCGCTTCCATATTTGAATGAAAGAGACGTGCTTTGCAGCGCTGCAATCCATCACTTGCGCGGGAACGGCGGCTTGTAAAAGCGTTCCATTTTTGCTATGATGAACAGTAATATAGGGGGTATAGCACTATGGACCAACTACAATCGATTTGGGCGGCCGCGCGGGAGAATATCCGTCCTCAAATGACGGGGCTGTCGTTTCACGCCTGGATCGACGTGATCGTACCCCTTGCGCTGCAGAAGGATATCATGATCCTCGAAGTCCCCACGCCGGACATTCAAAAGACGCTGGAAGACTTCTATTTTGAGAACCTCCGGGACGCGGTCAAAGCGGCGAACGAAACCATCTCTGATATTCGCATCATCCTGCCGGAAGATCGCGATATCTACATCAACCCCATCAGTTCGGAGCCCATCAACGTCTTTGCGCTCAATCCGAAATATACATTCGAAACATTCGTCGTGGGCGGTTCCAACCACTTTGCGCACGCGGCGGCGCTTGCGGTTGCGCAAAATCCCGCCGCAGCCTACAACCCGCTCTTCCTCTATGGAGGCGTCGGCTTGGGCAAAACCCACCTGATGCACGCCATCGGACATTCGGTCAAGGGCAACGATCCATCCGCGCGAGTTATGTATGTCACCAGCGAAACATTCACCAACGAGCTCATCACCGCGATTCAGCTCGACAAACGTTTGGAGTTTCGCAAGCGCTATCGTAATGTAGACGTTCTGCTCATCGATGACGTGCAGTTCATCGCAAAGAAGCAATCCGTTCAGGAGGAGTTTTTCAACACCTTCAACACGCTGCACAATGCAAACAAGCAGATCATCATCAGTTCCGACCGTCCGCCGAAGGAAATCAGCAGCCTCGAAGAACGCCTCCGTTCCCGTTTTGAGTGGGGGTTGATTGCCGATATCCAGCCGCCGGATGTGGAGACGCGAATCGCGATTTTACGCAACCGCGCACGGCTCGACAACCTCGACGTGGACGATGAGATCATACAGTTCATCGCAGAGCATGTGGTGAGCAACATTCGTGAGCTGGAAGGCTCCTTAACCCGCGTTGTGGCCTATTCCCAGCTGCGCCGCCGCCCGCTGACGCTGGAACTCACCATCGAAGCGCTGCGCGACCTGCTGCCGGATGTGAAGAAGAAGGAAGTCACGCCGCAGATTATCAAGAGCACCGTGGCGGAATATTACTCCATCCCCGTCGAAAGCCTGCTTTCCGAGCGGCGGGATCGCGAAATCGTTCTGCCAAGACAGGTTGCGATGTATCTGTGTCACGATATGCTGGGTATTCCGTATAAGCGCATCAGCACACTGTTCGATAAAAACGACCACACGACGGCGATCAATGCCTGCAAGCGCGTGGAAGAGATGATCACAGGAGACAGTTCATTTGCCTCGGTCATCGAAGATGTGAAGAAGAGAATGGCGTAATATCGGCACTTTTTTGAATCCCCACGTTATCCACAATTTGTGGATGCGGAATGTGGAAGCGATGTGTACACTGTGGAGTGTATGGAGTGTGTGGATAAGGCGGGAAAAAGAAGGATCGTTTTCCACGAACCGTTCCACAGCCAAAACCGCGTACGTTCGCCCTGAAACACCGTTGTCCACACTGTGCACACCACACTACTCCTACTGCTTCTGTATTACTAGAATAAATAAACACACTTTCACGCCGCGGAGTGTGGATAACCAAAACGAAAAGCGTTTTTATACGAAGCGGTTTTTCGTACCTGTGCCTCTTTCGTGAAAAACTGAATAGAAACATATGTTCGTATATAATAGAAATACGTAATGCTCTTTAGTCCCTTCACTTTATATACAAACGGACAATCATCCGAGCGCTGAGAAAGGAAGTTGAACCATGCATTTTTACATTGACTCGAAAGAATTGACAGAAGGCGTTCTTTCTGTCATTAAAGCGCTTCCCGTGCGCACCACGATGCCGATTTTGGAAGGCATCTATCTGGAAGCGACGGCAGAGGGCGTCAAGCTCAAGTGTTCGGATTTGATGCTGCAAAAAGAATGCCTCCTGCCCGCAACCATCGAGGAGGAAGGCTTTGCGATTATTCCCGGCAAACTGTTTTCCGAAATCGTCCGAAAACTACCCGAATCGATTGCCGAAGTGACGCTCTCCGGTAAGTCGCTGGAAATCTCCTGCGGCAGAGCCAAGAGCAGCCTGCAGTGTGTGGAAGCGACGGAAGAGTTTCCCGAAATGCGGTTTACAGGAGAGACCTTCACCGTCAAGATGGATCATTCCGATTGCCGCGATATGATCAATACCACCGTCTTTGCAACCGCGCAGGATGACAGTAAACCGATCCTCACCGGCGTTTTAATGGAGCTCGGTGAAGAGATCACGATTGTCGCAACCGACGCGTTCCAGTTTGCCAAGCGATCTATGCCGCTCAAAACGCCTGTGCCGGAGCGAAACGTCGTCATCCCCGGAAAATCCATGATGGAGATTTCGCGCATGATGGACGAGACAGAAGCGGACGTGGAACTCACATTCACCAAGACACACGTCTGCGTGAATATCAAGCATTCGCGTCTGGTCGCTCGTTTACTCGATGGAGACTATATCAAGTATAAGAATATTCTGCCGAAGGATCACACCACGCGGGTCATGATCGATAAAGCGGAACTCATGGAGAGCATTGACCGTGCGCAACTCATGGCGCGCGAAGGAAACAACAATATCGTCATGAAGTTCCATGACAACAAGCTCACGATCTCCGCAAACAGCTTTGCCGGAAAGATCAATGAAGAGATCGACGTGCAGATCAATGGTGAAGACATCGACATTGCCTTTAATCCGCGTTTCTGCATCAATGTGCTCAAAAACGTGCCGGATGATAAAATCTATATGGATTTTACAACCAGCATCAGCCCTTGTGTGATTCGTCCCGCCAAGACGGAAGGTTACTATTATCTGATTGTTCCAGTGCGGATTTACTCCAACTTCTAGTTCTGAATTTTTCGCATTTAATTCAAATCAGTGAATAATTTCAGATTAGAATCAAAATTTTTATCATATTCATAAGAGACGTTTCATTCGTCTCTTTTGTTTTTCTGAATCATAATAAAATAGATGATTTGAGAAAGTTTCACGTGAAACAATTTTCTTATAAAAAGCAGTGGATAATAATAAGAATGTGAATATGTGTAATTGTTTCACGTGAAACATATGCGTTCAAACAAAGCATCTTTCGTATCAAAAAGAGTAAAAAAACTAGAAAAACCTCATTATAGATGTTTTACCGGAATTGTTTCACGTGAAACATTGAATCCCCTGCCTGATTCTGCTAGAATGGCGATAGCGGTTAATTGAACCGACATGATCAAAAAAACTCTCACCGAATCCGATTTTAGAGAAAATTCTAACAAAACGAATCAAAAGATGCGGATTTCGTGAGAAAGTGAATATCGGAGGAAAATCTCTGTCATGAAAATCGTTGCGGTAGCCAACCAAAAAGGCGGCGTGGGTAAGACAACCACTTCCGTGAACTTAAGCGCGTGTCTCGCCGAGCAGGGTAAGCGCGTTCTGCTCGTGGACGCAGATCCGCAGGGCAACAGCACCAGCGGCCTCGGCGTCAAGAAGGAAGGCGACGGAAAATCTATCTATGATGTGCTCATCAACGATGTTTCCGTGGATGAAGCCACCAAAGACACTATGATCGACACTCTCAAGCTGCTGCCCGCGCATATCGCGCTGGCCGGTGCGGAGGTCGAGCTGGTCAACATGATGGCACGCGAACAGGTGCTCAAGCGCGCGCTGAACGCAACAAAGGGTAATTATGACTATGTTTTTATTGACTGTCCCCCATCTTTGGGCCTTCTGACACTCAATGCCCTCACCGCGGCAAACACGCTGCTGGTTCCGATCCAGTGCGAGTTTTACGCGCTGGAAGGCTTAAGCCTGCTCATGAACACGGTCAAACTTGTGCGCAAGAGCCTGAATCCCGATTTGGACGTGGAAGGCGTCGTGCTGACAATGTTCGATTCACGTACCAATCTCTCCATGCAGGTGGTCGAAGAGGTCAAAAAATTCTTCAAAAACAAGGTGTATGATACCATCATTCCCCGCAGCGTCCGCCTCGGCGAAGCGCCGTCGTTCGGATTGCCGATTTCGCGCTACGCACCCAACAGCGCGGGTTCGACCGCGTATTGCTCCCTTGCTACGGAGATGATCTCCAAGGAGGGCAAATAATGGCCGCGCAAAAATCTGGGCTCGGGCGCGGACTCGATGCCCTGCTTGATCCATATTCCGCCGCGATGGATGAGCCGGAGAAATCCGGTCTTGGTGTTCTGACCGTCAATGTGCGGGACATCGATACCAACGCACTCCAGCCGCGCAAACAGTTTGAAGAAAACTCGCTCAACGAACTGGCGGAGTCTATCCGTGTGCATGGCATTGTTCAGCCGCTGATCGTCAAACAAAAAGGCAGCCGCTATATGATCATCGCGGGTGAGCGCCGGTTTCGCGCCGCGCGCCTGGCGGGGTTGTCCGAAGTGCCTGTGCTGGTGACGGACTATGACGAGGCGCAGATTCACGAAGTCTCCCTCATCGAGAATATTCAGCGCGAAAACCTGAATCCGATTGAAGAAGCGGCAGCGATTCGCTTTCTGATGAAGCAACACGATATGACGCAGGAGGAAGTTTCCGGCCGGCTCGGTAAGAGCAGACCCGCAATTGCGAATGCGCTTCGCCTGCTGCAATTGCCGGAGAGCGTGATTGAAATGCTCAAGAACGGGGCGCTTTCCGCCGGACACGGCAGAACCCTCGCGGGATTGAATGACGGCGTGCTTGCCGAGCAACTTGCAAAAGAATGCGTCGAGCGGGAATATTCCGTCCGCACGTTGGAAGAAAAGATCAAAGCACTGTCCGAAAAGAAGAAGGCAACGCCAACTGCGAAGAAAGACAAGCCGCATCTCCCTGCTGAACTTGCCAATCTGGAGGAATCCTTCCGAGAATCTCTTGGCACGAAGGTATCTCTTGCCGGAACCAACACGCGCGGAAAGATTACGATTGAGTATTTTTCGCGTGAGGATCTCGAACGCGTGTTTGAAAAAATTTCGGGGAAAGAGTAGTTTTTGAATCATAGAATAGCAAACAGAGAAAGAGTTGCGAGAACAGCTCTTTTTTGATGCGATTGTATGTATGAAATCTGTAATATATTATAGAAAGAACACGTTTGATAGGATTGACGAAACTGCTAAACAGGCATATACTGATAAAAATTTCAAACAAGGAGAATCCGCTGTGCGTCTGGCATTCGCAAACGTTGATTGTGATCGCCCGCACGTAAGCTGCTGAAGAATCGTCTTCCGGCTTACGTGCTGATTGTAGCGCTGCCGGATAGAAAAGGATTCTTCTGCTTTCTTGTCATGGATAAAGGGAAGATGATTGTCTTTTCTGCCGTCGGCGTTTGTCCGGCGGTTTTTGTTTTATAAGGAGGTGATCCTATGCGGTATTTTGATGATGCCGGTCTGGATGCAGCAACCGGAGAAGACATTGCTGCACACACAACAGAATAGGAGAAGAAAATGAAGCGAACATGGATCACTGAGGCGCAAACGAATGCGCTCGTCAAAATAGAAGGCTTTCTGGAACGAATCCGCAACACGCGCAACATGGCGTTTCTAGTCGTGCGGGATCGAAGCGGTGCACTGCAAGTCACCATCGAAAAAGAACAGCACCCGGAATGGACAGAGTTGCTCGACCAGCTCACGCCGGAATCGGTCGTGTCGCTCAGCGGAATCATTCAGGAAAACCCGCAGGTCAAGCTTTTAGGGCGAGAACTGATCCCCATCCGGCTGGAATTGCTCTCCCTCGCCGCGCCACTTCCGCTGAGAAAGGACGCAAACATCGATACGCGGCTGGACTATCGCTGGATCGACCTGCGCGCCGAGAAGGAGCGGTTGATTTTCGAGGTGCAAACCTGCCTCGTTTCCGCGATGCGCGCCTTCCTCGAGGAGCGGGAATTTCTAGAGATTCACACGCCAAAGCTGATCGCGGCGGCAAGCGAGAGCGGCGCGGACGTGTTCGAGGTCGGTTACTTCGACAAGAAGGCATATCTCGCGCAGAGCCCGCAGTTCTACAAGCAGATGGCGATGGCGGCTGGCTTTGAGAGAATCTTTGAAACAGGACCCGTTTTCCGCGCGGAAAAGTCGTATACCAACCGTCACACGACGGAATTCACGGGGTTTGACCTGGAGTTTTCCTATATCGAGTCGTTTCACGATGTGATGCAGCTGGAAGCGGAACTACTCACTTACGCCCTTGCGCAAGTGAAGGAACGTTATGGCGAGGCGATTGCGCGGCTCTACGGAAAAGAAATCGTCGTACCGAAGCTGCCCTTCCCCGTCATCGCGTTGCCGGAACTCTACCGCGAACTGGAACTACGCTATGGTTATCATCTGCCGGAGCGAGAGCGCGGGGACACGACCACCGAGGCGGAGCAGCTGAGTTATCGTTTCTCAATGGAGCAGTTTGGGCATGAGTTTCTGCTGATTACCGACTTTGCGGCGGACAAACGCGCGTTTTACCACATGCGCAAAGAAGGCGTGCCGCAGGGCTACGATCTCGTCTGGCGCGGGGTGGAGATCACCACCGGCGCACAGCGCGAGCATCGCTATGATGTGCTCTGCCAGCAGGCGAATGAACGGGGCTTGGGTGAGGACGTGCGGTTTTACACCGAGTTTTTCCGCTATGGCTGCCCGCCGCATGGCGGCTTCGGGCTTGGGGTAGACCGGCTGACCATGCTTTTGCTGGGCATCGGGATCAAGGAGGCGATGTTCCTCTTCCGAAGCCCGAATCGACTGACGCCATGACTTACTTTTCTTGAAAGAAAAGTAAGCAAAAGAACTTTCATGTTATAAAATACTGTCTCTCATAAAAAGAGTTAGATTCCTGAAAGAAGAAACAAAAAGAGCTTACACGTATAACAAAAGAAACGCTTCGAGCATAAAAAAAGAACCTGCGCGCACTTGCAGGTTCTTTTTGCTTCTCTCTCCGGAAAGAAAAAGAAGGAGGATGGTTATTTCACGATAACGGTGCCTGCGGCTCCGGTGAGCGCATCGACCGCTTTGTCGAGCGAGGTAATGATGGCTCTGCGTCCCGCTTTGCTGTTTGCGAACTTCACCGCCGCCTGAATCTTCGGCAGCATGGAGCCCGGTGCAAAGTGCCCTTCGCTGATGTACTGCTCCGCTTCGGCGACCGTGATGGTCGAAAGCCGCTTCTCGTTGGGCTTACCGTAGTTCAGGCAAACCTGCTCCACAGCGGTGAGCACGAGCAGCGCGTCCGCGTTGAGATCTTCGGCGAGACGTTCGGACGCGAGGTCTTTATCGATCACCGCCGCGGTGCCAACGAGGTCTCCGTTTGCTTCACGAATCACGGGGATTCCGCCGCCGCCAACGGTGATGACAACGAACCCGCCTTCGATGAGGCACTTGACCTCCGGCAGCTCGACGATCTCAACCGGCATCGGTGAGGCGACAACGCGGCGCCAACCGCGCCCTGCGTCTTCCTTCACGGAATAGCCCTTCTCCGCCTGGAGTTTCTTGGCTTCTTCTTCGCTATAGAACGGGCCGATGGGTTTCGACGGAGCAAGGAACGCTTTGTCGTTTTGATCGACCACAACCTGGGTCACGACGGTTGCCGCGCCGGTGTGGTTGCCGCGCGCACGCAGCGCCTTGGTCAAACCCTGCTGCATATGATAGCCGATCATACCCTGGCTCATCGCGCCGCATACGTCAAACGGCATCGCGGGGGTCACGTTGACGGAGTTTTCGTTTTGCAGCACAATGCGGCCAACCTGCGGGCCGTTGCCGTGCGCAAGGATGACCTGATAGCCTTTTTCGATGATGTCCGCGATATAGGCGGACGTTTTCTCGACGACCTCCAGCTGTGCTTCCGCCGTTGCCGGGCCGTTGCCCTCCTGCAGCGCGTTGCCACCCAGAGCGATAACCAATTTTTCCATGGAATTCCTCCAATATCTCAAAAAAATAGAGAAATGCTAAAATTACTTTAGCATGTGGTTATGCGCTTGTCAATTCATTCCTTATAATTCTAACGGTATTCTGAAAAATATATTTGAAATGAAAGTTGCAGGTTTTTACGATGCAGAACGAAAAATGCAACTGGAAAGAGTTCGCACTTCGAAAAAACACCAATTACTTGGATTTTAAGCCACTAAACAGAGAAAAGACGGATAGATTTGCAAAATCCCAGTATCATTTTTTGCAGTCGTTTGATAGTATGATTGCAAGAGAAAACGAAAGAAAATCGCTTTTCCGCACGAAATCAAATAATGCAGCATGAATAAAATGTTACCTGTCGTATATTCGTTCAAAAACCGTGGTTCCGATTCCAAAATCACAAGTCGGGCGCGCCGCTTGACTTCTTTTCGCGATTCCGATAGACTTACTAACGTATGCTAAAGGAATGGTACGAGATCAAAGGCGGTCAGAGGCTCGAAGGAACCGTGACCATCAGCGGCGCAAAAAACGCCGCGGTCGCCATCATACCTGCCGCAGTTCTCGCCGGGGAAACCTGTGTGCTCGAGAATCTGCCGCATATTCAGGACGTCCAGAGCCTCAAGGAAATCTTGGAGGAGCTGGGCGTTACCGTCGATTATACCGACGGAGACTGCATGCGCATCGACTCCCGCACGCTGAAAAACACCAAAGCACTCAGCGAAGCGGTCAGCAGCATGCGCGCATCCTATTATCTGCTCGGCGCTCTTCTGGGGCGTTTTCACGAGGTGGAGCTTGCTCTGCCCGGCGGTTGCGTGATTGGCGCGCGTCCCATCGACCAGCATCTCAAGGGCATGCGCGCGCTTGGCGCGGAGGTCGAGCTGGACTGCGAACACAATATTGTCCGCGCAAAGGCGGATCGGCTCATCGGCGCGGAGATCTTCTTCGATGTGGTCAGCGTTGGCGCCACCATCAATGTGATGCTCGCCGCCTGCATGGCGGAAGGAAACACGGTGCTCAGCAACGTGGCAAAAGAGCCGCACGTGGTAGACGTTGCCAACTTCCTGAACATGATGGGCGCTTCCGTCAAGGGCGCCGGTACCGACGTGATCCGCATCAGCGGCAGACCCCGCCTGCACGGCTGCGGCTACGCCATCATTCCCGATCAAATTGAAACCGGTACGTTTATGATTGCCGCCGCCGCAACCATGGGCGATGTAATCATCAAAAACGTGATCCCCACGCATATGGAAGCCATCTCCGCAAAGTTGATGGAGAGCGGCGCACGCGTAATCGAAGGCGACGACGGGCGGGATTTTTACCTGCGCGTGATCATGAACGACCGTCCGCGCCCGATTAATGTCAAAACTCTACCCTATCCGGGTTTTCCGACCGATTTACAGCAGCCGATGATGGCTTACCTCTGCTCCTGCGCCGGGGTTTCCACCATCAATGAAACCATATTCGAAAACCGATTCAACCATGTCAAGGAACTCAGGCGCATGGGCGCTTCCATCAGCCTCAAGGACAACAATACCGCAAAGGTGAAGGGCATCGCTTCTCTTCATGGTGCGGATATCTACGCGTCCGACCTGCGCGCCGGTGCGTCGCTGATCGTTGCCGGTCTTGCCGCCAGCGGCACAACCAACGTGCACAATATCCATTTCATCGACCGCGGCTATGAATACCTCGACAAGAAACTCACCGGCCTTGGCGCACAGATTGTGAGAAGAGAGAAGTAACTTACTTTTCTTGAAAGAAAAGTAAGCAAAAGAACTTACACGTTTGAATAGGATACTTCTAAAACAAAGTAAGCAAAAGAACTTTCTCATTTGATTAGAATTCTTCTAAATAAAGTAAACAAAAGACCTTACACGAAGTGTTCATAGGACGTTTGCCAGCAAAAAAGAAACGTTAGAGACTCAGATGATCAGAGCTTCCAATGGGAGCTTTTTTGTTGCCTTGAAAGCGATCTGAATGCAGGAAAACGGATGAAGTCAATCACCCTATGTGGTATCCATAATTGTATACTATTTTTTACAAAACGCATGATAAACGTGGATATTCATCGCATTCCACATGTTTTTTTGACTTATACACACCCCAAAACGTGAAAAACCCGCATTCTGTGGATAACACGGTGGACAATGTGGATAACCTTCTGTGGATAAGTCATACAGTTTTTGTGAATAGCGGGCATGCATGAATGCCTTTCACACATGGTAAACCCACTTTTTTGACCGTTTTTTTGCAGGAATCGCTTCAAATGCCGGAAAGAAAGAGATTGAATTCTTAGAATATACATTCTTAGAACTTTTATTTTGCCAGCGGCAAGGAAAACCGAAAACAATGCGCCATTTCTTGCGAGAATACAAAAATCCAGCCCGCCATTCCCCTGCCCGCTCTGGCAAAACCGCCCGAAATTGGCTATACTACAACTAGTATCGTTTCATCAAGCAAGCCGCCTCCACACAGAAAGGAAAAATGCATGCGCCTGTTTATCGCAATCCCCCTCCCGCCGGACATCACGCGCGCGCTCGCAGCCGATCGCGCCGCGCTGGAAGCGCACGGCGCCACTGGGCGCTTTGTCCCGCGTGAGAACTATCACATTACGCTGCATTTTTTAGGCGAAACAGACGCGCTCATGGATATTACAGACGCAATCAAAGACGCGGTGCGGGATATAAAACCGTTTGTGCTGCGGCTCAAAGAATACGGCTCGTTCAAAACCGATGGTTCGCACACGGGCTTTGTCAGCGTCAGTTGCGATAGCGAGGAACTCAACCGCCTCTACGAATCGCTGGAATCCGCGCTCTGGGAGCGGGGGTTCTCGAGAAATCGCGGCAGGCTCACGCCGCATGTTACGCTCGGGCGAAAGATGGAAGGCGACGAAGGTTTCGTCCTTCCGCCGCAAAAGGCAGCCTTCACCGCAAACGCCGTCGTGCTCTATGAAAGCACCAGCGTGCGCGGGCAGATGCAATATGCCGTCCTGCATCGGGAGATGCTCAAATGAGCGGCAAGCTCCATCTTATTCTCGGACGCGCGGACACGGGAAAAACCGCCCGCGTGGTGGATGCGCTGCGCGCGCACCAACAAGCAGGTGCGCGTGCCATCCTGCTTGTGCCGGAGCAATACACCTATGAGGCGGAGCGGCTGCTGGCCGAAGCGCTCGGTGGATTGATCGGCGTGCAGGTTTTTAGCTTCAACCGCTTGATCGAGCGCGTGCTCTCCTTCTCGGGAAAGACGCGCCCTTTTTTATCGGACGAAGGGCACCGCATGGTGATCCGCCGCGCCATCGATCAAAAAAAAGATGTACTCAAACTTTTTTCCCGCACGGCGGAAAGCGCGGGCTTTGCCGAGGAATTGCAGACCATCTTTCAGGATATCAAGCGCGCGGGACTCACGCCAGACGCGCTGGATGCTCTGATCGTCCGCCTGCCGGAGGAGCTTCCGCTAACGGAGAAGCTATCCGACATCTCAATTTTGTATCGCGAGACGGAGGACTATCTTTCCACGCGGTATCTGAGCCTAGACGACGCGGCAAACGAGGCGATCCATATTTTGCCGGAGTCATTTGTCGCGGGGCAGCCGGTCTATATCGACGGACTCGACCGCCCGAACCGGCAGGTGCTCTTGCTCATCGGCGAGCTGCTCAATCTCTGCCCCGAAGTCACCATCACGCTGCGCATCGATTGCGTGCAGCGCGCGGATGAAGAGGTGTTTGAGCCGGAGCGCGAGGTACTGCTGCAACTGCGCGAGGTAGCGGAGCGCGTCAACGCCGCTGTGACGGAAGAGCGCCTCTGCGAGCAGACCAACCGCGCCGATCCGCTGATGCGGCACATCGAGCGCAACCTTTTTGCGTATCCCGCCGAGGTGTATCATGGCAACGCGGAAAAGCTCACGCTCTTTGGCGCGAGTGATCGGCGGGCGGAAACGGAAGCCCTCGCGGAGTCGATCCTGTTCTTCGCGCGGGAAAAAGGCGTTCGCTATCGCGACATGGCGGTCGTGGTGTCCGATTTGGACGCATACGCGGGACTCATCCGCCGCTCCTGCGCGCGCCGGGGAATTCCGATTTTTCTCGACCGCAAGCGCCCGCTTTCCGGGCACGCGGCGGCGGACGCGGTGCTGAGCGCAGTGCGTTATGTTTCAAACAACTATCATACGGACGATCTGCTGCGGTATCTCAAAAGCGGCTTTGCCAATTGTCTTGAAGCGGACGCGGAAGAACTCGACCTCTACATCCGTCGCACCGGAATCCGCGGTAGCCTGCTGACCAAACCGCTCACGCGCGCAACACCGAGCGAGGGAGCCGAGCGCGCGCGCACATGCGCCGCCGTCGTGCTTGAGCCGCTGGCAAAAGGGCTTGCCCGTGCGAGCGTTGGGGATCAGGTGCGCGCATTGTATGCGTTTTTACTGCAGATCGATTTGCAGCATCAGCTCGAATCTCGCGCGGAAGAATTGCAAAAGGAAGAACGCCTGCCGGAGATGCAGGAGCACGCACAGGTTTGGAATCTGCTGGTGGCGCTGCTGGATCAACTCAGCGAAATCCTGGGTAAACTCAAGCTTGGTCGCGCGGGATTCCTGCGCCTGCTGGAGGAAGGTATGCGCGGGGCATCGATTGGCGTTGTGCCCGGCACGGCGGATCAAGGCGTGGTGGGCGACGTGGTGCGCACCCGCAGCCGCCGCGTGCGCGCGCTGTTCGTCGTCGGCGCGAACGACGGGCTTCTACCTCGCCCGCAGCAAAACGATGGTTTGCTAGACGACCTGGAGATCAAGGAACTGCAAAACCAGGGCGCAAATGTGCGAAAAACCTCTGCCGAACTCACGGCAAGTGATAGGCTGGATCTCTATACCGCGCTGAGTAAGACAGACGAATATTTGATTGTGAGCTATGCCTATGGCGACGGCGGCGGCGAACTCGCGCCAAGTCCGCTGGTGGAGCGGCTGCAAAAGCTTTGCCCGAAGTGCACGCAAAAAAGTGACATTGACTCGTCCGACGTTTTGCCGGACTGCGCGGCGGAGGCGCTGACCATGACCGCGGCGGATCTGCGCAGATTCCGCGACGAAGGCGTTTGCCCGGAGCGGCTACCCGCTTTGATCGAGTGGCT
Organism: Bacillota bacterium; assembly: GCA_023395595.1. Classification (GTDB taxonomy): domain Bacteria; phylum Bacillota; class Clostridia; order Christensenellales; family CAG-138; genus UBA7703. The sequence continues at coordinate 19,565 of JAEWYO010000010.1, forward strand.
GACGCGGCGGGATAGCACCCGTGCACTGACACAACGGATGATCGAAGAAAGCGCGGCGAACCTCCTGCCGCTGACAATCCCGCGCGAAACGGCAACCGCGCTCTATGGTAAGAGCGTGCCCATGAGTGCAAGCCGCCTCGAGAGTTTCAACAACTGCCCGTTTCAGCATTTTGTGCGCTATGGCTTGCGTGCCGCCGAAACGCGGGAGTTTACCGAGCGCGCGGCGGACTTGGGCGAATTCTATCACGCCGCGCTGGAGGCGTTTGTCCGCGCGGTCAACGAACAAAAGATCGTTTGGAAGTTGCTGACCGATGCGGAAGCGCTCGCGATTCTCGATGAAGTGCTGCCACAGGTGATTGCAGACCATCACGACGGCATCTTTCTGGAGAACGAGCGCATGCGCGCTACGCTGTTTCTGCTGGTCGAAACCCTGCGCCAGAGCGTGCTGGCGATTGTCAACCAAATCCGCGCGGGCAGTTTTTCGCCCGTGCAGACGGAGGTTCGCTTCGGGCACGGCGCGCCGTTTCCGCCGATTCGCCTCGTGCTGCCGGACGGAAGCGAGGCGCTCATTGGCGGCAAGATCGATCGCGTGGATCAGGCGAACGTTGGCGGACGGGAGCTACTGCGCATCGTCGATTATAAAACAGGCGGCCAGGACTTTGATTTTGCGGGCGTGTTGCAGGGCTTGACGCTGCAACTGCCGCTGTATCTGCTTGCGGCGGCCGAGAGGGCGGAGACTCGCGCGGGACTGTACTATATGCCGATTTCGCAACCTGTCGTGTCGGACGCGGAGGAGGATATCGAAAGCGCGGTCGCAGACGGGTTCCGGCTCAAGGGGCTGACGCTGTCCGACGCCGCTGTGATCCGCGCGAGCGACAATGCGCTGACAAGCGGCGCGTCCGCCGTGCTCTACAAGGTGGAGCAAACGGGAGAAACGGACTATTCCGGCAGTGTCTGCACGCCATCTCAGATGGAATCCCTGCTCACGCTAGCGCGCAAAAAATCGGAACAAACGCTTTCGCGAATGCTCAGCGGCGAACTCGCCGCCTCGCCTGCCGCGCGGAAAAAACGGCAGGAAGCGTGCGTTTATTGCGACTATAAGAGCGTTTGCCGCTTTGACCCGAAAAAGCCGGGTTGCCGCGTGCGGTTGCTCAAAACCATCAAGCAGGACGCGTTTTTTGAGCTGATCGGAGGGCAATCTGATGTGCCGGACGAAGAATAACCGCGCAATTGCCCGGAGGTGCTGCCGATGAATCGTTGGACAACCGATCAGCTTCGCGCGATTCAGAGCGAAGGAAACCTCATCGTCTCCGCGGCGGCGGGCGCGGGCAAAACCGCAGTGCTCACCGAGCGGATTGTTTCGCGCATCCGCGCGGGCGCGCCGGTGGAGAGCCTGTTGGTGCTGACGTTTACGCGGGCGGCTGCCGCCGAGATGAAGGGCAGAATCGCAGACCGCCTCAACCAGCTCGCGGACGAAGCCGAAACCACCGAGGAGATGCGCTATCTGCGCCGTCAGGCGCGAAATGTGGACAGCGCGTTTATCTCCACGATCCATGCGTTTTGTTCCCGCGTGCTGCGGCGGCATTATCATGCGGTGGGCTTGCCCGCGCGCGCGAAGACAACGGACGAGATGGAGAGCGCCGCATTGATCGAAACCGTGCGGGATGAACTACTCACGCTGCTCGCTTCCGAGAACGACGCGGACTATACCGCACTGCTGGCCTCATTTGGCAGTGAGCAGGCGGCTTGGGACGCGATTTTATCCACCTATCGCTTCACCCGCGCGCAGCCGGAGCCGGAAGCGTGGCTCAACCATGCCGCCGCGCGATATGGGGACGAAGCGGCGTTGTCCCGCATCCTCGGCGACGCGGTCGCGTTCTGCAAGGACGAACTTGCAATGTTGCTGGAGACCATCGTGCGCGAGCGGGATTTACTCTCCCCCGACTGCGCAAACGCGATCTCTGTGCTGGACGATGAGCTTTCGCGCTATCGCGCGATGCTGCTGTGTAAAACCTATGGCCAATATCGCGACGCGCTGTTTGCAATGGAATATGGAAGGCTCGTCTTTCCGCGTGCGGTGGCCGAGGAGGACAAGGCGGGCGCAAAGGCCGCGCGGGACATGGGCAAAGACCTCATCAAAGAGCAGAAAAAACGCTTCTTGCGCGGTGAGGCGGAGGAGTTGTCCATTCTCCGGCGTTCCGGCGCGGTGGTTGCCGCGCTCTGCGTGCTTGCGGCACGATTTGAGCAAGCGTATGCCGAGGCCAAGCGGGAAAAGAATCTTGTCGATTATGACGATCTGGAGCATTTTGCCCTGCTTGCGCTGCGCAAGGACGAAATTGCGCAGGAATACCGCGAGAAGTTTCGCTGGATCGCCGTGGACGAATATCAGGACAGCAACCGCGTGCAGGAGGCGATACTTGCCTGCATCACGCGCGGGGACAATCTTTTCTTCGTGGGCGACGTCAAGCAGTCGATCTATCGCTTCCGGCAGGCAGAGCCGGGGTTGTTCCTCGAAAAACTCGGCGCATTCTCCGGCAAAGCGGGTGAACGTATCGATCTGGCGGAAAACTTCCGTTCATCCGAAGCCGTACTTTCTGCCGTCAACGAAGTGTTTGAATCGGTGATGAGCCAGCGCGCGGGAGACATCGATTATGACGCGCGTGCGCGGCTGATTTGCGGAACGGCGCAGCCGGAGGGCAGCGCGGAACTGCACCTGATTCGCAAAGAGCGCGCCGAGAGCGAGGACGAAGAGGACGCGCTGGAGGATGCGGCAGATCTGGAGGTCGAGGCGCGGCTGATCGCCAAACGCATCCATGAGATCATGCAGACCGAGCGGTATACCGACGCGAAGACGGGCGAAACGCGAAACTATCGCTATGGCGACTTTGCCGTGCTGCTGCGTGCAGGAACCGAGGCGCAGATGGTCTCGCAGACGCTGGCATCCGGCGGCGTGCCCGCCTATGCGCAGTCCAGCGGCGGATATTTTGACGCGGTTGAGGTGCAGATTTTTCGAAATCTGCTCAGCGTGATCGACAACCGCAGGCAGGACGTGCCGCTGCTTTCGGTGCTGCTTTCCAGCATCGGCGGCTTCACGCATGAAGAACTCGCATTGCTTCGCGCGGCGCACCCGGGCGGGACGTTTTACGAGGCGTTTTTTGCCGCAGCGGAGGAAGATTCGGTTCTCGGCCGGCGCGCAAACGCGTTTCTTGAGAAGCTATCGCAATATCGCGCGGAGAGCAGGCTGATTTCGGTGGAGGAACTCATCGGAAAACTGCTCGACGAAACCGGGTTCTATGAGGAGATGGGCGCGGGCGTCAGCGGCGCGCAGCGGCAGGCGAACTTGAACGCCCTGCTCGACAAGGCGCATGCGTTTGAGAGCGCGGGTTCGCGCGGGGTTTGGAACTTTTTACGCCATCTCGCGCTGGCGCAGGACAACGCGAGCGTCGGCGCGGCGCAGACCGTGACCGCGGACGTGGTGCGTATCCTCACGATCCACAAATCCAAGGGGTTGGAGTTTCCCGTGGTGTTCGTCGCGGGCATGGGTAAGCCCTTTAACCGCATGGACGTAAACAACAGCCTGCAATTGCACGGTGCATTCGGCATGGCGCTGCGGTTCGTTGACCGCGAAGGGGTGCAGCGTGTCAAGCGGGACACCATTGCGCGGGTGATTCTCGCCCAGCGGGTCAAGCGGGAGCAACTGGCGGAAGAAATGCGCGTGCTGTATGTCGCCATGACGCGCGCGAGAAGAAAACTGATCCTTACCGCCTGCGTGAACAAGCCGGAGGAAAAGCTCACCGCTTCCCCGCGTGTGCCGACTGCGTGGCAGGCGATTCGCTGTTCCAGCCCCGTCAAGTGGCTGATGATGGGCGCGCACAGGCATATCACGCTTGCGATTCAAGAGCGCGATGGGTTGCTCGGCGGTACCCTGCCGGGCGCGGCGCAAGAGATTCCGCCGTTTGATCCCCTGGTGCTAGAGGCGATCGAAACCAAGCTCAACTGGACGTATGCGCACGCAGAGGCGGCGCAGATCCGCGCGAAAGCCGCCGTCAGCCGCGTGGTTAAAGGCGAGGATGCTCTGCCACTGTTTGCGCGCCCTGCTTTCCTCGGCAAAGAGACCAGCGCGGTGTTTGCGGGAACCGCAACGCACGCGGCGATGCAGTTCTTGCCGTTGGAGCGGGGGATGGACGACGCGGAGGCAAGGGCGTTTCTTGCGCTTTTGACCGAGCAAGGGCGAATCACGCCGGAACAAGGCGAGGCAGCGGACGCAAGCGCGATCGCGTGGTTTAGCCACGATGCGCTATTCTCGCGGATGCAGCGCGCCGAACGGTTGGAGCGCGAGCTGCCGTTTTCCTACCCAATGGATGCCATGCAGCTTTACGGTGTCGCTGCGGAGGAGACGGTGCTCCTGCAAGGCGTGCTGGATGCGTGCTTTCGAGAGGATGGCGAATGGGTCATCGTGGACTACAAGACCGACCGCATCCGCCAAGGCGAGTCCGCCGGGCAGGCAGCCGCGCGGCACGCGGAGCAGCTCCGGCTCTATGCCCTCGCGCTGGAATCGCTTACCAGACAGCGCGTGAAGGAACTCTATGTCGTGCTGCTGACCCACCGCGCGGCGGTGAAGGTTGAATGAAAATCAAAACGTTGTGGCACAAACACACTTGCAAAACGAAAAAACCCGTGGTACGATAGGCGCACAACGGTAGAGATACCGTACGATGACAATTGAAGAAGATTCAGCTTCGGGGCGGGGTGCAGATTCCCCACCGGCGGTGAAGCGGCCAAAGAGCCGACAAGCCCGCGAACCGCGCAAGCGGCCGAGACGGTAAAAATCCGTTGCCGACGGTAAGTAGACGAGAAAATCTCGCTACAAGTCCGGATGAAAGAAGCAAATGCCAGCTTTGGCTTTGTAAAACCCCGTGCGTTTGATTCACGGGGTTTTTTCTTTTGCAGGAAACAATCTCGAACGGATCAACTTGCATCGCAACGATTCGGGAGGACAACAACATGAAACAAAGAACTTACATCGACCGCATGGTCAAGCTCGGTATGCTCACCGCGCTCTCCATCATCCTCGTCTACGCCATCCATTTCCCGATTTTCCCGGCGGCGGCCTATCTGGAATATGACATGGCGGATGTGCCGATTCTGATCGGAACCTTTCTCTATGGCCCGTGGTGGGGGCTTGCGCTCACGGCGATTGTCAGCCTGCTGCAATGGTTGCTCGTCTCTCCGCAGAGCCTGTGGGTCGGTGCCGTGATGCACTTTTGCGCGACGGGTTCGTATGTGATTGCGGCGGGGCTGCTCTATTCGCGCAACAAAACGCGCAACATGGCGCTGATCGGCATGGCGATTGGCGCGGTGCTGCAAACGCTGATGATGATCCCCATGAACCTGATCTTCACGGTGCATTTTTTCGGCGTCCCGCGCGAGGCGGTGATTGCGCTGCTGCCGACGGCGATCATTCCGTTTAACGCCATCAAGACGGTCGCAAACTCGATTATCACGTTTTTGCTCTACAAGCGCGTGGCGAAGCTGCTGGAACGGGATATCGTCAAGGCAAGAACGCTCCCGAACGAGTGATTTTTCTTACTTTGGTCGTCTGTGCAGGCGGCGTGAAAAAAGATTGTATCAATTTAAATGAAACCCCTTGACGTTGTTCAAGAGTTGCGATAGTATAAATAACAGTAATTGTTACTATGTAGGAATCGAAAAACAGTTTTAACAGACAGCAAAAAGCTTGTTTATTCTGTAGGAATTTAGAAAGCAGTTTCTACAGACAACAAAAAGCGGGTTTATTCTGTAGAAATCTGTGTTTGTGTGTTTTCTGCTGGTTGCAAGACAAAAGTTTTATAGGACGAGAGGAATCATCATCCATGCGGTATTCACACCAGCGGGAACGAATCTTTCGGGCCGTGTCGGAACGATGCGACCATCCAACCGCAAACATGGTCTATGAACAGCTCAAGCTCGAAATGCCGCGCCTGAGCCTCGGCACCGTCTATCGCAACCTCAACCAGCTTGCGGATGCGGGTCGCCTCAAGAAAATTCCCCTTGCGGATGGTAGCTGCCGGTTCGACAAGACAAAGGAGTCGCATTCCCACATCGTCTGCGACGAATGCGGCGCGGTGGCGGATGCGCATCTGCCGTCGTTTGAATCGTTTGAGCACGCAATCGAGAACGAAACCGGCTATGAGCTGCGTTCCTACGATGTCGTGCTGCGCGGTTTGTGTCAGGACTGCCGCTCTCGCGCGCAAAAACAAGCCGGCTGAGCCGGGCGGCTCTGCCAAGATGTGCTGGGCTGTCAAACGGATTGATACATATCATAGTTTTCCAAAGGGAGCTGCCCGAAGAAACATGCACTCAATGACTGAAAAACAGGAGGATCACAACGATGGAACTCAAAGGAAGCAAGACGGAACAGAATCTTCAGACGGCGTTTGCGGGCGAATCGCAGGCCAGAAACAAGTATACCTATTTTGCATCGGTCGCCAAGAAAGCGGGCTTTGAGCAGATTTCCGCAATCTTTGCCGAAACCGCAGACAACGAGAAAGAACACGCGAAGATGTGGTTCAAGGCGCTCCACGGCGGCGAACTGCCCAGCCTGGACGAAGCGCTGAAGATGGCCGCTGAAGGCGAACACTACGAGTGGACCGAGATGTACAAAGAATTCTCCGAAACCGCGAAGGCGGAAGGTTTCGACAAGCTGGCATATCAGTTTGCCGCGGTTGCCGAGATTGAGAAGAGCCACGAGGATCGCTACAACAAGCTTTCCGCGAACCTCAAGGACGGCAAAGTGTATGAGAAGGACGGCAAGGTCGTCTGGCAGTGCCGTAACTGCGGGTATCTCTATGAAGGCACCAAAGCGCCGGAGGTTTGCCCCGTCTGCGCGCACCCGAAGGCTTTCTTCGAACTGCGTTCGGTCAACTACTAAGTTTTTGAAAAAGATTGGTTGAGCGGAACGAAAACGGGTTTCCTCCGCGCGGCCAATGAAAGCAAGCTCAATTGCTGATTGATACAAACCGGCGGTTTACAGATTTTGTGAGCCGTCGTTTTGTTTTAACTGGTTGAAGTCTCTTTCCCGTAAGAAACGCAAAGAATCGCAAGGTTGCTATCCGCATTTTTAAATGGATCAGACAAACCGGCGGTTTACAGAATCTGTGAGCCGTCGTTTTGTTTACCGGATTTTGGAGTGCAGTTCGCGCGAAAATACAAGGGAAACCTGCTGGAAAAGCGGCGAAGAATCCGTTAAAATAATCGTTGTTAGCACTCTCGCTCGTTTGATGCTAAAAGTTCACAGTCTTGTGGTTGTGGCGTTACAATATGCCCGTATCCGTGTTTGCAATGGCGAATATCAGCCGCTATACTGAAAATACAATCCATGAACATGGGACTCTTATCAACGGAATTCGTTCTATGTGTTGCAAGATGCAGAACGAAGACCAAGACTGTAAGAATTCACCCGTGGATACAGGGAAACGATAGGAATCAATAGGAAATCAAGGGGAATAAAAATCCAACCCCCTGATGGAGGTGAAAACAGGATGGAACTGCATGGAATCGTAACGCTGCCCGTCATCCCGCTGCGCGGAATCGCGGTGCTGCCAAACGAAGTGATGCATTGCGATATCGGACGGAAAAAGACCCTATCCGCCATGGAGCAGGCGCTTTCTGACGAGGGGTATGCCCTCTTTGTTTCGCAAAAAAACGCAAAAGTAGTCGATGTCACGCCGGAGGATCTCTACTCCGTCGGCACCATCTGCCGTATCCGGCAGGTGTTCCGCATCCAAAACGATACGGTACATCTTCTGGTGACCGGTGTTGCGCGCGCAAGAATTGCAAACGTGATCTCTGAAAACCCGCACTATACCGCGCAGGTGGAGGTCATTGAGGATGTCGAGCCGGACGAATTCACGGCGGAAGCCCTGCGCCGCAGGCTCAGCGAAGGCTTCACCGACCACGCGGGTCAGCGCGACCGCCTGACGCAGGATCAAAAAGACGCGGTGCTCGCGCTTCCGACGCTTTCTGAACTCACGGATGCGATCGCCCAGCATGTGGTCAGCAAGCTGGAAGACAAGCAAAAGCTCATCGAGCAGACGGATCTTGTCTCCCGCGCGGCAAACCTGCTCGGAATCATCGAAAACGAACTGCTCGTGATGCAGGTGGATCGCCGCATCGCAGGCAAGATCAAAGCCGCCGTTGAGCGCAACCAGAAGGAGTTTGTCCTGCGTGAGCAGCTCAAGGCCGTTCAGGAAGAGCTTGGCGAAGGTGAGGACGACGCGTTGGACGCCTATCGCGAACGCGCGGAGAAGAAAAATCTCCCGCCGGAGGTGCGAAAGGCGCTCAACAAACAGCTTGACCGCTTTGCAACGTTACCCGGTGGCTCGCACGAGGCGCCGATGGCGCAGGCGTATATCGAGTTGATTCTCGATTTGCCCTGGACGGAGGAAACGGTGGATAACCTCGACCTTGCGCATGCAAAGTCGATTCTCGACCGCGATCACTTCGGCATGGAGAAGGTCAAGACACGCATCATCGAAACCCTCGCCGTACAGCGGTTGACCAACAATCCGCAAGGGCAGATTCTCTGCTTGGTTGGCCCTCCGGGCGTTGGCAAAACGTCCATCGTGCGCGGCATCGCGGAGGCGATGGGACGCAAGTTCGTCCGCATGAGCCTCGGCGGCGTGCATGACGAGGCGGAGATTCGCGGACACCGGCGCACCTACATCGGCGCGCAACCCGGCCGCGTGATCGAGGCCATGCGCAAGAGCGGCTCGGTCAATCCCGTGCTGCTGTTTGATGAAATCGACAAACTCGGCAAGGATATGCGCGGAGACCCGTCCAGCGCGATGCTGGAGGTGCTCGACAGTGCGCAGAACTTCGCGTTCACGGATCACTTCCTCGAACTGCCGTATGACCTGAGCCACGCGATGATGATCACCACCGCGAACGACGCAAGCTCGATTCCGCGTCCGCTGCTGGATCGCATGGAGCTCATCGAGGTGCCGAGCTATCTCTTCGACGAAAAGGTCGAAATCGCCCGCTGCCACCTGCTGCCCAAGCAGATGGAAAAACACGGGCTCAAGAAAGCGAACCTTCGTGTGAGCGACGCGGCACTTGGCATCCTCATCGGCGGGTATACCCGCGAGGCGGGTGTGCGCGAACTCGAACGCGTGATTGCAAGCGTTTGCCGCAAGGCCGCCTGCGACCTCGCGGAAGGCAAGACGCGCATCACCCTCACCGAGAGCCGGATCACCGAATGGCTTGGACCGCAGAAGTTCAAAAAGAGCGAACCGCTGCGCCCGAATACGGTCGGCGTGGTCACGGGCCTTGCATGGACGAGCGTCGGCGGCGAAACGCTGGAGGTTGAGAGTGCGGCGGTGCCCGGCAAAGGCATCCTGCAACTCACGGGGCAACTCGGCGACGTGATGCAGGAATCCGCAAAAGCTGCGATGACCTATGTCCGCGCGAACACCGCGCGATTCGGCATCGATCCTTCGTTCCTCGAAACGCTGGATGTCCACATCCACGTGCCGGAAGGCGCTGTGCCGAAGGATGGTCCTTCCGCGGGCGTTGCGATGGCGACGGCGCTGGTCTCTGCGCTCACCGGTATTCCGGTCAAGAGCACGGTCGCGATGACGGGTGAAGTCACCCTGCGCGGGCGTGTACTGCCGATTGGCGGCCTGCGCGAGAAGCTGCTTGCCGCTGTACGCGCGGGTGTTGACCGCGTCGTGCTGCCCAAGGCAAACAGGGAAGACCTCTATGACGTGCCGGCGGATATCAAAGGCGCGCTGAAGATCGACTTTGCAGAGACGGTGGACGACGTGCTGAACGTTGCGCTCACCATGCACCCGCACGGAACGGAACCCCGGCTGAACCTGCCGGGACTGGATATCACACATGAAGCAGTTCGCCATTAATCAAGCATCGTTTGTCACAAGCGTTGGGCAGGGTCAAGCATACCCTGCCCCGCTTGCGTGCGAAATCGCGGTCGTTGGACGCAGCAACGTCGGCAAAAGCAGCCTCATCAACTGCCTGACGAACAACGGTAAACTCGCGAAAACCTCCCAAACGCCGGGCAAGACACGTTTGGTCAACTATTTTCTGCTCAACAATGCGTTTTATCTTGTCGATCTGCCGGGCTATGGCTTTGCAAAGCGCAGTAAGGACGAGCAGACGGAGTGGGGCGATTTGATCGGCGGCTATATGCAAAGCGGGCGGCCGAAGCACCTGTTTCTGCTGGTCGATATCCGCCATGAGCCCTCTCCGGAGGATCGGCAGATGTTCCAATGGACACTGCACGCGGGCGTTCCGTTTACCGTGGTCGCGACCAAGGCGGACAAGATCAGCAAATCCCAGCGCGTCATCTCCGCCAACAAAGCGGCAAAACTCCTCGGCGCACCGGCGTTTGCAATTCCGTTTTCGGCGGAGGAAAAAATCGGCAAGGATGCTCTGATCGAGCGCATCGGCCAGATTTTTGATGACGCAGAGGATCAGGCCAAGCGCGCCGTTGAGACGGAGCTTCTGTTTGCTTCCGCTGCCGAAGCGTTTGCCGAGATGGAAGAGGCGCAAGCGGACGAAACGGACAGCGCGGACGAATAACAGCGCAAATCCGCGCGAACGGACGCAAAAAATGCCCGAATTGCGGGCAGTTTTCATGAATATGAACTTTTCCTTGACATGCATAAAAAACTTTAGCATAATACCAAACGTAACGTTTGAAACCAAAGGCAGGGCGAGAAGCTATGGCATTGCATAAGTGCCCGAAGTGTGAATTGAACTACATCCGCGAGGGTGAGGACTTTTGCGAAGTCTGCAAGCGCGAGATGAAGCGCGCGCAGGCGCATATCCGGCATTCTGAAGAGGAAAGCGAGGACGACGAAGTCGTTCTGTGCTCCGAGTGCGGCGAAGCACCCGCCGTGCGCGGCGGAGAGCTTTGCATCTCCTGCCTCAAAGAGAAGAAGCGTCAGGTCGAGCTGGAGAATGCCTCCGCCGTGCCGCCGGACGAAGAGTTTGACGACGAGGATTTGCTCGAAGACGAGGAAGACCTCGACGCCGAAGAAGAGTAAGTAAAACAATCGCGCGGCAACGCGCAGACGGAGAGGAGCGGTTGGATGCAGATTTACGCCATTGCGGACTTGCATCTCTCGCTCACTTCGGAAAAACCCATGGACGTGTTTGGCGAAGCCTGGCGCGGGCATGCGGAAAAATTGGAGCGGAACTGGCGAGAGCGCGTGCAAGCGGACGATCTCGTGCTGGTTCCCGGCGATATCAGTTGGGCAATGCAGCTTAGCGCCGCATTGCCCGATCTTTCGTTTATCGGCAATCTGCCCGGTAAAAAGATACTCTTAAAGGGAAATCACGACTATTGGTGGAGCGCCATTGGCAGGGTGCGATCCAATCTGCCGCAGGGCATGCGCGCGCTGCAGAACGATTCGATTGTGGAAAACGGAATCGGCATCTGTGGCAGCCGCGGTTGGCTCTGTCCCGGCAGCAACAACTTCAACGCAGAGGACCAGAAGATCTATGCGCGGGAACTGGATCGCCTCTCGCTCTCGCTTGCCTCGCTGCCTGCGGTGGAGACGAAAATTGCGATGCTGCATTTTCCGCCGTTTACAGACAAGGAGAAGGGAAGCGGTTTCACCGAGCGGTTGGAACAGGCGGGCGTACAGATCGCGGTCTACGGACATCTGCACGGGGAAGCAAACCGCTACGCCTTCGAAGGTGAGCGAAACGGGGTTTTTTACCACTGCGTCGCGGCGGATAAGCTGGATTTTATGCCAAAGCTGATCTATGGGTAAATGCAAAACGAAAGAAACTCAAAAACAAACGCCCATCTGTACAGATGGGCGTTTTGCTAACTGGATTCTTGCGATGCTAACCGTCGTACAACCCGAATCCGCAATACGGGCAGCGATCCCGTGCGGCGAAATATCGTCTGCCGCATTCCGGACACTCAATCGAGTTCTTCTCCGTCAGCCGCCGGGGTTCGGGCATGCGCGGCAGCTTCTGCGTGGGTCGGCTGGTGCGTGCGGTGTTGCGCGCCGCAACAAACGGATAACCGCAATGCGGGCAAATCTCGGTATCGGAGAGCACCTCGTTGTCGCAACGCGGGCAGAAGATTGTCTCCGGCTCTTCCTCGTCCTCAAACAGGTTTTCGACGGCGGGATTTGACGGCTCTTTCGGCGCGTTTGCGTCGTTCGGGTGATAGCCGCAATACGGGCAGGTGGAGAGCCCGCCGGGAATCTTCTTGCCGCATTTCTCGCACTTCGGTTCGACCTTAGGTTCCGGCGGAATGTATGCCGCCGCGGGTGCGCTTTCTGCCCGCTCAGCCTCGGCTGCCTTTTGTTTTTCCGCTTCTTGCTCGGCGAGCTCAATCGGGTCGCCGGGATAATAGCCGCAATGCGGACAGGTGCTCAAAAACGGCGGTTTCTTTTTCTTGCAGCGCGGGCAGATGTCCTTGGGTAACTCCGTGTGAACGGGCGCGACCGGCTGCGGCGGCTCAAACGCGTCCTGCTCCGGCAGGATGGGTTCTTCCTCCAAGGGTGGCTCCGGCTCTGCCGGCAGAGGAGCGGCTGCGGTTTCATCGTCATCGAACTCGTCGTCGTCGCCAAAGAGATCCGGCGTTTCGATGTCAAACCCGCAGCGCGGGCAGATGCGTGTGCCTTCCGGCAACTTCTTTCCGCAGTCCGGGCATTTGATGCGCCCTTTTGCGTCCGTCTTGCTCTTGGGTTCTTTTGCTTTTTGGAAGAAGGGGTTTGCTTCCGGCTTTGGTTCCGGTTTTGGCATGGATGCCACCAGTTCCGGCAACTCGGCGCGCAGGCGGATCGCCTTGAGCAGCCCCGCCAGGGCAAAGAGGATGATACCGCCGCGGAACATCAGCTCGCGCAGCAACTGAAACGCGGTATAACTCTTGCGCAGCACGAGCGCAACAATCAGCGCCGCAAGCGCTGAGAGCGCCGTTGAGCCGATTGCGGTAAAGAACAGAACGTTGTCCTGCGGGATGTCCTGTTTCCGGTCGGAAAGCTGATAGAGCACACAAGGGACAACCAGCGCGCCGATGAGTGTCAGGAAATCCAGCAGATAGACAAACTCGAAGAACAGGATCATCTCTACCAGATAACTGATTGCGCTGATGAGACCCCAAACGGCGAATAGCGCGTTAAGAAGCAGGTAATAATTACCTTGCTTCATGCGGATTTTCCGTTGTTTGTTTTGCAGCAAAAGATAGAACGCGAAGCCGATGATGCCGATGACGATCAAGAGCCATGTGATGCCAAGAAAGGTGAAGTTCTCCGGCGGTGCCTGTTCGAGCTTTTTGCGTGTCGCCGCGTCGGAAAAGAGCTGGAGGAGCGTGAAGATGCGTGCTACGAGAAATAACAGCGTACCGTAAAAAACCGCCCCGCTGTTGAGAAAGCTGGCGGAGTGATAGCGCTTTTTCGTTTGCGTGCGCTTTTCCATATGCGTATGATAGCACAGCCCGCCTTGCCATGCAACACGGCGACGGGTATAATCAGATGAAGGGTTTGTAAACGAATGACCAACAGGAATGTTGAGCCAGCGGCGTTGTTGCAAGAAAACGTCGTCTTAGATGTGCTTCAATCGCAATAAAAATTGAAGGAGAGCGCACGATGAAAACAAAGACGATTGTATTGCTAGCTGGCGGCATATGTTTACTCACGGCGCTGATCATCACCGCGTTTGTGCTCCCCGTCGGACAAGCGAAGGAGACGGTAACTCAGCCTGTGCAAACCAAAGCAGAACAGACAGCGCAGGCAGCTCCCGAAGCGACGACCACGCTCGAACCGCATACAGGAACGATCACCTTCCCCGCGGCGGATGGATTGACGGTTACGGCGCTGCTATACTGGAACGGTAAAAGCGACGCGCCGATGATACTCCTATTCCATCAGGCGGAAAGCAGCAGCGCGGAATATCTGGACATCGCGTCGAAACTCGCCGCGCAGGGCTATAACTGCCTTGCGGTGGATCAGCGATCCGGCGGATCGAACGCCGGGATCGAGAATAGAACCTATCAGGCGGCAAAGCAGAAGAACCTGCCGACCGGATACACCGACGCATACCCCGATCTTGAGGCGGCGCTGACCTACGCGCAGCAGGAACTCCAGGCAAAGCAAATCATCGCTTGGGGCAGCTCATATTCCGCGTCGCTTGCGTTGATTCTCGCCGCGCAGCATCCGGACGAAATCTCCGCTGTGCTCGCGTTTTCGCCGGGTGAATATTTCAAGCTTGACGGCAAGCAGGTTGCCGACTATGCAAAGGACATCACCCAGCCGGCGTTTATCACCTCTGGCGACGGGGAAGTGAAAGCTTGGCAGGGAATTGCGGACCAAATCAAGAGCGAAGGCAGCGTATTCTTTGTTCCGAAAGGGAAGGGATGGCACGGCTCTGCATCGCTCGATCGGGACGCGCCAAGCCCGGAGGAATATTGGACGGCGGTGAACGCGTTTCTCGCCTCGCTGAACACAGCAAACAGCAAATAAACGAATCACTTTTTAGCGGAAACAGACGAAAGGGAAAACGAATGGACACGAAGACGGTCTATGAATCCTGGCTCAATGAGCCGACGCTGGACGAAACCACACGCGCGGAGCTGCGCGCCATCGCGACCGACGCGCCGGAGATTGAGGAGCGCTTTTATCGCGAGCTGGAGTTTGGCACCGCGGGGCTACGCGGCATTCTCGGCGCGGGCACCAATCGCATGAACGCCTATGTCGTGCGCAGAGCGACGCAGGGGCTGAGCAACTACCTGCTCTCCTGTCCGGGCGCGAAGGAGCGCGGGGTCTGCATCGCGTATGACTCCCGCCTGTTTTCGCCGGAGTTTGCGAAAGAGACTGCCTGCGTCCTCGCCGCAAACGGCATTAAGACCTATTTGTTCTCCTCGCTGCGCTCCGTGCCGCAGCTTTCGTTTGCTGTGCAGCATCTGGGTTGCATGGCGGGCGTGGTGATCACCGCTTCCCATAACCCCAGCAAATACAACGGCTACAAGGTCTATTGGGCATACGGCGGACAAGCCGCGCCCGAGCAAGCAGCCGCAATCTTTGACGAGATTCAGCGTGTGCCGATGTTCTCGCCGCGCGTGGCGGACTATGACGCGGCGGTTGCCTCCGGCTCCATCACGCTCGTGGGCAAAGAGGAGGACGAGGCGTATTATGCCGCGACCGCAAACCTGCTGCTCGATCCCGATCTGGTGCGCCGCCGCGGCGGAGATTTGCCGATCGTCTACACGCCGCTGCATGGTTCCGGCGCAGTGCCCGTGCGGGAGCTGCTCTCCCGCGTGGGGCTGACCAACGTGATCACGGTGCCGGAGCAGAGCGCGCCGGATGGGCATTTTCCAACCGTTACCGCGCCAAACCCGGAGGACCCGAACGCGTTCCGCCTCGCGATTGCACTCGCGGAGCAAAAGGGCGCGCGCGTTTGTCTCGCGACCGACCCGGATGCAGATCGCCTTGGCGTTGCGGTAAAAACCAAATCGGACGAATGGGTGACGCTGACGGGCAACCAGATCGGTTGCATCCTGCTTGAGCACATCCTTTCTTCCATGAGCCGGCAAAAGCGTCTGCCGAAAAACGGCGTGGTGATCAAGAGTATCGTCTCCACGCGCCTCGCGGATGCAATCTCGGCGGCCTATGGCGTCGCGCTGGAAAACGTGATGACGGGTTTCCGCTTCATCGGAGAAAAAGTGGATGAATATCAAACCAGCGGGGAGAAGACGTTCCTCTTCGGGTTTGAGGAGAGTTTCGGTTTCCTCGCGGGTGGGCTCGCGCGGGATAAGGACGCGGTTTGCGCCGCGATGCTTGCGGCGGAGGCGTGCATTGCGTATGCTGAGCGGGGCATGACCCTCTCCGACGCGCTGGACGAAATCTACGCGACCTACGGGTTCTATAGCGAGAGCGTCAAGAGCTATACGCTCGAGGGCAAAGAGGGCATGGAGAAGATCGCGGGCGCGATGCAATCGCTGCGCAATCATCCGCCAAAGTCGTTTGCAAACACCGCAATCGTCACCGCGGAGGATTATCTTGCCCGCCGGTGCGTGCATACCGACGGCACTTCCTGCGACATCACGCTGCCGAAGTCGGACACGCTGCGCTGGCTGCTTGCCGACGAAAGCTGGATCGTGATTCGTCCCAGCGGCACCGAGCCGAAGCTGAAACTCTATATCGGCGCGCGGGCAAAGACCAAGGAGCTGCTTTCCGCAACCCTCGCCGCGCTCATGCAGGATGTAGACGGGCTGCTGAAGGGGTATTTGGGGTAAAGCCAGTTTCCGATGAAACACAAAAGGCGCACCCGAAACGGTGCGCCTTTGTTCTTACATTCGGTTTAGCGGTAGTCGTCGAGGTTGATGGTCAGAGCGTATTGGGTCATTTCGTCAAATAACGGATTGTAATCATAAGCCGTTCCGCGCCCTGGGTTTTTCTTCGATTTATATACTTTCGCTGTATAAACGGCACCATCTCGAAGCGAGATACTCTGTTGCGGCTCTTCATCAAAACTCACTTTCATATCCCACCAATAAGTCGTAGTCGGTATGATCGTTAGGGTCTTGAGTTTCGCCCACTGGCTCGGGGGAATCGCGCTCTCATAGAGATCAAAGTCATACTCCAGTGTTTTTCCTGTTTTGTCGCATGTGCCAATTGGACCATAGGTATTGAATGGGCAGTGGGTCCAGATATCGGGGTCCGCTCCATCAAGCAGAAAATGGAACGATAGGTCACAACTGTAACGCTCCGCCGCTGTCCAGCTTTCCGGCAGTACCACATGAAGCTTGATTTGAGTATCGGTTGGTGTGAACGTAATCTGTTTAAGAGAGAAGGATGCACCTGTGAAGTCCAGTTCATGCGTCGAGTAATAGATTTCCGAATATTCCTCCCTTTGTTCTGCCTCTGGCTGCCAATCCATGTATGTAACTGGATGAATTCCTCCGAGTTCCACCTTGGTTTCGGTCTTTGCCTGTGTGGTCTTGGTGAGGGCAAGATATGCGTCGGCATCGAGAGAAATTGAGCCAAACGAAGCGGTCAAAACTTCGGTTGGATCGGCTCCGACCACGTTGTCATATCGCATGCGGAGCGACAACTCACCCGGCACCTGCCCGGAAAGCGGTTCCGCATCCTGTGCGGAAAGTGGGCCTATGTCCTGCCCGGTACGTTCAAGCGTGGCGGAGAACCGGACGTCATGATCGGCAAGATAGGCATCCCATAACGCATCCGCTTTTTTGTTGGATGTGACAAGTGCTCCATCTTTGAACACTTTCTCTGGTGTTTCCTCCGACAGAGCAATACAGATTGCGTCCATTTCCGGCGTGAAAAACGGAACAAGCTCACCCATAAACGTTTGCCCGTCAGAGGATATGAATCTCATCCAGTTCTCGCAAGCAAAGAAATAGTATTCCCAGTCGGGATCGCCGCCGAGCGAGCCGTCATACTCGGCTGCGCGGAAGGTATCGCCTCCCGTTTGCGCTTCCACAAACGGTCTTGCCGTCGCGCCGGACATCGTGCCGGAGACAAAGATGGATTCGCCGTCGTAGGCGATCTCGTCCAGCTTCATGTCGAACGCATCCGCATAGGCTTGGAATTCTTCTCCAACGCCGCTGAGCGTGAGGTTACCCTCTCCTGCAAGCGTGGTAATTGCCTCAATCGTCGACTCCTCTGTACGCGCACTTTGCTCCTGCCCAAAATATCCGTTGGGGGTAAATAAGTTGCTGATCCAATCCTCAACGGCAGCCCTTGCACTGGGGATTGCAAACACCGTGACGCTCACAGCAACCAACAGGCACGCCGCGGCAAATAAAACCTTCCGCGCGACCGGGTGGTGTTTTCGTATTTTACTCTCGCGCTGCACCCGCGCGTCATTCACCATATGTTGCATAACAGCCTCCTTGAACATTTCATGTTCTGTCATTGCTCGTTGGCTCCTTTCCATTCCGCTCGAATCCGCTCTCGGGTGCGATATAGCCGCGCTTTCGCCGCATCCTCGCTGATGCCAAGCGTGGTTGCAATCTGCCGCACCGATTGGTCGAAGCCATAGTAAAGCACAAATGTTTGATAGGACAGCAATGGTTCCGTTTTGACGATTCGCCAAACATCCGCCGCTTCCATCCGATCCAGCAGCGCGGGTTCAAATGGCGCGTGCTCGTCCGGCAGGGTCTCCGTCAGCGGTTCTTCGCGTTCGTTGATCCGGCTTTGGCTCCGATATCGTTTGCAGAGCTCCCCTTTGGCAATCTTAATCAGATAGCAAAACGGCTCCTGCGGGCGGAGCAAAGCCGTGCGCTCGTAAAACCGCTTCCAGACTTCCTGAAAGAGATCTTCCATATCGGATACGGAGCGAATGCGCGCGACAAGATAGTGTTTCAGCCGCGCCGAATACACGCGATAGACTTCGTCAAAATAGGCGTCCCTAGATTCCATGTTGTTCCTCGCTTACTCAACCGGTTTGCCCTATATGCGCATTATAACAACCGTTTGGTGTCAAAAAACAAAATAAATATTTAAATTTTTCATGTATACTTGTGCTTGAATGAATCAATTGGATGGATTATTGTAATCTTACGAGGTTCCGATAAGATAGTACTAACGAGAAATCATGGAACCACATCCCCTCAACCACCGCTTGAGTTCCCGAAAAACCCCAACTCAAGCACCGCTTGCTGGTTTTGCCCGCTGGCGTTTCGTATGCTGATGGTGCAGCAAAACGAAAGCGGAGGCAACACACATGCACACGTTCACCCAAAGACTCTTCCTCAAAAAAAGCGCACCGGAGCGGGCGGAGCGACTCTATCGCCAGATGCTCGCCAGACGCGACGCAAAGAAGCGGGAAGCAGTCTGGCAGAAGATCGCAATGCAGTTTCCAAAGATGCACTAGAAGGCTTTCGTGTAAAACGCACATCGTTTGTGAGCAATTGGCAATCAAAGGAGAACAACAATGTTTGACGCGGTAGAGATCGGGCGGCGGATTTCGCGCCTGAGAAAAGAAAAGGACATGACGCAGCCCGCGCTGGCGGATTGCATGGGCGTGAGCTTTCAGGCGGTCAGCAACTGGGAGCGGGGCGCTTCCATGCCGGATATCGGCAAACTGCCGGAGCTGGCGCAGGCGCTGGGGGTGAGCGTGGACGAGCTGCTTGGCGGCGGGCGCGGCGGGGAACTCATCCGCAGCGTGATGGACGGCAGCGAGGAATCGTTTGTGAAAACGCAGCGCGTGACCTTGTCCGAGGCGGGCGAGGCGGCGCCGCTACTCAAACCCCGGCAAGTCAAGCGCATTGTCCAGTCGATTGAGGAAGAAGCGGAGCGGCACAAGAGCGAGACGGCGGGAGAGGACGAGACCGCGAAGGAAGTGAACGCGGTTTCCTTCGAGAGCCTGCTTGCCCTCGCGCCATTTCTGGAGGAGGATTATCTCGATGAGCTGGCGGGTCGTTTGGTGCCGGATGTCGGAATCGGCAGGCTCGCCGCGCTGGCACCGTTTTTGAGTGAAGACGCGCTTAGCAAACTCGCGCAAAACGCGATTCAAAGCGGCGGGTCGCTCGGCGAACTTGCGGCCATTGCGCCGTTTCTGGATGAGGACGATCTGGGCAAGGTGGCGCGGGTTGCGGTTTCGCGCGGCGGTACCCTCGGCGAAGTTGCAGCGATTGCACCGTTTCTAAACGAGGACGACCTCGGTAAACTCGCGCTCTCCTGTGTGGAGGGCGGGGCAAGCGTGGCGCAGGTTGCGGCGGTTGCGCCGTTTCTGGACGAGGACGATCTGGACAAGATCGTGAAAGCCGCGCTCAAGCAGGGGCAGACGATTGGCGATCTCTCTGCGTTATTTCCGTTTCTTCCGGAAGAATCCCTGCGCGCGCTGGTGGAAGACGCGCTCAAGCGAAACGACACGGGGGTTCTCACGAAAATCTCGCGTTATCTGTAGTGAAAAGCGTGTGACGCTGTAGCAAAAGGCAAACGAACAACCACCCGAAAAGCACGCGAAAAGGCGTGCTTTTCTTGCATAAAGCACAAAAAATGAATCCACACTCAAAAAATGAAAGGCATGCGAAAATTATTTCATATATTGCGCCAGATTCGTTGACTTTGTCCTTTGGCGGGGCTATGATGAACTTGAGCGAATTCCCACACATCTATCAAATTCAGCACATCAGGAGGACAGGCATGAACGCCTATATTCAACGGGTACTGGAAGATATTAAGAAGAAAAACGCAGGCGAACCGGAATTTTTGCAGACGGTAGAAGAAGTCTATTCTTCGCTGGAAGCAGTGGTCAACAAGCATCCGGAATATGAAAAACTCGGGCTGCTGGAACGCATGGCGGAGCCGGAGCGGTCGATTTCGTTCCGCGTGACTTGGGTGGACGACGCGGGTCGCGTGCAGACCAACCGCGGCTATCGCGTGCAGTTCAACGGCGCAATCGGGCCCTACAAAGGCGGCCTTCGGTTCCATCCTTCCGTCAACCTGTCGATCATGAAGTTTCTGGGTTTTGAGCAGACCTTCAAAAACAGCCTGACCAGCCTGCCCATCGGCGGCGCAAAGGGCGGCAGTGACTTTGACCCGCGCGGCAAGAGCGACGGCGAAGTGATGCGTTTTTGCCAGGCGTTTATGACCGAGCTCTACCGCCACATCGGACCCGATGTGGACGTGCCCGCGGGCGACATCGGCGTCGGCGGACGCGAGATCGGCTATCTCTATGGACAGTATCGCAGAATCCGCGGCGCGTTTGAAAACGGCGTGCTCACGGGCAAGGGCATGAGCTACGGCGGTAGCCTGATCCGCCCGGAAGCGACGGGTTACGGCGCAGTGTATTATGTCAACGAAGTGTTTGCACACGAAAACGACACGATCAAGGGCAAAACCTTTGCACTCTCCGGTTTCGGCAACGTGACCTGGGGCGTAGCGAAAAAGCTGGAGGAGCTTGGCGCAATGGCGATCACGCTCTCCGGCCCGGATGGCTACATCTACGATCCCAAGGGTGTCACGGGCAAGAAGGTGGAATACCTCCTTGAGATGCGCAGCAGCGGACGTGACAAGGTGAAGGATTATGCCGATCGTTACGGCTGCGCGTTCTATCCCGGCGAGAAGCCTTGGGGTGTCCAGGCGGATGTGTACATGCCCTGCGCCACGCAGAATGATGTGAACATCAACAGCGCAAAGAAGATTGCAGCGTCCGGCGCGAAGTACTATATCGAAGTTGCCAACATGCCGACGACCAACGACGCGCTGAGTTTCCTGATGGAGCAAAAGCACATGATCGTCGCGCCCAGCAAGGCGGTCAATGCCGGCGGCGTTGCCACCAGTGCTCTGGAGATGAGCCAGAACAGCCAGCGCCTGAGCTGGAGCGAGGCAGAGGTGGACGAAAAGCTCCACACGATCATGAAGAACATTCACGACAGCTCCGCCAAGGCAGCGGAAGTCAACGGCCTGGGCTACAACCTCGTCGCTGGCGCCAACATCGCGGGTTTCGCCAAAGTGGCGGATGCGATGATCGCGCAGGGAATGATCTGAAGAAGCAAACCGAAACCGCCCGCGTTCCTCAACGGACGCGGGCGATTCTTTTTTGGAAGCGGATGCGATGATTGCGCAGGGGATGATCTAAGCGAAATTCAATAAGTGATAACACTTACACCCGTACCCGGTCATCGAGCGCGGGTGTTTTTTCTCCGTTTTCACCAATCAAAAGGGGAGCAGCTGCTTTTCGTGACAGGAAAGCATTATTTTGCAACAAACATCTATACAACTATCGCAAGTCTTGCTATACTCAAGTCAATCAAGTGATTGCCTGATTTTTAAGAAAAAACAACAATTTTGAAATTGGAGGGTACGACGATGGCAACAGTAGAACAACTGGTCAAACAGTATGAAACAGACAAAGCGCTGCAGGCGGAAGTCGCCGCAATTCTGGCGGACGGCAAGGTCAGCATGATGGAATTCTTCGCGTTTGCAAAGAAGCACGACGTCGCAATCTCTCTCGACGAGCTGCCCAAGTATATGGAGCAGGCAAAGAAACTCGGTTTCCTGTAAACCCGGAGTTGGCGCTTCGTCTGCCGCAACGGGTTAGCCATCCGGCAGGCATCTGATAGAGTCCGGAGCGTAATTTGAAAAATTGGGAGGTATCATAGTATGAAAATTAATCCGCCGAAAAAGGTAACAGTCTGGATCTCAGTCTTTGTGTTCGTGGTGGGCTTCCTGCTCGCGTTGGGCCTCATTCCGGCAGCACCGATCGTCTCGATCATCGGCTTCATCCTCACGGGGTTGAGCTACCTGCTGCTCGTGCTCGGCCTGTTCATCAAGGGGCTGTAAGAAAATCCGCCGGCAAGCCGGAGGGTCGCGACACACAAAAAACAACAAAAGAAACGGGGATTGCCTCCATCGGGCGATTCCCGTTTTCTTGACTTCTGCGGGCATAAATCGATACGCCAGAGAAGCAAACTTGTGCTATACTTGCGTTAGCAACGCGGCAAAAAATGCAGCGTTGCGCACAAAGGCAAAAGAGAATAACCCGAACAGGGAAAGAAAACGATTCGAGGAGGACTATTTGTCATGAGGCTCAATCCACCAAAGAAGTTTACGTTCTGGTCGTCGCTTGTGATCTTTGTCATCGGCATTGTCTCCGCGTTTGGCGTTGTACCGTTTATCCCCGGATATATCGGCGCAATCGCTGCAATCGTTGGTTACGGACTGCTGTTTCTGGGCAATCTACTCAAGGGATTCTAATACGCATCGCGTGAGAAGCGGGGGAAGGCAAAGTGCCTCTCCCGCTTTTTTTACGCAAAAAACACCCGCTGCGTTTTCCAGCGGGTGTCTCGTTGCGTGTACACTCAGGGCGTTTTGATTGGGGTTGTCATCGGGCTGATGGACGGTGTTACCGTCGGTTCAGCCGCCTTTTGTTCACAGCGCAGGAGCAGGCGGTTTGTGCCGTTGCTTCTGCAGGTCATGAGCGTGAGCCCTGCGTCTCCGTGATAGGATTTCAGCGCGCTGAACGCGTCGGGGGCGATGTGCTTCACCTGATACACTTCATAACGAACGCGCTCACCGGTCTTGGTGTTGGTGAGGAAGAGTTCGCTCCCAACCGAGAGCTTGTCCAGATCACCAAAGTGCGCGCCGCTTTTGTAGTTGTGTCCGATCAATACAAGGTTGCCGTCTTCGTTCGGGTCCGGACCCTTGTAGCGGCAGATCGAAATCTTGAGCAGGTCATAGGACCATTTGCCGATGATGGGCAGCTCCTGATTGATCTCCGGAATCTCCAGAATGCCTATCATGCCGTCGTCTCCGGTGGCCTTCACGATTTTCTGGATGATCTTATCGACGTTGGAAACCTGCTCCGGTGCGTCCTGCTGCACATATTCGCCGGATTCTGAATGCGCGGTGACGGAACCATCGTTGGCAAGATGCTGGTTGGCATCTGCCGCTGCGCTTACGTCTGCGTTTTCGTCCGTCAGCTCAAAGTCTTCGTCCGTCGGCTCCGGGGTTACAGCGGGTTCTTCCGCTGCGCTCTGCGTTGCCTCGGGAGAGGGGCTTGCGGTGGCGGGTAGTACGGTCGCTTGTGCTTTATAGGCATCCAGCAGCGCGTTTGCATTGTCTGCGGCGACCTGCCCTTCAAAGAGCTTGATGCCGAGCAATACCAAGGCGACTACGCCAAGCAGGATCGCGGTGAGCCCGAGCGCGCGGATTGCGCGCAGCTCACGCCGGTTTTTTGCAGTGGATTCGTGATGTTCTTCACGGATAGAAGGCAGTCCGCTCGTCTCTCTCCGCTTACGCGGCGGTACGTTTTTTACGGATGCCATACCATACCCCCGCTGCGGCGAGAAGCGCAACGGCGCCAGCGCCCATGATGTAGATCATCGTCATATCCTGACCCGTCTGCGGAAGCGAGCTAAGGCCCGAGATTACAACGGTGGAATACACTTTGTTGCCGGAATCGCTGTTGATCCAGGCATACACGCGGGTGCCGCTGGCCGGGGTGTTATAACGGGCGTACAGCTGAATCTTCGCGACTCCGTTGATCATCTTCGCGCGGTCTGCGTTGAGCGACGCGTTGGAGACGGAGAGGTAGGAAGAAGACCAGCTCCAGTGTGCCGTGCTGCTGCTGTCGTTGACGACAGAGCCGTTGGCTTCGTGGAGGGTGAGGGTATAGTCACCATAACGGTCGTCCTTGTTCAGCGTCGCGTCGCCTTCAATGGTGAGATAGCGCGCGGTGCGGACGTTGACGGCGGATACTTTCGAGGTCGAGTACGAGCCTGCCCCGAAGATCGTTGCGGTGATGTTGGTGCTTGCGTTCGTGCCCGTGGAGTTGGAAACAAACGTTGCCGTGCAGGTCAGCGTGGTCGGGTTAACCACGGTGAACGTGGTCGGCGCGACGGTCAGGGCGCCTGCCGTTGCGTTGCTGTTTGCCCAGGACACGGTGGAGGCGTTGGTGATCAACGTTCCGCCGTATTCAACCTTGAGCTGAATCGAACCTGCGGTGTTGGCCGCGGTGATGTTCTGCGTCGCGGGTGTGATCGTGATGATCGGCGAGACCGTAACGGCGCAGGTTGCGGTCTGCGCGGTTCCGCTTGCGGGTGTGTTGGTCGCCGTGATGGTCGCCGTGCCCGCGCCAACTGCGCTGACGAGGCCGGTGGTGGGATCCACGGTTGCCACACTGGTGTTGTTGGAAGCCCAAGCGACGGTGCCGGTCGTGTTGCCGGTGGTGAGCGTCTGCGTCGCGCCGCCGTTGAGGGCGAGCGTCGCGTTGCTGATCGTCATCGGCGTCACGTTAATCGTCACGGTGGTCGTGAACGATGCGCCCGGCGCTTCATCATCGGTTGCGGTCAGCGTGATCGTGGTCGATGTGTTGGCAACAAGGCCGGCGACCGTTGTGGTCGCACCGGTCGTTGTGGTCAACGAAACATTGGTCACGCTCGACTGCGCCCAGCTATAGCTTACGGTGCCAGTCGTTGTTCCGGCGTAGGAACCGGTGAGGTTCACCGTTCCGCCGACGGGGATGGTATAGCTCTGTCCGGCGCCCGGGGTAATGACAGCGCCCGTGATGAGCGCATGCGCCGTGCCGGGTACGACGGTGATGACCAGGGCAAGCATGAGCATGGTGAGCACTGCTGCCACTTTGAGCATGTTTTTCTTCATTTGTCTTTCCTCCTAATTTGTCGGAGCGTCGGATTCGGATGAAACGGGAGTTTCATGGACTGATACAATCATACGAATGTAGCGCCCCAAAGTCAACAAGCGTATGGAATCGTTTTCTCTTTCTTAACTAGATTGTTACGAAATCGCCGGCTTTTTGTGAAAATTGTATATATCATTGTGTAAAAATTGACGTTTTCTTTCAAAAACAGGGATAGACAACCCGAACGCAAAGCCGCCGCTGCTGCGGATGTTTCCGGCAGGGCGGCGGAATTGTGTCATCAGATTGGACGATAGATTAGCGGTAAAACGTGTTGCCGCCGACGAACTCGCGCAGGATTGAAGTCGGGGGAATTTCGTCCTCCACGTTCGCCTCCACGAAGTAGTTGAGAAACTTTACGATGGAGCGCGCCTCGTCATAATAAGCGCTTTCCGGCTGGACAGCGCCCAGGAGCGGGAAGATGTGCTTTTTGAGTACGGCGGGCTCATAGATCAGCGTGGTGTTGAAGATGGCATCCGCATCCTCCTGGAACGGGAAAATCCATTTCTCCTCGCCCGCGCGGACGCTGTCCCACATGGAAAGCGTGCGCTCTACGGAAGCGCCGCGCGTCTCATGATCCCGCACCATCCGGCGCAGCAGCCTGAGATACGTCGTCGGTACGCGGTTGTGGTCGTCGAGGTTGAGAGTGGTCAGCGCGGAGACATAGAGCCGGAAGATCAGCTTTTTATCCACCGCATCCGGCAGGAGCATGGGGTTGAGCCCGTGCAGCCCTTCGATGACCAGCGGCGTGCTTTCGTCGATGCGGAGTTTGTGTCCCGTCTGGCAGCGCTGCTGGTGTATGAAGTCAAACTTCGGCAGCTCGACCTCTTCGCCGCGGAGCAGACGGGTGAGGTCTTCTTGAAACTGCGCGATGTCGAGGGTTGCGATGTCTTCAAGGTCAATCGTGCCATCCGGGCCGGGCTTGAGCTGATCGCGGTTGAGGTAGTAGTCGTCCAGCGAAACGAGCACCGGCGTTTTACCGTGTACGCGGAGCTGGGTGCAGAGGCGGTTTGCGCTCGTGGTCTTGCCGCTGCTGGAAGGGCCTGCGATGAGCACCGCCCGCGCGCCGCGGTCGATGATTTCGTCCGCCAGCTGTGCAAAGCGTTTTTCGTGCAGCGCTTCGTTGACACGAATCAGCGTTCGGATCTCTCCGTTGAGCACCATTTCGTTGAGGTCTGCAACCACCGCGCAGTGCATGAGCTTGCCCCACTCCTCGCTCTCGGAAAATACGCCGGAGAGCCGCGGGAGGGAAACGTGCTTGGCGGGCTTATTCGGGTCTTCTGCCGAAGGGCGGAGCAGCAGCAGCCCGCCTTTTTGCGCTTGCAAGTCAAAGACGGAGGCATAGCCCGTACTGGGTGCCATCTCGCCGTAAAAATAGTCCACATAGTCGTCTTGACGATACACATCGAAGAACGAAAACTGGCGGTATTTCAGTAGACGCACTTTGTCGTCCTGCCCGTCGGCTGTGAAGAAATCGATTGCGTCATCGATGTCCACGCGTTTGCGCTCCAGCGTCAGGTCGGCTGAGACGATTTCGCGCATCGCTTTCTTGATGCGGTCAACGTCCTGCTGGCTTAAGCGCATGCCGTCTCCCACACTGGCAAAGAGCCCCGCGCCAACGGCATAGTTGATGCGCACCCGCGTCTTGGGGTAAAGCTCCCGCATGGCAAGCAGGAAGACAAACAGCATCGTGCGCTCATAGACGCGGTTGCCGCGCGCGCTGTCATAGCGCAGCAGCGAAACCTCGCCGTTTGCCGCGCGCATGGCGCGGCGGAGTGTGACGCGCTGATTTGCGGCGGCGCCCGCCTCACGCAGAGGGATGTAGTTGAGCGTGAAGGTTTCCCCCGCGATGGTTGCGGCGAGCGGACGGGTCTTGAGGTCGGTGCTGTCGAGCCCCAACCGGCGGACGATGTCCAGCAGGCTCTCGCCCGCGGCGGCCTCGGTTGTGTTGCCGTCGATGATCAGTTGCATAGGTTAAATTCCTCCTTGAAAACGGGCACGCCGGCGGGAGAAAAATATGATTGCCCTGCGTGCGGACTGGTTGCGCATCAGCCCCACAGGAGCGAGAGCGCGGGGACGATCTGCTTCTTGCGGGAGATGACTCCCGGCAGGAAGGCGGCGTTGTCTTTGAACGAAACGTTAAACGCATGCTCGACCGAGTCCAGATCGCCGACGGCGATGAGCAGCGTGCCTTCCTTGAGCACGTCGGTGAGCATCAGGAGCATCATATCATAGCTGTGCTGCGCGGTTTCGCGCGCCATCAGGTCGATAAAATCCTGCTTTTGCGCGGAGAGTGACTCGGTATCCAGCGAGGTGATCTGCGAGATGCCAATGGAATGCCCCGCGATTTGGAATTGCTTATAGTCCGTGAAATACAGGGTCTCCAGGTCGTTGTCGCCCACCGGAGAAACGGAGAAGATTTCCTGCCCGAGGGTCTCCAGCGAGAGTCCGGCAATCTTTGCCATGCGCTCCGCCATCGCGCGATCCACCGCAGTGCTTGTCGGGGATTTGAACACGATGGTGTCTGTGACGATTGCGGCGGCGAGCAGCCCCGCGAGTTTCTTGCTCGGCATCACGCCGCGCTCGAAGAACATGCTCGTGATGATGGTGCAGGTGCTGCCGACCGGTTCATTGCGGACATAGACCGGCGCGTCGGTCTCTACCTCTGCAAGACGGTGGTGGTCGATGATCTCCAGAATCTCCGCCTGCTCCAGCCCGGGTACGGACTGATGCAGCTCGTTGTGATCCACGAGGACCACGCGCTTTCTCTTTGGGCGGAGCAGGTGAAAACGCGAGAGTGTGCCGACCACGCGGTCGTTTTCATCCAGAATCGGATAGCTGCGAAAGCGTGATTTCAGCGTTGCTTCGCGAACATCGTCCAGAAAGTCTGTCAGGCGAAACGAGACGAGGTTTTCCCGCCGGCAAATGCGCGAAACGGGAACGGAGAGAATCGCAAGCCGCGAGGCGGCATAGGCATCAAACGGCGTGGAGATCACGCAGGTTTCACCCGCCCCGGTGAGCAGGGAATCCGGCACCTCGCTCTCGCAGACGATGATGGCGGCGGCTTGATTTTTTAGCGCGAGGCGGATCACCTCCGGCTGGTTGCCGCAGAGTACGATGCTATCGCCTGTAATCTCCGGCAGGCCTGCGTGCGTAGGCAGCGCGATGACCAGCGCGCCTGAGAGCGCGGTCTGTTCCGCCTTGGCGTGGATGAGCCTGCCGTCGAGACTCGCCAGTAGGTTAAAGAGCGGGATTCCATCGATCCGGCTGCTCTTGACAAAGCGCATGTCGTAGGCAGCAATCTCCTCTGGCGTGAGCATACCGTAGAGCCGCCCGTCCTCGTCGGTCACGGGGAGAGTCGGCACGACGAGCGTATCCGTCGAGAGGGTTTGCCAGGCGTGGTAAACGCTCACCGCCGCGGAGAGAATTGGCGGTGTGTCATAATCCAAATCCGAAACCTGCGTGCGCACGGTATGCAGCATTTTCGGCGCGGGAAAGTCAAATTTTTGGAGCAGCATCTCCGTCTGGTCGCTGAGCTCGCCGATGCGCGCCGCGGTATAGGAGCGATCGCCCAGCGCGTTTCTGAGCATGGCATAGGAGATTGCGGCAACGATGCTGTCCGTATCCGGATTGCGGTGTCCCGTGATGTAGATGGGTTCCATGCATCCTCCGATGATCATCCGCGTCAAAGGGCAGCTGCCTCTTCGCCTGCGAACGAGTTGTGGTTTCATTTTAGTCTGAACGACGGCGCATTACAAGCGCGTGCGATGCACGGCTCGCGAAATATTTAGTAAAATAAGTCTTGCCGTTTTTTACTTCGAGAGACTCAATAAAAAAAGGCGGGGAAAACCCGCCTGAAGAAATCCGTTTAGCAAGATTTGCGGGCGCAGCCCGTTATCTCCTGTTTACCGCTCGTTGCCGACGAAGAACAGCGCGATGGTGCCGGGGCCGGAGTGCGCGCCGATGCTGGTGCCGATGTCGTCGATGTGCACCATCATGCTCGGATATTTCTCGTGCACGAGGGTTGCGACATATTCCGCATCCGTTTTGGAGGCGCAGTGACCGATGAATACGGTGTCCGTGACCGTGGTGTCCACGGTTTTCTCCATCCGCTCAAACAGCGCGCGGAGCGATTTTTTTCTGCCCTGCACCTTTTCGACCGCGACGAGATAGCCTTCGTTGTCCACATGCATGACAGGCTTGATGTTGAGGATCGTCGCGATGGCGGCGGTGGCTCCGCTGATGCGTCCGCCGCGCTTGAGATAGACCAGATCGTCCACCGTGAACCAGTGGACAAAGCGAAGCTTGTTGTCCTCTACCCATTTGGCGAGCGCGTCGAGGGAGAGGTCATGCTTGCGCGCGGCATAATAGACGAGAAGCCCTTCGCCGAGGGATGCGGAGCAGGAGTCGATCACGACAACCTTGCGTGCAGGATATTTTGCCTTGAGTTCTTCCGCTGCAGAAAGCGCGCTCTGCACCGTGCCGGAGAGCTTGGAGGAAAAGCCGATGTAGAGGATGTCTTCGCCGGCCTGGAGCACGGGCTCGAACGCCTCGATAAAAGCAAATGTGTTGACCTGCGCGGTGGTGACGGGGATTCCCGCGCGCATTTTTTCGAAGAATGTTTCGATGGGCATGTCCGAACGGCCGGGGATATAGAAATATTCTTTCTCCTCCATGGTGAATCCCATCGGGAGTACGGTGACATGCAGCTGCTCGGCAAAACTTGCCGGAAGGTCGCTGGTTGCGTCGGTAAAGATACGATAACTCATGCGTTGCCTCGTTTCCGCGCGCCGATGAGCGCGCAAATTTGATACGGGGTTGTTCAGCGTTTTTGTGCGTTCCAAACATCACGAATCAAAATGATTGCTTTTATTTTACCGTGGTTTACTGTCTCTGGCAAGCGTTTCGCGCTACGCGTGATTGGAAAACCGCAACCAGAACCACGGAGTGTCTGTTATTCATCAGTGAGTTGTGATAGTATCGTTGTGACAATCGTGTTTTTGTCCATTTTGCGGCTTTTGCGCAAAAGCTCTCGCTTTTTGCGGCAGAGCGCGTGAGGCTGTGCTATAATAGCGCTGCGCGTTCAAACGCGTAAATAGAGATACGTAACAGAAATCTGTGTTTTCATAACGCAACGTTTTTTAGGGAGAGTGGATTGCAATGAGAAAGCTCATTTCCGTCGGAATGGCGACGCTGGCCTCCATACTGCTGATTTTTATCGTGGTGTTTACCTCCATTGGTGTGGTCATCAACGACGAAACGTTTGTGAACAACGAGTTCACCAAGCTTGCCGTGGGTTCAAAGATGGGCATCAGCAACACGGACCTCGTGAGCTCCTTCACCCGCCTGGTGGACTATATGGAGGGCAAAGCGCCGGATATCAACGTGACCGTTACGATCAACGGCACCCCCGCGCAGATGTTTGACTATCCGCAGGAAGCGGAGCACATGGTGGATGTGCAAAAGCTTTACACCACAATCGCCTCCTATCGAGACGTCAGCGTACTGGTGATGCTGATTCTCTTCCTCTTTGCGGCGGTGATCAATTTCCGCAAGGCACCGCAGTATCTGGCGCAGGGGTATCTCTCCGGCTCGTTTGTGTTCCTGCTGATCTTCGGCTTTGTCGGCACATGGGCGGCGCTGGATTTCTCCAATTTCTGGACGTTTTTCCACGAGATGTTTTTCTGGAACGATCTGTGGCTCTTTGACGGAACGCAAAGCCGCATGATCAACATGCTTCCGGAGAAGATCTTCTCGGACATCATCGGCCAGGTCGGGCTGTATTCCGGCATCGTGATTCTTGCGCTGATCGCGCTGAGCATCGTAGCGCTCGTGCTCGCATCCGACGGTTACAAGCGCAACCGCGCGATTGCCCAGGCGCGCAAAAAAGCGCGCGAGAGCGCAACGGCAGCGCGCAAGAAGGCGCGAGACGACGCACGCAAAGCGCTGGAAGAAGAAAAGCGCCTCTCCGAGAAGCGTGCACGCATTGCCGCCAACAAGGCAAAGAAGCAGGCGGCGGCGGAAGCGGCGGCCGAGGAAGCGGAGCAGCAGCGCCTCCGCGAAGAAAAGCGTGCAAAAAAGCGTGCTGCGGCGGAAGCGGCGGCACAACAGGCGGCGCAGCAGCCCGCACAGCAGCCACAGGCAAAAGCGACTCCCGCACCGGCAGCAGCGCCTGCGCGAGAGGCGCGCCCGACCCGCACAGAACAGCCCTCGCAAAAGAGCGCAAAACCCGCAGGCAAACCGCAGAAGAAGAAAAACGTCCACGACGACACGGGATTTCTGGACGATTGAGGATTTGGGGTTTCTTGCGGCTGCGCCGCAGGCGCTTGGCGAATTCCCGGTTGTTGAAGTGTTGTGCGGGCGGATGCTATCCACCCCTACAGACCTCTCGTTGTACGGCGGGTGAATTTTTGATAGATATTATCGCAAGAACCATTCACAAGGTTGTTTGAGGATCGGCTCAAGCCGCCTGTAGGGGCGGATAGCATCCGCCCGCGGGAACCATGTCCCTAACCAAAAATACATTAACCTTTTTCACTTGAGGAAGACATGACACACTATGAACGCGCGGCGCAGGAAAAGCTGGATGCAATCCGGCAAAAAGAACACGTGCGCATACTTGCAATTGAAACCTCCTGCGATGAGACAGCCGCCGCCGTGGTCGAAAACGGGCGGACGGTCCTCTCCAACGCGGTGCATACGCAGATTCCGCTGCACGTGCCCTTTGGCGGCGTGGTGCCGGAGATTGCCTCCCGCAGCCATGTGCAGAAGATCGGCTCCGTCGTGCGCCTCGCGCTGGACGAGGCGAATCTATCGCTTGGCGAACTAGACGCAATCGCCGTGACCAACGGGCCCGGGCTCGTCGGCGCGCTGCTGGTTGGGCTGAGCTACGCAAAAGGACTTGCCTACGCTTCCGGGCTGCCGTTTCTTGGCGTGCATCATATCGCCTCGCATATCGCGGCAAACTATCTGACCTATCCCGCTCTGGAGCCGCCGTTTACCTGCCTCGTGGCGTCCGGTGGGCACAGCCACATCATTGCCGTGGAGGATTATGACCGCTATCGCCTGATCGGGCACACGCGGGACGACGCGGCAGGCGAGGCGTTTGACAAAGTTGCCCGCGTGCTGGGGTTGCGCTATCCCGGCGGGCCAAACCTTGAAAAACTCGCGCGGGAAGGGGACCCGACCCGCTATCGCTTTCACTCTGCATTTAATGAAGGAGAAGGGTTCGACTTCAGCTTCTCCGGCATCAAGACCGCGGTGGTCAACCGCCTCCACAACGCCGAGCAGGCGGGCGAAACGGTCAACCGCGCCGACCTTGCCGCCTCGTTTCAGAAGACGGTGGTGGACATCCTCGCGGAGAAATCCGTCCGCGCGGCAAAGGCGCAGGCAGGCGAAGTGGGCAGAAAGCTCGCGCTGGCTGGCGGCGTTTCGGCAAACCGCGCGCTGCGCGAGGCGATGGAAACGCGCGCAAAAGCCGCAGGAATCGCGTTTTACTGTCCCGACTTTGCGTATTGCACGGACAACGCGGCGATGGTTGGCAGCGCGGCTTATGGAAAGCTTCTGCGCGGGCAAACGGATTCCTTCGCGCTCAACGCTGTGCCGTATCTTTCGATTGAAGAGAGCATCGCAACCGGGGCATGACAATCCCTCTGATCCGATCGGTTTCTTCCACAGAGCGTGCGGCTGGGCTGCACGCTCTGTTTTTTATGCTGTTTGGGAATCAAACACCGTTCGCGTAACAGCGCGGCAATTCGAATACGATTTCGCGAAGAACAAGTGTGCTTGGCAGTGGGGGAAAGAGATTAAAAAAGACATGGTTTCCGATAAAAATTCAGAAAAATGTACTTGTTACAGCGTTGTTTTGACAGTGCTTCTTGCAAATTTTACCGGTCACAATCAAGCCATATTTGCATAGTGAGTGAGTGCTGCTGCGTTCCTTTTTACAATTTTTCTCCACATTGCACCCTCCATATTCAAAGCGGAAAGTGTGGAAAACCACCAAAAAACGCGCAATTCAACGACTATTTTGGTGGATAACTATGTGGATGGTGTGGATAGACCCGTGAATATGCACCAAAAAGCGAAGAATATCTATACAAGCACATTTTCCTGCTTTGTGCAGGCAGCTGCATGGCAAATTCGCCACAATTGCAAAACGAATTGTGACAACCGGCTGGTTTTGAAGGCGGTGCGCGCGCCACACGTGATCGCAAACACACAACCAAACCGTAACAATCGCGCGAGCGAAATCGGCGCGCGCAGAGTGCATGTAATAAAGCAAGGCAGTGTTTTCGCTAGCGCGCAAAAACGCCCGCTTTCGCGGGCGCATCGTGCTGGATTGAGCCGGTTGGCGGTAACGGTTTAATTACGGGGTCCGTCTGCGGATGGAGCGGAATCCGGCGCGGGTTCGCCTACCGGTTCGACGGGGTATTCCGCAAGCCGCTGGGCTGCAAGCGCCTTTGCCGCCTCCGCAAACGCTTGCTTCTTCTGTGCCCGTTGATAAAAGAAGAGGCAGACGCCGGAGACAAGCGCCGTCGCGGCATACACGAGGATTGCAAGCGTATAGTTCTGCAAACCCAGCGCGTTGCCGCTGATGGTGCTGGTGACAATCGACGGAATCCGCGCGATGCTCGTGAGCACAATCCACGGCAGAAGGCGAATCTTCGTCAGCCCAGCAACATAGGTCAGCAGGTCTTTGGGTGTGCCGGGGATGAGGAAGAGCACGAACGCCGCGGCGTTGAGCGCTTTTTCATCCCGCAGATATTTCATGGAGTTGATCTTTTCGCGCGGGAAGAACACCTCGACCGCCTTGACGCCGATCTTGCGCACAAAGAGGAACACGATGGTTGTGCCAAGCGCAAGCCCGATCCAAACCAGAACCGTGCCCCAAACCGCGCCGAAGGCATAGCCCGCGGCGAGCTCAAACGGCTCTCCCGGAATAAAGGCGATGACCACCTGCAAGATGAGCAGGCCGATGAAGATCAGCTTGCCCCAGAAGCCGCGCGCGTCTACCCAGGCGCGAAACGAGGCGGGGTCGCCAAGCGTTTTGACGATCGGTCCGCCGACGAAGATGGTCAGTAGAATGAGCACGACGACAAACACCACGATGGACGCGATCGCGGCAATCTTTTGCCCGCG
>JAEWYO010000019.1 GCA_023395595.1 Bacillota bacterium
CCGCCTCCGCGTCGTCATGCGTAATCACAAGAATTGGGATGTTCGCCGCCAGCATTGTGTTTGCCGCAATGCGCTTATTCTCCTCATCCAAGCCCGTAAACGGTTCGTCGAGAAAGAGAATGTTGCCCTGATACGCCAACGCACGCGCAATCGCCACGCGCCGTTTCATCCCGCCGGAGAGTTCCCGCGGCAGCAGGTGCATGCTCTCGCCTAAGCCTAGTTGCGTCAACGCAGTGGTTGCACGTGCCTCGTCCGACCCCAACGCGGCGTTTTCCAACGCCGTTGCCCAGGGTAGCAGCCGATCCTCCTGAAACACAACGGCGGGTTTCCGGCCGGACATGCCGGCAATTGTGCCCGTTTCCGGCTGTTCCAGTCCGAGTAGGAGGCGAAACAGCGTCGTCTTCCCCGCGCCGGATGCGCCGCGAA
This sequence comes from Bacillota bacterium, assembly GCA_023395595.1. Classification (GTDB taxonomy): domain Bacteria; phylum Bacillota; class Clostridia; order Christensenellales; family CAG-138; genus UBA7703. The sequence continues at coordinate 427 of JAEWYO010000019.1, forward strand.
GTACCGTTACGCCGCAGAGCGGAATCTCAGCGGAGAATTTGCTCAGAACAACGTGCCCGCCGAACGATTTAGATGCGTTTTTTACCGAAATCATGTCATGCATCACGCCGAACCCTCCGCATCCCCTGCACCAGCAGCCATTCCAGCAGCATCGAGAGCGCAACGATCAGTAGCGTCCACGCAAACAGATCCGGCGTTTCGATGCGCAGTTTGGATTGATAAAGCTTGTAGCCGATGGACTGCTTGGGCAGCGCGATAATCTCCGCCGCAACGCCGGACTTCCAAGCAAAGCCGAGTGATGTCGTGCATGCCGCGAGAAACTGCGGTAGTACGGATGGAACGTAGATTTTCTTTACAATCTGCCAGCGGGACAGACCAAAGAGTTTTCCCATCTCGACGAGACGCGGATCAGTCTGCAAAATTGCCTCCGCCGTCGCCGTCCAAACCATCGGCACGACCATGAGCACACTAATCACCAGCGGCACCATGTCGGAAGAAAGCCACAGCAGCGCAAGCAGAATGAACGACGTGACGGGAGACGCTTTCACAATTGCGCGGAGCGGAGAAAGCAGCGCCTCCGCAAACGAAGAGCGCGCCGTGAGCACGGCAAGCAGTACGCCGAGCACCACACCGACGACATAACCCGTCATGATGCGAAGCAGCGTCAGCCCTGCATAAAGCCACGTCTCGCCTTGCGTGAGTAAAACGGCAAGGCGGGATAGCGTGGAGAGCGGAGAAGGAAGCAGGAGCTCCTTGCCAACAAGGAGACTCACCGCTTCCCACGCCACAAGATAGATGAGCGCAATCAGCGCTGTTTGCAGAAATTTTCGCTTACTCGGCATAGAGGTCGTCGCCGGGCAACTTGCCGCCAATCGACTTCGGATTCGCCGTGAAGAGCACATTGAGCACCGCGGATGCCGCATTCTTCGCCTCATCTCCCGTGATGCTGACGATGTAGCTGCGCGGGATCGCCTGCTGCGCAATCGCGGCGGAGCCGACGATGCCGAGATCGGCAATCTTCTGCGCGGCGTCCGCGGAGGTGTTTACCTTCTCAACCGAAGCGGCATAGTCCGCAAGGAACGCCTTCACCTGATCGGGATGCTCTTTATAGAACGTGCGGCTTGCGATATAGACACCCATCACAAGCTTCGTACCGGAGGCAGCTTCCCATGCGGTGTTGAGGTCGAGCGCCACGCGCACATCGGGGTTTTTCACCATGACGGCGGAGACAAACGGTTCGGGCAGCAAGGCAATCTTCGCTTCACCGGAGGCTACCATCGCAGCCAGCGCGGTGTGTTCGCCAACGTACTCTACCTTGACCTGATCGGTCAACCCGTTTTGTGCCAGCAGGTAGTCCAGCACATACTGCGGGGTTGCGCCCTCGCCGCTGGCATAGATGGTTTTGCCCGCAAGATCGGCAAGGGAGTTGATCGTTTCGCCGTTTTCGACGATGTACAGCACCCCGAGTGTATCGAGATTGAGCAACACGACGTTGCCTTCGGTTTTGTTGTACAGCACCGCTGCGAGGTTGAGCGGAACGGCTGCAATGTCGATTTCGCCATTGATAAACTTGCCGGTGACGACGTCCGGCGCGTCCTGCAGCTCCACGTTATACTTCGCGGTATCGTCCATCAGGTAGCTGATGCCCATGCCGGTCGGTCCTTTGAGCGCTGCGATGTTGACGGGTTCGGCGGGGGCTTTTGCGCAGCCCACGGCAAACAGCATGACCGCGAGGGTCAGAAATGCGAGTATCTTTTTCATTCGTTTTCTCCTTTTGACAGGCGGAATGCCCGCCCGTGTCGTTCTATTTTTCCATCGGAAACCAGTTTATCCATCGCGCGGTAGAGTGTTGTCCGGCTGATGCGCAGCGTGTCCGCAAGCTGCGTCACGCTCCATTCGGATTCATACAGCCCGTTTTCCGCGCGGGTCTTGATGTGGTTGAGTACGCGCTCCTCCACGCTCTGTGGCAAAAATCCATCCAGCCTGCCGCTCAAAAAGCGGATGCGTGCGGTGAGATAGCGCAGATAGTTTTCGGTCACGCGAAAGTCCTGTTGCATCATGCTGCGCAGTGCTTCTTCCGAGATCAGCAGCACCCATGTGCTCTCCTGCGCCATCACACGGGCGACATACGCCTCCTCGTCGTGAAACAGTGACGCCGCACCGAACATCTCGGTCTGCCGGAGTAAGCTCATCGGCATCCTGCCGTTTTCGCTTTCTTTTGTGACCACACATGTGCCGTAGAGGATGATGCCCAGCGCGCGTTCCGTATCCGAGCGGTCAAAGATCACCTGATCCTTTTCGTAATGCTCCACGCGCACGCCACAAAAGCCGAGCAAAGAGGCAATCTGTTCCTCAGGAATGCCCGCAAAGAGAAACGTCTTTTGCGCGAGGGCGACATATGCGGTTGGCTGGAGCGATCGGCTCATGACAATCCTCCCTCACTTTGGCGATTGGCAAGTCGGCTTCTACAAAATTCATACACCACATCGTCATATTTGTTTCATATGATACATTTTATCAATTCTTTTCGTTTTGTCAATCCAGTATTTTATGACTGATTGTATCTTTTTTCGTCCGAACACACGAACTTGCGTTTGTATTTCAACGCTTCCTATGATATATTGGATGAAAGAAATTTTACCCAAAAGGAGCGACGAACGATGAAGTTGATCTCTTGGAATGTCAACGGGCTTCGCGCCTGCATCACAAAAGGGTTTTACGATTTTGTCAGCCAGCAACAGCCGGATATCCTTGCCTTGCAGGAGACGAAGATGCAGCCGGAGCAGTTTGACGGCGGCATCGACGGCTATACGATCTACTGGAACAGCGCAGAGAAAAAGGGCTATTCCGGCACAGCGGTGTTTGTGAAAGAACCGCCGCTTCGCGTGACAAACGGAATCGGCATACCCGAGCACGACAATGAGGGCCGTGTGATCACGCTGGAATACCCGGATTTTTATTTTGTGACGGTCTATACGCCAAATTCGCAAAACGAGCTCAAACGACTGGATTATCGCATGACGTGGGAAGATGCGTTCCTCGCCTTCCTCAAGGAATTGGACGCGAAAAAGCCTGTGATCGTCTGCGGAGATCTCAACGTGGCGCACAAAGAGATCGACCTGAAGCACCCGAAATCAAACCGCAAGAACGCGGGCTTTTCGGATGAAGAGCGCGCCTGCATGACGCGGCTGCTGGAAAACGGTTTTGTCGATACCTTCCGCCATTTTTATCCGGATCAAAAAGAGGCATACAGCTGGTGGAGCTATCTGGGCAATGCGCGCGCGAACAATTCGGGGTGGCGCATCGATTATTTTGTCGTGTCTGAACGGTTCATCGACCACGTAGAAGACAGCCAAATACTCAGCGACGTATATGGCAGCGACCACTGCCCCGTGCTCATCACGATGAAAGATTAAATATACAAATTTCGGGAGATTCTATGATCATTCTCGCGTCCTCTTCCCCGCGTAGGCGGGAATTGCTGTCCATGATTGGACTGAACTACACCATCGAAACCTCCGGCGAAGAAGAGATACAACCGCACGGGCTGCCTCCGGCGGAATTTGTAAAAACACTTGCGCTGCAAAAGGCACAACCGGTTGCCGACCTGCACCCGAACGATTGCGTCATCGGTGCGGATACGATTGTATTCCTCGAAAATGACATTCTTGGCAAGCCGCATACGCCGGAGGTCGCAAAAGCGTACCTAACCCGCATGCAAGGCAAGAGCCACGTGGTCTTCACCGGAGTCGCGGTGCTCAAAGACGGAAAAGCGGATGTGCGCCACTGCGAAACCAAGGTGACGTTCGCGCACATGACGGAGCAGGAGATCGACACCTATGTTGCCACCGGCGAACCGCTCGACAAAGCGGGCGCATACGGCGTGCAAGGCCCCGGCGGCATCTTCGTGGAACGCGTCGAAGGGAACTATTTTAACGTGATCGGGCTGCCGCTTCCGATGCTCTACAAGATGCTAATCGAAGCGGGAGAGGTTGTCATATAAATCGCACTGGCAAATAAACGAAATTTATGAATCAAATCATCGAAGAAAAACTGAAACTACTCCCCTCCTCACCCGGCGTGTACAAGATGTTCAACGCGGCGGGCGAGGTTATCTATGTCGGAAAAGCCATCTCGCTGAAAAATCGCGTACGGCAATACTTCCAATCTTCAAAAAATCACGCGCCGAAGGTCACCGCCATGGTGCGGCAGATTGCGGACTTTGAATACATCCGCGTAGCCAACGAGACTGAGGCCTTTTCGCTCGAATCCAACCTCATCAAAGAATTCAAGCCGAAATACAATATCCTCCTCAAGGATGACAAGCATTTTCCATATATCCGTGTCGATCTACGACAGGATTTTCCGCGTCTGGAGGTCGTCCGCCGCGTAAAGAAGGACGGAGCGAAATACCTTGGCCCCTTCCTCTCCGGCTTGCTGCTGCGGGATGGTCTTGCGCTCGTGCGTGAACAGTATCCCATCCGCCAGTGCAAAAAAGATATCGCGCGAATGATTGCCCGCCGGGAGCGCCCTTGCCTGATGTATCACATCGGCAAATGCTGCGCGCCGTGCTCCGGCAACGTTTCGCGCGAGGAATACCACAAGCTCATCGACGAGGTCATCTCGTTTCTCTCCGGCAACACGTCGGACATTTTGCGCTCTCTCAACGAGCAGATGAGTGCCGCCGCCGAGACGATGGATTTTGAGAAAGCCGCGATCCTGCGCGACCGCATCCGCGCCATCGACAGCCTCAACGAAAAACAGGCCGTTATCGCAACCACCAATACCATGCTGGATGTGTTTGCCCTCGGCAGGCTCGATACCAACGCGCTGGTGTTTGCTCTGTTTGTGCGAAACGGAAAAGTAATCGGCACCGAAAAATTTCGCATGGACGCGGACACAGAGGAAAGCGACGCGGACATTCTCTCCGCCTTTCTCTCGCAATACTATGCAGAAGCCGCTTCGTTTGTGCCGGAAGTGCTGCTCCATCAAGACGCGACCGACATGGAGACCATCTCCGGCTGGCTCAGCGGGCTTGCAAAGCGCAAGGTCGATGTACACCGCCCGCAGCGCGGCGAAAAGAGAAAACTCACCGAGATGGCATATCGCAACTGCCTCGACCTGCTGGAAAAAGACGCTTCCCTGCAAAAGCGGGCTTGGGAGCGCGGTGAAGGCGCACTCACGCAACTGAGCGCCATCCTCGGTCTAGAGACAGTTCCCACGCGAATCGAATGCTTCGATAACTCGCATATTCAGGGACGCGATACCGTGTCCTCGATGGTCGTATTCACAGACGGTCAGCCGGACAAGAGCGCATACCGGCGTTTTCGCATTCGCGCAGACGCGGGCGGAAATGACCTCATTGCCATGCGGGAAGCGCTCACACGGCGATTTAAGAAAGCCGAGGAGCAGGAAGCGGGCTTTCTGCCGCTGCCGGACTTGCTGGTTATGGACGGCGGACCCACGCAGTTGCAGGTCGCGTTGGAAGTTCTGGAAGAGTTCTCGCTCGATTTTATACCGACCGTCGGTCTCGCGGAACTCAGCGAAACCATCTATATCCCTGGCGAACCGATGCCGATTCAGCTGCCGCGCAACTCCGCGCCGCAGCACCTGATTGAGCGGCTGCGGGACGAGGCGCATCGCTTTGCGATCAGCTACCACCGCAATGTACACAACCGCAACGCACTGTATTCGGTGCTCGACAGCATCCCCGGCGTGGGAGACAAACGGAAGCGCGCGCTGTTTGACACGTTTATGACGATCGACGCGATCAAAGCAGCCTCGCAGGAGGAGCTTGCGGCGGTGAGTTTGATCGATGCGCGCACGGCGGAGTCAGTATATCGCTATTTTCACCCGGATGAACAGGCGGCTCCTGCCGAAGAATTGTAACCACACAAGCATCACAAAAGCGCCCTTCACGGGCGCTTTTGCTTTCCTGCGTTTCCCCTGTCTTTGGGGTAAAACGCTCTATTTAACAAGCAATCAACCGGTAACAATCTTGCCGACGATGGGCAGACCTTCGAGGTTTTTCACGCCGTGCGGTGATTTGTTTTTGATGATGTCGGTAAGATCATTGCCTGCGGAGTAGCCGTTGTGGTCTCCGTTTTTCCAGGCACTGACATTGCTGACGTCATAGATGATTCCATCCACCGCGACATAGGCGGGATTGCCGTTCTTGCCGTCATATTGCTTGAGTTGATCGAGAGTCAATTCTAGCGTTCCGTCTGCCGCAGAACCCACAACCGTGGAATCCGTTGGCGTCGCGTCGCTTACCGCCGCGCTATTTTCAGCAACTGCAGGCGTTGCCGCCGTGCTATTTGCGCCGCCTGCCGCGCAGCCTACCGTGAAGAGTGCCAGCGCCATAACGCTGACTAAGATCGTGATCATTCGTTTCATCTATCGTTACTTCCTTTCTCGATGTTTTCTGTATATGCTATGAAGTTATATGGTTTACTTATTCTAACCAAATAATAACAGAAAAGTCGATTGTATGCAACCGACTTTATTTCTGTTTTGCGTGACTAGATCACGCACAAATTCTAAAACTATTTACCCGGCGACCAGTTTCCCGACTACAGGAACGCCGTCCAGAACACTGGTTCCGTGCGGGGATTTGCCCAAGATGGCATCGGTCAGATCCTTTCCTGCAGAATAGCCTTCATGAGAGCCGTTCTTCCACTGGCGCACACCGCTCACGTCATACAGAACACCATCGACCGCGATATATGCGGGATTTCCGTTCTTGCCGTCATACTGTTTGAGTTGATCGAGCGTGAGTGCCAATGTTCCGTTCGCCGCGGATGGCGTCTGAACGGGTGTTGCTGTCGGTACCGGCGTTACCGGCGCAACCGTCGGAGTCAATCTCGGCGTTGGGGTTTCGTTCGAGACAAAGCCAATAACCGCGACT
>JAEWYO010000003.1 GCA_023395595.1 Bacillota bacterium
CCTTTTGGTATGCGGTCTAGATCATACAAATCCCAATACTCCATCTGTTGCCTCCGGTGGCTGATGGTTTGTGCGGCAGGAGATGCCGCGCAGCATGATTACATGAATAAAACAAGCCCGATCGGCAGGAATATCGCGAGAATGAAATCCAGAACCTTGATCTTCGTGACCTTCAGCAGATTCAACCCGATGGCGAGAATCAGCAGCGAACCCACACAGGTCATCTCTGCAACGGCGGCGTCGCTGAGCACAGGCGCAAGCACCTGTGCCAGAAGCGTGATCGAGCCCTGATAGAGAAACAGCGGAATTGCGGAGAGCAGTACGCCCGCACCGAGTGTGCTCGCAAACACGATTGCGCTCACGCCGTCGAGAATGCTCTTGGTGAAAAGCACCTCGTGATTACCGGAGATGCCGCTGTTGAGCGAACCCACAACCGCCATTGCGCCAACGCAATACAGCAACGTTGTGGTGATGAACGCCTCGCTGAATTTTGAGCCACTGTCAGACTTAGACGCCAGTTTTTGCTCCAGTCCACCGACAAAGCGGTTGAATCGCCCGTCAAAGTCGAGAATCATGCCAATCACACCGCCAACGACGATGGAGATGGTCGCAATCAGCGCGTTCTGGCCTTTGAGCATGCCGCTGATGCCGATGTAGATGACCACGAGGCCGAGCCCTTGCATAATGCCGCCGGAGACGCGCTCCGGGATTCCTTTTTTAAGCAGAAGACCGAGTGCGCCGCCGACAAGTATGGCTGCGGCGTTGACAATGGTTCCAAGCATGGGAGGGGGTTCCTTTCCGTGCTATGCAGGATAGCATAACGATTCATGTTTTCAAGACATTTTGTATGATTATACGCTATTTCTCGAGAAAAAGAAACGCGGCAACACAATTGTATCAAATGATATGAATCACGTGAATTGCGGACACACAGCGCGTGTTTTTTGCGTGTTACCGGAGTGCGCTCTGGGGCAGGCTGCACACAGAGAAATAAGCAAGAATACGCGCTTTTATACCCTTGTGGCTGAAATGACCACAGTGATAACATGTGACAGAAACGTTCTCATGCTGCTGTCTTTCAATCGATAAAAAACATATACCCGAACGCTAAAAAACTGTTGCGATGGGAGAATTATATGAAAAAAACGTTACTATGTGTGCTTCTTTGCCTCATGGGCTGCTTTTTTTTAAGCGGGTGCCAGGGTAAGGTTCCTGAACCATACGGCATTATGGAGCCGACTGAGGCGCTCTACGAAGGGCTTGATCTACTCAAGCCAAACGCAGCACAAGCGCAGAACGATGCGCAAACACAGGAAACCTACACCATCGTCGTGGACGACGGATTTGGGATGAAGGGGTTTATCTCGACATTCTGCCTGAGCTATCGCGCGGCGATTACGGCGGCAACCAGCGTGAGCATGAGTCATGAAAGCACCTGTATCCGCGCAAGCGACCTGCTCTCCGGCACGCAGAGCACGGAGAAGGAAGCCAGTATTTTTTTCCAAACCGCGGTGCAGGATCAGTTTTTCCGCGAGAAAAGCAACGATGCCGCAGCCGTTATAGAGCGCATGGCGAAAAGCTATCGCGACAACCCGAATCAGGTCATGATTTTAATCTCCGATCTGATGATTCCGACGGAGGACGACTGCATGAAAGCTGCAAAGGCGCTCAAGGATGCAGTGATCACACCGGAACATGCCACGATGGGCCTGATTGGCATCGTGGGTGATTTCCGCGGAACGATCGAAAACCTGCCGGTTAGCCCAACCACGGGTTACAAGCGCAAGATCGGTGACTATATGGTGCTTGAGCGGGACGAAAAGGGCAACTTCCGCCATCCACTGTACCTCTTGTTCCTCGGTGACGATCAGGCGGTGCTCAGTGCGATGCAAAAGGCGATCTCCTCGCTGGATAGCAGCAAGCTGCTCGATGGCACAACGCCGTATTATGCACTGTATTTCTCGGAATATGACATTGCGCGGCGCGAGAGTGACGACATTTTCTCCGAATTCAATCTCGGTTGTCAAGACTATAATGCGGCGGACTATTCAGCGCGGTTCCTCGTTCGCGGCATGAAGAATAAAGAGGGCAAGGTGAAATATCCCGCCTCGATCAAGGCGCGCGATACATTGGAGTTTCGTGATGCTGAACTGCAACTGCTCAACAAGTTGCCGATTGCCAAGCTTTATGATCTGGAGCGCGGCAATACAGAGAAAAACGTAAAGGTGCGCTGCACCATACCGTTTACGCTGCTGGATTCCACACAGGGGAGCGAAACGATATTGGATCAACATGGGCTGGTTGTGCCCGCCGCAAAGCTTTCGTTGGCGCACGAGGATTATTCCGTGTCGGCGCAGATGCGCGTGCTGCAGTATACCGCAACGGACGGGAAACCGCAGGCAACCTGGGTGACGCCGAGTGCCGCGCTGATGCGCTGTGAAAGCGCCGAGATCGATGCAACAGGAAAGAAGATTGAACTTGTTTTAAGCGTCAACACGACATTGCTCAAGAAGGACGAACCGTTTCTGTGTCAGGTTGGTGTTTGCGTTGGCGTACAACCCCAATGGCAGGAGATCAGCGCGCTATATGACACAAGCTGGGTTGACGAGCTGACACTCAACCTCAAATCGTTTGACAGTGAGTCGATACAGTTTGGTACATCGGAAAGCTCCGCACGTTATACGGCGGCTTCTACGGCTAAAACGCCGTTTCTTTCGAACCTGATTTGCGATGGTATTGCGGGGCAGCAGATTCAAATCATTGCGGACGGCATCCGCCAGAAGACCGAAGCCTGCGTGCAGACGACGCTATTTGGCATGGTTGTGCGCGATGTGCCGAATAAGTACCTGAGCAACAGCACGTGGGAAGAGAAGGAAGATTTTGACGGTTGGGCGTTTAGCATCACGGATGCGGAGAGAATCCGCGCGGCAATTGATTGACGGGAACAATACGAACGCACAGGAGGTAGTTCTATGAATGCAAATGTAGGAAAACGAGTCACGGCGCGCGTGATTGCGACGCTTTGCCTAGCGGCGGCGCTGGCGTTGATTCCACCGATGATCTACCACAATCCCCTCTATGCCGCGTTTTATTTGGATGACGCGGCAAAGGAGATCGGGAGCCAGTTTTCGGATACGACGCGCTGGATTCATGCCGGCTGCATCTTGGCGGTTTGGCTTCTGAATCTGCTCTTCTTCATTACCAATGAGAACAAAGGAGATTCCGGAAAAACGCTTGAACGACGCACGCGCTTGCAGGGCACGCTGAATTTTCTGCTGCTGCTCGTCTGCGTTGCGGCAATGATCGGCTACCGGTTCATGGTCAACACAGAGGTTTGGATCGGAACCTATCTGCCCAACGCGCAAACCAGTATTTTCACGTTCTATGCGCCGTTTTATACCGTCGCCATCTGCGATGTGATTCTTTGGGCGTTTTGCATGCGCGCGGCACCCGCAACCAACTGCGCGGTGCGCTGCGGCCTTGCCAAATGGTTTGACGATAAGATGAAGCTTGCCCCGCGCTCCCGCTGACGAAAGGAGAGGCATATGAAAAAGTTTGTTTTGGTGGCGATTGGCGGAACGGGCATGCGCGTTGCGCAGTCCGTGGTTGCGCTGGCTGCCGCTGGTTATTTAAGCGATATCTGTGAGCCGGGCTATCTTCTGGAGATCCGGTTGGTCGATCTGGACATCGTCCCCGGCAGCGATAAAATCGAGCTGGAAGAGATGATTCGCAGTGTCAACGAAACGCTCCCGTCGCTCTCGATTATCGTGGATCGCGAGAACAAAGACTTCCGGTGGAAGGCGAAGGGGATTGACGCAATCGAGAGCCTCGTACCGCCGATTGATGATCGTAGTACGCTGAGCGACCTTGTTTGTGAAGGGAACCTGAGCGATTCTGAGAAGATGGCGTTCCACGCAATCTTTGCAGAGGACGACCGTACACTGGTGCTCCGACGCGGCTGCAAGGGCAGGCCGCGCATCGGCTCCATGCTCTGGGCGGAACATTTTGATCAAGATTGGCGCAACAAAAGCGGGTTCTGGCAGTCGATCTTTGGCGGAATTGGAACGGAAGATGAGCTGAGAGTAATGTTCGCGGGTTCGGTCTTTGGCGGGACGGGCGCAAGCGGAACGCCGACGCTCGCGCAGAAGTTCATCCGCGCCTGCCGCAGCGGAGAAACCGGGAATACGGTTTCGTTTGCAAACCATATTGCCCTTACGCTCATGCTGCCGTATTTCGACGTGGGGCAGGATACCGATGTGGACAGCGGACTGTTTGCGATTAACAGCAAGATGGCACTGAAATACTATGAAACGTCGGAACTGCTTTCCGAGGTAGAGTTTGCCCAGTTTGTGGGCGATGACCGCCGCCAGATGGAGAAGAAGGACGAGCAGGGAAAATGGAACCCCGTGCGCCTAGATCGCGGCAGCCGCGTGGACGAAGGGCAAAACGATCCTTCCATGCCGGCGGAGCTGATGGCTGCGATCGGAATCTGCCGCTATTTTGCAAACGACATCCCCAAGGTAAACGGCGTTGCCCAGAAGGTTTACGTGCCCCTGAAGTGGACAAACGCTAATCCGGAGCTGGACATTGCGCCGGAAGACCCGTTTGTGCTCAAACTTTTCGATTATTTCCCTGTGACCAATGGCGGGGCGGATGCGGGCATGGTGCGCTCCATTTCGGACTATATCCTGCGGCTGGAACGCTTTTGCCTGATGCTGGGTTCCTATTATCGCACGAGCGCTGCGCTGGACACGCGCTGGAACTATCGCCCGGAAGTGTTTCGAACCGTCTGGCGCAAGAGAAACGAGCTGCTTGAAACATACGAAAGCTATTATGAGGGCGTGGGAGCCGCGTTAGCGTTTGCGCAGAGCATGTTCCGCTGGCTGGAAGAACTGGATCACCACGGCATGCACGAACTGCTGAAGATCGAAGGCGACACCAGCTACAACACGCCGCATATCCAGGATGCGGTGTCGCGCGCGGCGAGCGAAGGTTCCACAAGGCTGGATGTACTCGGCATTCCTTGCGCGCAGATTACCGCACAGATGAATTCCGCGCGTGTTGACCCGGAAGGGGCTACGAAGTATTTCGTTTCGTCCCTGATGGAGTGCTGCGTGCTTCGCGCCCAGTAATCAAAGAAAACGGAGGCAGAATATGACGTTTTATCATTGGTTTTCGTCCCATCCGAACGAAATCAATCTCAGCGGTGATACCCGAAAGATGCAGGATATCGCAAAGGAACTGCGAATTTCGGATGCGAAGAAGACAGAGCGTCCCAGACAGACGGATTTTCGCAGGATCAGCTCCGTTCCGGATATCTGGAGCCAGCACCGCCTGTTTGAAATGCTGCTGCTCAACAAGGCGGAAGACGAGAGCTATCTGGAATACGAAGCAATTGCAAAGCGCGAATGGCGCGCGATGGTTGCTCTCCTCGTGCTTGCGGAATCGTATGGCATCTCGATCAAAACAGAGACCATCAAGTTTTCTGATCGCGTCAGCAACCACTATCTGCGCGCAGCCTACAACACGCGCCCGAATCAGGCGCAGTGGCCGAGCATGGACGTGTACTATATTGAGGCGGATGGAGAACGATTCCCGATTGCGATGTCTTCGCCCACCGTGCATGTGATTCCGACCAAGGATGCCTGGCGCAATCTTTGGATCACCTGCGAGGGGAAGATTCCGTGGCTGACAGAGAAGCAGGTGTTTGCCCCGGTTGTAGAGGAAAACGGTCTAGCAACGCCGTTCTATCTTGGGGAAAAAGAAGCGGATAAGATGCCCGCGATGATGCCAGTGCATGCGCTGCTGTTGCAACGCTGGCTTTCGAGCTATCGCGAAACCCTTCTTGCGCAGCAGAGGCGGGAAGGCAGCGCGCAGATGCTGCAAAACCTTCCGTTGCTTGCGTCCTATGAGCAGGCGCTCTCGGAAGCATTCCGGCTTAAAACGGATCGTATGCCGAGCATGGATAGCTTTTTCGCACAGGACGAAAAGCAGGTCGCGATGCGCATCGGCGATGTGCGCGTTCCGAAAAACCTCAAAATCTTTCTTGACCGCGTGTTCTATTCCACAATTGATCAGGGCTCCACGCAGCCGGAGATTCTTGACACGCATCGCTTCGCGGGCGGTATCGCGCCGGAATGCCTCGTGAGTAAACAGCAGGTCGATGGCAAATATGCGCATTTCTTTGTTGCGATGCCGGTGACGCAGGAGTTCTGGCGGCTCTGGCGGGATAATCAGAAACTGAATCCGACATACGCAATCCGGTGCGTTTTTTCCGCGGATGGCGTGTTTCTCAACAAGATCACAGCGACTATCGTGATCGGCGATATCACGTTCTCCAGAACATATCCGATCGCGCTGATCGACACGGACTATTGGCGAAACCTTTGCACCGCGGGTATCTGGCCGCGCCAGAAGATCGCAGGTTGGCAGGACTATTACCTCTTCTGCAACGAGCTCAACGGGTATGAGCTGGTGCCGGAGGAGGAGACGATCACTTCCGAAAAATCTTATGTGGGTAAGGATGGCGTAGAGGGCACGTTGAACTACTACAAGTTGAACGGTGCGCCCGTGAGCGCCAAACTATACATAAATAAGAAGCACTGTGGGTACATGCAAATCCGCAAATGCGAAGAGATTCCGCTTGGGGATGCAGCGCGTGTGTATCGTGCCTCCATCGATTTTGGTACATCGGCAACAACTCTTTTTGGCGGCGTAGACGACGCGACGCCGGAAAAGATCTCCGGCATGAATCAGTGGAGCCTGCCGTTGATCAATGGAACTGATGATGCAGGTAATGAAAAAGGCGGGTTGGAGCGCTTTTTTGTTCCGCCGCTGCCATTGCCAATGAACCTTGTGTCGTCACAAATCAAACGCGGTGAGGCAGTGAGAGTATCCTACGAAGCGCTGTTGAGAAACGCGGATGAACAAGGAACCTATCCAGGGATGATTCCGATGCAATCGATCTTATGTGATACGAAAGAAAGCAATGATCCCAGAGAGGTGTTTCAGGATAGTTGGGTCAACTTCCGCGCACTCATGCCGGAGCGTGTTGCATCAACCTGGCCAAAGGTACATTCGAATCTCAAATGGAATCAATCCAGTCAGGCGGATCTATACCGGATTCAGGCAATGCTTACAGAGATTCTGTTGCTGATTGCACTTGAAGCTAGAGCAGGTCATTGTAGCATGATCTCGATTACGGCCTCTTATCCGATTTCGTTTGACAAAACAACACGCAAGAAGTTTTTTCAAGCACTCAATGAAATGCTTGAAGTAACCGCGCGCCTAACCGGTGTGAGCGTGCTATCACCGACCGTGAATGACTGCTCGAAAAAATACGATGGTACGGAAAAATCGCAGTTAGTCGGAAGCATCACGGAAAGTGAAGCAGTCTATCGCTTCTCAATCCTTTGTGATTCATATAATCAAAATTACTTCATACTGGATATTGGCGGTGGTTCGTCGGATATATTCTTGAGCTTGTTGGATGACGAAAATCACAGGAATTCGTATGCAACTTCGCTGGGATTCGGCGCGCGAACTGTTTTGATCGATAAGCTGCTGAGCGAAGACAATCTGTTATTAAAGAAGCTATTTGCCGCAGCCGAACTATCGAAAACAAAACTGGTTCGCGACATTAATCGTTACGTTCTTACATTTACAAAACAGACTAAGCATAGCATGGTGGAGGATGTGTTCTCCTTTAAGACAAGCCGCGATCGGAACAACCCTGCGGCGGCAATGTTGCCAACGACGTATGGTGAAATATTCTCGAATATTTGCGCAAATAGTGAAGCAGACCTCGTGATAGCAAAAGACAACCCACAGGAATATAAAGACGCAGTTTCGTTTCAAGAACTAAAGAAGCGAATCGCATTTTATGTTGGAGCCAGCGTTTGGCTCTCCGGCTTAATGATTCGCGACGGTGATAACACGGGAATGAATGTATCGCTGCTCTTTGCGGGTAATGGGTCGAAAATGATTCAATGGCTCTCTCCAGAAATTGAGCGAATTCGCCACTTTATCACACTCATGTTTCAGCGCTCCTCGACTGCTCCAATCTCAAAGGATCAGATGAAGTGTCGATTCTCAGCAAAGCCAAAAGAAGAAGTTGCGTTCGGTGCGCTGGCAGATTTCCCGACGGGATTCTTGGCACCTAGCGGTAATCCGCCGAAACAAGTATCGTTTGGACATGTGAATCAGTTGGATGAGGATCTAGTGTCGTTCCATCCGATGCAGTATGAAACGCTCGATATCCTCACTGGCTTCGAAGATTTTGCAATGTTCCTGACGGCTTATCGAACCGTTGCAAAGAGCAGCTTTGGGTGGGATTTTGCCGAAAATGAGTATGATGTCAGCATCTTGTCCCATGGAGGATTGAATGCTGCAATCAATGGGCATCTACCGAACAATGGATATTTTCTGAATGCAGTTGATGTCGTTGCGGCATGGCACCTTGGCAACGACCATTCGAGCCTGACCATCTAAGAAAGGAGCAACACCTTGAAACGCAAACAAAAATGCATTGCGATTGGAGCCATGCTCCTGTTGCTGATGGCGCTGTGTGTACCTGTGATCTCAGGCGCGCTGGCGGAGGGTACAACTGAGCCGCTGATTGTTCCAATTGAGAAGGCGACAGAGGTATTCGCTCCCGACGGAGCAAAAATTGGCACACTCGCGCCAGACCGAGCGGGTGGCAACGTGCTGACTGTAACCGATACGGAACGCTATTCCGTGTCTCAGGTTCTCTTTGACTATGCTCAGGCGAGTAAAGCGACCACCGATCCAGCCGTGCTGGGCAGAACACTTGTGCAGTTTCGGCAAGCGGCGGTAGGCGCAGCAAAGGAGAACACGAGCGTTGCAGACAGCGGAATGCCGACGGAGGGCTGGATTGACGTGACCCTCGTGATCAAAGCGCAGGCGGCGCGGCACGCGATTGACCAAATTCAGATCAAAAAGCTTGGTGAGCAAATCGTGACGCTGGAAAGTGGAGCAACGCTATTAACAAGTGCTCCAACCGATGTTGCGGTAGTACGTGCCGAGGCGGGTGTTTTCAGCGCGGATCAAATCGCTATCTGGGTGCCTCTTGTGGCGCTTGCGCTCGGAGTAATCGGCGCAGGCGCGCTGGTTTGGACGGCAATCTCCGCCGCTGCCGCCTCTTGGGAAACAAAGTGGCAGACAAAGTTTGTGAAGTGTATTGCGGAAGCCTTGAAAGACGGCATTTCTTTTCGGACACCGATTAAGGTTGAACAAGAGACATGGCCGAGAGAGGGGCGCGTTCCGATTGCGTCCGAGTCACTGGATCAACTTGTCGAGATGGTTCGTCAGGGCGCGATATACGGTGGCCAATATGGCGCACAGACACAGCAGCAGCCAGAAGAACCTTTGCCTCCGCCCGTGCGCGAAGGAGAGGAGCCGGAGCTGCTTGCGCTTGCAAACCGTCTAGCAGGCGTTGCGTCTGCGCCAGAATGGAAAAACATCGTCAGAGACGCCGGTTGGCGCGCGATTCAGCTGCAATCCAACCCGACAGAAAAAGGAACGTATGTCGCGGACGACAGTGGATACTCAATCATCGCTTGCCTCGTGTGCGGGGCAGAGCCGGAGTTGGCGTATGTGGTACCCTCTTATCAGGACCCCAATGCCAGCGAGCCGCGGTGGAGTGAGTTTTATATGATTCACGAAGACATGTCGGTCAAGAACTATTATGTGGAAGCACTGCCCGTGATGTTTATCGAGCGCGGTACATTCTTCCTTCCAAAGTCCAAAGGCAGACTCATCCGCAGACCGCAGTATTATTAAGCCCGAAGCGCTAATTCTGCGGAACTTAGTCGTTCAAATTTAGTATTTAAACCAGCAGGCCGCCTGTCCGGGCGGCTTTGCTATGCACAAAAAAGCCACCCCAAATACGGGTGGCGGAGTGGTAAAGAAATCGGTTTATCAGCGCCGGAGGAGCAGTGCCGCGACCAGAAGCCCGCTGGTAAGTATTTGAATGATCGCGAAGCGATAGCCGACCTGCGTGTCCGACCAACCCATATTCTTGCGTGCGTGGTCGTGCAGCGGCGTGCGGACGGACTTGAGGAAGCCTTTGATTTTCGTGATGCGGATGAAGAGCAGCTTAAACAGCCCGATGCCGCCGTCGAGAATGATGACCAGCACAATCGGGATGAAGTAGAGCATGTTGTAGGTTTTCAGCGCCATGATGCCGAGGAAGATGCCGATCATGCGCGAACCCGCGTCGCCCATGATGATCTGGCTCGGCGAGGCGTTGAACGCCAGATACGCAAGCAGCGACGCGATGAAGATGAAGCACATCTGCGCCAGATCGGTTGAATTGCCCATCAGCAGGAACACGGCGGCAAACGTGGCAAGCGAAACGATGGAGACGCTGCCGAGCAGCCCGTCCACGCCGTCCGTACAGTTGGTGAAGTTGATCGAGATCCAGAGCACAAACGTCGCAACCAGCAAGAACACCCACTTGGGCAGCACCAGCGTCCAGCCAAAGAGTGCAAGGCTGTGGGAGTCGTTGAACGCGAGATAGGTCGCCGCCGCGCCGAGGCAGATCGCAAGGTCGAGCAGACCCTTCTTGAGTTCGCTCCAGGAGTTTGTGCTGCGATCGTCCAGATAGCCCGAGAGCATCTCCAGAAGAAACAGCGCGCAGTAGATCACATATTCCCAGCGAAACGGGACAAACACAAGAAACACTAGAACGCAGCAGATGCTGAAGATCAGCCCCGCGCCGCGCGGCTTTCCTTTGGCGACCTCGCCGTTAACGGCGAATTTTCTGCCTTGATCCTTGGGCAGGCGCGCGATGCCGATTTTGATCGCAAAAAACGTGAGCACAAACGCGACAAGGACGCTCATAAGCATCCAAGAAAGGTCATAAGAAACAGGAAATAACGTATAGAGCATGCAGTTCTCTCCAAACAAGAATAGCAACAGTATACGCTTTTCTGTGGCGGAGTGCAATTCTTTCGCCGCTTTGCGACACGGAAGCACGCGCAAACAACGCAACAGCGCCGCCCCGAAGGACGGCGCTTTGGACGCAAGGTCGTTGAATTAAGATGTCTTTTTGCTGACGGCGTCGAATTCGGCTTGAATCTCCTCGCTGGGC
This sequence comes from Bacillota bacterium, assembly GCA_023395595.1. Taxonomy (GTDB): domain Bacteria; phylum Bacillota; class Clostridia; order Christensenellales; family CAG-138; genus UBA7703. The sequence continues at coordinate 11,114 of JAEWYO010000003.1, forward strand.
TTCTTCGTGAGCAGCGAGACCACGACGATCACGATGCAGGAGAAGAGGAACGCAGGCAGCAGCTCGTAAATGCTCCAGATGCCGCCGAGCTTGCTGATGAAGAAGTTCCAGACAAACACCATGCCGCCGCCCGCGATCATGCCCGCTATGGCGCCCGCATAGGTTGTGCGCTTCCAGAACAGCGAGAAGAGCATCAGCGGACCAAACGCCGCGCCAAAGCCCGCCCAGGCGAAGTCCACGATGGTGAAGATCACTTGGTTCTTACCCGTGGCGACGAAGATCGCAAACACGGTGATCAGCACGAGCACGATGCGGGAAATCCACATCGTCTCTTTTTCGGACGCGTTTTTGCGGATCAGCCCCTGCCAAACGTTCTTGGAGACGGCGGAGGCGGAGATCAGCAGATAGGAATCCGAGGAGCTGATTGCCGCTGCGAGAATGCCCGCGCAGACGAGCCCCGCCAGCAGCGGCGGCAGGAGCTTTGTGCTCATCAGGATGAAGATATTCTCCGTGTTGCCGGAGCCGTAGACCATGTATGCGTCCGAATATAGCACGCGCCCGATGAGGCCGATTGCAACCGCGGTAGCCAGCGAGATCAGCACCCACACGGTCGCGATGCGGCGGGAAGTCTTGAGCTCATGCTCCGAGCGGATGCCCATGAACCGGAGCAGCACCTGCGGCATGCCGAAGTAACCAAGTCCCCAAGCCATCGCGGAGACAATCGCAAGGCCGGTATACTGGCTCGCTTCGCCAAAGAGCGCGACGCCGTTTGCCGCCTCGCCCGTCGGGTTTGCAGAGGTGATAAAGCTCAAAAATCCGGGGATGCCTTTCGCGTTTTCAATTACGGTAGAAAGCCCGCCCGCCGCGCCGATGCCGAGGACGACGACCAGCACGAGCGCGAGAATCATCACGACCGCCTGCATGAAGTCCGACGTGCTCTCGGCGAGGAAGCCGCCGAGGAACGTATACGTCAGCACAAACAGCGCGGCGACGATGACCATCGCGTTGTAAGATGCGCCAAAGAGCTGGCTAAAGAGCTTGCCGCAGGCCATCAGGCAGCTGCCCGCATACGGCGTGAAGAACACGATGATCATCACGGATGCGATGGTCATCAGCACGCGCTTGTTTTCGTGGAAGCGGCGGGAGAAGAAATCCGGAATCGTGATCGCGTCCACCGCGACGCTGTAGCGCCTCAGGCGCTTGCTCACGATCAGCCAGTTGAGATAGGTGCCGATGGCGAGACCAATCGCCGTCCAGCCCGCGCTGGCAAGCCCGCTCCAGTACGCAAGCCCCGGCAGTCCCATCAGCAGCCAGCCGGACATATCCGAAGCCTCCGCGCTAAACGCGGAAACCCATGGGCCCAGCGTGCGCCCGCCGAGGAAATAGGACTCGGTGTCCTTGTTGGCGCGCTTTGCGAAAACCACGCCGATTGCGATCACCACGAGCATATACGCCACGATGGCGATCAGGTGTTGCACTTGATCTGCTAGCATGTGTGAGAAGCCCCCCCAATATCCGATTTTTTCACGAAAAGAATAAAAATACAGAATTTTGTGTGTATTATACGACGGAGCGTTGGAAAAGCGCAAGAAAAAAACGCAGGTTCTGCGCAAATTCTATGGTTCTCGCGAGGCTTTTCTTTCTGCGCCGCAAAATGTGTATAATAAAAGAAGCAAACATGTGATAAAAAGCTTTGAGGTGACGCAAGATGCGCGTTTGGATGATCGTACTTTTGGTGTTGGTTGTGCTTGTGGTCGTGGTGCGGATCGTCTCCGCACACACGACCGTGTTGCAGTGCGCGCTGATCCGGCTGATCTGCTCCGGCAACGCGGGCGTGAAGCCGAAGGATTATGACGCGGTGCGCTCGTCCATCGACACGCTGGCGGAGGATGTCTCCTATGAGAGCGCATTTGACAACGGCGTGATGGATGTCTACGCCGCAAAAGGGGAGGAACCCAAGCCGTTGATCGTCTACGCGCACGGGGGCTATTACGTTGGCGACGACAAGCGGGATTTTGCGTACTATTGCCAGACGCTCGCGAGCAAGGGCTATGTGGTTGCGAACATGAACTATCAGCTTGCGCCGGAGGGACGCTATCCCACGCAGATGTTGCAGGTCAACGAGGCGATTGGCTTTTTGCTCTCGCGTGCGAAGGAATACCGAATCGACACGCAGAAAATCTTTATCGGCGGGGATAGCGCGGGTGCGCACCTGAGTTCGCAGATGGGGCTGTATTACACCAATCCCGTGTTTCAGGCGAGAATAGGCGGCACGCCGGCGATTGCGCCGGAGCAGCTGCGCGGGTTAATTTTGCATTGCGGGTATTACAACATCGACACCCTGCGCGC
>JAEWYO010000004.1 GCA_023395595.1 Bacillota bacterium
ATAACATTTTCTTTGTGCGTCGGTTCCCGCCGCACTTTTTTTATATTTCTTTGCTCACGTGAACTGTTAAACAAAAAGAAGCTTCTGAAATAAGCCTATTCGCGCACCTGCACTCTTTCTACAGAAAAGAGCACAAAAAAAAAGAAGCTTACGCCTTTGTAAGCCTCTTCGTCGTCTCTATTCGGTTGTGTTAGCCCCGGCCCGGGATTCGTCCATCGGTGGATGCATTCTCCGCCTCTGGAACGAACCGCACTTTCTGGAGTGTTTGGTTACGCCGCGTAGATGCGCGAAGAGCCCGTGGTCTCGTTGAGGCTTCTGCCGTCTTCCATCATAAACCGGATCAGGCGGATGGTGTCCTGCTCAAGCTCGGTTTCAATGGAAAGCTTGGTGATGCCATTCTGGGTGTCAAGCAGCAGGTTCTGTACAAAGGAATTTCCTTTGAGTTCTTCCGGCTCGCGTTCGGCAACGATCAGTTTGACCGAGCCTTCGCTCTTGTTGACGAGTTCGAAAAAGCGTCCAAGATTCGTCACGTTCATTTTCATCATAGTATTGGTTCTCCTTTCCTTTACTTCGCTGTCATTATACTTTCTATTCAGAAATAAATCAACCACTATTCCATTCTTTTTTGTGACTATTCTTCCACAACATCAATCATTGGTAAACACAGTGTGAAATTCACGTGAAATTCGGCATGGCTAACACGTAATCCCCTGTTTTGTATGACCGGCTCGCATACATAATCGCCGTTTTCTGGTTGCTATGATTGCTTCCCAAAAACACCAATAAACGTTGAACACTGTCCCACGGCGTATATATCGTATTCAATTTAGTTCTCGTTAGTTTTTATCAGGCGCGGCCGCCAGATTTGGGAGGTGATTTGTGGTTTCGATCGGCAAATCACCGGGTTTCGAAGCTGACAGGAATCAGCTACTATGATTATAATACCAACTTTCAAAAAACGCCAGTACTATTTACCGCCTTGTTGATCGCGCAGGTTTGCGGCAGCGCGGAATCAATTCCCGTCTTACAGAACGCGGGAATATTGCACGCCTGAGTTCTTGAGCACGATCTGAAACTTGTTGCTGTCCCCACGCGCAAGCTCTACACAGTATTCAAAAATCTCGCCGGCGGTGTTCTTCGAGATGCGTTGGATGCGAAACGCCGCCTCACCCGCGCGCATGTGCAAGAGCTCTGCATCGCGCTTGTTGAGCGTCACCGCCTCGTAGATCTCCACCGCCTCCAGCGGCGACGAGCCGGAGCATTCCCGAATCGTGGCATAGAGTGAGTCGTTGAGCTGTTCGCGGCTCAGCTGCGGACAAACACGTGTTGGAATATACGCGGTCTCCATCAGAAGCGGCTCTCCGTCCGCCATGCGAAGCCGCTCGATACGAAACGCAGACTCTCCTGCGGAAAGATGCAACGTCTCGGCGACCTTGACCGGCGGGTGTACGGTTGTAAACGAGAGCACGCGGGAACTTGGCGCAAGTCCAAGCGAGATCATCTCTGTCGTGAAATTATACAGGTTGTTGATGCTGCGCTTGAGCTTTGGTTTGCAAACCCGCGTTCCAACGCGTTTTTTGCGCACGATCACGCCTTCGTCTTCCAGCACTTGAAACGCCTGGCGCACGGTAGACCGGCTGATTCCGAGCATCTTGCAGAGCGCGGTTTCGGTCGGGAGGGCGTCTCCTTCTTTCAGCTCGCCGGAAGAAATGCGCGCGGAGAAGTAATTGGAAAGCTGCAAATAGACAGGCGCGTCGTCCGTCCAAAGTATCTTCAGATTTTTCCAGTCCATGGTGTGATTCCTCCCGCAGGGAAATGGTTTGTATGTGGCTGAGATTGGCTTTCTTGTTTGTTTTGTGTTTTATGAGTGTAAGAACACAAGAAACTGTTAATTCCTACATTATACACGAATTGTATGCTCCTGCAACGACAAACCGCATGATTGGCGGCGAACCGGGCCTTTTTGCACATTTGATCTTGCCAGATTATATGGTTTTCCGGTGGAATTCCCACCGTAATGGTATTCTGCCGCCCCGGCCAGTTTTCGTGCGGCGCTTACAGAAGTCATACTTAATCGATTTAGTAGTGTTTTGCTACTATACGCTTCTTCAGATTGTATTTCTTCTGTCTTTTTCATTTTGACTGATAAATCGACGTTATTGCATCCGCATCTTTGGAAATTTTACAATTTTAAGCACCGCTTTATCTGTTACACTGTATTGACAAGCAGAATCGACGCGGCTATAATCAATTTACGAAATCGTTTAAGCTGTTTTGAATTTTACTTATTCTTTATCACCCCATTTCTTTTGTGATTTGGCAGACGCATCTGCGTCCTTCTTTCACAGATTCCCCCTCCTATTATTTTCGACAGGCGGTAAGCAGTATCATGGTAACGATCAAGGATATTTCCGAGCGCTGCGGCGTTTCGCGCGCAACGGTGAGCAAGGCGCTCAACGGACACACGGATATCGGTGCGGATACCATTGCTCAAATTCGCCGCGTGGCAAAAGAGATGGGCTATCTGCCGAATGCCACCGCACGCACGCTCAAGCTCGGCCGGTCGCACAACATCGGTGTTCTGTTTGTAGACAAAACCGCCTGCGGTCTGCGCCACGAATACTTTTCGTCGATTCTCGACAGTCTGAAGGTCGAGGCCGAGCGGCGCGGATACGACATTACCTTCATCAGCAAGGACATCGGCGAGTTTTCAATGGACTATTACGAGCACGCGAAATATCGCAATTGCGACGGCGTGGTCATCGCCTCGGTCGATTTTTCCGATCCTGCGGTGCTCAAACTCATCGCAAGCGAGATTCCGACGGTTTCTCTGGATTTTGTCTACGACAACCGCACCTCCGTGCTCTCGGACAATATCGGCGGCGTCTCCGCCCTGGTGCACTATTTTTACGAGATGGGGCACCGCAGAATCGCCTTTATTCACGGTGAAGATACCTCCGTCACGCAAAAGCGCCTCATCAGCTTCCACAAAACCTGTGCAAGCCTCGGCATCCGCGTGCCGGAAGACTATATCAAACCCGCCCTATACCATGACCCGAAGCTCAGCGGACTTGCCACGCGAGAGCTACTCGCGTTGAGCGACCGACCGACCTGCATCCTCTATCCCGATGATTTTTCCTTCATTGGCGGAATGAACGAACTCGAGCGCCAAGGCGTTTCGATTCCGGACGACATGAGTGTCGCCGGATATGACGGAATTCTACTCTCGCAGGTGCTCCGCCCGCGCCTGACCACCTACCGGCAGGATGCAGAGACGATGGGTTGTGAGGCCGCGGCAAAGCTAGTCGAGCTCATCGAACAGCCAAAGACTGCTCTTCCGCAGCAAATCATGGTCTCCGGGCAGTTGCTCAAGGGCGACACGGTGAAAAACATCAACGATTGATTCCATTCTTTGGATGACATGCGAAGCGAATGAACACCGACACAAACACCGCATTTGGAGGCGCAGCAAATGGAAAGCATCACCAATCAGGACATTACGCCGGCCTTTTACGGCATGCATCTTGGCAAAGGCCTGACGCACGGCAACATACAGAGGGGACTCATGACGCAATCGCTCATCAAACCAGTTGGACGCATGTTATATCTGCAACGCTGCGGGGTCGCGCTCGATGCCGCCCGCGCGGGAGCGTTTTCTCACCCGGCATGTCATACCGCGCCTGCTCGTGTTTTCGGTACGGATACATTCCTCCACGTATCCGGCGGCTGGCACGACGCTGGCGATTACGGACGGTATGTGGTGCCCGCTTGTAAAGCCGTCGCCGATCTGCTTCTGGCGTTTCGGGCAGCGCCGGAAGCGTTCGGCGATGACTGGGATATCCCCGAAAGCGGTAACGGCGTTGCGGATGTACTCGACGAGGTTCGCTTTGAACTCGAATGGCTGCTCAAAATGCAACGCGAAGACGGCGGCGTTTACCACAAAGTAACCTGCGCCTATTTCCCTGACATCACCGCAAACCCGCAGGACGAAACGGCGGATCTGTTTGTCTTCCCTGTCTCCACCGCCGCAACGGGCGATTTTTCCGCCGTAATGGCGATGGCGGCACCGCTTTACGAATCCATCGACCGTACGTTTGCAAAAAAGTGCCTGCGTGCCTCGGTCAATGCATATGAATTTTTGAAACACAGCAAGCCGCTCCCGTTCCACAATCCCTCTGGCATGGTCACCGGCGAATACGGTGACGCGACGGACGCGGACGAGCGCTATTTTGCCGCCTGCGCGCTGTATCAAGCGACGGGGCAGGCCTATTATCTTGCGGACGCAACCGCACTTTATCAGGGCGGACGTTCGGCCGACTTCGGTTGGGCAGACATGGGCGGATATGGCAACGCGGTGCTCTACTTTGGCCCGCGCACATGCGAAGACGACTTCCTCGCCGGACGCATCCGCGCAGACCTCCTCGCTACCGCGGAGCGCATCTGTGAACGCACGGAAAAAAGCCCGCTTGGTATCTCGATCACCGAGTTCCTCTGGGGCAGCAACATGTATCTGCTCAATCAGACCATGGCGCTGTTGATGGCCAACGATGTGCAGGAAAACGAGCGGTATCTTGCCGCCGCGCGCGCACACCTTGACTACATTCTCGGAAACAACCCGCTTGGTGTCAATTTCATCACTGGCGCGGACGAGTCCTCGCCCAAGCAACCGCACCATCGTCCTTCCGCCGCGGCTGGCCGCGCGATGCCCGGCATGCTGGTCGGTGGTCCCGACGAAGGGCTCCACGACCTCGCGGCAAAAACGCTGCTTGCGGGCAAACCCGCAGCAGAGCGTTATATCGACTCCGTAGAGAGCTATTCGACCAACGAGACTGCAATCTACTGGAACAGCGTGCTGCTCTATGTCCTCGCGCGGATGAGCAAGCTCGACGCATAACACAAGAACGGCAACATAGCACAAGACGGCGAAACACGATGCTTCGCCGTCTGTTTGTTTACGTCGCCGTCTTGGGATTGCGCGTTTATACCCCGAGCTGCTGTCCCGCCGCCGTCTCTGCCGCCTTGCAGGCAAGATATGCGCCCTCCAGGTCTGCGCCGCAGCAGATGACCCCGTGGTTCATGAGCAGGCAGCCGTTGCGGTTGCCGAGCGCGCCAATCGCTACTTTGCTGAGTTTCTTTGTGGAAGGCAATGCGTGCCCCGCGCAGCGCATTTCGTCTCCGACGAGTGTCTTCATCTCGCCTTCGATGCAGCAAATACTCTGTCTCGCCGCCGCAAACACGCCGCAAAGCTTTGAATGCGTGTGAATGACCGCGCCAACATCCGCGCGGCAAGCGAAGATGTCACGGTGCATGCGCTTCTCACTCGTGGGCTTGCGCTGTGTGCCATAATCGAGCGTGGAGAGCTCCACCTTAACGATGTCATCCGGCGTGAGAATGCGGTAGTCCAGCCCGCTCGGCGTGCAAAGCATGTGCGTTTCGTCGAGCCGCACGGCAAGGTTGCCCCAGGTACCCTGCAAGAGTCCTTCGTCCTGCAACCGTCTGCCGTAAGCCACGATTTGCTTGCGAATCTCTCGCTCCCGCGCGGTTTGCGCGGGCAGGTCGGCGGTCGCCGGCTGCTGTTCCTGTTGCTTATGTTCCTCTGCGCCAAGGTTGATCTTGGAATACTTCTTCTGGTAAATAAAATGCATCAGCGCGGCAGAAAACAGCGGCACGCGCTTTGCCCCACCGATTTTTCGTGCGAGGATGTGCGTCATCGCTGCTTTTTCCAGTAGGATTGCACCCGTGACCGCCTCGCTCACCGCGCGTCCGGTAATCAACATACCCTCGTCTTTGACAAAGCAACTGTTGCGCCCGCGCAGGCAGCGCGCGATCTCTTCCGGCGTGAGTGCGCCGGCAACCCGCGCGGTAAGTCCCACAATCTGCGCCATATCGTCGAGCTCTGCCGTAAGCGCGCGCATCTGTTTCCCGATCTCCGGCGCATAGGTGCCGCGTAGTAACAGCAGCGCCTTTGTTTCCGGCTTGACATAAAACGCGTGAAAGAACGGCTCCTGCTGTTCGCCCGTCGCGATCTCCTGCATGGTCATATCTCCACCCAGGAGTTCGGCGAAGAAGATTTCCCCGTCGTCTCCGCGCAAAGCGGCACGCACCGCATGCGCTTCATCGAGTAGCCCCTCGTGGCGAAGCTGCGCCGCGAGCTCCAGAAAAGCCTTGGCGGCTTGCGATTTTGTCATATCGTCCTATCCTTCTTGTTGGATTTCGTTATGCTTGTTCTTCGGTGAAGCGTCTGCCGTTTGCCGCGGCATACACGCCCGAGAGCGAATGGTAGAGCTGCTGATACTGCGAAAACAGAGCGTCATAGATCGCCTTGTTTGCCAGATTCGGCGAGAACACCGCATTCACGCGGACAAATTTCTTGGCGGATGCGAAGTCCGGCAGCTCGCCAAGTCCGATGAGCGCGACAACCGCCGCGCCAACCGCGCCGGCGTTGCGCGGGTTTTCCACCACGCTGATATTTCTGCCCGTCACGTCGGAGAGAATCTGCATCCAGCCCTTATCCAGCGCGCCGCCGCCGATGATACGGATGTCGTCGCAGGCGATGGCATAGTCCTTGCAGAAATTCTGCAAAATCCAGCGGATGTTGTACGCGATGCCTTCGTAGACCGCGCGCATGAGATGCTCCCGCGTGTGCACCATGGTGATGTTAAAGAGCGTGGCGCGCGTGGTCGTGCTCGAAACCGGGCAACGTTCGCCGAGCATCCACGGTGTGCAAATCAGCCCGTCGCTTCCCGGCGGCACGGTGGCAATCACTTCGTCCATATAATTGAACACGCCCGCGCCATACTTTTCCTTCTCGTGGCGGAAAAACTGATCCCGAATCCACTCGATATTTGCGCCAGCACTCTCCGTGATGCCCGCGATGAGGTTCATTGCCGGGTCCGCGCTCTGAATCGCCGCCGCGCCATGCTTGAAACTATCGCCCGTCTTGGTCGCCGCCGAAACCCACGCAGAGGTGCCAAGGTAAACATGCACGTCCCCGTCTCCCGATTGCCCCGAGCCTACGGCGGCCGCCTGCACATCATCACAGCCGCCGAACACCGGCGTACCTTCCAGAAGGCCGGTCTCGCCCGCCGCCTGTGTGGTCAATCCGCCAACCATGTCTGTACTCTTGACCAACGGCGGGAGTTTCTTCATATCAATACCCGCAAGCGGCAGCACGGAAAGCCACGTTTTTTTCTTGAGGTCAAACCCATAGCCGGACGCGCCGGAGAGCTCCGTAACCATCTTGCCTGTACAGCGATATTTCAGATAACCGTTCACGTCGAGGATGCGAAACGCGTTTTGATAGACCAGAGGCCGCTCTTCTTTGAGCCAGATGATCTTTGCGATGCAGTCCTTGCCCATGATCGGCGTGCCCGCAAGCAGCGTAAAGAGGCGCTTGCCGCCGATCTTTTTCATAATGCTCTGCGCCTGTTTCTCGGCGCGGCCATCCACCCATGTGATGTTCGGGTAAAGCACCGTTCCGTCCTCGGAAACAGGGATCACGCCCTGCGCCTGCGTGGAGAACACAACCGCCGCAATACAATCCGGCGCAATGTCGTTGTCCGCCAGTACGCGTTTGGTCGTTTCGCAAACGGCCTTCCAATAGTCTACCGGGTCCTGCTCGACCCATGCGGGGTTTGGATAATGCGTTGGATACGGCTCACTCGCCGTTGCGCGGATGGATCCATCAAAACGTACCAGAACCGCCTTGTCGGAGCTGGTACCAATATCGTGGGCAAGGATATAGCGTTCCATCTGGTTTCTCCCGTCTGTGTTTCGTCAACCGTTTCTTCGCGCGTATCCTTCTGCACACTGCGTCGGGATCCGCGTTGCGTGCTTTTTGATTAGCGTGCGCCCGTGTTGACCACGTTCGAGAACACCGTTTCGAAGCGAGACAATGCGTCGGCAACGACTTCATCGGTATCCGCAAGCGAGGTATAGAGGCGACTTCCCGCGAGGGTTACGATACCGTTTGCCATATAAGCCGCGCCCATGCGCTCCATCGCGTCCTTGCGGCGCGTCATCATCGCCTTGTTTTTGAGCAAGCCCAACGCAGACTTGACAAAGCTCATGCTGGAGTAGTCATAGCTCATCGCACCCGTGCATTCGAGATGCACGATCGAACCCTGGTTGTATGCCACAAACGGTAGGTCGTATTTCGCGATCAGGCTCTTGAGCCCGTCGGTGAGTTTGTCGCCCTGACGGCCCGCGATTTCGCAGGCATTGGTACGCTCGATCTCGCGGATTGCCGTGTATCCGGCCAGCGAGGAGAGCGGGTTTGCCGCCAGCGTTCCGCCGACATAGGCGCGGTGCTTGCCCGTTGCAAGCCCTGCCGCCATGAGGGACGCATATTCCTTCTTGCCGCCGACGCCGCCCGCGGCGGGATAGCCGCCCGCGACGATTTTTCCGAAGATGGTCAGATCCGGCACGATATTGAAATAGCCCTGCGCGCCGCCGAGTCCCACGCGGAAGCCGGTGACCACTTCGTCGAAGATCAGGAGCGCGCCGTATTTGTCGCAAAGCGCGCGAACGCCTGCGTTATACGCCTGCGCAACGGGACGCGTTCCGCTCTCCGGGCCAACAGGTTCCACGATGACCGCCGCCGTGCCGCCCTTGACGCGGTTGAGGCGCAGCATCGCTTCGAGCATGTTCAGATCGTTTGGGCGCACTTCGTCCGTCAGTGAATAGCACGCCTTCGGGATTCCGTGGGACTCCAACAACGCGCGGCTGCCGGGAATCTTGAGCCCGTAGACCATCTGATCCGACCAGCCGTGGTACGCGCCGCCGATCTTGATGATGCGTTTGTGCTCCGTCGCGATGCGCGCAATGCGCAGCGACGCCATGACCGCCTCTGTGCCGCTGCCGAGCATGCGGAACATCTCCACCGCGGGCATGTGGCGGTGAATCTCTTTTGCAATCATCAGCTCCGCCTCGTGCAGAAGACCTGTGACCGGGCCGCATTCTTCAATGAGCCCCATCGCGGCTTTGCGCACGGCTTCGTTGTTGCTGCCGAGGATGGTCGGGCCGCCCGCCTGCAAAAAGTCGATATAGCGGTTGCCGTCCGCATCCACCATGTATGCGCCATCCGCACGAGTCACGCAGATGGGAAACGGCTTGTTGAACGCGAGGTTGTGCTGCACGCCGCCGGGGATATACTCCTTCGCTTCTTCATAGACCGCGCGGGAACGGGTGCATTTCTCGTCAAAATAACGCATCACATCGTTTTGATAGTAGTCCTGCGACACCTCGTAAATTGGGGCATCGGTGAGATTCTTGAGCTGTTCGTTGATCGTGTTGGGATCGTCCCAACGGCTGATTCCACAGTTTGTCATATCAGATATTCTCCTATCGTGGCAATTGATATGCCGTAATCTTCTCTATTGTGTTTGCAATCCAGTAAGCAATCGCTCACCGGCCTGTTGCCCTTATTCGCCCGCGCGCACACCGCGCAGGAGCAGTTCCATCATCACGCGCATCTCTTTTCGCATCGGTTCCGATTCAAACGGCAACCCAAACGCAAGCTGATGGTTGACCTGACCGTAGTAAAAACCGAGTGTCATCTGCGCCAGCATGCTTGCGGATACCCGCGCTTTTGTCAGCTCCGCGCCGAACTCCTGCTCATAGTGCCGCGCAATCATCCGCTCAATCTCGCTGACCCTGCCGCCTTCGCCGCCAAGGATCGTGGCGTTGGCGAGCCTTGCCATCACGCGCGGATAGTTCGCCGTGTCGTCGATGAGCTTGTCGAGCAGCGCATAGATCAGCGCAACGCCCTTGAGCGAGGATTCCTCGCCAAATTCGATCAGCTCGCCGATCTCCGCAACCGCTAGCGCCTGCTGAAGCTCTGCTGCATCCGCAAAATGATTGAACACCGTCGTGCGGCAAACACCTGCCGTCTCCGCGATATCGTCAAAGGGCACGTTACCTACGCCCTGCTTTTCATAGAGTACCTTTGCCGCGTGCAGAATTGCCCGCTGTGTCTTTGTCCGTTTGCGTTCGCTCATTCCTGTTCCTCCTTGGATACGGCGGCTGCATTTGCCTGCGCTTCCGCCTCCGCCTGCTTTTTCTTTGCGCGCTCGTTGGTGTTGATGCTGCCGCGATAGACCACCAGCCGCCAGAAAAGGAACTCGGTGGTCAGGTTGATCAGCATTGTGCCAAAGAGCACGATATAATCATTCCAACCCGCATTGGTCAACGCGTTGCCCCAGAGCGTGGAAAGAGGGGTAAACACGCAATAGTAACCGGCAACCAGCAGCATCGCACGCGGAATATTCGCCGCGCTCTGGAAGGTAAACTTACGGTTGAGTGTGAAGTTCCAGAGCACGCTGAGCACAAGCGCGCTCAGATAGCACGGCCAATACGGCCAGTCGAGAGTTTCATGCAGCAGCGTAAACGCCAGCGACTGAATGACTCCCGCCGAAACAGAAAACAGCACATATTTGACGACGCGCACAACCTCTTCTTTTTTCTCGTGTTGCATTTGCAATTTGCTCCTGTCACTTGAATTGTGTGGATCAATATGGATTGTAATGTGGATTTGAGTACAATTTCAAATTATCACTATTTTGCGTGCGCGTCAATAGACACGTCGTTCAAAAAACGCGTTTTTCGGGGAATTTTTTAAAAATGAATCGTTGGTTGAGACTGCGGTTCGCCGAACCTTCGATGAATGAAAACTCGACCTACGGTTGAGAGATTTCCCAGAATCATTGCAAGATGATTCGAGTCTCTCCATATGGTTGTATTCAATCGAAGAATTCCAGTTGCATATCAGCACTTTTCTCCGAATAGTTGATTGAATGTTGAATGCCAATCTGATAGGATACCTAAGTGTGTGATTCGCTTCATACACATATAATTGAAAGCTGTTCGGCCATTGTGCCAGAAAGCATAGACGCGAAACGAGGAAGCCTATATGAATCCCGGATTTGATCTGGATCAATATTTAACGCTGGGCGTGGAGAGCATCGTCAAAGATGCGCTCGCCGCCAGCCTGAAGAACCCGAAGGAGACCGCATTTCTGCTCTCCTATGCTCTCGCGGGAAAACGCGCGGCAGCCACCCGCCAGCGCTTTGCGCAGGAGGGCAAACATATTCCGTCGTTCCTGATTGCGAGTATCACCAACCGCTGCAACCTTCATTGCGCGGGCTGTTATGCGCGCGCAAATAGTATCTGCGACGACGCAGATACAAGCGTGCTACTGACCGATGACGACTGGACACGCATCTTCGCGGAGGCATCCGAAATCGGCGTTTCGTTTTGCCTGCTTGCGGGCGGAGAACCGATGATGCGGCGCGGCGTGCTGGAAAGCGCTGCCAAGCGGCGTGAGATTCTCTTCCCCGTCTTCACCAACGGCACGCTGCTGAGCGAGAACATGCTCGACCTCATCGACCAAAACCGCAACCTTGTGCCCATCGTCAGCATCGAAGGTGACGAGCGGCAGACCGACGCGCGGCGCGGCGCAGGCACATATGCGAAACTCACCGCAAACATGGACCGCATGCGCGAAAAAGGTATCCTCTTTGGCGCATCCGTCACGTTGACCACCGAGAATCTTGCGACCGTGACGGGCGACGCGTTTTTGAACCACCTGCGCACGCTTGGTGCAAAGGTCGTGTTCTTCGTGGATTATGTTCCGGCGGACGCAGGCACGGAAGCCCTCGCACCGGGTGATGTAGAGCGGGAGTTGCTCGCACGCAGGCTGGACGAACTCAGAGCGGTGCAGGACGGCATGATTTATGTCTCCTTCCCCGGCGACGAGCAGTTTTCGGATGGATGTCTCGCGGCCGGGCGCGGTTTTTTCCACATCAACCCCACCGGAGGGGCAGAGCCTTGCCCGTTTTCTCCGGTTTCGGACACCAACCTCAAGCACACCTCGCTGCTTGGCGCGTTGGACTCTCCGTTGTTTTCTCGCCTGCGGGCCAGCGAACTGCTACGCGGGCATCACAACGGCGCGTGCGCGCTCTTTGGCAAAAATGATGAACTCACCGCCATGTGCGGCAACTGAGCGATTGAATAACGGAGCAACCAATCGAACCACAACCAGAATGGAGACGGCATGCGAATTCCCCTCATTGAACGAAACCTTCCCAACTATACGAAGGGTGAAGAAATCTTCCACATGGTCTCGCATATCGCGGGCGGGGTGTTTGCGTTTGTTGCGCTGCTGCTGTGCGTCATCAAGTCCGCGTTGGGCGGCGACGGCTGGGCGATTGCCTCGTCGGTTGTCTACGGCGTAACCATGATTGTGCTGTACTGCCTTTCCAGCGTCTACCACGGGCTCAAGCCCTCACTTGGGAAAAAAGTACTGCAAGTGTTGGATCATTGCTCGATCTATTTCATGATCGCGGGTACCTATACGCCGATTTTGCTCGTTGCGCTTCGTCCGGCTTATCCCGTTCTGGCTTGGGTCGTGTTCGGCGCGGAATGGGCGTTGAGCGCACTTGCCGTCTCGCTCACCGCCATCGATCTCAAGCAATATCGCACGTTTTCGATGTTTTGCTACATCTTCATGGGTTGGGCGGTCATCTTCTTTGTCAAGCAGGCGGTCGCCGTGCTCTCGCCCGGCGGATTCTGGCTGCTGCTTGCGGGCGGGCTAGCATACACCATCGGTGCGATTCTCTATGGAATCGGCTCCAAACGGCGATACTTTCACGCGATGTTTCATGTGTTCGTCCTTGCGGGCAGCGTGCTGCAATTTCTGTCGATTTTTCTTTTTGTGCTGTAATACACTCTCGAAGTAAAGCGATTCAGAGGACTATTTTCACGAACGAAATCTCAAAACCAAAAAATCTCCCGAACAAAACGGGAGATTTTTTCTGTAAAATTATTGTCACCCAAACGGAACGGGAGATTTTTTCTCTAGAATCGTTCAGATCCGAATTTCGCCTTTGAGATGAAAACTGCTCTTGTCAAACGTGAGCATGCCCTCATCCCGCATCTTGCACAGCTCGTTGCTCATGGCGCTGCGATCCACGCAGAGATAGTCCGCAAGCTGCTGCCGGTTAAACGGAATCTCAAACAGATCACTCCCCGCAGCGAGGGACTGTCCGGACAGGTAGCTCAGCAGTTTTTCCCGCGTGCTGCGCTTGCTCATATGCGAGAGTTTTCGCGTGAGCGCAAGATTTTTCTTTGCAGACTCCGCCAGCATGTTTTGCACGAGCCGCGTGTGGAAGCGGCATGCACTGGAGCAAATCTCGAGCATATGGCGCGCGTCGATCATCATCACCGTGCTTGCTTCTGCCGCAACCGCGCTCACGCGGAGCAACTCACCCGGCAAAAACGCGTACGATTCGCCGAATATCTCGCCCGGCCAAGCATCCGCAATGATGTTCCGGTTTCCCCAGAAATCTTCTTCGATGATCTGCACCCGCCCTGTGAGCACCATACCGACGGACGTGATGTCTTCTCCCTGATGCAGTATGATTTCGTTTTTCGCAAAATCGCGATAGCTCGGCGCAATGCAACCGATCAGCGTCGGCAGCTCTTCCTCCGTGGTTCCGCGAAACAGCGATGTCTTTTTCAAAAAAGCGTAGGATACCTGCGGGTTTCCCTGCGCGCTCATCGGCTTTATCCTCCTTTGGGATCGGCTCATACCGTTGAAAGTACTAATTTTCGTACCACCGCTATTTTAACGCTGAACGAATTGAATGATCGTTGTATTTCCAACATACATGTTTGCTTTATCATAGTATACTTCATCCATTCCGTCAAGAGGCATCTGCCTGTTTGACAGAACGGATAAAGATTGAGGTAAACGCAATACTGAAACGTTTTTTGCCTCAAATCCCGCACAATCTCCTCAATCATGCAGTGATTGAAGCAAATGCAATACTGAAACACCAAATGCAAAATAGAAACACCCATTGAAAGGAATTTTTACAATATGATTCGCCAGATGATCCAAATCGACGAAGAACTCTGCAACGGCTGCGGCGCTTGCGCAAATGCCTGCCACGAGGGTGCACTTGCCATCGTCAACGGCAAGGCAAAGCTGATGCGGGACGACTATTGCGATGGGCTCGGCAACTGTCTGCCGGTTTGTCCGACCGGCGCAATCACGTTTGTAGAACGCGAGGCCGCGGCCTATGACGAAGCGGCAGTGAAAGCAAAGCAGGAAAGAGAGAAGTCGGCCACGCATGCAGCGCCGCACTTTGGCTGCCCCGGCACCCGCAGCCGCGCCATTGAACGGCAGGAACGTGCGGAAGAACCCTGCGCCTGCTCCGGCGGCACGCAGGACGCGGCCAGCACCTCTCGCCTGAATCAATGGCCGGTGCAGATCAAGCTCGTTCCGGTCAACGCGCCGTATTTTAACCGCGCAAAGCTGCTCATCGCCGCGGACTGCACCGCCTACTCCCGCGCGGATTTTCATGAGCGCTTCATGAAAAACCACATCACGCTCATCGGCTGCCCGAAGCTGGACATGGCGGACTACGCGGAGAAACTGACCGAGATCCTGCGCTACAACGACATTCAGAGCGTCACAGTCGTTCGGATGGAGGTGCCCTGCTGCGGTGGAATCGAGCATGCGGTGAAGACCGCACTGCTGACCAGCGGGAAGATGATTCCCTGGCAGGTAGTCACGATTGCCACCGACGGCACGATTCTGGACTAATCCACATTTGCACACAAGAAGCGCCGGAGCAATCCGGGGCTTCTTTCGATTTTTTGCTCTTCAGCAAGAAATTTAAACAGTATGACACTATTTATATTGATACTTTTAAAATGAACATGAGCGTGATTTTTCGTTATGTTTCGCGAGAATAAGGAAAATGAGGTTCCTATTGCATTTTGTAGAAACAGTTATATAATGTAATTATCTTGTATAGACAGGAAATCCGGTCAAGGGAGTTGAGCGAATTGAAATCCAGCGAACAGCCGATCTTTCGGCAGATCATCGAACGCATCAACGCCGGTATCGACAGCGGCGAGTTTGCGCGCGGCGAAGCCATCCCCTCCGAACCTGAACTCTGCCGCCAGTTTTCCACCACGCGCATGACCGTCCGCCGCGCAATCGACGCGTTGGTCAGCGAAGGAAAGCTCTTCCGCGTGCAGGGCAAAGGCACATTTGTCTCTCAATTTGAACTCGACAAGACCTATCAAAAGCAGGGTTTCACAAGCAATATGCTCTCTCTTGGCGTGCATCCATCCAGTTCGGTCATTATGGTCGGCGAATGCGACGCGAGTGATGAAGTGCGCGAAAGTCTCGAGATGGGTGAAGACGAGCCTATGTTCTGCCTCAAGCGGCTCCGGTTTGCGGACGATTCCCCGATCGCGATTGAGCGCGTTTGGATTTCGCTCAAGCGCTTTCCCCGACTCACGGAGTTTGACTTTTCCAAGGATTCGCTTTACGAAGTATTGCATCGGGAATTCGGGCTGGATTTGAGCAACGGTTACTCGCGACAGCGGGTGAACGCCGTATCCGTCAGCGGAGAGGACGCGGAAGCGCTCTTCCACGCCAAGCGCGGCATTGCACTGCGCATTCGTAATGTGGATTACGACAAGACGCACCGGCCGTTTGCGATGGCGGACACGCTTTATCACGGAGGAAAGTACACGCTCGACGTCATTATCTAGCATTCAATAAACAAGACAGCCGCTTGCTTGAACGCGCGGCTGTCTTTTTATTTTGGTACTCCATGTCTTAAATCGCGTGCAAAACCTTGTATAGGAGCTGATATAGCGTCTCCGCTTCGCCTTTGCTCAGCGGCAGGCATGCACCGATGCGTTCCGGAATTGTTGCGGCCTTTGCGCGGAGGGCTTCGCCTTCTGCGGTGACAGAGACGATGACACTGCGCTCGTCCGCGGCATTACGCTGCCGCGAAACCAATCCCTGTGCCTCCATCTTCTTGAGCAGTGGCGTGAGTGTGCCGCTGTCTAGATAGAGGTATTCGCCAAGTTCCTTCACCGTCAGCGAGCGCTTTTCCCAAAGCACCATCATGGCGATGTACTGCGTATACGTCAGCCCGATTTCATCCAAAAAGGGCTTATACAGGCGGACGACTTCTTTGGATACTGCGTAGAGCGGAAAACATAGCTGGTTTTGCAGCAGCAACGCATCATACTTTCCGTTCGGTTCGCCGCAGAGCGTGGTGTTGCCGATTGCTTGTTCGCTCATGTCACTCGCTTCCTTTCGTATTGTTCGCGTGCCTGTGGTTACAGGAGGGCGACGATGTCGCTCTCAATGCTTTCGGGTGTGTCTGTCGGCGCATAGCGCTTGACAACGTTGCCTTCGCGGTCGATCAAGAACTTCGTGAAGTTCCATTTGATCGAGGAACCCAGCAAGCTGCCCTTCTCTTTCTTGAGAAATTTGTACAGATCACTGGCGTTTTTGCCATTGACATCGATCTTTGCAAAACGCGGGAAGGTCGTGCCATAGTTCAGCGTGCAAAAGCTCTGAATCTCATCGTTGGTGCCCGGTGCCTGGTTTGCAAACTGGTTGCAGGGGAAGTCCAATACTTCAAACCCCTTGTCCTTGTGCGCGTCATAAAGCTTCTGTAATCCCTCATACTGTGGCGTGAAGCCGCAGCCGGTTGCTGTGTTGACGACGAGAAGCACTTTGCCTTTATAGTCTGCGAGCGAAATATCTTCGTCTGCTCTGCCTTTTACCGAAAAATCATAGAATGTCATGGTTCGAAATCTCCTTTCGTTTATTACAATTTGATTTTATTCAATTTATATGAGTTTGTCAAGAATAATTCTCAAATATATTATTTTCGTCCCTGTTTACTGCAATTCAATTGCGCTCAGCTCCCGCTGATTCGTCTGCAATTGCGAAAACACCCGCTGCTTGCACCAAAAAAACACTGGACCGCCATTTCTGGCGGTCCGTTCGTATTCCGGGGGTATTCCCTGTTGCGTGTTGTTCTTTATGCGATCTCCAGCTTGCGCGAGGTAGGCAGGGTTTCCTGCTTCTTAGGCAGCGTAAGCTTGAGAATGCCGTCCTCATATGCCGCGGCGATGTCCTCGGTGCGGATGCCTGTCATATCAAAGCTGCGGGAAAAGCTGCCGTAACAGCGCTCGCGCTTGATATAATTGCCCTTGCTGTCCTTCTCCTCGGTGCTGTCGCTGTGTTCCGCGCGGATGGTCAACGTGTCGCCTTCGAGATTGACGGCGATGTCTTCTTTCTTGAATCCGGGCAACTCAGCCTCAAGCAAATAACTCTCGCCGTTGTCGCGGATGTCGGTCTTGAAGTCGCGAACCGCATTCTCTCCAAAGAAGCGGCGCTGCATGTCTTCCAGCTCATCAAAGGGGTTGTAAAACGTCAGGTTGCGCTTTCTGCTGTAAGGTACTAGTTCAAACATATCCATCTTCCTCCTTTGGAAAAATGTTGATTGTGTGGTTGCGCCGCTTCCCCGGCGCATGGGGTTTTGGTGTGTTTAATATAGATTCCTTATCGGAACATCTGTATGATACAAAACAATTTTTACAAAAAAACAGACATCTTGTAATGGAATTGTGAAATTTAGCACTCATCTCATTAGAGTGCTGATTGTGTGGCGTACAATCTTGTTTTGCAGGGTTGGATCAGCCCCAGAAAGCAAAAAGCCGCCGATTGAATCGGCGGCCATTGTACACAATCATTTGTTAAACTGGCTGATCACTTCGTGATTCTTTTTTCACGAGCCGGATGACGATGATATACATTGCGATGACGAACGCAAGGAACAGCAACGTGGAGAGCAGCGTGCCAAGCAGCGCACATGCATCGTAAAATCCGTGCAAGAACACGGCGACGAGAAACGAAGCCCAAAGATTGAGCCGTCTGCCAAGCACATTTCCCTCATCGTGGCAGCGCTTCGCCCGTGCATAGAAATAACCCATGAACACCGCAAAGCCCATGTGCGCAGGGATGGAGAGCAGCGCGCGCGCAACCGCGGTCGTGAGTCCGTATCCCATCACATAGCTGATGTTTTCAAACGCGGCAAACCCGAGCGAGACAAACACCGCATAGACGATGCCGTCGAAGCGATAGTTGAAATTCGGGTCGCGCCAGGTACGCCAGAGCAAAAATAGATACTTTGCCCCTTCCTCCACAACGGCGACGACAAGGAACGCCAGCACAATCGTGTAAGCCGGATCGCTCGGCTCCAGAAAGCGCGAAAGCAGACTTGTGCCCAGCGTCTCAAAAATGACCGCCACGACCGCCGCGGCAACGCCAAGAAACACAAGACCGACGAGCATCCCCTTCGGTTCTTTCTCAATCGTATCCTTGCGATAGATATAACGCATCAAAAACAACGCCGGCAGCAGAGCCGCAAGCAGATAGACAAGCACAACTACAAGATTGGGAAGCTGAATCAGCACGGATTGGTTCCGCCTTTCCTAATAGAATATGGTGGAAGATGTGTTACGCATTCGCTTTTGGCAAATTTCTGCGCTTGCCGGCGAGTTCGCCCAGAATGATGCGGTTGACCGCAGTGACCGCCATTGCTTCCGGCGGGCAATCGTCATTTAAAATGCCGCAGTGTTCCAGCAGCAACCGGATGCCCTTGTCCGCCTCCGTGCCTTCGAGCAGCTCAACTGTGCCGTAGCCGATCACGCTTTCATAATCGCAGGTGTAGCCACCGTTTCCGTTTGCAGGAAACGCGTGGCAAAGGTCTGCCTCCACGCAGACGCGCGGCAGCGCCTTGAGTAGTTCCGCCTTTCTGCCTGACTTCGCGCCGTGAAAATAGATGGCAAGCTTGCCATCGAGCACCTCATATCCAAACGAAAGCGGGACGATATAGGGTACGCCCGCGTCGTTGATGCCGATGCGGATCGTGTCGCACCGGGAAATGACATCTAGAATTTCGTCAAAGTCCTTGATTTCGCGGTCTGCTTTTCGCATGATTCTCTCTCCGTACTCTGCGTGTTTTATCGATTACTCTTGCTTGCGCGACGCCGCTCCACAGCGTTCCTGCGTGCGGTTTCACTCGTTTTACTGAGGATAACACAAATCCCCCACCGATAACAGTCTAAATATCTCCGCTGTTTGAAACGCGATCCGCTTAAGATCGGCTTAATATCGCGGGTTTGTAGAATTCCTGATGGTATTGTGCTATTATTTTGCTAACTTCGTAGCAATGGACGGTTCATCCGTCTTCTCATCAGCAATCATTTTCGGCTTCGTAAAAAAATCATTCGCACACTAAAATGAAGTAATTTCGCCCGCTCAACACGTAAAAAGCAGGGAAACTGAATGATGCCGCCACGCAGACGCTCCAACGTAACCAAAGCAAACCTCTCTATCCTCGCCGTGATCGTGATGTCCGTCGTCACCCTTGCGAGTGTTTTTGTCTACCGCGCGTTGATTGCGCGCACCTTTAATCTCGACACCGGCGGAACGCAGTATTACGCGCATCATATCGCGATGGTCACGGAAAGCCACACAGACCCGTTCTGGAAAAATGTCTGGCTCGCGGCAAAGGAAGAGGGCGAAAAATCCAACGCGGTTGTCGAATGGGTCGGTAACTCACTGACCGAGCAATATACCCTGTCGGAGTTGATGGAGATGGCGATTGCCGCCAAGGTGGACGGCATCATCCTCCAGCCAGACGGTTCGGAGAAGGTCAAACAGCTCATCGCCCGTGCAATCGAGCAAGGCATCCCCGTCATCACCGTCATGTCGGACGCAACCGGCACCGGACGGCAGGGATTCGTCGGCTACAACAGCTATGAGCTGGGTCAACTCTATGGCGCCCAGGTGCGCGCCGCTATGGCGCAAACGCTGATGGAATATCACGCGGTGGTGCTATTTGGCAACAACGTTTCCGAAAACGCACAGAACATCGTCTACTCCAGCATCAAAGAAAATCTGGAAGGCAAAAACGTCACGCTCGACGTGGTTAACATTGACAATAACAACGTTTTTTCGGCAGAGGAGGCTATCCGCGATCTGGTCGTCTCCTTCCCTTCCACACCGCCGAGCGCCGGCACCCCACCGCAGCTCGGCAAAACCTACGGCCCGAACATGCTCATCTGTCTGAACGCAACCAACACCATCTGCGCCTATCAGGCGGTTGTTGACCACAACAAAGTCGGGCAGATTCAAATCCTCGGCTATTATGATTCGGAAGAAATCCTCACCGCGATTGAAAAGCGCGTGATTCAAGCGACCGTCACCGTGGACGCAAACCGCGTCGGCGCTTCCTGCGTAACCACGCTGATGGAATATCTCGACCTTGGGCGCACAAGCGACTTTACCCCCGTTGGGCTGCAACTCGTCACCGCCGCGAACCTGAAAGACTACCGCGCGGCGCACGCGGAAACGGAGGGAGCGAAATGAAGCTGCTCTCCCGCGTGCACAGGAAGTTCATTGATCTGCCACTGCGCACCAAACTGGTGCTTGTGTTCGCGTTTACGATGTTCATGGTCGCGTTTGTCAACATCTACATGCACCTGAGCATCAACAACTTCGTCGGCACGATTGATAAGGTCTACGCCAGCAACGTCAGCCTCAACCAACTCGTCGGCACGCTGGACGATGTGCAGGAGAACATGTTTCGCTACCTAAACACGAAGAGCACCGCCGCGCTGAATGATTATTACGTCAGTGAGCAATCGTACAGCGAGCAGATCAACAGCCTCAACGACCGCCCAACCGACAACGACCTCAAGCTTACGGAGAAAAACATCCGCAGCATTTCGGTTGAATACCTAAAGCTTGCCGCCTCCGCCGTTGCGGCAAAGCGCGGGCGCGATGTGGAGCAGTATCGCTCCATCTATTCCGAGGCAAGCAAGCTTTACGGCTATCTGGACACCTACATCAACGAGCTCAACAACGCGCGGTTTAAGACGAACGCGGAAAGCTACAACACGCTGCGCGCTTCACTTGGCTATATGCAGACATTCAGCACCGTGATCCTGCTTGTCGCCATCACGGGCAATATGTTTGTTTTGATGTTGCTTTCAAGCACCATCACAAAGCCGCTGACCAAGCTCGCACGGCAGGTGGAGCAGGTCGGTAAAGGAGACTTTGACATCGACTTCATCTCCGTGGAATCGCGGGACGAGATCGGCGTTCTGGCGGACGCGTTCAACCAGATGACGGATAGCCTGCAGGAGCATGTGGACCAGATTAAAACCCGTATGGCAGAGGAAAGCCGCCTCAAGGAAACCCAGCTTCGAATGGAAAACAGCCTCAAAGAGAGCCAGCTGATCTTCCTGCAGAGCCAAATCAACCCGCATTTCCTTTATAATACGCTCAACGCAGGCGCGCAGCTTGCAATGATGGAAGGTGCGGAGAAAACAACACTTTTTATCGAAAACCTTGCAGACTTCTTCCGCTACAGCGTCAAGCACACGGGCCAAAGCAGCAGTCTCGCGGACGAAATCAGTCAGGCGGAGACATATCTGCACATCATCAACGTCCGCTTCTCCAACGAGATTGGGTATCTCAAGCGCGTGGAAGGTCAGATCGACCGCATAATGATGCCGGGCGTGATCCTCCAACCCATCGTGGAAAACGCAATCAATCACGGACTGCGCGATGTGAAATGGGAAAAGCGAATCTCACTCACAGTCTGTGAAGAGGAAGGGCGCATCCGCGTCACCGTTACCGACAACGGAAAAGGCATGACTCGTGACGAAATCGAAGCCGTGCTCGTCGGCCAACCCGTCATGAGCGAGATGGACGGACAGCAGCACAGAGGCACGGGGCTCAAAAACGTGATTGAACGCCTCCGCATCTACTATGGCATTCATGACGTATTCGAAATTCAAAGCAGCGGCCGTGGCCGCGGAACCTCGGTCTCCATCCTTCTGCCACGAGGCGAGCCGAACGGGCAATAGAGGATTTTCACTACCCCATCCAATGATACCACGGAGAATGATTCATGTATAAAATCCTACTGGCGGATGACGAGGGCATCGAACTCGACGCGCTGACGTTCATCCTCGAAAAAAACTTTCCCGGGCAATGCACCATCGAGACGGCGAAGACCGGCTACGATGCGGTGGAGCTTGCCGAGCGTTTCCGTCCCGACATCGCGGTGATGGACATCCGCATGCCAGGCATCAACGGGATGGAGGCGATTCAGGCGATTCAGGCGACATCTCCGGGAATCCTGTTCATCGTGCTAACCGCCTATGATAAGTTTGAATACGCCAAGGAGGCCATCCGCCTTTCGGTGTTTGAGTTTTTGACAAAACCCGTCAACCGCCTTGTCTTTGCGGATGTGCTGCGCCGCGCCATGGGCAAGGTGGACACCGAGCGCAAAGCACGCAGCACTGCGCTCAAAACGCGCGAACGCATGGAAAATATGCTGCCTGTGCTGGAGAACAGTTTCGTCTATCTGTTGCTGATGCAAAACGACGACCCCGCCGCCTATGCGCGCCTGTTTGATATACTCGGCATCGATTCCCGATTTGCAACCGTCATGGTGCTGGAGCTGATTCATTCGCCCGGTGTGGATATGCTCGACCTCGACATCAAGGCGAGCGAAGGCTATGCCGCAATCCGAGGTCTCATCAAAGAATCGTTCCCCTGCATCGTCGGCCCCGCGATGGCAAACCGCATCATCATCATTCGTCCGGCGGACGAGCCGGAGAACGAATACTATGAGCGCCTGCTGCTGATTGAGCAAGGGCGCGCGCTGGCGCACCGGGTGGAGGACAAAAGTGGTGTAGAATGCAAGCTCGGCATCGGTTCCTCCGTCTCTCTGGGCAATCTTTGTGAAAGCTATGCGCAGGCGGTCAAGGCACTCAAACACTGCAAGGGTATTGTTTCGCATTTCAATGATTTGCCGATCGTTTCTGATTATGAAACGGGCTACCCAGCCGAACGGGAAAAGCATCTGGAAGAGATGATTCTGCATGGCGACGCGCAGGCAGCGTCCGCGGATGCAGAGGCGTTCTTCCATTGGATGGTAGAGCGCTATCCCGAACATGACATGGCAATCCGGCTCAAGGTGCTGGAGTTTGTCATGCGCGCGGAATGCGCCGTATTTCACGAAGGCAGCGGCAACAAATATCATTTTCTGGATCGCGACGACTATTTGCAAACCGTGCTCGCCACCGAGAATTTTGAAGAACTGAAGGGCTGGTTCCTGCGAAAGATCTCCGAAAGCGCGCGAAACGCCTCCACAAAGGCAGACGAGAAAGCCAATCGCGTGGTCGTCAAAGCCCGCGCGTTCATAGACCGCAACTTCAACCGAGACCTCACGCTGGAGGAAGTCTCGCGAGAGGTGCACGTCAGCCCCTATTACTTCAGCAAGCTTTTCAAGGAGCAGACGGGCGACAATTTCATCAACTATCTCACGCAGCGGCGTGTGGACACCGCAAAATTGCTGCTCGCGGATGGAAAGCTAAACATCAAAGCCATCTGCAATGAGATTGGCTACAACGATCCGAACTATTTCTCCCGCTTGTTCAAGCGCTTTGAGGGAGTCACTCCGACGGAATACCGCGAACAAGTGCTCAAGATCGCCAATACCTGAGATTTAGACCGCCACCCACAGCAACGGAGGAACAGCCATGAAACGAACCCAAGTCTATCGAAAAGCGCTCCTGCTTTTGTTTGCGCTGTTGTTTTCGTTCCCGTTTGGCGGCTGCGACGGAAAAAGCACGGTTGCAAAGAAGGAACCAAGCGGCGAGGACAAACCGCTCATCGGCATGTCCTTTGACTCGTTTTTGATCGAACGCTGGCAGCGGGACAGGGATGTGTTTGTCTCCACGGCAAGTGAGCTCGGCGCAGAGGTGAACGTTCAGATCGCCAACGGAGACGCAAACGAGCAAGTTTCTCAGATTGAATACTTCATCAAGAAGAACGTGGATGCCATCGTAGTCATAGCCGTGGACTGCTACGGGCTTTCCGACATCGTGCAAAAAGCGCGGGATGCGGGAATCCCCGTGATCTCCTACGACCGGCTCATCATGAACGCAAACACGGATTTATATATCTCCTTTGACAACGAGATGGTCGGCACCATGATGGCGCAGGCACTGGTGGACAGCCTGCCTCATGGCGGGAAAATCTTGAGCATCTGCGGTTCGCCGACGGATCAGAATGTTTCACAGGCAAACCGCGGGTTTGACGCAGTGATCTCTAAAAGCGATCTGACCATTGTTGCGGAGGAATACGCGCCCAACTGGCTGGCTGAAACCGCCTACACCGTGGTCAACAAGGCGATTGCCGATGGCGTTGTCTTCGACGGTGTACGCTGCGGCAACGACGACCTCGCCAGTCAAGCGTTCCTCGCGCTTTCGGAACACCGCCTCGCCAGCACGGTTCGTCTGGTGGGTCAGGACGCCGACCTTGCCGCCTGCCAGCGGATCGTGGAAGGCACGCAGCTCATGACGGTCTATAAACCGGTTGAAAAACTCGCAAAAGAAGCAGCCGAAATCGTCGTCAAGATCGCCCGCGGCGAAAAACCACAAACCACGGACACGATCTTTGATGGCGTATACGAAGTTCCCTATAAGAAACTGACCCCCATCATGGTCACGCGCGATAATATTGACGAAGTCATCATCGACGGCGGATTTCACCGCAAGGAGCAGGTTTATCTGAATCTGGATTAAATCAAGCCACTAAAATTCATCTCCAATCGCGTCTGAGCACATCGCCCGGACGCTTTTTTGTTCTCCGCAGAAGCAGGCGGTATCTTTTGTCTTGTGTAGCCGCCGTTTGACTCGCAGCTTTTTGCAGGAAAGACGTGCTGATGTGCGTTTTCTTTCAAAAAAATAGCACAATTTTGCAACACAGGATTTTCTTGGTGTGCTAGTTGCATGCATTCGCAATATTTTATAGTTACTAAACAATCATGTAAAAAATAAGCCAATTTTGAGCAGGATTTATTCGATATGTCCTGTTTTCGATTGCAAAGCGTTGTGATAGCTTGTAGATACAGCCAAGAGGCATATCAAACACATCACATCTTAAGGAGGAGAATTCTACACATGAAGAAGATCATCACCGTACTCCTAGTCGTGGCACTGCTGTTCTCAATGGCAGCTTGCGCAGGCACGGGCGCCAAGAACGACAAGTTCGTCGGCATCTCGATGCCCACCCAGGATCTGCAGCGTTGGAACCAGGACGGCGCGAACATGAAAGAAAAGTTCGAAGCAGCCGGTTTCAAAGTCGATCTGCAATATGCCAACAACGAAGTGGCAACGCAGGTCAGCCAGATTGAAAACATGATCTCCGCTGGCGTGAAGGTTCTCGTCATCGCCGCCATCGATGGCAAGACGCTGACCTCCGTTCTCGCATCGGCCAAGACCGCTGGCATCTATGTCATCGCGTATGACCGTCTGATCATGGACACCGACGCTGTGAGCTACTATTGCACGTTTGACAACTACATGGTCGGCACCATTCAGGGTCAGTACATTGAGTCTGCTCTGAAACTTGCTGACGGCGGTAAGTACAACATCGAAATCACCGCTGGCGACCCGGCGGACAACAACGCTCTCTACTTCTATCAGGGCGCAATCGACGTTCTCCAGAAGTACATCGACAGCGGCGTTCTGACCGTTGTTTCCAAGCAGGTCAAGTTCGAAGAAGTCGCAACCCCCGCGTGGAGCACCGAAACCTCCCAGGCCCGCATGGAAGCGATCCTCGCGTCCTTCTATGCTGATGGCACCCAGCTGGATGCCTGCCTCTGCTCCAACGACTCCACCGCCAAGGGCGTGACGAATGCTCTGGCCAGCTCGTACACCGGCAAGTACCCGATCGTCACCGGTCAGGACTGCGACATCGTCAACACCAAGGACATCATCGCCGGCAAACAGGCAATGTCCATCTTCAAAGACACCCGTACGCTCGCCGCGCAGACCGTGACCATGGTCAGCGACCTGCTCGCAGGCAAGACGCCGGAAGTCAACGACACCAAGAGCTATGACAACGGCACGGGCATCATCCCGACCTACCTCTGCGCGCCGGTGTTCGCAGACAAGAGCAACTATGAAGAACTGCTCGTCAAATCCGGCTATTACACCGCAGACCAACTCAAATAATCAAACCTGATTTCCGGCTCCAACCGGTCGAAGGGCGGGCGGTCTCCCGCCCGCCCTTCGAAATTGCTCTCTCGTATCTTTTCTACTCTCGCCGCGATTTCAGTACGCCTGCCGCATTCCCCACTTACGGTGTAGCGAAATCGTTACGAACCAATCGTTCTTCATCCATCTGATTCACACGATATTTGTCAAATATGATTGCGGTTTTCAAACAAGCGATCTTGGAGGAACACTATGTCGGATCACATTCTCGAAATGAGACATATCACAAAAGAATTCCCCGGTGTCAAGGCGCTCGACGACGTGAGTCTGGAAGTGCGTCGCGGCGAGATTCACGCGCTGGTAGGCGAAAACGGCGCAGGAAAATCCACGTTGATGAACGTGCTCTCCGGTATTTATCCGTTCGGCAGCTACAGCGGCGAGATCGTCTATGATGGCACTGTTTGCCATTTTCAGAAGATTCGCGACAGCGAAAACTGCGGCATCGTCATCATCCATCAGGAGTTGGCGCTGGTGCCGTATCTTTCTATCGCGGAAAATATGTTCCTCGGAAACGAGCGCGGAAGTGCGATGAACATCGACTGGAACGAAACCTATGCAAAAGCTGACGAGCTGCTTGCAGTCGTTGGTTTGCAGGAATCGTCGCATACGCTGATCAAAGACATCGGCATTGGCAAACAGCAGTTGGTTGAGATTGCAAAAGCGCTCTCCAAGAACGTAAAACTTCTGATTCTGGACGAACCGACCGCCTCCCTCAACGAGAGCGATTCGATGAAGCTATTAAATCTGCTCAAAGAGTTCAAGAAAAATGGTGTGACCTCGATCATCATCTCCCACAAGCTCAATGAAATCGCATATGTGGCCGATCAGATTACGATTATTCGCGACGGAGCGGTCATCGAAACCCTCGACATGGCAGAGCAGCAGGTTGATGAAGCACGCATCATCCGCGGCATGGTCGGGCGCGAGCTCACCAACCGCTTCCCCAAGCGCGAATCGCATGTGCAGGATGAAGTCGTGCTTGAGGTTGACCATTGGTCAGTGCAGCACGCGCTGTATTCCGATCGCACCGTGGTGGACGATGTTTCCTTCAAACTCAAGAGAGGCGAAGTCGTCGGCATCGCTGGTCTCATGGGCGCGGGCCGAACCGAGTTTGCCATGAGCATCTTCGGCAAGAGCTATGGCACCAACATCCGCGGCACGCTGAAAATCCACGGCAAGGAAGTCGTGCTGACCAGTGAACGGGATGCCATCAAACACGGGCTAGCATATGTCACCGAGGATCGCAAGGGCAACGGCCTGATCCTAAGCAACCCCATCCGCGTCAACACTACGCTGGCGCGTCTCGACAAAGTCAGCCACCGGCATGTGATCGATCTCGATCTGGAACACAAAGAAGCCGTCACTATGAAGGAGAAGCTCGGTGTCAAGAGCCCGACGGTGGAGCAGAATGTCGGAAATCTCTCCGGCGGTAACCAGCAGAAGGTGCTGCTCGCCAAATGGATGTTTGCAGAGCCCGACATCATGATTCTCGATGAACCAACGCGCGGCATCGACGTCGGCGCGAAATATGAAATCTACTGCATCATCAACGACCTTGTCGCGGCGGGAAAATCCGTCGTTATGATCTCCTCCGAGATGCCGGAAGTGCTTGGCATGTGCGATCGCATCTATGTGATGAGTCAAGGCAAAATCGTCGGTGAAATGGACGCAGGGAGCGCAACGCAAGAGCGCATTATGTCCAGCATACTCAGCGTAAACAAAGGAGCATAACTCATGAGCACCAAGAACGCAGCCCTCTGGGAAAAAACGAAATCTTTTCTTCTGAAAAATACGATGGTCATTGCACTCGTGCTGGTCTATCTGTTTTTCGTCATCCGCTCGGAAGGACGCATGTTCCTCCCGCAAAACATCAACAACCTGATCATGCAGAACTCCTACGTGGTTATCCTCGCAGTCGGTATGCTGCTTTGCATCCTCACCGGCGGCAACATCGACCTTTCGGTCGGCGCAACGGTCTGCCTCGTTGGGGCAATTGCGGGCGTGTTGATGGTCAACCTCGGCTGGAACATCTATCTCGCAATGGTCGTCTGCCTGCTGTGCGGTGTGGTAATCGGCGTTTGGCAGGGATTCTGGATTGCATATGTACGCATTCCGCCATTCATTGTTACCCTCGCGGGCATGCTGCTCTTCCGCGGACTAGCGCAAGCAATCCTCGGCGGACTCACGATCTCCGGCTTTTCGGAAGACTATCTCGCGATCTTCAATAACTATGTTAACATCCCCGCGTTGGACAGCGGCGTGGTCAAGTATTCCTGTATCATCTTTGGTGTAATCTGCTGCGCGGTCTACATCGTTGCGACCATTTGGGGCAACCTCAACAAGAAGCGTAAGGGCTACACCGCGGAAAAACCCGCTTCACTCTATACCAGAATCATCCTGCTCTGCGGCATTGTGATGCTTTTGATGTACAAGCTTTCCCTCTACAAAGGTATCCCGTACATCCTGCTCTGGCTCATCGGCATCGTCGCAATCTATACCTACATCACCGCCAAGACCACCTTTGGCCGCCACTTCTATGCCCTCGGCGGAAACGAAAAGGCGACGAAACTCTCCGGCATCAACACAAACCGAATCTACTTCTCCGCCTATGTGAACGTTTCGTTCCTCAGCGCGCTGGCAGCCCTCGTCGTTGCGGCACGCTTCACCTCAGCCAACCCGGCAGCGGGCACCAACTATGAGCTCGACGCCATCGGCTCCTGCTTCATCGGCGGTGCATCCGCATACGGCGGCATCGGCAAGGTCAGCGGTGTGGTTGTTGGCGCGGTGCTCATGGGCGTGCTCAACCTCGGCATGAACATCATCGGCGTGGACTCCAACTTCCAGAAGGTTGTCAAGGGTCTCGTGCTGCTGGTTGCTGTTATCTTCGACGTGGTCAGCAAACGCCGCGCAGTCAAGTCCCTCGCATAATCATTCCTTGTTTCGAAATTCAACCTCTATAGGCAATCTACCAAAGGAGCAACGCGCTATGGCATATTTTGATCAAATCGGCACCATCGCATATGAAGGGCCGAAAAGCAAGAATCCTCTCTCGTTTAAGTATTACAATCCGGCGGAACTCATCGCCGGCAAACCGATGAAAGATCATCTGCGCTTTGCGATGAGCTGGTGGCATACGTTTACCTATCGCGGCAACGATCCCTTCGGCGGACCTACGATCTATCGTCCTTGGGACGAGACGGCGGACGACATCGCCCGCGCCAAAGCGCGCGTTCATGCGGCGTTTGAGTTCATGGAAAAGGCGCAGATCGGCTATTTTTGCTTCCATGACGCGGACATTGCCCCGCGTAGGGGAAACTTGCTCGAAACCAACCGCGTGCTGGATGAAGTCGTTGCGGTGATTCAGCAGGAGATGGCACGCACGGGCATCAAGTGCCTCTGGGGCACTTCCAATTGCTTCGGCGACGACAAATTTGTCCACGGCGCTTCCACCTCGCCCAATGCCAGCGTGTTTGCCTATGCTGCCGCGCAGATCAAGAAGGCAATCGAGATCACCCAGCTGCTCGGTGGCGAGAACTACGTCTTCTGGGGTGGGCGTGAAGGCTATGAAACGCTGCTGAATACCGACACCTCTCTAGAGCTGGACAACTTTGCACGGCTCCTGCGCATGGCGGTCGATTACGCCAAGAAGATCGGCTTCACGGGTCAATTTCTCATCGAGCCCAAGCCGAAAGAGCCGACCAAGCACCAATACGACTTTGACACGCAGACAGTGCTCTCGTTCCTGCGTAAATATAACCTTGAGCCGTATTTCAAGATGAACATCGAGGCAAACCACGCGACCCTCGCCGCGCACACCTTCCAGCACGAGCTGAACATGGCGCGCATCAACGGCGTATTCGGCAGTGTGGATGCAAACACGGGCGATCCGATGCTTGGCTGGGACACGGATCAATTCCCAACAAGCGTGTATGACACCACGCTCGCGATGTACGAAGTGCTCCTAGCGGGTGGCTTCACCACGGGCGGGTTGAACTTCGACGCGAAGGTGCGCCGCGGTTCCTTCCAGGAGGATGATCTGTTCCTCTCCTACATTGCAGGTATGGATACCTTTGCAAAAGGCCTCCGCGTGGCAGCCAAGCTGGTCGAGGACGGCGTATTTGAGCAGTTTATCGCCAAGCGCTATGAAAGCTATTCCGAAGGCATTGGCAAGGACATCGTCGGCGGGCGTGTTGGCTTCTCGGAACTCGAGGCATATGCCCTCATCCACGGTGTTACACCGAACACTTCCGGTCGGCAGGAATACCTCGAAACAGTACTGAATCAATACATCCTCGAAGGCTGAGCCTTCGTCTCATCGGTGCGGCCGAATCCCGGCTGCACCGAATGTTTTTCTCCTCTTCGCAAGCGCGCCAATCATCGCACTTCGCCGCTCGCCTGCCTGCCGCGTTTGCGCGGACTGGGACGATTCTGCGGGGGGTGTGCGCGCGTAAAGAACCGGACGCAATATTCCTGATTGCGCCGACTCGGTTCATCCCGTTGCTCTGTCAAACCATCAGCGCGCAAGCGGAGGACAAGCAGGCCGCGCGGCAACTCTGTATTTGGGCAGTATAGGGCGGCAGCAAGGCAAGCGCAATTATTTTCTTCTTTTCCTCTCTCCTCGAATTGTCCCCGACGGACTGTTCTGCTTTTACCGAACGATGACTCGGCATAAAGACGAATGGCACGCGGGGGCAATTCCATTTTATCGCAGGTTTAAAGTAGCAACGATTACAAATTTACGACGCTGAGGGCTTGACGCGAAGACAAAAAGCCGCTACGATTTTCTCAACAGGGCAGATGTGTGAAGACGCTCTGCCCGTTTTGAAATGAATCCGTAAGAAAGGCAAATCGTATGGGACAAGCATTGCTTTACGCATCCGCAGGCACAGGCTTTACGTTTCTGATGACGACGCTCGGCGCCGCGATGGTTTTTTTCTTCCGCAAACAGATGAGCGGGAAAATTCAAAAGATCTTTCTCGGCTTTGCCGCCGGGGTCATGATTGCCGCCTCCGTTTGGAGTTTGTTGATTCCTGCAATCGAAGAAGCGCAGGCAGCTGGCCAGATCGGCTGGATTCCGGCTGCGGGTGGTTTTTTGTTCGGCATCGGGTTTCTGATGCTGCTGGACTATTTGATTCCCCATCTACACATCGGTTCGAAGGACGCAGAAGGCCCGAACACCTCGATGAAGCGCACTTCGCTGCTCGTGATGGCGGTTACACTGCATAACATTCCAGAGGGCATGGCGGTCGGTCTCGCGTTTGCGCTTGCGGCGCAGCACGGCGCAAGCTCTCCAGCCGCGTTTGCCGGAGCAATCGCGCTTGCGCTGGGCATCGGTATTCAAAACTTTCCCGAAGGTGCAGCAATCTCACTCCCGTTACGGCAAGAAGGCATGGGCGTAACGAAATCATTTGTCAGCGGCATGCTCAGCGGTATTGTGGAGCCAATCTTCGGCATCCTCACCGTGCTTGTCTCCTCGCTGATCGCGCCGTTTATGCCGTGGATGCTTTCCTTTGCGGCGGGCGCTATGATGTATGTCGTCGTGGAGGAGCTCATTCCGGAGGCGCACCTTGGCGAGCACAGCAACATCGGCACACTTGGTGTGATGGGTGGGTTTTTGATCATGATGATACTCGATGTCGCGCTTGGCTGATCCCTTGCGCCGCGTCAAGAATCGCATACAAACACAAAGAGGTTCCGTATTGGAACCTCTTTTTTGATGGATACGCTATGATTTGATTAAGAAAGCTTACAAAGCTCTTTCGAAATCTTGGCTGCAACGCGTGCGTTGTTGTAAGCCAACTGCACATTGGATGCAAAGGACACGCCTTTGGTGATCTCTTTGATCTTGGCGAGCAGGAACGGCGTGATCTCTTTGCCGCGCACACCCTTTTCATCCGCCTCGGCTAGCGCTTTGTTGATCACCTGCTCCATCTCGTCGAAGTCCAGCGCATACTGCTCCGGAATCGGGTTGCCGATGAGCACCCCGCCTTCCAGCTTGAGATCCCATTTGGTCTTGATGATCGACGCAATCTCGGCTTCATTCTTTGCGGCATAGTCCACGCCAAAGCCGCTCTTGCGGCAGTAAAACGCGGGGAAATCGCTAGTGCCGTTGCCAATCACGGGTACGCCCATGGTTTCGAGGTATTCCAGCGTGCGCCCAATGTCGAGAATCTGTTTGGCCCCCGCGCAAACCACCGCAACGGAGGTCTGCTTGAGTTCCTGCAAGTCGGCGGAGACGTCCATCGTCACCTCGCCGCCGCGATGCACACCGCCGATTCCACCGGTTGCAAACACCTTTACCCCCGCCATCGCGGCGCAAATCATGGTGGTCGCAACGGTGGTCGCTCCATTTTTCTTCATCGCAAGATAGGTCGCCATGTCCCTACGGCTCACTTTGCCGACGTTTTCCGCGCGGCACATGGTCTCAAGTTCCGCGGGGCTCAGGCCAACCTTGATTCTGCCGTTGATCAGCGCCGTCGTCGCGGGAACCGCGCCCTCCGCGCGCACAACCTTCTCCACTTCCGCTGCAAAGCTGACGTTCTCGGGGAATGGCATACCATGGCTTAAAATCGTGCTCTCCAGCGCAACCACGGGTTTGTTGTGATCCAGTGCCTCCTGAATCTCCGGCAAGACATCCATATAGTCTTTCATCTGCATAACATTCGCTCCTTTCGGGCACTTTTGCCCTTACAGTCGATATCGATTCCGGTTTTCCCAGACGAGCGCATCGCTCATATCCGGGTTGATCGTCGTCATACTTTGAATCGCGGTGATGCCGGAAGCCAACGCATAATCCAGCATCTCCTCCACGGGCAACCCTTGAACCAGCGCATGGGTGAATCCCGCCATGAACGCGTCCCCCGCACCGGTTGCGTTCACCATCTGCGCAACGGGCTTTAACGCGCGGAACATTCGGTTCCCCACCGCGTCCGCATAATAGCAGCCTTTGTCTCCGCGGCTGACGGCGATGCGCTTTGTGCCGCGTTTGAGCAGCGCTTCGCACGCGCGCTCAATCTCCACCTCCGTACCCGTTGGCAGACCGGAGAGGATGCTCAACTCCATCTCGTTTGGCTTAATCGCGGCGAATTTGCCAGCGATAGGCTCCATCTGCCGCGCATACGCGGTCGAAACCGGGTCGATGAGCACAGGTGTGTCCCCGGCCGCTTCGGAAACGAGATGATCCAAAAACGCAAGCGGCAGACATGCATCGCAAACAATCGCCTCCGCGCCGCGCAGAAGCCCCGCGTTCTCGTCGAGATATGCATTGGGCAAATCCTCGATAATACGCATGTCCGACATGCCAAGAAGCATATCCCCGCGCTCATCGAGTATCGCGATATAGGTGGATGAAATCGCGCCGGGTTTGACCCGCACGTGCGATAGGTCAATTCCGGCAGCCGTGCTGTCACGCAAGATCTTCTCGCCATAGAGATCGTCTCCAACGGCGGAAAGCAGCGCCACGGGCACGCTCTGCCGCGCAAGGTTTTCGAGGATATTGCGCGTAACCCCGCCGACCGATGTCGCCATATAGCTCGGGTTGCTGTCGCGCATCACAATCGCCTTGCGGCTCTGCCCGTGGACGTCCACATTGGCCGCGCCAACGCCGATGACTCTGGGCTGTTTCTGCTGACTCATGCGCAAATCCCCCGCGTGTGTTTTGTGACGTAATTCTACGTTTCGTGCGCGGGAACCACCGCCCGCGCCTTGTGTCACGTTGATCAGTATACTCGCACACGCGCTTTTTTTCAAGCACACAACCCGTTCTGCCCCGCCGAAGCAACAGCAGTATCCCGCCGGATTCTCGCGAGATTCTTTCACAGGCATGCGAAACGGTTGCGTTTTTTACCCCACTCGTTTAGAATAAATCCAATTGTGCCGCTGGAAACAACATGCGGCAAAGATACATTCTGGAGGCTATATGGGCGCATTGAGCGGCTATTATCTATACTGCGATCTCGACGGAACACTCTTTGACGACCAGAAAAACGTCTCGCCGGAGAATCGCGCGGCAATCGAAACTTTCGTGCGCGAAGGCGGGCGCTTTGGGGTTGCGACCGGACGCGCGCCGTCCATCATCGGTACCATTGAGCGCGAACTTCCGGTCAACGCACCTTGCATCCTGCTCAACGGAGCCGGGTTATACGATCTTTCAAAGAAAGAATTCCTCGCGATGCATCCGGTTGACCGGGCACGCATGGAGCAGCTTGCCTGCCGCGTAGTCAAAGTACGGCAAAACGCCTGCGTTCAGGTATTTACCGATCATTCAATTTATGAAACAAACCCGAACCAGCGAGACGATCCGTATACCCTCATGGAATGTCTTCCCGTGACCAAAATCGCAATGGAGGACATCCGCGAACCGGCGCTCAAGATGCTGATTGCGCACACATCGCCCAATCTTGACGTGATTCAGGCTGAAATCATGCAGGAGGAGGCGATTGGGCAGTTCTCCGTGTTCCGCACATCAGGCTGGTATCTGGAGTTTGTCTCGTCGGGTGTCAACAAAGGCACCGCGCTGGAGGATGTCCGTTCTCGATGCCCCGATTGCCGGAAGATTCTCGCCATTGGAGACTACAACAATGATTTGGAGATGGTCGCCGTGGCGGATATCGGCGGCGCGCCCGCCAATGCAATTCACGAAGTTAAGTCGGCAGCGAACATTGTACTCACACAAACCAATAATGAAAGCTGCGTGGCTGCGTTTCTCAAGCAGACGCTCGGAATCTAGTCCCGCTAAGACAAACCAAGACAAAAATGCCGCTGCTTGATTGCAACGGCATTTTTGAATGCTTCTATGTTCACGTAACCGTGATTATTCGTAATATTGCTGTCTGCGTTGCTTGGCTCTCGCGCGGCGCTTGCGCTCATAGCGTCGCTTGCGCTCCGAGAGGATGAAGATCACAATCAGCGCCACGAGCAGAATCGCCAGAAGAACAAATGTCAGCGTCAGCGTATCCGAAGCGCCCCAATCCTTGCGCCCTTTGTCGATCAGTGGCGTACCGTCCGGCCCGGCGGTGACGACTGCCGTCTCCTCCGGCTGCGCGGCGGATTGGCCGGAGCCGAGCCCGACCGCAAAATCCGCAATCAGGTCTGCGGTGGCAATCGTTTGATCCCCGATGCGATATTCCACGGTGCCCATATTCTGTCCGGCGGAAATCGGCGCTTGTGCATCGGCGCTCAGCACCACGTTTGTGGTGATCGCACCCGTATTCGCCTTGATGTTGTTGATCTTCTCACCGGTTGTGCGAATCGTCAGGTTGTCAATCTGTGCGCTCATGGTCAGCTGCCCGTTTTGCAGATCACCTTCGTTTGCGTTGACAACGCCGGTTGTGAACGTCTTCTGCAGACCGAGCTCCGCAGCCGTCACGGTTTGATACCCGTTTGTAAATACATATTCAAAGATTCCGGCGGCGTTGACAAACCGCGCAAGGTTGGTCATCACCGTGTCCCCGCCGTAAAGATCCGCCTTGTCGCCGAACATGGTGATGATGACGCGTGCGCCGTCCTTTTCCGCCGCGGCAACAAGGCACTTGCCCGCGCTGTCCGTGTCACCCGTCTTACCGCCGATTGCATAAGGGTAGACGGTCTGCACCGGATCACCCGCAACCGCGTTGAGCAGGCGATCTGTGTTCACGAGCACCAGCTCCGTCGGGCGGACGCTGTTTGCGGGGACGGTATAGGTCTTCGTTCCGGCGATCTCGACAAATTCTTTGTTTTTCAGCGCATAGGCCATGAGTTTTGCCATGTCCCGTGCGGTGGTATAGTGGTCATCGTTTTGTACACCGTGCGGATTGCTGTAGTGGGTGCTCGTCATACCGATTTCCTGCGCTTTTTGATTCATCAGCGCAACAAAGCCATCGACCGAACCCGCAACGTGCTTGGCAATCGCCTCGCCTGCATCGTTGCCGGAAACGAGCATGAGCCCGTAGACCAAATCTCGCAGCGTCAGCGTCTCGCCGGGCTGTATGCCCATCAGCGAGGAGTATTTGGAGAATTTGATTGTGGTACCGAGTACTTCTTCCCCAACGGTAAAGGAATCGTCCAGGTTGCCGTTCTCCAGCGTGACCAGTGTGGTCATGATCTTGGTCGTACTTGCGGGAAACACCTTCTGATCCGCATTGCGCTCAAAGAACACCACACTCGGGTCGTCGCCATCGACAACAATCATGTTTGGCGTTGGAATCGAGTTGTAGTCATAATCCGCAAGCGCTACCGCGGGGATGGTTAGAATTGTCAAAACCAGCAAAATGCTGAGAAATCGTTTCATTCCAGTCTCCCATTTTTTCTGTTCATCGTCTTGCAGTATAGCAAAACAAGCCTTACATTGGTAGAGGTTTTTCGCTTTTGTGATTGATTGTTTACATTCCCGCGGCTATACTGAAGTTATCATCGCGGGTGCGTCTGCCCCGCGTTATCGACCAAACAATGAGCGGGTTTCATCCCCGAAAGGAGCGATTTTTTCTTATGACAAAACAATTCCGCTGCCCCGTTTGCGGCTATGTTCACACCGGTGATTCCGCGCCGGACTTCTGCCCGGTTTGCAAAGCGCCCGGCGATTCCTTCGTCGAGATTTCGAAGGAAGTCAAGCAATATGCCGCCGAGCATGTGGTCGGCATTGCAGCCGGCGTGGACGCAGAGATTCTAGAAGGGCTACGCATGAACTTCTCCGGCGAATGCACCGAGGTGGGTATGTATCTCGCCATGGCGCGTGTAGCGGAGCGTGAGGGCTATCCCGAAGTGGCAGAGGCGTTCAAACGCTACGCTTTTGAAGAAGCGGATCACGCCTCCCGCTTTGCGGAGCTGCTCGGCGAAGTCATCACCACCTCCACCAAGAAAAACCTGGAACTGCGCGCCGAGGCCGAGTTTGGCGCGTGCGACGGAAAAACGAAGCTCGCCAAGCGCGCAAAGGAGCTCAATCTCGACGCAATCCACGACACCGTACACGAGATGGCACGTGACGAAGCACGCCATGGCAAAGGTTTCGAAGGTCTGCTCAAGAGGTATTTCGCATGAATGCATTGAATACCTATCTAGATCATACCCTGCTCAAAGCGGATGCAACGCGCACGGACATACTCGCCGTCACAGCTGAAGCAAAGGAATACCGTACCGCAAGCGTTTGCGTGAACACCTGCTACACCGCTCTGGTTGCGCAGGAGCTCAAGGGCAGCGGCGTGAAAACCTGCGTCGTCGTCGGTTTCCCGCTGGGGGCTATGTCCAGCGGCGCAAAAGCGGTTGAAGCCTCCCTCGCCGTGCGGGAAGGTGCTGAAGAAGTCGATATGGTCATGAACATCGGCGCGGCAAAAGCGGGCGACTGGGCGGCGGTTCAGGCGGATATCGCGGCGGTGGTCAACGCCTCCAAACCCGCTATTGTCAAGGTCATCCTCGAAACCTGCCTGCTCAGCGATGAGCAGAAGATCAACGCCTGCCTTGCTGCAAAAGCCGCGGGCGCTGCGTTTGTGAAAACCTCGACTGGATTTTCAACCGGCGGTGCCACCGCGGCGGACATCGCACTCATGCGAAATACCGTCGGACCCGAGATGGGTGTCAAGGCCAGCGGCGGTGTGCGTACGCGCGAACAAGCGCTTGCCATGATCGAAGCCGGAGCTACCCGAATCGGCTGCAGCTCGACCAAAACCATCATGGGATAACGCTTCCGCTCGTTCACAATTTACAGTTTATTCAAGTGCAAAAAGTGAGAGTCGAATGCCTGAAAACGGCTTTTCGGCTCTCTTTTTGTGTGAATTCCCCCACTTCGCGCGTGATGGCTGTGAAAGGATTAACAATTTATCCATAGATTCTTCACAATAACCACGATCATTCACCCCCACATCCTATGGTAAACTATAGTTGCATTGGAATGGCGATTTTTTCGCGTATCGTCAAACGCCAAACGTAACGGCTCAATCTCCCTTTTGACGGTGATTTCCGTTGTTTCGGAGCGGGCACGATATGCTTGCGCGCCAGAACCCACACAGCGAAATACAAAGAGCCGATTCTCAGATGAGGAGCGTGAACCATATGGATCAACACGACGGCGGTTACGGTTATCCGCCCTATGAAGAGGACCCCCGCGCAGCCGGGCAGGGTTCGGGATCAGTACGCGGTTATCGCGACGATCCGGCGGCCTATTCGGGCGCACCTGCACAGCCATTCGACCCCAACGGCACCTACGACCCTGCTTATGGCGCACAGGGCGCTTATGACGATCGCGGGTATGCACAGCAAGGATATCCGAACGCGGAGAACCCGTATGCACCGCGCCCGATCGACCCCAATTACGGCTACCAAAACCAGCCGGGCAATGTCTACGGCAACCAGCCGGAGTATCCCGACTATTATGCGCAGCAGCCGCAGGCACCCTATGGCCAGCCGACACCTGTCGATCCGTATGCCCCGCGTCAGAATGCGGCGATGCATTATGATAACCCGGACAGTGCCTATGCCACACGGTTGCAGATGACCGACTATTCCAAGCGCGGCACCACGGGACGCACGCAGATGCCGGAGGGCGACGAAGGCTACGGTTATACGCAGCGCGGCGCAACGGGGCGCACAAGCATGCCCCGCGAGACAGATGGCTACGGCTATTCTCCCCGCAGCACGACCGCACGCACACGCATGCCGGACGATGTGGAAGAGTTCTCCGTGCGCACCAGTACATCGCGCACGCGCATGCCGGAGAGCGACGAAGAATATTCCCCGCGCGGCAGCACGAGCCGTACCCGCTACCCGCAAAGCAATGATCGCTACGCAAGAAATGCAGACGACGAAGAGGAATCCTACGAACGTCCGCGTACGAAAAAGAAACGCTCCAAGTTTGGCAAGTTCATGCATGCGCTCGGGCTGTATCTGGCGCAGCTGCCGTCCAAGACACTGATTATTTCCGGCGGCATCTTTGCCGTGATACTCGTCTCGGTCATCTTGATTGCGATTCTCGCACCCAAGAGCGGACGCACCGAGAAACCGGACGACGGACAGCTTGCCATCATGGACAACACGCCAACCCCGTCCCTCGCGCCGACGAATACGCCAGCCCCGACAGAAGAGATCACACCGACCCCCGCTCTGCCGACGCTGACGGAGAATATTTCAAAGGCTGGTACAGTCAGCGATCTGATTCCGGCGATTCAAGAACGATTGGTTGAGCTCGGCTACATGACAAAACCAGAGGGCGGGTATACCAACAAGTTTGCAAAAGCCACAAAAACTGCAATCCGTCTCTTCCAAGTGAAGAACTATGAGGATTCGAAAAACTGGGACGGCATCATCGGAAACGGCACCTACACCCTCCTGATGAGTGAAGACGCAAAAGCGTATTATCTTGCCCGCGGTGATGGCGATGATCGCACAAAGGAACTCACCAAGCTGGTGCAGGATGTTACCGACCTGCAGAAGAGATTGATCGAGCTTGGGTATCTCACAGGCGCCGCAACAGGGCTTTATGGCAACACCACAGTGCAGGCTGTACAAACGTTCCAGGAATACCACGGTTTGCCGATGGACGGTAAAGCAGGTCAGGAGACGTTGAAACTGATCTACAGTGCGGACGCGATGACAGCCGCCGTCGGCAAGGTCAACAACAAGACCAAGATGACGCCTGCGCCCGGTGCGAGCGTTTCTCCGGCAGCGGGAACAACCGCCACAACGCCGAATCCGAGCACTTCGACCTCACCTTCCGCCAATCCGTAAATCACGAACAAAACAGCACAAAGGGCGCCAACAGGCGCCCTTTTCATTTGCTTTCGCTTCTATGATTATTCGTCCTTCAGGAACCCGTCAATCATCTCAACAGGCACTTCCATGCGCTGAGCCGCCTGTTCCCGCGTCATCCCTGCAGAAAGAAAGCGCCGCGCAACGTCTCCCATGTGCTCACCAACCTCGATGATATGTCCGTCGATATCATAAAAACGGACAACGCGCTGTCCCCAGCTATGCTCAATCAAATCATGAATCAGTTCCACATCAAACACCCGCAAGCGAACAAAGAAGGACTCAATCTCGTGTTCCTCAAAGAACAGCTCCGCATCGTTTGCTCCATAGGTGATCTCATCCGCTTCCCGCCTGATAAACGAAAGCCACGTTTGCTCTTGTTGGAGTGAGAGTCCGTTCGTATAAGCGACATAGACGCCCAGATCCATCGCCACTACGCATCCAAGCAGCCCTTCATAGAGCTTTCTCGCGCGGCTAATATCGCGAACTGCAATCAATGTGCCGGAATATTTCATGCATTCTTTCCCCTTTTGTTCTGCTGTTTAGCGCTATCATACCACACCGCGTGCCGCTTTTCCAGAAGCCCCCATGTAAAGAAGACAGCCCCGCAGATTGCTCTGAGGGGCTGTCGTAGGGATACCTGCGTTGATCGCTTATTTCGCGACGGTTGCGCCCCAGAACATCTTGAGGCCGGTACCGGTCACGCCAAAGCCCGTGAAGTTCGTCTGCGACAGAACGTCGTCAGCATAGAACACGATCGGGATGATCGGCATGTCGTTCATGATGATCGCCTCTGCCTGGTGGTACATTTCCATACGCTTGGCAGGATCCTGCTCCGTGCGCGCGCCGATGACCAGAGCATCGTACTCGGGGTTATTGTAGTGCCCGTCGTTCGTGCCTGCGGTGCTCACAAAGAGATCAAAGAACGTCGCGGGATCGGTGTAGTCGCCAACCCAGCCCTGACGTGCGATCTGGCAATCAGAGGTCTTGCGATACTGCTGGAATGTCGCCCAGTCCATCGTCGCGATTTCCACGTCGATGCCGAGGTTCTCTTTCCACATCTGCATGATCGCTTCGGCAACCGCCTGGTGGCCGGTGTTCTCGTTCACGCTGAACTCAAGTTTCGGGAAGCCCTTGCCATCCGGGAAGCCGGCCGTGGCGAGGAGTTCCTTCGCTTTTGCAACGTTTGCTGCGTAATCGGTCGTGATATCGCCACCGACGACATCGCCAGCGGTCTTACGGAAGTCGGAGCCAGCGGTGGCATCCGGCACGCCGAACGGAACGAGCGAGTAGGCGGGAATGCGGGAGTCAGCCCAGACGGTCTGGTTGACAAACGCGCGATCGATCGCCAGCGAGAGAGCCTTGCGGACGTTGACGTCTTTCAGAACATCGAGGCCGCCATCGATCTGCTGCACTTCGAGGTAGTACAGACCGATCTGACCAAACTGGGTGTATTCCGGAGTCTGACGCAGAGCGGCAAGCTCATCGGACGGGAAGGAGTCAGCCAGCTGGAGTTCTCCGGCTTTGAACGCGGCCAGAATGGCGTTGTCATCATCGGAGAGCATGCAGTTGAGCGTATCCAGAAGCGTGGTGTCCGCTTCCCAGTACGTCGGGTTCTTCGTCAGCGTGAGCGTGCTCTCATGCGCAAAGGAGGAAAGCACGTAACGGCCGTTGGCAACCTGAGATTCCGGCTCAACGGACCAGCCTTCGGG
Organism: Bacillota bacterium; assembly: GCA_023395595.1. Lineage (GTDB taxonomy): Bacteria > Bacillota > Clostridia > Christensenellales > CAG-138 > UBA7703. The sequence continues at coordinate 41,397 of JAEWYO010000004.1, forward strand.
ATTCGCTTCGACGATATCCTGACGCAGCGGCATCAGGCTCGGGAACGCCAGAAGGTCCTTGGTGTAGGGAACGTTTGCTGCAATGTCGAACTCCAGCGTCTTATCATCCACAGCTTTGACGCTGAGCTGATCCGGCGTGATGGTGCCGTCTGCAACCTGATGGCCGTTGGCAAAGAAATCCTGGCCGATGTAGCCATAGGAAGAGCCGGTGGCCGGATCGCAAAGGCGAACCCAGGAGTACACGAAATCTTTGGCGGTGACGGGGACGCCGTCGCTCCAGAAGATGTCGTCACGCAGGGTGGCAACCACATGGGCGGTGCCATCCGCATTGTCGGTGATCGTGACGTCTTTCGCCTGACCGAGCGAGAACGAGCCGTCGGTGTTCGGGCGATAGAGGCCTTCATACAGATGCGTGATGTAGATCATGCCATCGACCGCCTCATTCATGTTCGGGTCGAGCGTGGCAGGTTCGGAACCAACGCAAACGGTCGCGCTGGTGGGTTCGGCTGCAACCGGTGCTTCGGTTGCGGCTGCGGGCGCAGCTTCCTCGGTGCTTGCCGGTGCTGCCGGTGCCGCCGGCGTGCATGCGAACATGCCAAATGCCAGGGACATGATCATGACCAGCGTGAGTACGAGGGTAAGTGTCTTTTTCATTCCATCATCCTCCTTATTTTATACAGGCACGTGCCTGCTGGGGAACGTGATTAGATTTCGCCTGCAAAGTGGCAGGCAACCTGATGTCCGCTGCTGAGTTCCTTGAGAACCGGGGTTTGCTCATGGCAAATCTCCTTTGCATACGGGCAGCGGGTCGAGAAGACGCAGCCCTTTGGCGGAGTCAGCGGGTTGGGGATTTCGCCCTCCAGAATGATACGCTTCTTTGTGCGGTTCACCTGCGGGTCGAACGCGGGAATTGCGGAAAGCAACGCGCGCGTATACGGATGCATCGGGCGGGCATGCAGTTCTTTTGTCTCTGCAAGCTCCACAATTCTGCCAAGGTACATAACCCCGATGCGCTGGGAAATATGTTTCACAACCGCCAGATCATGCGCAATGAAGAGATAGGTCAAGCCCATTTCCCGCTGCAGCTTCTCCAGCATGTTGATGATCTGCGCCTGAATAGAAACGTCCAACGCGGAGACCGGCTCATCACAAACGATGAACTCCGGCTGCACCGCGAGTGCGCGGGCGATACCGATGCGCTGTCTCTGTCCGCCCGAAAACTCGTGCGGATAGCGCGTTGCCTGTTCGCTGTTTAACCCGACCTGTTCAAGCAGGAAGCTGATGCGCTCTTTGCGTTCGGCTTTGCTGCTCGCGAGATTGTGGATATCGATCGGTTCTCCGACGATATCGCCAACCGTCATGCGCGGGTTGAGCGAAGCATACGGGTCTTGGAAGATATACTGCATCTTGCGGCGATATGGCTGAATCGGCACCTTTGTGATGTCTTTTCCGGCATAGATGATAGAGCCGTCCGTCGGCTCATACAACCGCAGAAGCGTGCGCCCCGCCGTCGTTTTGCCACTGCCGGATTCGCCAACCAGACCTAGCGTTTCACCCTTGAAGATGTCAAAGGAAACATCCTCAACTGCGCGCAGCCTGTTTTGACCAGCTTTTTCGCCTTTGATGATAAAGTGTTTCTTGAGATGCTTGATCTCGAGCAGCTTTTCCATGGGTCAATTTCCCTTCCGGTCGTAATGGAGCCAGCAAGCGGAATAATGATCCGGCTCCATTTCAAAATACGGCGGTTTCTCCGTCAGGCAGACCTTCATGCACTTGTCGCAGCGCGGCGCAAACGGGCAACCAGCCGGCGGATGCATCAAATCGACAGGCGAGCCTTCGATCGGGGTAAGCTGTGCGCCAACCTCTTCGTCGATCTTCGGCAGAGAATTGATCAGCCCTTTGGTGTACGGGTGGCTCGGGCTCAAATACAGCGCCTCGATTGGGCCGTACTCCATGATTTCGCCGCCATACATGATGATGATTTTATCGCAGATGTCCGAGACGATGCCCAGATCATGCGTGATGAGCACGATGCTCATGCTACGACTGCTCTTGAGTTCCTTCATGATCTCAAGAATCTGCGCCTGAATGGTCACATCCAGCGCGGTAGTCGGTTCGTCCGCGATCAAGAGCTTGGGTTCGCAGGCCAGCGCCATGGAGATCATCGCGCGCTGCCGCATGCCGCCGGAGAATTCAAACGGATACTGTTTGAGCCTGCGCGCAGGTTTCGGGATGCCAACCATGCCGAGCAGCTCGACTGCGCGTTCACGCGCACGCTTGCCCTTCATGTTGCGGTGCAGTTTCAACGGTTCGCAAATCTGGTTGCCCACCGTATACACCGGGTTGAGCGATGTCATCGGATCCTGAAAGATCATCGCGATGTCGTTCCCGCGGATCTTGCGCATGTCGTCTTCCGAAAGGCTGAGGATATCCGTACCGTTGAAGCGGATGCTTCCGCCCGTCACACGGCCGGGATGCTGCAACAGGCGCATGATGGCGTAGACGGAGACGGACTTGCCGCTGCCGGATTCGCCGACGATGCCGAGCGCTTCGCCTTCGTTCAAAAACCAGGATACCCCGCGCACTGCCTGCACTTCTCCACCGGGGGTGAAGAACGAGACGCGCAAGTCTTCTATGTCGATTAAATGTTTGTTTTCCAAAGCTGCACCTCTACTTCTTCATTCTGGGATCCAGCACGTCCCGGAGTGCATCGCCAACCGTATTAAACGCAAGAATGATCAGGGCGATGATCACAGAAGGAAATACCACGCGTGTCGGGAATGAATACACGCCTTGCAACGCATCCGTTACCATCGAGCCAAGCGAGGCAAGCGGCGCGGAAATACCCAGGCCGATAAAGCTCAAGAACGACTCGGTGAAGATCGCGGAGGGGATCTGCAGCGTTGTGGTCACGATGATGGGACCGATACAGTTCGGCAGTACATGACGGCGGATAATTCTGCCGCTGCTTGCGCCAAGCGCGCGCGCCGCCAGAACATATTCCTGTTCCTTGATGCGCAGCACCTCGCCGCGGACGATACGCGCCATGGTACCCCAGTACATCAGCGCGAACACGATCAGCATAGAGAAGAACGCCGGCCCGAGTTCGCTGATGGCGGAGAACGCCAGATTGGACTGCAGCAACTTCTCCAAGGGTTCCTTGAGTGTTGCCGAGAGTAGAATCACCACAAGTAAGTCTGGCAGCGAATAGATAATATCGATGATACGCATCATGATATTATCGACCTTACCGCCGGCAAAACCGCTGATCGAGCCATACAGAGAACCGATGACCAGCGTTAACGCCGCGGCGATAATACCGATGGAGAGCGATATGCGCGCGCCATACATGTTGCGCACCAGCAAATCTCGCCCGAAGCGGTCTGTGCCGAAGGGATGCTGCCAGTTCGGTGCCTGATCCTCTTGACCGGGATTGAATTGATCGTAATTGTATTCCGAGAGCAAGGGCCCTACGAACGCAAACAGGAAGAGGATGATGATCAGCGCGAGCGCGACCATCGCGAATTTGTTTTTGCGGAAGCGGCGGATTGCGTCTTTCCAGAGGGAGGTACCCTCGCGAATGACGACCAGCTCCTGCTTCTCCTCATCGGATGCCGGAACAAAAAGGTCCGGGTTGACATGCATGCTCAGCGGGTTGAGCCGCAGGCTGACTTTATTCTGTTTCACTTCTGTCTTCTTCATGGTCGCCTCTCTTATCGCAACTTGATTCTGGGGTCGACCAGGCCATAGACGAAATCTACAATGAGATTCATCAGAACCATGAGACATCCAAGAAAGATCGTTGTCCCCATAATAACCGGGTAGTCACGGTTGGACACACTGTCCACGAAAAAGCGTCCAAGTCCGGGCACGCTGAAGAGCTTTTCCACTGCGAACGTTCCCGTGATCAGGAATGCGGTCAACGGGCCGACATAGGAGATAACGGGGATGGCGGAGTTCTTCAAGGCATGCTTAAAATGAACGACAAAGGCGGAAAGGCCTTTTGCGTGCGCTGTTTTGATGTAATCCTGACCCAGCGTTTCGAGCATGGAAGAACGCGTCAGCTTCGTGATGTAGCAAATCGGATAGAACGAAAGCGAAATCACGGGCAGGATATAGTTGGCGGGTGCGTCTGTCCATGTTGCCGGTGCTATCTTCCAGACCGCGCAGAATAGCACCAATAGCAGTGTACCAAATACAAACCCCGGCACGGAGATAAAGATCGTGGTGAATAGCATCACCAATCGATCAATCAGCTTTTCATGCTTGATGGCGGCAAGCGCACCCAATGGTATGCCGACCACGATGGCAAGCGCGATGGCAAACAAGCCCAGCTTTGCCGAGTATGGAAATTTCTCTTCGATGATTCCGGTGACCGTTCGTCCCTTTTTCTGCAGCGAAGTGCCCATGTCGCCCTGCAGCAGGTTATCGACATAGATCAGATACTGCGTGGTAAGCGGCTTGTCGAGGCCGTATTTCTTTTCGAGGTTCGCCTTGACCTTATCCGTCATGCGCTCAGACAAAAACGGGCTGCCGGGAACCATATGCATCAGAAAGAAAGTAGCGGTAATCAAGATGATGACGGCTAGAATTGCGGAAAATATTCGCTTGATCACATATTTCAGCATTTGTCGTTACCGTCGTGTTGCTTTTTCATGTAAAAGCACCCCCAGAATGTTTGATGATCGAATCCTTGCAAAAGTCGCGCAAGAATTCGTCCCTTTGAAACTTCATCTATGCCTCAAAACACATGCTTGCTTCCGCAGAGCTTTGCTTTGCTGCCACACCGGAATTCCGTTTGACACGAAGTCCACCTTGTACAATCATTTCGGGCGTACATGAATACGCCCGATTACAACGTATATAGTGGCTTGATCTTACGACCCAGCGATTATATTATATATAAACATATATGCACGCTCTAAGTCAACAGAAAATTCACATCCATGTAAAATTTCATGTAAAAAGTCCTTATTTTACGCGGATTTTTTGTGTTTTTACCTACGGTACGCAAAGGTGTGCAAATCCGCTTTTCTGTAAAAGAATCTTGTATATTCATGCAAATATTGCGTTTTGTATGCGCGGTATTTGCCGAATGTTTGCTGTTTATCGCGCATAGTTTGCGGTATAATACTGTATCTTGACCAAATGGGAGGCTTCGATGATCTTTCGAAAGGCGCTATCAGACGATCTGCAAGAGATCATGATGCTCGTTCGCGCGGCAACCTTGACGATGGACGCACAGGGCATTCCCCAATGGGATGATGTCTATCCCAGCCCCGAGATCGTGCGAGAGGATATTGAGCAAGAACAGATGCAAGTCGGGCTGGTGGAGGGGCAGATCGCCGTTGTGTTCGTTCTGGAACCCTGCCGCGCAGGGGACTATGAAAGCGCAAATTGGCAATACGCGGTGGATCGATTTGTGGTGCTGCATCGGCTCTGTGTCCACCCATGCTTTCAAGGGCATGGCATCGCGCGGCAAGCGATGGATTATCTGGAGCAGGAGGTGCGCAACAGCGGTATCTTTGCCATCCGGCTGGACGCGTTTCCGCAAAACCCGGCCGCAATCCGGCTGTATGAATCGCGCGGCTATGTGAAAGCGGGTGAAATAACCTATCGCAAAGGGTTGTTCTATCTCTACGAAAAAAGTCTCGCGCCGCTGTTCTGCGCGGAGTGAATGCACGCACATATCGGCAATGAACGGCATTGACGTTTTGGGAAAACGTGTCCATTCACCGAGAAAGAGACTATAATAGGAAAGAGAACATTCGTTCGGGCGAGTGGCTTCGGCTTCTCTTCCGGCGGAAAGGAACAAGAATGGACTATTCAGCAGATATCGACTACATCCTCTCCAAGAGTCAGGACAACGGAGCGGACTTCTGGGCTACGCCGGAAGGCAGCCTCATCAAAGGCGGGCCTTTTTCCACGTTGGAGGCGGCCTATAACCTCGCCACGCTCGGGTTGCCTGCGTCGCACCCAATGCTGACCGGTGCAATCACGCTGGTTTGGCAAACGCAGCGCAAGGACGGGCGCTTCGGCATCATCCCTAAGAGCGGGATTTACCCGTGCCAAACAATTCATGCGGCAAGAGCACTCTGCGCGCTCGGTTTTGCCGGGGACAGCCGTCTGCAGCCAACGCTTGATCATCTCTTGCAGACGCAGTATCGCGACGGCGGCTGGCGCTGCAACAAGTTTTTCTTTGGCCGCGGGCCGGAAACGGAGTTTTCCAACCCCGGACCGACACTCAGCGCGCTGGATATCTTTCGCCAAACGCCCTACGCATACACAGACGAACGACTCGATCACGCGGTGGAGTTTCTGCTCTCACACTGGACGACACGCGCACCGCTCGGACCTTGTCATTATGGCATCGGCACGCTGTTTCATCAGGTTTCATTCCCGTTTTTGAACTATAACCTGTTTTATTATGTCTATGTACTCTCGTTTTACGACGCGGCAAAGCGTGATCCTCGCTTTTTGGATGCGCTGGGTGTCCTGCAAGATAAGCTCAAGGACGGGCAAATCGTTGTCGAGCGCCCGCACGCAAAGCTTGCGAAACTCGACTTCTGCAAAAAAGGCGAAATCAGCGAGTTGGCGACAAAGCGTTATCACGAGATCTTGGCAAATCTTGGTTGCGCGTGACCTATTTCCCCCAAAGGCGGGCGTGTGCTAAAATAGTGCCAGAGACTGTTCAGAAAGAGGATTTGAAATGGGTGTGAATGTCATCGGTGGTGCGGACGGACCGACCGCGATCTATCTTGCGTCTACCGGCAACTGGATTTTGGCTGTCGCGCTGGGTGTCGCCGCGCTGGGAGCGGCGCTGTTCTTTCTGCTCCGCAAACGAAAGAATAGCTGATCAATCTGCTTGAGAAAGAAACACGTGCGCTTGTCTTCCGGCAGGCGCATGTTTGTCTTTGTGCGCAGGCGATTTGTCTACGGCTTTACAAAAAGGGTCTTCACCCGCTCCATCTCCACACGGCTCGCCATCGCCTCCACGGCGCTCATGCCGTCAAAAACGAGCACAGCATGCGGCGGCAGCGCGTAGCCTCCGCGCAGGCATGCACGCTCAATCAAACACGCGATATAGAGTTCGCTGCCCGTGGCAGGCGAAGCAATCAGCAATCGCAGCAACCCCGCACCGCTGAACAGAGAGAGCGTTCTCTCGTCCGGCAAGCCGCCTTCATTCTCGCAGAGCAAAATCGTCGCGTCCGGCGTGCCGATGTCCTCCATCTCCCCGCCCGTTTGAGACACAACTCGTGCGAGGAACGCACGCCAGTCGAACACCGCGCCTCCTTCCAACGCCGTAAGAAGCCGCACAAGCGGGCTCGCTGCCTGCAGTGCTTCTGCGCAAAGGCGGGCAGTCAACTCCCGCGCGAGCATACGATAGCGCTCAAACGGCGATTCTTTCCCGCCCAAAAACGGCTTGAGCTCCCGCCCGCCTTCGAGCAGCGGCTTTGCGATTACACGTGCGCCTGCATTGTTTGCAGCAAGCAGCAGCGCAATTGCGTCCAGATGTGCGTCCCCGCCCGAAGCGCCATCCACCAAGGTGGCACAAGTGCAGCCCTCTAGTCGGCACACACCTACACGCAGCCCCGCGGCAAGCGCGCGTAACTGTGTGTTTTCACCGGAAACGTCCGCGCTGATTGCAAAGAGTACGCGTCGATTCTGCCAGCTCCCACGCAAAAACACCTCCGGTTCGATGGTTTCAAACGCTAACCCTGCAACGGCGTATTCCAGCACATCTCCAAGCCGGGTGTGGTTTCCAATCGAAACGACGACGAGCGCCGCTTCCGGCGCTACCACACGAGACTGGTTGTCCATTTTTTCCTGTTTGTTTTGCATACTATTATGATACGGGAAAGCGTAAAAAAAGCAAGGCAGTGAAGCCTTGCTTTTGTAATCCGAATCGTCTCTTTTGTTATGCGTCCGTGTGTACAGCCTCGGCTGACAACGCCTCCGCCGCGGGTTTCCGCCTTGCAAGCCATTTGCGCCACGGTAACTGTGAGGTGATGATTGCCGCAAACACGAGTGCGCAGCCGAGCAGCTCCCGCGCGGTCAGATTCTGTCCCAGAATCGCCCACCCGGCAAGCGCGGCAAACACGTTTTCCGGGCTGAGCAGCAGCGAAGCAGCCGTCGGCTCCACACGTCGCTGCCCCAGCATTTGCAGCGTATAAGCGCCGCAGCCGGAGAACAGCCCCGCGTAGACGATCGTCAGCCATGCGTCCGAGATTGCACCGATCTTTGGCTGCTCCAACACCATCATCGGCACAAACGAAAGAATCGCCATCACACTAAACTGGATACAGTTGAGGCGAATAATATCGACCTTTGGCGAATAATGATCCACCAGCAGAATCTGAAACGTAAACGCAACCGCGGAAGCGAGCACGAGCAGATCTCCCTGACTCATCGAAAAATCTCCGCGAATCGAGAGAAAATACAGCCCGACGAGCGCGATCAGCACACTGATCCAGAGCATTGGATGCGGGAGTTTCTTGATGAACAGCCCGAACACAGGAACCAGCACGATATACAGCGACGTGATGAATCCGGCTTTTCCGGCAGAGGTGGTCACAAGACCGATCTGCTGGAGATTGCTTGCGATGGTCATCACCACGCCGAGGATGATGCCTGCACGCCAGAGCACTTTTTTATCCGTGTTTTTGGATTTCATGCTCGTGCGGTCGAGGATAAGAATCAAAATACCAAGTCCGAGTGCGGCAAGCGCGCTGCGCACCGCCGTGAAGGTATAGGGTCCGACATATTGCATGCCCGCGCTCTGCGCAACAAACGCAACACCCCAGATGAGGGATGCTGAAAGCAGCATTGCGGCACCAACTCCGTGCCCTTTGTGTTCGCTGTGTGACATGGCTTCTTTGCACCGTTTCTGTTTGATCTGTCGTTCTCAAGTGTCGCGCGTCAGTCGCTTCCGATCAAACCGTTCAACGAGACATGATACCGTTTTGCGGGCGAAAACGCAACCCCTGCACGGGTTGTTCTACTGAAACGGTTGTGCTATGATTCAATTGTTCCCTCCGTACAAATTCAAACAGCAAGGAGACTCCCGATCCATGCAACCTTCCAAAGTATATTTCACCAACTTACGGACAACCTTCGACAGCCCGCTGACCGTGAAGCTCCAGCGCCTCATTAAAAAAGCAGGCATCGAGAATATCGATTTTAAAGATCGCTTCGTCGCCATCAAAATCCATTTCGGTGAACCGGGCAATCTCTCATTTTTGCGCCCGAACTATGCGCGCGCGGTCGTTGATGTCATCCGCGCAAAAGGCGGCAAGCCGTTTTTGACCGACTGCAACACGCTCTATCCCGGCAGGCGGAAAAACGCGCTGGAGCACCTTGATGCCGCCGCGGAAAACGGGTTCTCCGTTGCCTCGACCGGATGCCAGATCATCATTGCCGACGGACTCAAGGGCCTCGACGAAAAGCTTGTCCCGCTCACGGGCACCAAGCACGTCAAGGAAGCGAAGATCGGTCAGGCGATTATGGACGCGGACATCTTTGTTTCGCTCAACCATTTCAAAGGTCACGAGGCAACCGGCTTTGGCGGTGCGCTGAAGAACATCGGCATGGGCAGCGGCTCCCGCGCGGGCAAGATGGAGCAACATTGCGACGGTAAGCCGACGGTCGATCGCGACATGTGCAAGGCCTGCCGCCAGTGCATCAAGCAATGCGCGCACGGCGCAATCAGCTATGACGCGCAGAAGATCGCCTGCATTGATCATGACCTCTGCGTGGGTTGCGGGCGCTGTATCGGGGCCTGCAACTTCGACGCAATCGAAAACAACGGCGGCAGCAGTCTGCTGTCTCTCAGCGAGAAGATCGCGGAATATTCCCTCGCGGTGCTGCAAAACCGTCCGAATTTCCACATCAATATCGTCACCCAGGTTTCGCCGAACTGCGATTGCCATGGCGAAAACGACGTACCGATCATTCCCGACGTCGGCATGTTCGCCTCGTTTGATCCTGTCGCGCTCGACCAAGCCTGTGCGGATGCGTGCAATCGCATGCCCGTGATGCATGGCAGCCAACTCAGCGACAATCTGGAGACATGCGAAAGCCACCATGACCACTTCAAAGATTCTGCGCCATCGACGGACTGGGTTGACACCCTCAACCACGCGCAGGCTCTCGGTATCGGCACCCGGGACTATGAACTGATCACGGTGAAATAACCGAGCAACAAAAAAGGAGCTTTCGCTCCCGTACCCATCGGAGGTTTCTTCCGATGGGTTTTTCTTATGAATTTGGTTATCGCGCCTCGGTCTCCAGCATCATCGATAGAATCTCCGTTTCGGTTTCACGCATGCCGTCTTTCGCGAGACGACCGATGTTGCGGATTGTGTTATCTACACCCTTGACCACGATGCCGTCTCCACTGAAAAACTCTTGCTTTTGCGTATACATGCGATAGCCAAGGATGCCAGCGTCCACCGCGACGGCGATCTTCGCCGCGCAGCTCGCCTTTGCGCCGTCGCATACCATGCCGCTGATGATGGCAAGCGCGTTGACCACCGCGTGCGCCACGCCATCGTAGCCGAACCCTTCCAGATAGGCAATGCCCGCGCCCGCGCCACAGCCCGCGCAGACCGCGCCGCAGAAGGCGGAAAGCCTGCCGATGCCAGTCTTTTGATGAATCGTAACCAGATCGGACACGATCAATGCGCGCAGCAGCGCGTCTTCCGAAAAGCCACGCTCCCGCGCCCAGACGGCGACGGGTACACTCGCGGTGATGCCCTGATTGCCGGAGCCGGAGACGATCACCACGGGCAGTTCCGCCCCACTCATCCGCGCATCCGAACCCGCGGCGGCGTAGGCGCGCGCGCGGGCGACGATATCCCCGTTTCCTTCACAGAGCAGCACGCGCCCGATATTCGCGCCGCACCCCTGTTCCATACCGTACTCCGCAATCGCAAGATTCAGCTTGAGCTGCCGCAGCAGCGGCACACGCACCAAATCAAGATCGACCGCGTCCGCAAAGGCGACGATGTCCGCCGTGTTCAGTGCGCCGGGTACATCGCTTTCATGCCCCGCCGACGCAACCGGACAATCGATCAGCGTTTCGCCGTTTCGCTCCAGCCGCACGACGTTGGTATGCGCACCCGCAATGCGGACAAACGCAGTGTCAATGCCGTGCCAGCCGGTGATGCGAATATCCAGCGTCAGCCCGTCTTCCGCGCAGGAAACGGCGATTTTTGTTGCTTGCAAATAGGTGTCGATCTGATCGCGCTGCTCTTGTGTGATGCCGTCGATCACCTCCAGCAACCTCTGGCTGTCCCCTGCAACCGCACCTGCGGCTGCCGCGGCGGCGATACCCTTCCTACCGCCCGTCCCGGGGACGACGACACTCTTTGCGTTCTTGAGAATATTCCCGCTGACGCAAACCTGCATGCGCTCCGGCAGCACGCCAAGCGTTCTTTTCAACAGCGCGGCAGCATATGCAATTGCGATGGGTTCCGTGCATCCGGTCGCCGGAATCAGCTCCCGGTGCAGCAAAGTACAGTAGGCGTCGATGGTCTCCTGCGTCAGCATGGTTGGATATTCTCCTTATGCGTTTGTTTCGTTCAGAAAAAGATTGGTATGAATTAGGGTGAATGCCGCTAACGCAACAGCGAGTCGGTTTGTTTTTGCGAAAGTTGGCGAAGTAGAATCCGCTCTGCCCCGCCAATGTCTTCGTCAATCTGTTCTCGTGGCTGCTTCGCTTCCCAGCGTTCGGATGGCCCATAGGTAAACGTACACCAGGTCTCGTTGCGCGTCACATCCCGCCGGATCACGGTCACAAACAGCTCGTAGACCAATTGGTTGAGCGCCTCTGCCTGCGCCTTTTTCTCCAGCATACATTGCTGCTGCATCTGTTCTGCGTTGGCTTCCCCGGCTGCCTGTAAAAAAGCCAGCAGCCGCAGGCTGGTTTCGTCCAAACGATCCAGTCTGCGGCGATGCGGTTTGAGCGCAAAATAGAGTTCGGGTGAAAGATACGTCACCCGATTTTTGAACGCGCGGCTATAAAACGCGTCTCCGCTTTCCAGAAGCGAGACGATCGCGTTCCAATCCCCGCCGACCAACTCCAGATAAGGCAACTCCGCACTCTGGTTGCAAAGCAGCATCCCGTTTTGCGTAAAATAGTGCTTCAGCGCTTCCTGCGCTTGCGCGGACACGTGCCTTATTTCAGGAAGAGCCCGACGAGCATCATGTCTTTATCGAAGGAAAGCGTATACACAAGGCTTGCGTTTGCGCACTTGACCAGCACCTGTGCCACGGCATATTCTTCGCCGGTCGTCTGGTCTTTGGTGCCGGAAAGCGAGGTCTTGGTGATCTTCTCGAAAGCGCCCGCCTTCTCGTAAGCCGGAGCCCAGCCTTCCTTGAGCTGATCGACCGTGATGGTGCTCTTGAGGTCGTCACGCAGGGAGGCAACGATGGAGTCAAAGTCTCCCGCGGTCGCGAGGCCAACGATTTCTTCTGCTGCAGTGCCGACCTCATCCGCGTCAAATCCTTTCGGCAGGGATGCGCCTGCGCAGCCGATGAGGCTGAAGCTCAGCACCAGAATCAACATAGCAGTCACGATCGCTTTGATCTGTTTTTTCATGTGTAGTACCCTCCGTTTCTTCGCAAACAGTATATCACACTCTTTTGCCTGTTGATCCCACTTGCCGCGAAAATTCGCCCATAGTTCACGATTGGGTTACACTTTTTCGCGTGCAGATATGATCCCGCCAGCATCGAGAGAAAAGGGCTTTGAAAACGGTGTATCTTGTCCTTGCCGGGCGGCTTTTGCTTGCGAAAAAGCCAACAACTATGGTATTCTTGTTGATAAAGTTGGAACAGACAGGCAGGTACTGACATGCGAAAAGATGGCAAGCGCGTCAAAGACGCAAATCCAATCTATACGGTCATGCCGTATATTCTGAAATATCGCTATGACGCGATGAATATGATCGAGGTCGATGTCCCGATTTCTCCAATGCAGGCATATCTCAACGAAAAGCGCAAGCAGGGGTATCGCTTCTCGCATCTTGGTCTCGTCCTTGCGGCCTATGTCCGAACGGCGGCGGAATACCCGCTGCTCAATCGCTTCATCGCCAACAAGCGGATCTATCAGCGCAACGAGTTCTCCATTGCGATGGTCGTGCTCAAGCCCGGCGATCTGGACGGCACCATGAGCAAGATGTATTTCAATATGGAAGACGACATCTTCAAGGTGCACGAGACCATGGATCGCTACATCAACGAAAACCGCGAGGAAGGCGACACCAACGCGACCGACGGAATCGTGCGCACGCTGCTGAAAATTCCCGGTCTGGTCAATGTCGGTGTCGGTTTGTTTAAGTTGCTGGATCGCTACGGTCTGCTGCCCAAGAGTCTCATTCAGGCAAGCCCGTTTCACACGAGCCTGACGATCAGCAATCTAGCCAGCATCCGCACAAACCATATCTTTCATCACGTGTATGAGTTTGGCACGACAAGTATCCTCATCACGCTTGGCAACATGCGCGAGGTGCCCGTGCGTAAAGGCGAGGAGATCGCCTTTGAACGCTCGATTCCAATGGGCGTGGTCATGGATGAGCGCATCTGCTCCGGCAGTTATTTTGCTGCTGTATTCCGCCGCTTTAAACAGTATTTGACCAATCCGGAGCTATTGGAAGGCCCGCCGAAAATCGTCAACACGACGTTTGATTGAGTTCACTTCACGCACTCGGCGACGGGAGAATGGTTCTTCCGTCGCTTTTTTCATCTCGATTCACCCTTTTGCGTTGCGCACGCGGGCAGGATCGTGATAGAATCGACCAAACAAGGAGTATGCAACACATGCAGTTTTCAAACGCTTTTTCGAAAAAACATATCGTCATCGACGGTGGAATGGGCACCATGCTGCAAAGCGCAGGCCTGCCCGCGGGCGCTTCACCGGATGTTTGGAACATCACCAATCCCGACGCGGTGCGCGCCGTACACGCGGCCTATCTTGCCGCCGGCGCAGATGTGATCACCTCCAACACATTCGGCAGCACGAAGCCGAGGCAAAAACGCGGGGCTTACAAACCCGCCGATCTTGCCGCCGCCGGTGTATGCCTCGTGAAAGAAGCGATTGCCGCCTCCGGCAAAACCGCCTATTGTGCGCTGGATGTCGGTCCGCTGGGCGAGTTTCTAGAACCACTAGGCGACCTCACAGAGGAGGAGGCGACTGAGTATTTCCGCGAGGAGATCGAGGCGGGTGTTGCCGCGGGCGCAGACTGCATCTTGATCGAAACCATGAGCGCGCTGGACGAGGCACTGCTCTGTGTCAAAGCAGCAAAAACATATGGTGCGGGTCTTCCCGTGCTCTGCACACTGACTTACAGCCCGGCGGGCAGGCTCATGACGGGCGAACCGATTGAGAACGTCGTCGCCACGCTGGAGGCAGCGGGTGTGGACGCCCTCGGATGCAACTGCGGCGTGGGTCCTGAGCAGCTGGTCGCCCTGCTGCCGCGCTTCGCCGCCTGCGCGACAAAACCACTGATCATGCAGCCAAACGCAGGTCTGCCGGAGTATCGCGACGGGCAGACGGTCTATCTCGTCGGCCCCGACGCGTTTGCAACGGAGATGCTCGCGCTTGCCGCAGGCGGCGTTTGGGCACTTGGCGGCTGCTGTGGCACCACGCCGCAGCATATCTCCCGCCTCGCAGCGATCGCAGCCGAATAACGAAGATCGATCCACCCGAACGCCCGCAAAACACGCGGGCATTCGCTTATCCATACGAACCCCAAGGAGAATCATCATGCAAAACATCGTTTCGATCCTGAAGATAGTGCTCCCGCTCATTCTCTCGCTCGGCATCGGATTTTATGCGCGAAAGCGCGCCATTCTCACACCGGAAGCCATCGAAGGCATGAAGACCTTCGTGATGAAGTTTGCGCTTCCTGCAATGCTCTTCGGGTTGTTCTTTACAGCGGAGTATTCGGTCAGCATCCTGCTTTTTGCGGCGACGATGTTCACCCTCGGCTTTGTCGGCTTAGGGCTCGGGTTTCTAATCGGAAAGCCACTGGAAAAGCGCAGCCCGATGCTGAAGTTCATGACCTCCGGTTGGGAGGTCGGCATGCTAGGCTACGCGCTCTATGCGCTGCTTTACGGCACGGAAAACCTGCGTTATATGGCGCTGATGGACTTCGGTCAGGTGCTCTTCGTCTTTTCTGGATTTGTCACGGCGCTGAATGCTAGAACAGGGCACACATTCAAGGAATCCGTCAAATCCCTTCTGCCGAACCCCGTTCCCTGGGCGATGCTCTCCGGCGCAATTCTCGCGATTCTTGGCGTTTCCCGCGCGCTGGAGCCCTCCGGCATCACGAGCCTCGTCACCACGGTTTGTAACTTTATCGCTGCTCCGCTCTCGTGCATCATCTTCATCGTCGTGGGCTACGGCATCGAGTTTTCCAAGAAAAATATCGGTACCGCTGCGATCTCCGTCCTGATGCGGACGCTGGTTTGCGGTGTGCTCTGTGTGGTTGCTCTATTCTTCATCGGACTGTTCTTCCCGTTGTCCGACCCGATGCGCTGGGCGATCATCATCATTTTCCTCACGCCTGCGCCGTTTATCCTGACCATGTATACAACAAGCGAGAAAGAGCGCGCGGATGTCTCCATGTGCCTCTCTCTGCAAACCATCGTCTCCGTGTTTGCGTTCATCGGCATCGCGATCTTCAAGCTGTAAACCCAATTCGGTATCACAAAGCGCCGCTCTCGAAGCAGATTCGAAAGCGGCGCTTTTATTTGTGGTGTGATCGATTATCCGATTTTAACCCCGCCGACGGGACGCACGGCAAAGCGATAGCAGCAACCTTGTCCGAAGACTTTTTCCATCTGCGCCTGATAGTCTGACATATCGCGCAGCGGCACCAGCGCGAGAATTGTGCCTGCAAAGCCGCCGCCGTGCACGCGCCAGGCGCCTTTTCCGGCCAGCATCCGCTCGGACAACGCCAGCGCAAGCGCAAGTCCGCGCTCGCTGACGTCGGTCGGGCAGACGTTCTGCAACAGCGTAAAGCTGGAGTGCCCGCTCTCATTCATGAGATGGCGGAAGGTTTCGATGTCGTGCTGCTTGAGTGCCTCCGCCTGTTTCGGCACACGCGCATTGTCGCCGAAGAAATGCATGGCACGCAGCAGTGCCCGGTCGGAAACGCTCTTCCTGAGCTGCCCCAATGAAGCATAGAACGCCGCCTCATCTACCTCGCGTAGTACGGTTTTGCCGAAGAATCGGGCAACATCACCCATCTCTTTTGTGACAGCCGCGTATTCATGCGTGAGATCCGCGTGATTGCCGCCGCAGTTGACAATGCAAATACCATACCCAAGCGCGGAGAGATCGCAGTCGATCTTTTCAATCTTTGGCTGCTCCGGCTGCTCAAAATCGATTGCCACAAAGCCGCCAACCGCGCACGCGAGTTGATCCATGAGTCCGCTGGGTTTGCCGAAGTGCTTATTCTCGGCATACTTGCTGGCAAGCGCTTGCTCAACAGGCGAAATCTGCCCTTCGTTATAGAGTTCGGAAAAGATTGTACTCACGAGTATGCTAAACGCCGCGCTGGAGGAAAGCCCGGAGCCCTTCGGCACATCTGACGCAGTCACCGCGTCAAACCCGCCGACCTTGCGTCCGGTCTGTGTGAATCGCTCCGCAATACCGCGCACGAGCGCTTCACTTGCGTTCTCCTCCGCCGCATTTGGCGCGAGTTGATCCATAGAGACGCAAAGCGGCGTGTATCCCTGGGAATGAATGCGCACGACGTTGTCGTTTCTTGGCGCAACCACAGCGCGGGTATCTACCGTTACCGTCGCCGCAAGCACACGGCCAAGTTGGTGATCCGTGTGATTGCCGCCGATTTCACTGCGGCCTGGCGCGGAAAACAGCACGGCATCGTCGCTCTCGCCAAATGCGCCTTCAAACGCATCCGTCAGGGCAAGATACTTCTGTTTTTGCGCGTCCAGCGCGTCGCCATAAAGATAGGTGAGCGCGTGATCCAGTTCACCGCTTATCAGTTTTTCTTTGATCGGGAGCATGCTCGTTACCTCCTGCGGCTTGATCAGCCGGTTCGCCGAACAATTGGCGTGATTCTCGCGATGATTATATCATGCGTTTGCTCACGCGGTAAACGCAAAATCACCGGAAAGAAGCTCGCGGCCGGTTTGTTCGCCTTGATTGCGCGCTTGACACAAAAAAACTGCGCCGGCAGTCTCCTGCCGGCGCGCAAACGTTTGATTGATTCTCGCTTAGTTTTTCTCGATGTTCAGGCTGCCGCTGACCGTGCTGAAGCGGAAGCTTGCCTTGCCGTCTCCAACCACAACCATGTCGTTGCCAAGCGTGCCCGGGAAGGCGCAGTTCAGCGCACCGCTGACGGTATCGAGACGGGCGGTGAAGCTCGCGCTCTCTGGCAAAGAGACGTTGATGCTGCCGCTCACGCCATCCACATCGATCTTATCCGGCACGATGGCCAGACCCAACGTGATGCTGCCGGAAACGGTCTCCGCGTCGATGTCGGCATATTCACCTTCCGCGCGGATGCTGCCGGAAACATTCTCGATGTCGAGCTTTCTTGACACGCAGTTTTCGCAGACAATCGTACCGCTCGTGGTGGAAACATCCAGCTCATCGGTGGAGATATCGGTGCAATGCACTTCGCCGGAGACAGTGGAGAGCTCCGTCTTTGTGCCATACACGCCGGAGAGGTCGATGTTGGCGGAGACGCTGTCCACGTTCACTTCCGCCAGTTGGCCAATCAGCGAAGCAGGCACTTCCACGGTCAGGTTCTTTGCGGGCATGTTTGCATCCACACTAAACCAATTGAAGATGTTGTTGAGGTTTTCACAATAGTGAATCTGCAGCACGCCGCTATCGGAAACCGTATAGCGCATCTTCTGACGATCGGTCAGGGTGCGATAGGACGTTTCGGAGAAGACGATTTCATCCCCGCTGCCAACGCGAAGCGTCACATTGCCCGCAACCCAGTCAATCTTGATCTTCTGGATGTTTGCGGCAGAAACGCGTGCCTCTTCCGAGACGACGATTGCGTCTTTGTCCACATTGGTTCCGCCGGAGGAATAGCTCGTTCCGTCAACGAAACGATCCACCCAGCCGTTGTCCAGCCCGACGCGGGCAAAGAGATTGTTGCCGGTTAAGAGTACGACCAGGATTGCGGTGAGCAGCACCGCGATCACGAGGCCGACAATGATTCGAATAATACCTGCTGCTTTCATAGTGTTTCCTTATCCCCCGTTACTGCTTGAGCATGAATAGCCCTCTGATCATGGAGGCGACGGCCGCCGCGATTAAGAAGATGATCCATGTGATGTGCCACGCGCCTGTTAAAAAACTTACGACGATGTAAACGCAAACCGCGATGAGCCAGAAGGAACCGACGATTGCATCGATTGCCTTGCTCTTCTGCTTGCCATTTTGCTTCCATTCCTTGAACTCTTCCACCATGGTGTCGTCCGTTTTGACATATTTTTCGCGGGTGACGCCGTTGTAGATCAGAAGAGCTGTTGCAATTGCAACAAAGAGGAAGAGCACGACAATGCCGGCTTCATCCTGCAGCCAGATAACCGGCACAGGACTCAGGATGTAAAGCGCAATCGCGATCGCCACCAAAATACCCGAACGCTGCTTGCTCTTGATCGTCTCGGGATGCTTCTCTCCGGCCAGGCCGGTGATCAGGCTGTCCACATCGCCAATGCTTGCAATTGCGATGTTGTACGCGGACTCTTCGCTCTTTCCCTGCGCGATGAGGTCGTTGTACTTATCCGTCAGGTTCTGGAATAGTTCTTCTTTGAGTTCAACCGCGCGCACCGTTGAGGGCGCGTTTGCAAAAAGGTCGTCGATGTAGCGTCTTAGTTTCTCGTTCATTTGGATCCCCCTTCTTCGCCTACAGCCAATAACTTGTCAATCACTGCTTCCGCAGTCTCCCATTCCTTTTTCCGCAGCCGATACGATTCTTTTCCCAGATCGGTTATGGAGTAATATCTGCGCCGCGCGCCTGTCGTCTCGTCCCCCCAGTATGAGACGATACAGCCCGCGTCTTCAAGCCGCCGGAACGCCGTATACAGCGTTGCTTCCTTGAGCTCAAACCTTCCCCCCGTCAGGTTTAAAATCGCTTTGTTGACCATGTAACCATAGCCATCACCTTTCATCAACTGCGCCAGGATGATCGTTTCCGTGTTCCCACGGATGAGTTCCGATGCAACGGACATGGCGCACCTCCTTTCCGTTTGCAGGTATATCTTAACGCTAGATACCTCACCTGTCAAGGTATCTCTCAAAAATATTTACTACTTTTTTCGGAGGTAACTTCAGCAGAGAATATTGTATCTCAAAAGGAGAATATACCGCCTATCGCATCATCGTGTCATTCATGCGCCAAGAGGGTTTGTCCGTGTCAAAATCTTCATATTGACGTTTCTTGTATTACAATACTAGAATGAGTAGCAGTTCATCCCAATATGAAAGTAACCTCGGGCTACATCCGACAAGGATTGCCTTGTAGCAGGTTCGGATGAACCATTGAATTCCTTTCGCTTCGCATTCATATCCATATCATTCCAGCTCGGAACGCGCATGAACCGCCTTGAACGGCATCTGAACGCAAAACGGCAAGCGTGTCTTGCCAAGACAATCGAGGAAAGTATCCTATGGAAGTTCAGCCTGCGCTCACAAATCGCAAACCAACAAAACGGGAATGGGTTGGTGCAAGCTTTTGTGCCGTCTTGTTTTCCGGCTTGGTATCGCTTTGTACCTTTCTCTCGCTCTATCAAAGTAACGCAAAAGAACCAACCTCCCTTGGTCAAGCGTTGGCTCGTTTTGCCTCGCAAATCGGGTTTGGCTCTTCCATATCAGATCGACTTGCTATACTCCAATTGCAGCATCTGATTCTGCCAATCGTCGTTTTCATTGTTCTCTTGTGCATCGCGCTGTCTTTGTTTCTGGGTCATTCCAAACTCCTGCGGTTTTGCTATCGTAATCGATATTGGATCGCGGTTGGTATTTTTTGTGTGAGCATCCTTTTGCGGCTCAACGGCACGAGCCTCTCCCGCTGGAGCACGCTGTTAAGCGGCGCGGAGCAGTACGGCCCACTCTGGGGTCGTGCACGAGAAATCCGCAGCGACGAATGGTCCACGTGGTCGGTATTTACTATTTCACAAGGATTGTCTGGCTGGCCAGCAATCAATTCTGCCATTGCGGGAGGTAATATCAGCACGCTTTGGATCAGCGTCGGTGGTATTCCTGCGCTGAATCTGGCGCTCCTGTTCAAACCGTTTTATTGGGGATTTCTGCTGCTTGGAACTGACCGGGGCTTTAGCGTACTGTGGACGTTGCGCTTTCTGCTGTTGTTTCTTGTCTCGTTTGAATTCGCGATGCGCTATACCGAAAAGAAGCCATGGTTGAGCTTTGCAGCCGCAATGATGATCACGTTCTCGCCATATGTACAATGGTGGAGCAGCCAAAGCATCGCAGAAGTATTGATCTTTGGTCAAGGAATGCTGTTATGTTTGGATCTCTATCTCAACAGCAGCACCCGAAAAAAACGTATTGGGATTGCGATTCTGCTTGCATACTGTATCGGCTGCTATGTCATGATCGCCTATGTTTCGTGGCTGATTGCGGCCTTCTATGTCGTTTTGGCAATTGCAATCGCCCTATTGATCCGCAATCGCAACCGACTCGCGAAAGCAGACATTCCTACGCTTCTGCTTCCAGCTATTCTGGTAGCAGTCTATCTAGCGTTCATCGTTTTGTCGGACGCCAGAACGCTCAACTTTGTTCAAAACAGCGCTTATCCGGGAAATCGTCTCGAAACTGGCGGATACCTTTTCCAAAAAGAAAACTACTTCACCGGTTTATACGCCCTGCTCTTACCATTTATTCAAGCACCATTTTCCAACTCCTGTGAGTTATCCAACTTTTTAACCTTCGCGCCCGCAGGCTTGATCTTGGCTGGTTATAATGCCATCACAACGAAAAAGATAGATGCCTTCAGCATTGCATTGATCTCTGTAGAGCTGTTTAGTCTATATTTTTTGATTGTCGGTGTTCCGGCGATCGTCGCCAAAGCAACGTTTCTCTTTGTGTGTAACCGCATGAGCATCGCGCTGGGATTGGCGGATATTCTACTGCTTTTTCGCGGATTATCCCGCGCAAAGGCGATGCCCGTCTGGCTCGCGATTTTCTGCGCACTGGGCAGCACTGCTTTCAGTATTGCTTGCATGCTCCGGTTTTATTCCGTTCCGAACCCAATTTGGGTTGGGTTTTCCATTCTATACGTTGTATTGTTTTATTTACTCTATCGCCAGCAATATGATCGCGCCGCGAGCAAGAAGGTTCTGGTCTTTTCGCTGTCCTGCCTGATGTTCGCAGCAGGCGCATTCATCAATCCAATCCAGCAGGGGATCCAGTGCGCAACCGAAACAACACTGGTTAAAACACTGACGGCAATCCAAAATACCAGCGATGATGTCTATCTGGTCGAGGGCAGCACACCTTACACAAACCTTCCGTTACTCGCCGGAAAAACCTGTCTGGATTCGACACAGGTGTATCCAAGCCCTGAGAAATGGGAGGCTGTCGATCCAACCGGGCAATACAAAGACATATACAATCGGTTCTGCCACCTGTCGCTGAGTCTTTCCACCGAGCCAACGCATTTCGAGTTGGGTGCGCCGGATTATGTCGCAATCGATTTTTGCATCAACGATCTGGCGAAATATAACGTTCACTACTTACTCTCTCAGAAAGACTACTCCGCGCTCAACGGATATCGATTCACGCTGCTTGGTACTGCCGATGATTGGAAGGTGTACCAAATATCCTATCCTGACTCTATCAATCCGTCCGGCAATTGAAGATCAATTTACTCCAGTTATTCAAAAAGCCTCTAGCTACAGCGAATGTGTCAGTCTCCCTCGATTCTCACCCTTGAAACCAATCGCATGATCATGCAAAAACACCCGCGGGATTTCCCAACGGGTGTCATGTCTTTCTTAGAACTCTATAAGCGTGCACTTTGTCTCTTTTCCCAACGGCTCCACACGATAGAGACGATAGAGCGCAGGGTCGATGCTGGATGCACGGAGGATCGCCTTTGCTTCCTCAACGGCCGCATCCCGCAGGCGCAAAGACATACCGCAGCTTGCGGTGATACTCCTGAGCGTCGGCATTACCACCGCACCGCAGCCCAAGAGAAGCCGTTGTGCCGCAATAGCCGCGTGCGGAGAATCGAACGCGAAGAGCCAGTACCCTTCCATATCAGAGGGTGATGACCTTGTCTGCGCGCTGCATGGCACCGAGAATGTCATACATATTGCTCACGGTACCAACCTTAAGCCGATCCGCGATGCCGTAAAAATTCAGGCATGTGCCGCACACCAAAATGATAGCGCCTTTTTCAGCCAGCATCATCAGGCTGTCGATCACCTGCTGCTCCTCACCTGCCGGAAGCTTCACGCCGTCGTTCATGAAGAGCACATGCGCAGGTACACTGTCTCCCTGCGCGAGGGTATAGAGCGCCATCTTCATGAGATTGTAGCCCAGCTCATGATCTCCCGCGCCGACGACATCCTTGCCGATAAAAACGGCATATCCGTTTCCCGTCGTCGGGCATGCGATGACCGGGTTTTCCACGATCTTGCCCGCACCCGTCAGCCGGACAAACATCCCGTCCGCATTCTCGCCGCTTGCAACGCTCATCCCCGCAGAATTGCCAAGCCGCGTGAGGTTCTCCACAGCGGTTTTGTTGTCGACCAATACTGTCAAGTCCTGACAACCTCCGTCGATCTCTTTTTTCGCCAATATCACAGGCATCGGGCATGCCTTGCCTCGTGCGTCAAGTTGCATCGTTGATGTCTCCCTTTCCGAACACGCCGTTGCACGGTGGTTCACTCATTCATTATTCTAGCAAAGGATAACGCCTTTGGATAGAGGCAACAGTCGCCGGAGATTGTGATTTTTCGCGTAAAAAAGCGCTCCCGCGTGGTGCGGAAGCGCTTTGGATGCGTAGATTGTGATTACAGCAGGTTCTGGCTGGTTTCCGGATCGAACAGGTGCGCAAGCGCGCCATCGAACGTGAAATACAGCTGATCGCCATACTTATAGCCCAGACGATTTTCCACGGGCAGGTCGATGGTGGCAATGCGCATGACGCAATCCTTGCCAACAGCGGTCACGTGGACATACAGCTCGCTGCCCATCATTTCGGAAACATCCACCTTCGCGGAGACAGCGCCCTTGTGCTTTGCGTCCGTGAGCACGATGTGCTCGGGGCGGATGCCGAGAACGACCTTCTTGGGCTGCTCGTTCTTTGCTTTGAGCGTCTTCTGCATTTCTTCCGGCATGTCGATGATCGCGCCATCCATGCGAACGACGTATCTGCCGCTTTCGACGGAGAGTTCCGCATCGAAGAAGTTCATCTGCGGGGAACCGATGAAGCCCGCGACGAAGAGGTTTGCCGGGTGGTTGAACACCTGCTGCGGGGTACCGATCTGCTGGATGTAGCCGTCTTTCATGATAACGATACGATCGCCCAGCGTCATGGCTTCGGTCTGGTCATGGGTAACGTAAACAAACGTGGTGTTGACGTTCTGGCGCAGCTTGATGAGCTCGGCGCGCATCTGGTTACGCAGTTTTGCGTCAAGGTTGCTCAGCGGTTCGTCCATGAGGAAGACCTGCGGATGGCGGACGATGGCGCGGCCGATGGCGACACGCTGGCGCTGGCCGCCGGAGAGCGCCTTGGGCTTTCTTTGCAGATACTCGGTGATGCCGAGGATCTCCGCCGCTTCCTTCACCTTCTCGTCGATCTCCGCCTTGGGAACCTTGCGCAGCTTGAGTCCGAACGCCATGTTTTCATACACGGTCATGTGCGGATACAGCGCGTAGTTCTGGAAGACCATCGCGATGTCGCGGTCTTTCGGCGCAACATCGTTGACGAGGCGGTCGCCGATGTAGAGTTCACCCTCGGTGATCTCTTCCAAGCCGGCGATCATGCGCAGAGTTGTCGACTTGCCGCAACCCGAGGGTCCGACGAGTACGATAAACTCTTTGTCCGCGATTTCAAGAGAAAACTCCTGAACCGCGACCACGTTTTTGTCGTAGACCTTTTTGATGTTCTTGAGTGTTACGTTTGCCATAGTGTTTCGGCTTCATCAGGCGCAGCATTCGCTCATCGCCCGACTCGCAACCGTCCGAAAAAAATAGACGGTCGCATTACAGCAGGTCTCCACACTGCTGCACCGCAAGCCATGCGGATGGGTATCCCTCCTTTTGTTTGCGTCGCGGTGAATAAGAAGTGGAGTAAACCCCGCGCGCTGGAATACAGAGAAATGCTTCTTATATTATTGCAGACCGAGCCATTTTTCGCAATACTTAAATCGCGAATCGCGTTTAGCGCAGATTTGATCCGCGGTTGTGCGAAAACGTGCATCCATGCAAAAAACAAACGCATTTCCAATAAATACAGAATTGGGGTTGACTTCCCCCTTCGTGTGTGATATATTACTTTTTGCACGTCGAAAGACGAATGTCGCGGGGTAGAGCAGTTGGTAGCTCGTCGGGCTCATAACCCGGAGGTCGTTGGTTCAAGTCCATCCCCCGCAACCAATTAAAAACCGCCCAATTCGGGCGGTTTTTTCATATCTTGAGAATCATTCTTATGCACAGAATTGTCTCAAAACCTACTAGTTGTTGTTTGTTTGATGTTTGTTGGGATGTTGAGTGCCTGCTGACCATCATAGATTGCCAAAAGTTTCTGGCGTTTGAGTTTGTCATTACATAAAAAAACTATAACTGACAGAATCGTCAGTTATGTGAATTTGTTTCCTTTCTATATTTTTTGCGGCGATGCCGCTTAATACGCCTTATGGGATGGGTAAAACAAGATTCATTTTGCTCGAATGGTTGAAAACGCTTTCTATTGTAGTTTCTCTAAGAACGCGCCGATCTGATCCCACATGCCGGATGAGTTGCTTGTACTATCCGCAAAAACGGTTGTTTCTCCCGTTTCAAGATCATAGATGGACGAAGAATAGAATGTGTCGTATGCGTCGCCAACCGTCTCTCCCGTTTCAACGCTGATCCAATAGCCGGTCTTGAGCTGTACCACATCCACAATCAATAGATAGCGAACATCCTCCGCGCGCGCCGCAGCAAGCTCCTCTGGAATTCGAAAGGTGCTCCACTCATTGGGCTTGTCGGTTTCTATATTTAAAATGATCACTTTTCCGGCACCGTTGTATCTGGGCAGAATCGTGAATTCCCGGTCGGTCACATGCTGGCCGAACGCTTGATTGTAGGTCTCCTGCTGATAGGTGCTCTGCGAATATGTATAATTCGACGCTACGTGATCCCCCCGCTGATAACGCCAAAGGCCAATACCCGATTCTTCGACGTAGTCAAATTTGTCATCGCTAAAAATGGAGAAGTCGCGCTCCGTACCGTCTTTCAACCGAAACCGGTAGAGAAAGCTTTTCTCTTGTCCCTCGACCGATCGGTTGGATTTTGTCTTTTCAAAATACTTGGTGCCAAAATAGGTACGCTCTGGATACTCTTGCCTCAAGCTCTCAATTCGATACGTTAGAGATACTTCCCCGCCGAGGGCAACACCGTTTTCCATTTCCTGCATGGTCAGACTGTCTATCTGTGCATAGGTGGGCGTTTCAAGCACCGAGCCCTCCGGCGGAACGTAATTGCACATGAGGATCGTCGCGCCGGTCGTGAGCGCAACCGAGCTGATGGAGATTGCCAGCACGCGCTTGAGCTTGTAACGTTTCGCGGTATTGGGAATCAACGCGCATCCGGCAACGATACAGTCGAACGCGAACAACAAAAACAGAATCACGACCACCGAGGCCAGCATGTCAAATCCGAGCGTAATATCGTACTCTTTGTAAAAAGACTTGAATATGAGATATTCAATCGGGAGCAATCCCGCAATCACGAGAAATACTCGCCAGGGAAACTTTTTCTTTGTCATTGTACCTGTTCCTCCATTGGTTCCAGCCTGTTTCAGCTATATTTTTTCGTTCCGCTCGGTCTGTCCTTTAATACTAGTTGATATCATCTTTCGCAAAATTATGTTCTTTGGTTCAACAGTATCCGCCTTTGTAGTTTTCACCAGCAGAGTTTAAGAGATCCAGTACCTTATAAAATCTGTCCGACTTACTGTTGACAATCCAAAATGTAGCTCCTTAATCTAAAATTGTAACCTGAGGGAATATACCGTTTCCGTTTTTACTTTCCGCAGCGGCTCGCAACTGTTGACGGCCTATACTAATAAACGCTACAACCCAAAAACCACCCAGAAGCAGTGTCCCAGACGAAACAATCCAGTCCATAGCCTCGTTTTTTGTGTCACCGAGAAGAAGCAAAATTAGAAGTACCGCTGCTAAAGCGACTAGAAACGAATAAATAAAGTACTTGATGGCTAATTTTTTGCTAACGCTCCAACTTTGGATTCTTTTGCAGTTCGGGCACTCCACTTGATGTCCTTCAAAGAAAGAATAATCATTTTTCTTAATTTTTGACGCAATCTTGTTGCGATAATTTGCTGCCTGTATCTCTACATCAAGTTTCATCCGGCTTCCTTCGTCTTCCGTCAATTGCAGACCATCCACATTTCCCGCCGATTTGTATTCATGGCTTGATAGTAATTCATTTTGAATTCCGCTGACTGTATCTCCACACTTCTCGCAAACATACTCATGTCGAAAGGATACCGTTTTCGATATGCTTTGTGTCGTTTTATAGTAGTATCTAGCCATAAATCAAATTGCCTCCTTTCCTAATATGCATGCCGGGCGTTCACAGATGATATCCACATTTCTTGCATCTAGTAGGTAAATAGACTCTCCACTCCCGCCGCTTTCTCATCCGCCGTTCGGATCGCGTGTGAGTAAATATTCGAGGTAAATGTGGTCTGTGTATGCCCTGCGCGAAACTTACTGCCCTGAGCGGTTTTTCCGCCGCGAGCAATTTTTAATCGATAACATTATAAGTTTGAAACGTTACGGCAGTCTATATTCCGTGCACTTTCTCCCAAAGTAAAAGCTTCTTTACGTGGAATCCCCGAAAAGTTCGAGGACATTAGTATCGCTCCCGGGGCGTAGCACATTCACTGAGATGATTTAATCCCAACCGCTCTGTCTTGCATATTCGCTATCGAAGTATCCGCAGCGCTGGCATGGGGCTGTTGCTCTCAATCTCTCACCGAAGTATGGGTCTGTTGCTCTCAATATTTCACCGTTGTATTTCGATACATAAAGCCACTGGTGTTCAGTCTTCCCACATAGCGAACAGGTACACCCAACCCATTCATGTCTCTCTCTACCACACCGCGTACATTTACAGCCGTTCCAATCGTGCTGTTCGTCCCGGATTTTCCAACAACGTTTGCATCTGCATCCATCCCAATCGTGCTGTTCGTCTCGGGTTGCCCCACAACGTTCGCATATGCATCCGTTCCAATCATGCTGTTCGTTGCGCCTTTCCCCGCAACGTATACATTTACATCCATTCCACTTGTGACCGAATACTCTACATGGAACCCCCATTACAATACCCCCTTCATTTCCTTAGGACAGAGCGGTAATCTGCCCCCGAATTTTAGGCCAGAAACATCATTAGTAAATCTGGGTTCTAAGCAGTAACCGCGACCACGGTTTAAGGGGCGGGCGATCGCCCACCGAGGCTCGAATGCGAACTGACTTGCTTGTAGTATTGGATCCAACGTTGCGTCAACACTTGCGCTTCGTAATGTGTGTCATACTACTCACCTTTGACGAATCTTTAGCAAGTCTCTTGCACAAAAAAATACTGAGTAGAGCACCGACTGCAACGCCAATAAAGGCTCCAATTCTGCCAGTGGCTTCATAACCACGCACGCAACCAAATTCAAACTCGGTCATATAGTTTCCGCCTATAATCGCTTCAATAATCAGCCCTACTAAAGCTCCGATAATAAGGAGAGTAACAGTGCCCAAGACGCAATAGATTTTCTTACGCACCATACGAATAACCTCGTTGTGGCTTTGATGGTTAGCCATTTTTCACGTAGGATCACAGTCATCGTTGACATCAACATACTCGATGCCTTAGCATGATTCTTCTGTCCTGATTCATATTTTCTCTTACCATGCTGTCAGAAATTTTACACACTCCCACCGGTTTTCATTTGCTCTAGGGTACCACTCACGGGTCATCTCGAATTGTTCCACAACGCTTGCAGCGATTCACTTCGTCATAATAGCTGTGCCCCTGACTCATACACCCCCCTCCTGTCTCCGGCATGCACATGCCCCAGTCGCCAGGGCCCGCTCTGTCCGGACACGTGTCGCAGCCACACAATACGCCCTCCGACACACGCTCCCAGTCATGACCCTCATCTCTCGTTTTTCCGCAGCGACGGCATGTGCAGCCTTCCCAGTCGTGTCCCTCATCCCGCATTTCTCCACACCTGCGGCATTTGCACCCGTTCCAATCATGCTCCTTGTCCCGCTTGTTTTTACAGCGACGACATTGGCAGCCATCCCAGTCGTGTTCCTCATCCCGCGTTTTTCCGCAATGGCGGCATTTGCAGCCATCCCAGTCGTGTTCTTCGTCCCTTGTCTTGCCGCAGCGTCGGCATGTGCAACCGTTCCAGTCGTGCAATCCGAACATGCAAAACCGCTTCATACTCTTTCCTCCCAAAAATACCTACATCTCCTCATCGTTTTTTACTTCTAAGCGAGGAAAACGTCATATTCGTCCATACCGTAGAACGTACCGCCCAAAGTGAGGCTACTAGTACCGTTAGCATCCGCGCTGCGGGTCGTCAAGCATGGCAAGTGTGTAGTAAATGTATAAAATCAATCTGGCATTCATGGTAGAATATTTACAACAATCAACAATACTCCGGCCGTTGGATAAGGAATCGTTGTTTTCATGGCGTCTCGTGGCTGTTCTACTCTATATCCTTCGCGCACAAGGTAGGCATTTACTTTTTCATCTATTTCATCCATATTGCAGTCAAAGCTGTCCTGCAAAGTGTGAATGGCAGGTGCGTCCCAAGCACCTGCGTCAACATACTTTACACTGATTATTTCGGGGATATGTAGATGTTCCCGAACGCGCTTGATTATATGATTTTCTTTAAAAAAGTCTGGCCTCAGTATTGCAATCCCCTGAGCCCGCTCACGGTCATAGCAGGAAAACACCCAACAGACAGGCATGGCATGATTAGCGGAGAATGTCGTTTCTGCAGAAGAGGTCGCTTTTAACCTTGCAAGTTCGTATACCGAAAGTTCCGAAGACTTTAAGTTACCTAGCTTGCCCATTTGAGACTGCAAACTACTAAGTGAGTAAATTGCGGTCCTTTCTTCCCGAGGCACCCCCTTGTTAAGATATTCGCACAATTCATTCGCTGCGAAGGTTTCATTCTTTATATCCCGTATATATCCGATTAGATTTACGCATCCATAGATGATGTTTCCTGCGCAAAAAGCAAGCAGTAGGATCCCCCACTGTGTTTGTCAATCAAAAAGGTTAGCGAATGTGCATCAAGAAAGTCAGCACCTTGTTGACACGAGAGTCACTTTCAATGGAGGTCATCTACCCCCGCGGGGGTAGATGCGCGCGCGCAGACACTTTGGTGCAAAAATGCTGCATGCACAATGCCTATTAGAGTGCAGCTTCACGCTGACGATTGATCGATTGCGTCAACCGATAACTATCACCCGAAAAGATAAGGATGTGCGAATGGTGAATAAGTCGATCCACCAATGCCGCAGTTAAGCGATTGTCACCAAAGACCGTGTTCCAACCGGAAAATTCGAGATTCGTTGTAATAACCAGGCTTCGTCGCTCGTAGCAATCTGAAATCACCTGAAATAATAATTCGGCAGCGTCTTTGTGTAGTGGTACAAAGCCGATTTCGTCAACGACGATCAGTTCCACCCGCTTCAGAGTGTTCATGAAGGTGTTTAACAACCCTCGCTGATTCTTTTCTAAGAGTAGATTCGCAAGGGATGCGGCGGAATAAAAGCGGACTTGTTTTCCATCCTCACAAGCTTGCATGGCAAGCGCGGTAGCTAGGTGTGTTTTACCTGTTCCGACAGCCCCCATGAAAATCAGATTTTCTTTGCGATCAACAAAGGACAGCGACGTCATATCCGTCTGAGACAACCCGTTTGGTAATTCTATCGCCTTGTTCCAAATAAACTCATCCAGCGTTTTTATCACACGAAAGCCGGCGGTCTTCACCATGCGGTTGATTCGATTGGCTTCCCGCTCTCGCAATTCGAGCGCAATAAGCTCGCGTATATATTGTTCGGGATCTTCAAAGGTGACTGTTTGCCATGCTTTCGCTAAGCCGCCAAGTTTCAGTGTACGCATCTGCTGTTCAATGCTTTCATTCATGACCGCTACCTCCCGTCAAATGATCATATACCGAAAGATCCGGGTGGTAGTTTAACACGGGCGCATTCACAGAAAGCAGCAGCGGTATGGGATGTTTTTCTTTGCGTGCAATGTTGTAGTAACATTGTCGAATGCTATCTGTGTCGTGTCTCCCGTTTTCATATGCAAATTGGATTGCATCGTCGGACAACAGCGCATTGCCATCGCTGACGATTTCCGAGAGCAGCATCAACGCACTTTTTCGTTCGATACCCTTGGTTTCTAATAAGTGATTCTGCCAAAGCTTGGGTAATTGTCCGAAAAATCGTGTGTGCTCTACAGCGCCCGGCTTTTTGCAGAGAGTTCCCAGATACTGTGTCCAATCCGTCAGCTCCGCCTTGGATTCATAACTACGCTGGTACGTTTTGAGCAAAGATCGTTCGTAGTATAGCTCGATTTTATCCGAGAAAATCTTCGCCTGCGCTTTCTGACCAGCTAACTGCGGAGAGAGTCCGTAATGGTTGGTATCGATCGTAACAAAGCCGTACTTGTTCACCGTTAGGGTTTCATAACGGAACACCCTGTAGGGATGCTCCGGCAACAACAGAAGCTTCTCCCGATCCTTTCGAAATAATTCTGCAATCGTATCCTCTTGCTTGTAATGCGGCCGTTCGGCATCCGCCTCGCACACCGACCAAAGTTGCTCGTTGTAGCTTTCAAAATTATCGAAAACTGGGATAGGTACAAAAAAATTACGCCGACTGTACCCGACTTTGTTTTCTACGTTCCCTTTTTCATGACCCGAAGCAGGGTTGCAGAAGTCCGCTTGAAACCGGTAGTGCAGCATGAACCGTGCAAACCCCTCGGACAGCGTGCGCTCTGTTCCTTCCCCCATTTGCGCAACGGCCGTCGTCATGTTGTCAAAACGGATTCGTACCGGAACGCCACCGATGTACTCGAAAATTCGCTTCATGCCTTCCAATAAACATTCCTGATTCTGGGAAGGGAATGTCTGTGTCAGAGCGTGATTCGACTGAGGAAATGACAGCGTCAGCGCATATGCTTTTGTTCGTCTGCCATCTGTACCGTCTTTGTAGAATTCTCCAAAGTCACATTGGGCATTTCCGCATACATGCGCGATCGGTAGATATCCTTCTTGAGACTGCTGCAACGACAGCCGCTTTCTATTGATATAACGCCGCACGCTGGAGTCGCTTCCGATAAATCCTTCTTCAGCAACCAGCCGGTCGTAGATCCGTTTTGCTGTGTGTCGTTGCTTCCTGGGCGCCTTCTGATCCTCTGCGAGCCAGCCGTCTATCGTTTGAACATGCGGTCGTACTACGGAATACTTTCTTGGATCCAGCAGTGGGATTTCCTCCGGTAAATTCCAATCCTCCTGTAGTGCGTACCGTTGTACCGTCCGGAAACTCAAATGCATGGTTCTGGCTATTTCTCGCAACGATTTCCCTTCAACTTCATACAGATGCTTGATATACTGTTTCTGAGCCATTGTTATCACCTTTCTGTTACCCCCTTGACTTTCACAATCTTAAGGGTAACGGGTTTATTCGGTGTCAACAATGGCTCTTTCTATTGCTGCTCGGGTGCTGACTTTTTGATGCCGTTTTGCTGCATTTCTAATTTAGCAAAAACACCCCCACATTTTCGAGCTAAGTGCAGATAATAACGCACCACCTAGAATGCCCGATATAAGCGCTGCTATACCATTAAATCGGAGCTGTGGCAAATAAGTGCATTTACGGCACACCGGAACATCATATTCCAAAAAAATATCATTACCGTTCCTAAGGGAAAGCACTTGAATCTTTCCCGTTAGGTAATCATTATCAGGCTTATTCGCTCCCCGCTTCGTCTGAGCGTTGGCCTCGCAGTACACCTTACATCCATGCGCACCTTCATCGCCACAAATAGCACAATCCATTTCGAATTCCTCCACGATTTTATTCCTCGATTTTATTTCACTTTTACATCCCACAAAAATACTTAAGCTAATTCTACCATTTCCCGCTTGTTTTTACAGCGACGACATTGGCAGCCATCCCCATCGTGTTCCTCATCTCTCGTTTTTCCACAGCGACGGCATTTGCAGCCATCCCAGTCGTGTTCCTCATCCCGCGTTTTTCCGCAATGACGGCATTTGCAGCCATCCCAGTCGTGTTCTTCGTCCCTTGTCTTGCCGCGGCATGTGCAACCGTTCCAGTCGAGCAATCCGAACATGCAAAACCGCTTCATACTCTTTCCTCCCAAAAATACCTACATCTCCTCATCGTTTTTTACTTCTAAGCGAGGAAAACGTCATATTCGTCCATGCCACAGAACGAACCGTCCCAGGTGAGGCTACTAGTGCTATTAGCGTCCGCGCTGCGGGGCGGCAAACATGGTAAGTATTTAGTAAATGTATCAAATCAATCTGCTCGCTCTGGGAGCTTTTACTTTGATCACTTGAGTAAATGTAATGATTGGTTGTAAGATGATTCGCAGATCGGGTGTTAAGGAATTATTCTGGTCCTAGGCGCATAGCGATGCGGCAGGATGTGTCTCCGAGAAGCGCACATTCAACAATTTCCGCTTTGAGGGGTCTGCCCAGTACATACTCGTAATGTCGCCGGCATCGGCTGACGCAGCGCTCGCACCAAACTATAGAAATCGTTGGTTTTCCGGTTAAAAACGATGCGCGTACATAGGGGTCACTGCAAGCGTAGTAACGTCTTTTCTCAAGACTGTCTGCATGAAGATAATACGAAGGCAAATATGGTGGCAGTGTGGTGTAGAGTATATCGTCTCTCCGAACAGCAGAAAGCATCTCCTCAAATAGAGCAACGCGATTGATAAACTCTTCAGGTAAAAATATATCCCTCCATTTCGAGTTGGAGTGCTGATGCTCTCGAAGCTTTTGTATCTCGCTCTGCGCGCTGGCATGCAAAAACTCGTCCAGCGACTCGCAGCACCTATAGAGCTTCCGATCACCCTCAAACCGAAGGGGAACGAGTCCTTCGCGAAAACCATCGAGGGCTCGGCGAACATCGCTCTCCGAAAGAAGTGTCATCATACGACGAATCAAGCGAGCGGTATACGCGGGCAGACGTGCCGGATCCGTACCTAATGGCGGCTGGGGAACCTCCCGCTCAATAGCGCGGACAGTCTCTTCGCCAGCAATTTCGGCTACGCGAGAAAGGATATTGTCGATCTCCGCCGCACCGTTCACTATACTGCTTAGATAGATCTCCAAATCAACACGATTTGACTCCTGATAATAGCAAAGAAGGCTCATAAGATCATCAAACGTATCTTTACCTTGACGAATCAGTCGTTTGATGTATGCTCGCACCTCTTTCATTGAAACGCCATCAAGCGAACTGTCACGACGTTCGAGCCACTTTTCAAAGGCAAGAATACGCTCAATAATTTGTTGTGCTTCTTCAAGAGAAATGCCGTATCGAACAAGCAGCTCTTGATATGAGGAAGTATCCATAGAAACTATCCTCCTTGGCGTAGAGTTCTATCTTGACGTCTTCTTGCAGTTCTGTTTTAGTGGGTCTTCTGTTTTATGGCATTATTGCTGGGCCAGCTTTCGTTGGCTAAGTCACTCATTTGACCGTGCCTGTTCCTTTTCCACTTTGCGTCGAAAATACTCCTTGCGTACTCGGTCGACCTCGCTGTTATTGATGCAGGCGTCTACATACTCGTAATAATCCATGTATGGCTGTCCATCCGAATCATACACGTCGATATATAGGCTGTTGAAATATTCGTTCGAATATTCCTTATCCCAATCGAACGTTCCCTCCCAGCTGACCTGGATATCCGAAAATTCGAGTTCATCCTCACGCTCGGAAGACCCCTCTGCCCGTTCGTCCCGTTCCATCAGTAACGCCTCCTTTTATAAATCGTTTTAAGCAAAACACCCGCGTGATTTGCATATCCTGAGCGTACTGAATTAGCTATGCCAGATTAAAAAAACGTGTCGACGAGAGAAAACAAAAACAACGGTTAATCTTTAGGCCAGCGACGGCAGGATAATGATCTATCCCCGTTTTATAGTTCAGAAACAGTGCTAGTAAATGAATCGTTCTACGCAGCGACGGGAATCACGGTTTAATGGGCGGGCGGCAGCCCGCAGAGGCTCGAATACGGCTTTATTTGATTGTAGCTACGTACTTACCGCTGCGTCAATCACTTATCTTCTTTCTTTGTAAATTAACAAATCCTTCCAGGACTTCCGCCGCCTTCTCATCCGCCGTCCTGATCGCATGCGAGTATATATTTGCTGTTGTCGAGGTCTGTGCATGCCCTGCCCTATAGCTCACCGTTTTTAACGGAATCCCCGCGGCGAGCAACAGCGTAATGTTGGTATGTCTTAAGGAATGGATCGAAATCTGCGGCAAGTCGGTACGCGAGATGAAATCGTGAAACCAACCCGTTATGCTATCCGGGTGAACAGGTGTACCGTCATCCTGTGCAAAAATCCGATCGCTGTCGACCCAGCGATCGCCCATCGCGATTCGCTTTTTCCGCTGCCATTTGCGGTGTTCCTTTAGCAGTTCAAACGCCTGCTCCGGTAGTTTGATCGAGCGAACGGAGGAATCCGTCTTCGTACCTTTCGTAAAAACCCCTTTTTCAGGTAAGTATTGCGATGTACGGCAAATCGTAATCATGTTGTTCTTGAAGTCGATATCCTTCCATTCAAGGCCGCAAAGTTCTCCGCGACGTACGCCGCTGAGCAGGAAGAACCGAATCATAACTTGATTCTGGTACGGTTCGTTATCCAGCAGTCGAAGAAGCGTCGCGGTCTGCTCTTCATCGAGGTATTTCGCTTCTTTGCGCTCGAACTTCGGCGGTTTCACGCGTCGCGTAGGATTATCTGGAATTACTTGCCAGAATACCGCCTGATTCAGGATCGAAGAGATCAGCCGGTGATGGTGATTGATTGTCTTTCCCGCCAATTGATGCACGGGTTTTGTCGATTCGATGCCTTCCTCGAAGGAAACACCAAGAATATCGCAGGCAGCCTGCGCAATGCGAATGTCAACACCCTGTCCTCGAACCAGGCGGTACATCGTATTCACATGGCACTCTGCTTCGTCTGCCAAAGCCTGCCGAGTCATTCCAGATTTTTGAAACATAGAAAGCAAGCGGGGCGTCGCCTTGAACGACACCCCGCTTTGATTTTCCGTATTCTGCAGACTGGCGTAGAACGCCATCAGATGATGTGGCTGGAGCTTGTCCAGCCGGATATACCCGATCGCAGGGAGGATGCGCTTGAGCAGTTCCTCATATCGAACGAGCGTTTTAGGTGCTAGATTCGGCTCAGCGTAGTCGCGTTTCCAACGCTCCACAAACTCCGCGAACGTCACATGCCCATCCAGCACCTGACCCGTGCGCACTCTTCGTTCGAATAACACCGCTTGTGTGTTCAGCGCTTCCTTAATCTGCCGTTTCGTCATGCCGGGATCAGGCCTCCATGTCATGGTTTTACGTTTTTGCCGTCCATTGAGGCCATACCCCTCGCTGACCATGATCATATAGCCACCGTTTCGTTCCAATATGGTTGCCATTTTTCATCCTCCCTTCGTTTCGTAGTCTGTATCTTCGCTCAGGTCGAACCGACTATCAAGTCTTACTTTTGATGTTTACCGAAGAAATATCAGCCGTTACCCTGAGCAACTTTTCTCAGGTGCTCAATGAGCAAATCAACGTCGACCAGATATTTCTTGCCGCACTTCATTCGCGGTACCGCGCCCGAAACGATCAGGCAGCGCACATAGTTGGCGGAGATCGCGGTTTGCGGATCCGCTTCCTTAATGCACTCGTACGCTTCCGTCAAGGTTCTCATGCGCGGTAAACGGAGAACCGCTCCATGTTCCTCCATGGACTAATCCTCCTTCATTTGGCCAATTAAATGTTCCGCCGTTCCGGTGATCAGCGCAGAGATATCGGCCTGCGCGGCAGTCAGCACGTCCATCGCAGATGCGGACAGCTTCGCGGTAGTCTTTTCAAAGAGCAGTTGCCCGAGCTGCGCGATCTCATCTTTAGTCAGTTTTCCATCTTTACTCGCAGCTTTCATGCCGTCCACGACAGTCTGCTTCAGCTCACCTACCGTGATCTGCGCGAGCTTGATCAGCTCCTGCTGCGCGCGGTTCACGGTGTCAAGCTGCGTCGCTTTACCTAGCTTTGCGGTCAACCACGCGCCAAACACGCCGATCAGCGCAATAAAAAATGCCGCGGCAATGTTCACTGCATTTTCGATCAGGATATCGGCAACGGTTGCGTCTGCGGTTCCACCGGCGTCCGCCAACGCGACGGCGGGCAGTGTAAGCATCATGAAAGCGACTAGTACAAGAATCAGTTTCTTTTTCATTGTTTGTTTCTCCTTCTTTTATATAGATGTAGCCTGCTCCGAGGCAAGCTCGTGGACAAAATCTTCATATTCTTCTTGCGCGGTTTTCGCTTTCTCCCGCGCGGTCTTCATCTCGCCGTTTGTTTCACCGCGCTCTACGGCGATACAGGTCGCAAGCGAAAGCGACAGGCTCGCATCCTGCATTTTCATGGCGAGCTTCGACTCCTTTGCGCGAATCGCCGCATGTTTCTCTGCCTGTTTGCGCTCTTGAGTCATGCGCACTTCCAACCACACGACCAGCAGTGCGAATACGCCAGAGATGATTTCTGTTAGGTAATTCAAAGCGCCCTCCTGTACTATTTGTTTATTCTGTTTATCACAATGTGGTTTACCCTTCGAAAGAGTGATCCGATGTGTTAGAATCAAACTATAATGCGAAATGTGTTTGTTTATTACGTCTTTATTTTGCCCATGAAAGCGAGGGTTTTGTATGGTCGAGAGTCCAGTGAATCTTAATGATAGCTCCACGTCATCCAACG
This sequence comes from Bacillota bacterium, assembly GCA_023395595.1. Classification (GTDB taxonomy): domain Bacteria; phylum Bacillota; class Clostridia; order Christensenellales; family CAG-138; genus UBA7703. Next base: position 78,682 of record JAEWYO010000004.1, read on the forward strand.
ATACGCCTTCCTGTGAAGAATGCGGCGGATCAGGATACGTTGATCATTCCGGCTCGCTTAGTTATGGCGATCCTGGATATGGTGATCCAGATGGCAACAAAGAACCATGCCCCAAATGCAATTCTGGTCATTCCTATGCCAATTATGCCAATGATGGCAAATCAGCCATCAGCGACGAGGCCGGATGCTTTCTCATCATCGTCGGAATCATTATCTTCATCGGAGTCATCATTTCGGTTGTCATGTGGCTAACACGGTAAAACCATTTAATTGATTAGCAATTTGCAGCGACCGCACTTGTGCCAATAACCGCTGCCGCCTTGATTGATTCCTTCCACTACAACGCCAACGTCACGCCCTTTTGCGTGGATGACCATGCCACGGCCCAGATAAAGCCCCACATGCGTTTCATCGTTGGCATTCGTCGTGCTGTTTCGGAACAGGAAATCACCGGCGATCAGTTCATTGCGCGCAACCACGTCGCACAGCGCCCAGAGTCCATCGCAATTCTTACGATCGTCCCAAATGCCAGTCTCGCGCATGAGCCATGAAAGAAAGCCAGAGCAGTCATGCGCCATGAGATCGGCAAAGCCTGCCTTATACTGACTTTCGCGAAATGTGATCGAGCGTGCGAACTCGTCGTCCATTACCTTGATCTTAGCGTCAGAAAGATCGGTTAAAGCGGATGCTCCCCAAACGTAAAGATCGCCAATCCTTGTCAGCGCCAGCGCACAGATCGCTTTCGCCTTATCTGCTACAGCTGGTTTCGTGATCGGCTCTGTCTCCGTAATCGTGCCGTCAATCAGAGCCGCCCACGTTTCCTTCCCGATCACTCCGTCGACGGTCAGTGCGGCTTGCGCCTGAAACCGCTTCACAGCCTCCAACGTATCCGCGCCGAACGTCTTCCTCGACACCGTTGTAATATGGTCACCGTAGAACCCAAGCTCTAAGAGCCTTTGCTTACAAAAAAGCACGTC
>JAEWYO010000046.1 GCA_023395595.1 Bacillota bacterium
GAAAGGGGCTGCCGCCGAAGCATCTCAATCTCCGTACAAGCGGGGAAGCGGGTGCTGGGCTGCGGGAGAATATGTCGCAGACTGTCACGAAAGTGGAGCGCTGTCATCGGTCAGGTGCGGGATGGACAGATTCCGCGCCGCATCAAAGCATGCAAGACCGCGCGTTTTCCATTTCATTCGGGAAGCGCGTTTTATTATTTTTATACAAGACGCGCAGACCGAACGCAACAATCGGAAAGCGCGTTTTTTATTTCCTCATCACTCTGAGATTGTGAAGCCCCCAAAACAAACAAAAGTAAGAGAGGAAATCAAACCAAATGAAGAAGATTATTGCCCTATTGTTTGCGCTGATGCTGTGCGTCAGCAGCGTTGCCTGCACCCCAAAGCCCACCGAGACCGCCGCCGTCTCCGGCGTGGAAGACGGCGTGCTGACCGTCGCGATGGAATGTGCCTATGCGCCGTATAACTGGACGCAGCCGACCGACGCAAACGGCGCGGTACCGATCAAGGATTCCAACGAATTTGCCAATGGCTACGATGTGATGATGGCAAAAAAACTCTGTGAAGCCAACGGCTGGGAACTCGAAGTCGTCCGTCTCGACTGGGATTCGCTGATTCCTGCCGTGCAGACGGGGCAAATCGACGCGGTCATCGCGGGACAAAGCATGACGCCGGAGCGCATGGAAGTCGTCGATTTCGCGGGACCGTATCTCTACGCCTCGATCGTTTGTGTCACGCTGAACTCCAGCAGCTTTGCCACTGCAAAGGGTATTTCCGATCTCGCTGGCGGCACCTGCACAAGCCAGCTCGGTACCATCTGGTATGACACCTGCCTGCCGCAGATCAAGGACGCAAAAGTGCAGCCCGCCGCCGAGACCGCGCCCGCGATGCTCATGGCGCTGGAGACCGGCACGGTCGATTTTATCTGCACCGATATGCCCACCGCGCAGGGTGCACTGGCCGCCTATCCCGACATGACGATTCTCAATTTCGCCGGCAGCGGGGATGATTTCACCGTTGCGGACAGCGATGTCAACATCGGCATCTCCGTGCGCAAAGGCAACACCGTGCTCAAAGACGCACTCAACAAGGTGTTGCTCGGCATGACGGCGGACGATTTCAACACGGTCATGGCATCCGCCATCGCCGTACAGCCCATCGGCTAAGAATACGGTCGAAGGGTTACCGTTTATCAAATGCTGGGTCAAGGCGTGCCGCGCAATGCGGTTCGCCTTGCCTTGTCGTTTGAACCGTGTGATTTTACTTGATTAGGAGCGTGCGTACATGAGCAATCTCGCGCAGCTTGGCAGCGACATTGTCAAGCTCTGGAACAACTATGCAAGCGTCTATCTCACCGGCATGTGGAAGACGGTGTCGCTTGCCATCATCTGCACGCTGGTCGGCTGCCTGATCGGCTTTCTTTGCGGTGTGCTGCAAACCATACCCGTCGCAAAAAAAGACAATGCACTCAAAAAAGGCTTACTAGGCCTCCTGCGCGGGGTGATTCGCGCCTATGTTGAGGTGTTTCGCGGCACGCCGATGATCCTGCAAGCCGTGTTCGTCTATTACGGGCTGCCGTATTTTACCAACAACGCGCTGCAATGGCAGAGCGTTTGGCTCGCGGCGTTCGTCGTCGTCTCCGTCAACACGGGCGCATATATGGCGGAGACCGTGCGCGGCGGCATCCTCTCGGTCGATCCGGGGCAGACGGAGGGCGCAAAAGCAATCGGCATGACGCACTGGCAGACCATGACGAGCGTGATCTTGCCGCAGGCGCTCAGGAGTATCATGCCGCAGATAGGCAACAACTTCATCATCAACCTCAAGGATACGTCCGTGATGTTCATCATCGGCTACACCGACTTTTTCGCCACGCACAAGGCGGTCGTCGGCGCAACGTTTCTCTATTTCCCATCCGCAACCATCGAGATGGCGGGTTATCTGTTCATGACGCTGGTGAGTTCCGTGCTCCTGCGCTGGCTGGAAAAACGGATGGACGGCAGTGCCAGCTACGACCTTGCGACCACCGATACGCTGGCGCATACGAGCGGCATGGTTCGCTTTCCGCATAAAGCCGGCAAGCGCGCGCCGGAAGAAAGAGGGCATTGACGATGAGCGAGCAGATTTTATCCGTACAGCATCTTTCCAAGTCGTTTGGCGCGAATGTCGTGCTGCGGGACATTGATTTCTCCGTGCAAAAGGGAGATGTGACGAGCATCATCGGCGCATCCGGCTCCGGCAAAAGCACGCTGTTGCGTTGCATCAACCTGCTGGAAACACCGACCGCCGGGGAGATTCTCTTCCATGGAGAAGACATCACCCGCCGCGGCTACAACGTGCCTGCCTATCGCGCGAAGGTCGGCATGGTGTTCCAGAGTTTCAACCTCTTCAACAACATGACCGTGCTGGACAACTGTATGGCGGGGTTGCGCAAGGTGATGCATCAGGATCGCGACACCGCGGAGCAGACCGCCAGGCGGTATCTCGACAAAGTCGGCATGCTGCCGTATATCCACGCAAAACCGCGCCAGATCTCCGGCGGGCAAAAGCAGCGCGTGGCAATTGCCCGCGCGCTCGCGATGGAGCCGGAGGTGCTGCTCTTTGACGAGCCGACGTCCGCACTCGACCCGCAGATGGTGGGCGAGGTGTTGGACGTCATGAAAACCCTCGTGAAAGAAGGGCTGACCATGCTGGTTGTCACGCACGAGATGGCGTTTGCGCGGGATGTTTCGAGCAGAACCGTTTTCATGAAGGATGGCATTATCTGGGAGGAAGGTGCTCCTGAGCAGATATTCGGTCAGCCCGAGCGAGCGGAGACCAAGGAGTTTCTCTCTCGTTTTTTCGACCGCTAAACAAGCGCCGCATTCGCGTTCATCAAGCCATCCGGTTTCGGGTGGCTTTTCTCTTCTATACGTCCCAATCTTACGGTGTAATACTGCGCGTCAGAACCATGCGCCGTGCGCTTGCGATAAAACAACCCGGATCGGTTGATTGCGATTTGATTGACACGCAGTATGAACGAAAAAGATGTTTACTCGACATAGAAAGAACCCATTGACGCGTTATAGCCAACCGAATACAATGAAAGTGATCATACATGATCTCACAGTGTAACAGCGCCGCGTACCGGCGCGGTTATATGTTTCTTATACGTTCGAACGAAAAAACAGAGGCGGTGAACCGGGCTTGAAAAAGAAACCAGCTCTCTTTTTGCTGATCATTCTTTCCGTCACGCTGCTCGCGGTTGCGGGCTATGTGCTGCTGCGCGTGATGAACGCGCCAAAGGCACCCCAACAGGCGCAACAGCAGACGATCTCCGTTGTGTTGGACGACAATTATCCGCCCTATGTCTTTCGCGATGCGGAGGGCAAACTGCAGGGCATTTTGGTCGATCAATGGGAGCTCTGGAGCAAGAAGACCGGCATAAAGGCAGAGCTGAGTGCAATGGATTGGGCGGATGCACTCGGCGGTATGCGAGCGGGTAAGTATGACGTGATCGACACCGCGTTTCAAAACGAGGAGCGCGACGCGTGGCTGGATTTTTCCGCACCGTATGTGACCATTGATGTGCCGATTTTTCACAGCAACAAGATCGGCGGCATAACGGATGCGGCCTCACTCAAGGAATTCTCCGTTGCGGTCAAGGCGGGGGATGCGTGCATTCCGATTTTGCAGGCGGCGGGTGTAGAAAAGATTGAAGAATATCCAAGCTACGAGGCGATTGTAGACGCGGCAAAGCGCGGAGATGTGACCGTCTTCGTTGCGGACGAGCCTGCTGCGCTGTACTATCTCTATCAAAAAGGCATCGCAGATGCGTTCAGCCGGAGCCAGTCTCTCTACTCCGGACAATTTCACCGCGCGGTGAAAAAAGGCGATGTGCAGATGCTTGTGCTCATCGAGCGTGGATTTTCCCAGATTTCCTCAGACGATCTGCATCAAATCGACGACCGTTGGTTTGGCAAAGAGAGCCTTTGGATCTATGTGCAGTATTATGCAGAGTATCTGCTCGTCGGTGTTGCGCTTGTGGGCGCGATCATCCTTTGGGTGTCGCTCTGGAACCAGCGCCTGAGAAAAGAGGTACGTAAGAAGACGCAGGAACTGGTTCGCGAAAAAGAACTACTCGATATCACGCTGCAATCGATTGGAGATGGCGTTGTTGCCACGGATGTAAACGGCAACATTACGCTGCTCAATCCCACCGCACGAGAGATGACCGGTTGGGATGATGATGCGATTGGTGAATCGTTTACCACCGTGCTGCGGCTGATCAATGAGGAGACGGAGGAACCCGTGAGCTCCCCAATCGAAAAGGTGCTTGAAACGGGAGAGATCGTCGGACTTGCCAACCACACAGCCTTAATCAACCGTCAGGGCGAGAAAACGCCGATAGCCGACGGCGCATCGCCGATTTGCGATCCGGGCGGGCAGATCTATGGCGTTGTGATGGTCTTTCGGGATGTGACGCAGGAGAAGCGTCAACGCGAGAAAATTGAATATATCATGTCGCACGATTCCATGACGGGGCTTTTTAACCGCTGGTACATGGAAGAGGTGCTCAATCGCTATGATCAGGAGATGCAGGATAACTGCGCGGTGATCATGGGGGATCTCAACGGGCTCAAGCTCGTCAATGACGCATTCGGGCACTTTGAGGGTGACCGGTTTATCCGCAAGATTGCGACGATTTTGCGCACGAGCAGCGGACCGAAGGACGTTGTCTGCCGCTGGGGCGGAGACGAGTTTTTGATTTTGATGCCAAACGCGGGCGCAAAGGAGGCGGAGCGGCTGATCGAGCGTGTGCTTGCCCGCTGTGAGGCGGAAAGCGACGAAAAGCTGCAACTCAGCATCGCGATGGGGTATGCGCTGCGCATCGGCGCGGGAGAAGATATCCATGAGGCGCTGCGAGAGGCGGAACAGCTTACCTATCGAAGAAAGCTGATGATCGAGAAGAGCTTTCGCAGCAGCGTGATCAATGCGCTTCTGGCGACGCTTGCGGCAAAGAGCGAGGAGACGGAGGAGCATGCGGAGCGTTTGCAGCACTATTGCGGAGAACTTGGCAAAATCCTCGGCATTTCCAACAAGGAACTCGACGAGATGTCTCTCTTTGCGATGCTGCATGATATCGGCAAGGTCGGCATCAACGACGCGATCCTGCAAAAACCTGGCGCGTTGACCGACGCGGAGTGGTTGGAGATGAAGAAACATCCGGAGATCGGGTTTCGGATTGCGCAGAACAATGTCGATCTCGCGCCGATTTCGGAATATATCCTTTCCCACCATGAACGTTGGGACGGCAAGGGTTATCCGCGCGGGCTAAAGGGCGAAGAGATACCAACGCTCTCGCGTATTCTCGCGGTCGTGGATGCGTTTGATGCAATGACCAACGAGCGCATCTACAGCAAGCCCAGGAGCCATGAGGCAGCGGCACAGGAGATTGTGCGCTGTTCCGGCGCGCAGTTTGACCCACACATTGCGCACGCGTTTGTAACGCTCGTGCTCGGATTATAAAACGAACGAAACAAGCAAAGAACCCCGCCATCGGCGGGGTTCTTGCGTTTTATTTTATACAGTTATTGTAACCATGATAAATTAATATCTCTGCGAGGTTATTCAGAACATATCTTTGTGCCTCTTTGCGGTGAAGTGTGATTAAAAGATTGCCATAATGACTTGGCCGCAACTCTTGATAGATACCCAGCTTGGTACCTGCTGTAGTTGGAATTCGCTTGTGTGAGTCCTCGTGAATATATAAGAACCCCTTATAAACTAACCAGTTCGTAATCCAGCGATGCGAGAAGTTCCTACCACCAAATTCGGCTTTACTTTGTATTCTACGAGCCAAATTACTGATGGGGATCGGCTCGTCCGATATGATAACTGAGTCGATGGCACTACGAGTAATCTGAAAATCATGTTTTCCATTATATTTCTCTATACGTGAAGAGTTGCTGGATTGGATACTGCTTGCTAATTCTTGCTGACCATTGATAACGTTGTATTGAGCGAGTTGTTCTTTTAATATTTCAGATACAAAAGAAAAATAGCGCAACAATTTTGGCTGATTGAGAACAGAATCATGCGGAACCAATCGATCCGATAACGGATCAATACCACTGGCAAGTTTGTCGGCGTATAGCTTTGCCTTCTTAAGTTTTTCTTCTTGCGACATAAAAGTTCCTACTTTTTATGAGAATATGTAACTATTATACCATGCAGTAAAATTAACTTACTCTACAGTGCATTTGTATTATATAGCTCAAGAATTTGAACGCAAAAACCCCGCCATCGGCGGGGTTCTTGCGTTCTTTGCGTGTTATTCGAGTTCGAATGCACCGGTGTAGAGTTGGTAGTATTTGCCGCCTTCGGAAATCAGGTGCGCGTGGCTGCCACGCTCGATGATGCGCCCGTTCTCGAGCACCATGATCACGTCGGAATTTTGCACTGTCGAGAGCCGGTGCGCAATGACAAACACCGTTCTGCCCTTCATCAGCGCATCCATGCCGCGTTGGACAATCGCCTCCGTGCGCGTGTCGATGGAAGACGTCGCTTCGTCCAGAATCATCACTGGCGGGTCGGCAACCGCCGCGCGCGCAATCGCGAGCAACTGCCGCTGGCCTTGCGAAAGATTGGTGCCGTTGCCCGTCAGCGGGGTGTCATACCCCTCTGGCAGCCGCGTGACGAAATCGTCCGCACCCGCGAGCTTCGCCGCGGCGATGCATTCCTCGTTCATCGCGTCCAGTCGTCCATAGCGGATGTTTTCCATCACCGTGCCGGTGAAGAGGTTGGTATCCTGCAACACCATGCCGATGGCACGGCGAAGGTCGGACTTCTTGATCTTGTTGATGTTGATGCCGTCATAGCGGATTTTTCCGTCTGCAATGTCGTAGAAGCGGTTGAGCAGATTCGTGATGGTCGTTTTGCCCGCACCCGTTGCGCCGACAAACGCGACCTTCTGTCCCGGTTCGGCAAAAAGCGTTACATCGTGCAGCACGGGTTTCTCCGACTCGTAACCGAAGTCCACATCCTGCAAACGTACATCGCCGGAGAGGCGCGTGTAGCGAACGCTGCCATCCGTAAGCGGTTGTTTCCACGCCCAAATCCCTGTGCGCTCCGCGCTCTCGGTGAGTACGCCGTCCGCTTCGGTCACGTTCACGAGTGTCACGCTGCCTTCGTCAACCTCCTGTGCTTCGTCGAGCATGGCAAACATCCGGCTCGCTCCGGCGAGGCCCATGATGACCGCATTGAGCTGCTGGGACACCTGGTTGATGTTGCCGGAGAACTGGCGCGTCATGTTGAGAAACGGCACCACGATGCTGATGCTGAATGCAAGTCCAGAGATACTCAGGTTCGTCGCGTGGCCGAGCAGAAACGCGCCACCCGCCATCGCAACCAGCACATAAATCAAGTTGCCGATGTTCATGATGATGGGAGCAAGGATGTTTGCAAACGTGTTTGCCTGCTCCGAATCGTGGAAGAGCGCATCGTTGACCGCGTCAAATCCGTCTTTCGCCTCTTCCTCATGACAGAACACCTTGATAACCTTCTGTCCTGCCATCATCTCCTCGATAAAGCCCTCAGTCTTGCCGATGGAGACCTGCTGCCGCCGGAAATATTTCGCGGAGTTGCCGCCGATCTTCTTGACTGCAAGCAGCAGGAACGAGACGCCAAAGAGCACCACAAGCGCCATCCAGACGCTGTAATAGACCATGATGGAAAACAGCGTAAACACCATCACGCCGGAGGCCAGCAACTGCGGCAGGCTCTGCGAGATGAGCTGGCGCAGGGTGTCGATATCGTTGGTATAGTGGCTCATGATGTCGCCGCGCTCGTGCGTGTCAAAATACTGCACGGGCAGGCTCTGCATGTGCCCGAAGAGCCGCTCGCGCATCTTCTTGAGCGCGCCTTGCGAAAGAATCGCCATTGCGCGCGTATAAGTAAACGAGAGAATGAGTGAAACAAGATACAATCCGGCAAGAATCATCGTAAAACGGATGACCTGCGGACCGATCACACCCCAGCCTGCGCCCGCGTTCTGCTCCAGAACAGCGATGATGTTCTGGGTGAAGATTGCGGGCATCGCAGAGACCGCGGAGGAGAAGATGATGCACACGATCACCGCAGGCAGCGCCACGGGATAGAACGAAAACAGCATGCGAAACAGCCGCTTGAGTGTTCCTTTTTGAATCTGTGCCTTTGGTTTCATTCCTCTTCACCTGCCTTGTTCTGGGACTCGTATACTTCGCGGTAGACCGCGTCTGTCTTGAGGAGCTGTTCGTGTGTGCCGACGGCTAAGATTCCGCCTTTGTCCATGAGTACGATGCGATCCGCGTCCATGACGGAAGCCACGCGCTGCGCGATGATGATCTTGGTCGTATCCGGCAAGAATTCCTTGAGTGCTTTGCGGATCTTTGCGTCCGTGTGCGTGTCCACCGCACTGGTGGAATCGTCGAGAATCAGGATACGCGGCTTCTTCAGCAGCGCGCGCGCGATGCAAAGCCTCTGTTTCTGCCCGCCGGAGACGTTTGTGCCGCCTTGCTCAATCCGCGTCTCATAGCCCTGCGGGAACGAGCGGATGAAGTCATCCGCCTGCGCGAGAACGCAAGCATGGCAGACTTCTTCGTCTGTTGCCTGCGGGTTGCCCCAGCGGAGGTTTTCCGCAATGGTGCCTGAAAAAAGCAGATTGTTTTGCAGCACGACGGAAACCGAATCGCGCAGGACGTTCAGATCATAGTCCTTGACGTTTTTGCCGCCAACGGAGACCGTGCCGCTTGTCGCGTCGTAAAGCCGCGGGATCAATTGCACGAGCGAAGTCTTGGAAGAACCCGTCGTGCCGAGGATACCGATGACTTCGCCGGATCGAATATGCAGATCGATATCCAAAAGTGCCATTCGCTCGGCTTTTTCCGAATAACGGAAGCTAACGCGGTCAAAATCGACGGAGCCGTCTGCAACGGATTGCACCGCGTGTTCCGGACTCGCGAGCGTACTTTGTTCGCCCAGAACTTCGACAATGCGTCGGCCGGATTCGTCCGCGATCGTGACCATGACGAACACCATTGATAGCATCATCAGGCTCATCAGCGTCTGAAAGCTGTAGATCATCAGCGATGAGAGCTGGCCCACGTTGAAGTTGGAGCCGCCGCTGCCGGAAGCGATGGTATACGCACCGAAGGTGAGGATGAAGATCATGTTGATGTACAGACAAAACTGCATCATCGGGCTGTTGAACGCGAGGATTTTCTCCGCCTTGGTAAATTCCGCGCGGAGGTCTTCCGCCGCCGCGCCAAACTTCTGCTTTTCATAGTCCTCGCGAACGAAGGACTTCACCACGCGGATGCCTTGCACGTTTTCCTGAATCGACTGATTCAGCGCGTCATATTTGCGAAACACACGTTTGAAGATCGGGAATGCTTTTCGGATGATGAAAAACAGCCCGAGCCCAAGCATCGGAATCACCACGACGAAGATCAGCGCCAGCTTTCCGCCCATGAGAAACGACATGACCACCGCGAAAATCAGCATCAGCGGGCTTCGAATCGCCACGCGGATGAGCATCATAAACGCGTTTTGCACGTTGCTCACATCCGTGGTCAGCCGTGTGACCAGAGAGGAAGAAGAGAAGCGATCGATGTTTTCAAACGAGAAGGACTGGATATTGTAAAACAAATCCTTGCGCAGGTTGCGCGCAAAGCCACTTGCCGCCGTTGCCGCCGATTTGCCGGAAAGCCAACCGAGCGTGAGCGACATCGACGCCAGCACAATGAGGATCAGCCCGTAGCGCACGACAACACCAAAGGTGCAGCCTGCTTTGATCTGGTTGACCAGCAGCGCAGTGATAAAAGGGATAATGCATTCGATGATGACCTCCAGCGTCACAAAAACGGGCGCCAGGATGGTGGGTTTTTTGTATTCCCGAATGCTCTGAATCAGTGTTTTCCACATTCGCGTGTGTTCTCCTTACTGCCCGCACAAAAGCGGGTCGGGGTTGTTTCAAATGGAATTTGGAGATAGCAAAATCCTGTCACTTGAGGCAGGCGTTCTCCAGCGATTGCGCAAACGCCGGATCGGACTTGATCTCCTCCAGATGTGAAGTGAGGACACCAAGTGTTTCCTCAAGCTGGTCTTTCTGCTGGGAGCTGAGGCATTCAAACATTCGCTCCAGCGTCTGATGATAGTGTTCCTCCACCAAACGCGCGGTTTCGCGTCCGTGCGGCGTGAGCGAAAGATCGACCTGCCGCTTGTCCTCCGCGCTCTTGGTGCGCAGAATCAACCCGCTGTCCTCCATCTTTTGTAAAATCTCGCTCAGCGCACCGGAGCTGATCTCCAGCACGTCCTGCAACTCCTTTTGCGAGGTTTGCCCATGAGAGTTGAGGCGCATGAGAATGCGCTGCTGTCCCGCTTTCCCGCCAACCTGATAATATAGAAACCGCCCGCAGGCTTTGAGCCGGATGGCGAGGGTGTGTTCCTGAAGATGCTTCATACAGCTTCGCTCCTTTGCTGCCGTTTATTGAAAAAATGCTCTGTACCAAGTAAATCGGTACCAAGCGATATTTTACGTCGTTTTCTCTTAATTTGCAACAAAATCCTTCTGCGAGCAACCTACGCGCGGTAGAGCTGCGCAAAAAAACACCGCCCGAAGGCGGTGTGCGTTACTGTGCATCGCGTGAGTAGAGTGTCAGCCCTTGCCGTTTTTCGAAAAATAGCCGGAGAGAATCGCGAGCGCTTCTTCGCGCAGAACGCCGCCCGTCACCTGCGGTTTGTGTCCGGAACGGGAGAAGACGATGCCGCAGCAATCGCTGCCCGCTTCGCCGATGATGTTGCAAAGCTCGATGTCACTTGCGCCGAATACAAGCCGGCCGAGCTTTGTCCAAACCATCGCGCCGCAGCACATGAAGCACGGTTCACAGCTGGAATACAGCGTGTAGTCGGTCAGGTCGGTGATGCGTTCGGCTGCGCAGAAATTTCTGAGCAAGCCGGCCTCCGCGTGATACGTCGGATCGGACCCCGTATAGATCTGGTTTTCGTTGGTAAACACGATTTCGCCGTCCTTGACCAGTACCGCGCCAAATGGCTCGTTACCGTGGGCAACCGCCTGTGCGGAGAGGCGGATCGCCTCTTTCATAAACCGTTCGTCTTGTGTCATATTTGGCGTTTCTCCTCGTAAGATGCGCAGAGCTGCGCAAAAGACTTGATGCCTCTTCATCTTATGTGAGCAGGCGGCGCAATGCAAGAGCGCAGAGCCGGAAAAACACCCAAAACAGACCGCTATTCCAAAATAGTATACCCCGCGGCCGTGAGCACCGCACAAGCTCGCGAAAAATCGGTCTCTTTTGTGAGCAGATAGTCTGTGTTGTAGGTGGAGACGGCAAAGATGCTGATGCCCGCCTGCGTAAGCACGCCAGAGAGCGAAGCGAGGATGCCGACCAGCGAAAACTCCAGTACACCGCTCACGCGTAGCGCTCGCCAGCCGTCTTCCCGCGCGCGGGTGGCGGCGGGGACTGCGCTTGTTTCGCAGACGAGTGAGAGCTCCTCGTCGGTTTTGGCGAGGAAGACGAATGCGCGCGAAAAATCAACACCCGATTGGTCGGTTATTTGGCAAACGGTAAATGCCTGTGGCAAAACTTGCAAATTCATCGAACACCTCAGATCGAATCGTAACGAATTTACGCAAAAGGGCCACCATTTCTGGACAGCCCTTGTGAGACAAATGGAGTGACCGCCTTATGCTTTGGTGAAGACGGGAAGCGCCTGAATGATGCGCTCGACACAGCCGTCCTCGCCGAGTGCCGAAGAGTCGAGGCTGATGTCAAAATGGCTCGCATCACGCCAGCTTTCGCCGGTATAGAAGCGATAATACTCCGCGCGGTTTTCGTCCTGTTCGCAGATGTACTTTTTGACCTCCGCCTCCGTCCAGGCGAGGGAATAGTGCGCAACGCGCGCAATTCTCGCCTCCAGAGGCGCGTGGATAAAGGTGCGCATTAGATATGGCTTGCCTTTGAGAATTTGGTCGGCGCAGCGGCCAAGGATGATGCAGCTGCTGATTTCGGCAAGCTCCGTGATGATTTTCGCTTGAAACTGGAAGAGATTCTGCTGGCTTGTGTAGTTGTCGCTGTCTGGCGGCAAAACCTCGCCCGTGTACACCTTCTGCGCGGCGCGCATCATTTCGTGCTTGCCCAGCCGCTCGTCCACCTCGCCAAAGAGCCGCTCGTTGATGCCGCTCACGTCGGAGGCGATGCGCAGGAGCTTTCGGTCGTAGAACGGAATGTTCAGCCTGTCGGAGAGTTTCTGTGCGATGCTGTACCCGCCGCTGCCCTTTTCGCGCGCAATCGTGATCACATAGTGTGCCATCGTAATCCAGTCTCCTTTCCGGTTGGCGCGTTTATGCGCCGAGGTATGCCTTGCGAACCCTGTCGTCCTCTGCCAGTTCTTTTGCCGAGCCGCTCATGGAGATTTTTCCAGTTTCGAGCACATAGGCGCGATCTGCAACGGCAAGCGCCTTCTTCGCGTTTTGCTCGACGAGCAAAATCGTGATGCCGCTGTTGTGCAGTTGCTCGATGATGGTGAAAATCTCGTTCACGAGAATCGGAGAAAGTCCCATGGAGGGTTCATCCATGAGCAGGATCTTCGGGTCGGTCATCAGCGCGCGGCCGGTTGCGAGCATTTGCTGTTCGCCGCCGGAGAGCGTGCCGCCGAGCTGGCGCGCGCGTTCCTTGAGCCGCGGGAAATGGTGAAACACCTTTTCCATGTTGTCGCTGATGCGCTTTGGGTCATTAATAATATACGCCCCCATGCGCAGGTTTTCCTCTACCGTCATGCGAGAAAAAATATGGCGGCCTTCGGGAACATGCGCAAGTCCCATGTTGATGATGTTGTTGGCGGGCACTTTCTGCAAGCTTTTGCCGTCCAGCAGGATATCGCCGGAGGTTGCGCGCAGAAGGCCGGAGATGGTATGCAAAATCGTCGTCTTGCCCGCGCCGTTCGCGCCGACGAGGGAGACCAGTTCGCCGTCGTTGACGGTGATGGTGATGCCCTTGATGGCGTGGATTGCGCCGTAGTAAACGTGAATATCTTTGATCTCTAACATGCTCTGCCTCCTATTGTCCCAGATAGGCCGCGATGACCTTGGGATTCTTCGCGATCTCTTCGGGCAATCCTTCGGCAATCGTTACGCCGTAGTCGATGACCTGAATGCGCTCGCAGATGTTCATCACGAGCGACATGTCGTGCTCGATGAGCAAAATCGCGATGCCGAAGCGGTTGCGGATTGCGTTGATGCAGTCCAGCAGTTCGGCGGTCTCCGTGGGGTTCATGCCGGCCGCGGGCTCGTCCAGCAGCAGCAGCTTCATATCGGTTGCCAGCGCGCGGGCGATCTCCAGCTTGCGCTGCTGACCATAGGGCAGATTTGCCGCGATATAGTCTGCCTTATCCTCCAGATGGAAGATCGAGAGCAGATCCATCGCTTTGGCTTTGAGCTCTTTCTCCGTCTTCCAATAGCGCGGGGTACGGAAGAGGGAATCGAGCATGTTGTACTTGATGTCCTTGGTGAACGCGGCAAGCACGTTTTCCAGTACCGTCATCTGCTTAAAGAGGCGGATGTTCTGGAACGTGCGCGCAACGCCGGCTGCGACGAATTGATGCGTCTTCTTGCCGTTGAGTACGTGGCCTTCGAGCATCACGGAGCCTTCGGTGGGTTTATACACACCTGTGAGCATATTGAATACCGTCGTTTTGCCCGCGCCGTTGGGGCCGATCAATCCGACCAGTTCGCCTTTGAAGACCTTGATGTTAAAATCGGAAACCGCGACCAGACCGCCGAAGGTAATGCCGAGTTTACGCGTTTCGAGGATGGGCTTTCGTTCTTCACTCATGGCTCAGCGCCTCCTTGCTTTCCTGTTTTTGAGCCAGTCGGTTCTGGCGCTGTCTCTTGATATCGGAGAAGAAATTGCGCAGCGAGAGCTCATAGGTGCCGAAGATGCCTTTCGGGCGGAACATGATCACGATGACGAGCACGATGGCGTACACGAGCATCGGGAACGCAAAGATGTTTTGCATCCACATCGGAAGTAGCTTGACCCACAGGCCGTTCTTGATCTGATAGTTCACGAAGAACATGATGATCGCGGCTACGATGGAGCCGGTGAGCGATCCCATGCCGCCGAGGACGACCATGACGACCACGAATGTGGAGTTGAGGATGCCGCCGTTGGAAAACGCGAACGATGCGGTGGAGAGCGTCGCGTTGGAGCAGGCATACAGCGCGCCCGCAACTCCCGCGAAGAACGCGGAGTAGGCGAACGTAAACACCTTGTAGAACGAGGTGTTGATGCCGGAAGCGGAGGCAGCGATTTCGTCGTCGCGGATGGCGCGGATCGCTCTGCCATACTTCGAGCGCACGAACATGAACATCATCGCGACGCAGATCAGCGTTGCGGCAATTGCAACCCAGATGTAGGTGACCTTCAGCGCGGTGCCGAAGCCAAGTCCGTTTTTATACAGCGAGGCGGATGCGGAACCCGCGGCAAGGCCTTCCTGACCCGCAAACGGCAGGTTGTTGATGATGTTGACGATGATCATGCCAAAGCCCAGCGTGATGATGGCAAGATAGTCACCTTTGAGGCGCAGCGCGGGAATGCCCACGAGCAAGCCGACCAGTGCAGCAAGCACACCGGCGGCTATGATGCAACCCACGAGCACGAGGATAAACGCGATGCCGCTCTTCTCCTGAAAGACGCCTGCACGTTCGGCAGCAAGCGAAAGCAGCGCGGCAGAATAGGCGCCAATTGCCATGAAGCCGCAATGTCCCAACGAGAGCTGGCCTAAGAAGCCGAGTGTCAGGTTAAGCGAGGCAGCGAGAATGACAAGATAGCAGCACTGCCAAATGCTCGGCGCGATGATGAGCTTGAAGTCGCCCGCCTTGCCAAAGCTCTCCTTGACGAACGAAAACCCGATCAGAAGGATGGCGATGACCAGCGTATTGAGGAGGTACCCCTGTGTTGTTCTGTTCTTGATCATACTTTCTCACCCATGTTCTTTCCGAGGATTCCGGCGGGTTTGATGATCAGCACGACGATGAGGATGAGGAACACAAACGCATCCGCCATGCTCGAGCTGACATAGCTGGTGGTGAAGGATTCGACAAGGCCGATGACAAATCCACCGAGCATTGCGCCGGGGATGATGCCGATGCCACCGAGCACGGCGGAGACGAAGGCCTTGAGACCCAGCATGGAGCCCATGGTCGTGTAGACCTTGGGGTACTGGGCGATATACATAAGCGCGGCAATCGCGGCGAGTCCGGAACCGATGGCGAACGTCGTCACGATCGTGCGATTGACGTTGATGCCCATGAGGATCGAAGCGGGTTTATCCTCGGAGACGCAACGCATCGCGCGGCCGATCTTTGTTTTCTGTGTGAACTGGTAGAGGGCGACCATGACGACAACGCTGATGCAGATGGTAAGCATCGTCGTCCAGTCGAGCGTGACATCCGCAATACGAATGCCGCCGGCTGCAAAAATCTGGCTCGCAACCTTCGGGTTCGGGCCGATTTGGGGAATCGCCTGCGCAAGGTTCTCAAGTAAGAGGCTGACCGCGATAGCCGTAATGAGCGCCGTCATCGAGGTGCCTTTTTTGCGAACCGGACGGTATGCGATCAGCTCGGTGGACATGCCGACGAGCGCGCAAACCAAAATCGCGAGAAACACGGAGACCCAGACCGGAAGCCCAAGAGAAACCATCACCGGAATGGTGAAGATCATCGTGTAACCGCCGACCATGATGAAGTCGCCGTGGGCAAAGTTGATCAAACGGATGATGCCGTAGACCATGGTGTAGCCGAGTGCGACGAGTGCATAGATGCTCCCGAGTCGAAGCCCGACAAACAGTGTTTGCAAAAATGTGCTCACTTGTTCGTTCCGCCTTTCGAATTTAACGGCAAAGGAGGCGCGGCGTGAGCCTCGCCTCCTTGTACCAATCTAGCTGTTTGCGAATGCTTCGTTATTTGAGCTCTTTGATGACGTCAACCAGCTTCGTGGTGACGGAGGTTCCGTCAGACGCGAAGGAGAGGATGGCGGCGCCCTTCGTCGGGGTGCCGGTCGCATCGAGCGAGAAGGTGCCGGTCACGCCGGAGTACACGGCGGTGGTGTCGGCGAGGGCATCGCGGACGGCTGCCGGATCGGCGGAGCCGGCCTTCTCGATGGCCGCTTTGTACATGTAGACCGCGTCATACGCAAGCGCGGAGATCGCGTTCGGCGTGGAGTTGAACATTGCCTTATAGGCTGCAACAAACGCCTGAACTGCGGGGTCCGTGTCGGACGGATCATAATGGTTGGTCCAGTAGACGTTGTTGAAGGCGGTCAGATCCGCGCCTTCGACCACGTAGTCCGGCGTGCCGTCATAACCGTCAGCACCCATGATGATACCGGTGTAGCCGGCAGCGCGCGCCTGGGTGACGATGTATGGGCCGATGACATCATAGTAGTACGGCGCATAGACGAACTGCACGCCGGAGCTGACCATGGAGGCAAACTGGTTGGTGTAATCCTGGACATCCAGAGAGGCGGTGGACTCGACGGCTTTGATGTTCAGGCCGTAGGTTGCCGCTGCCGCTGCAAAGGAGTCATACAGACCCTTGGAATAGGTGTCCGCTGCGCAATAGACAACGCCGACATCAGTGTAGCCCGCACTCTTGGCATAATAGGCCGCGATTGCGCCCTGGAAACCGTCTGCATAGCAGGCACGGAACACGTAGTCATCTTCGGTCGTGATGCTGTCTGCCGTTGCGGACGGCGTGAGCAGGACGACGCCTTCCTCGTTGGCAGCTCCGGTGATCGCGGAGGTGCAGCCCGAGGTGACGGAGCCGACGATGAGGCCAACGCCCTGAGACACGAGAGAGTTGAACGCGTTGAGCGTCTCTGCCGGGTCAAACTGGTCGTCGGTGTTGACAACGGTAACCTGCTGACCGAGGATGCCGCCCGCTGCGTTGATTTCGCTGACGGCGAGATCGACGGCGGTGGTCACGGCTGCGCCGTAAACCGCAAGGGCACCGGTGTTCGGCGAGATGACACCGAGGGTGATGCCGTCGCCGGCCGGCGCTGCGGGTGCTTCGGTGGCGTCAGCTGCGGGTGCTTCGGTGGCTTCTGCCGCGGGTGCTTCGGTCGCCTCGGTGGCTGCCGGGGCGGGTGCTGCGCAGGCGACCACGCTGAACGCGAGGGCCAGGACGAGCAGCAAACTGAGAAGTTTCCTCATTTTAAATTCCTCCTTCGATAATAAACAAAAATGGCTATGACTACCCTAGTAATAATCACGCCAATGTGTTATGCATGATTATAAAGAACGCCGATTGCATTGTCAATATATTATATATGTTTAATTTCATATAATATACGATGTTTTTTTGAATATCTGTCACATTTACGCAACATTCATTCAACAAATCGTATAAAAATGGACACAAATTGGTTTTATGCGTGATCTTTCTGTAAGCCATGTTCGAAAGAGTAACCTCCTGCATCTATGGCGTATCGATCACAGCGACACAAAATCCTGATAAAAGCGATAGTAGGAGTCCTGCTTTTCGGCAGAAATGGGCGGAAATTAAGTGCATAAGTTCGAAAAACAAGCATATTTACTCATCCTGACGGGTCGAAAGCGATCCGCTTTATGCAAAGGCGGGATTTCGCCGCAAAGAAGGGCGCAAGAGCGGCAAACGATCTGCTATAATAGGAAGCATCAGAAGAAAAGGAGACTTCTTCCCATGTTTCGGTTCGATCATTTCAATTTTAACGTGCGGGACCTCAACGTCAGCCTCGATTTTTACAAGAAGGCGCTCGGGCTCAATCCGGTTCGCACGGTGGACACGGATGAATTCACCCTCGTGTTTCTGGGCGATGGCAGCGGCACGTTCTCGCTTGAACTTACCTATATAAAGGAACGCACAGAAGCTTACGACATCGGCGAGGCGGAATTCCATCTTGCGCTGACGGCGGAGGATATGGCAGCCGCGCGAAAGCTGCATGAGGAAATGGGGTGCGTTGTGTTCGTCAACGAGCATATGGGCATCTATTTCATCGAAGATCCGGACGGTTACTGGATTGAGATCATCCCGGAAAAATAACGAAAGATTGCGCACAAAAAAAGGCACACGTTCGTGTGCCGAATCCGCCGGATCACACCGGCGGATTTTTTGTATCGGGAGTCATTCGGAATACGCGCCCTTGACGAACGCCGTCCAGCCGTCATAGATCGTCTGCTCATCCACGCCGAATGCAGAATAGTCCCCATCTTCGGCAAAGGTTTTCACCGCATCCCAGCCGTATGTGTCGGCGAGATACTCCACAAAGGTGTAAGAGTATTCGTATCCGCCGAATTTGGCGAACAAAATGGGCGCCAGCAGGCCGCCCACGCGCGTTTGCGCAAGCGTCGGCACGGGAGAATAGGACGCGATAGGATAGGTTGGTTTTTGATCGGACAGATAGCCTGCAAGCCCGTTGTCTACCCAATAGGTCATGTGCGGATTGAGCAGACTGTTGTAGGCATGCACCAACTCGTGCAGTACGGCGTTGCGGTTTTCCGCATAGGTGTGCATCTTTCCGGGGTTTGCAGGCGAGGTGAGCAGCACCTGCGTGCCGATATTGTCGCCGATGTACCAGTCGAGCTTCAGCAGCGGAGCAACGAGGCCGTACTTCTTGGTCTGCATCACACTCTGTTGATCGTAGATGAAGATATCCACCGGTTTCGTCTGCTCTAATCCAAGCAGGTCGGCGAGCTCGCCGCCGCACGCTTCCGCCAGAGAGAAGACATCCTCTGCCGCCGATTGCTCCGTTTCATAATAAACGGTCACATACGTTCCCGAAAGTGTCCGCATGCCCGGCGTTCTCAGCGAGAACGTTGGAATGAAGTTGATGAACGCAAGCAAACCAAGCGCCGCGAGCGCGATGGCTGCGGCGCGAAGGATGCGATGGGGTTTGGGTATCTGTTTCATCAAACTCCTCTGGTTGTTTGCGTTACTCAAACGAGCGGAAATACGATCTATCCTTGAGCATGACGTCATGCGCGCCGCCTTCGGCCAACGTCGCGGCGGAAACCAGCGTGAGCCGCGCTTTTTCGCGCAGTTCGGGGATGCTCAGCGCGCCGCAGTTTGCCATCGTGGAGCGCACTTTGCTCAGCGTCTGTTCCACATTGTGGTGCAGCGTGCCCGCGTAAGGAACATAGCTGTCAACACCTTCTTCAAACGTGAGCTTCGCCTCGCCGCCGCTGTCGTAGCGCTGCCAGTTGCGCGCGCGGGCGCTGCCCTCTCCCCAGTATTCCTTCATATAACTACCGTTGATGAAGACCTTGCTCGTCGGGCTCTCGTCACAGCGGGCAAAATAGCGCCCGAGCATGCAGAAGTCCGCGCCCATCGCGAGCGCGAGCGTGACATGATAGTCCAGCACGATGCCGCCATCCGAGCACACGGGCACGTAAACGCCCGTCTCTTTGGCGTATTGATCGCGCGCGGCTGCCACGTCTTGCACGGCGGTTGCCTGCCCGCGTCCGATTCCTTTTGCTTCGCGCGTGATGCAGATGCTGCCGCCGCCGATGCCGACCTTGACGAAATCCGCGCCCGCATCCGCAAGATAGCGAAATCCGTCCGCGTCCACGACATTGCCCGCGCCGACCTTGACCTTGTCGCCATAGCGGGAGCGGATGAACGCGATGGTCTTCGCCTGCCATTCGGTGAAGCCTTCCGAGGAGTCGATGCAGAGCACGTCCGCGCCCGCTTCGACCAGCGCGGGAACGCGCTCTTCATAATCCTTTGTGTTGATACCCGCGCCGACGATGTAGCGCTTCTGGCTGTCGAGCAGTTCGCCGGGATTCTCCTTGTGGGAGTCATAGTCCTTGCGAAAGACAAAGCAGACCATGCTGCCATCGCGCGAGACGATGGGCAGCGCGTTGAGCTTATGCTCCCAGATGATGTCGTTGGCCTCGGTGAGAGAAATACCCTCCTGCCCGTAGATCAGCCGATCGACTGGTGTCATAAAATCCCGAACGAGCGTGGTCGGCTCCATGCGGCTCGGCCGATAATCCCGGCTGGTCACGATGCCGAGGAGCTTGCCGTAGGGCGAACCGTCTTCGGTCACGGCGACGGTCGAATGCCCGGTTTTTGCCTTGAGTGCCATGATGTCCGCCATGGTCTGCGACGGGGTCACGTTGCTGTCGCTTTTGACAAAGCCGGATTTGGATTTTTTGACCGCGCGCACCATGTTGGCCTGCGATTCGATCGGTTGGGAGACAAACAGGAAGGAGATGCCGCCTTCGCGCGCGAGGGCGGAGGCGAGCTTCTCGCCGGAGACGGACTGCATCACGGCGGAGACGAGCGGGATGCTCATGCTAAGTGGGCTCTGTTCTCCTACTCGATGTTTGCAGATCGGCGTCTTGAGGGATACGTTTTGCGGTGTACATGCGGCGGAAGAATAGCTCGGCACCAGCAGGTATTCAGAAAACGTATGCGACGGTTCGTCAAAATAATAGGCCATGGCGTGTCCTTTCGGTCCGGATTGGCAAGTAAAAACATTTCGTTTCGTAAGAGTATACGCCGGAACACGGCGCAGAGGAACCCCTGAATGATTTGTTCAGCAAAACAGGATGACGATTCAGCCATGCGCAACGCTGAATGTGTGTTGCCCGCTGCTGAATCTATTATAATATGATACAATCAAAAAGACAAACACCCGGTCAGCATCGCGCAACGAAAGAATGTGCGCCAGACCGAACCCCAACACAGTACAGATCATCCGCCGCGGCACAACGGGGGATGCAGGAGGAAGAGACAATGCCCGATACCAGCCATAAAGTCCACGCGGTGGAAAAAGCCATTGCGCTACTGGATTGCTTCTGGCGTGAAAAGCGGCCGATGTCGCTGACCGAACTGAGCCGGATGACCGGATGGCCCAAGAGCACGGTACATAACCTGCTCTCCTCGATGATGGATTCCGCCGTGGTGGAGCAAAGCCCGGCAGATGGCAAGTATCGCCTGGGGTTGCATTTGTTTGAATACGGCTGCGTGATCACCGAGCACTGGAACGTGGTCAAGCTCGCCCGCCCGCATCTCAACGCGCTGGTTGCCAAGACGGGCGAGTCCGCCTATCTTGCCTCGCTCAACGCAGATACGCTGCTCATCGTTGACAGCGCGGAACCGAACAACGTCTTTCGCGTTGCGTCTACGGTCGGCAACCGCCTGCCCGTGCACTGCACCTCGCAGGGGAAGGCAATTCTTGCCTATCAGGACGCGGCAAATGTCCGCCGCATCCTCAAGCGTGCGGGCATGAAGAGCTACACCGTGGATACGATCAAGAGCGCGGACGCTTACCTGGAGCAGCTCAAGCTCGTGCGGCAGGCGGGAATCGCTTCGGAGTATGAGGAATATCACAACGGCATGTGCTCGTTTGCCGCACCGATCTTCGATTATGAAGGCGTCTGTATCTCCGCCGTCGGCATCGTTTGCTTCCTGCATTCGGGCGACCGGAAAAACGCGGTCTCGCCGGAGACGCTGCAAGCACTCAAGAACACGGCGGAGGCAATCTCCACCGAGCTCGGCTGGCATGGCTGAGGTATAAAACCATTCTAAAACACACAAAAAAAGCTCCCGAACCTCCGCTTTGGTTCGGGAGCTTTCCTATACGGCGCGCGCTGCCCTGTTGCGCATATAAACCCTGATGATCGGTCATGATTTCGTAGGAGGAAAATGTTGCCTGTCGCTTGGGTTTGCGCCGCGTTTGCCTATCATAACGCAACTCGGGCGAAAACGGTAGCGACTATCGATGGTTTCGGCAATACGCAACATTTGTTCTGCAATACGCAACGAACCCTCTGTTCATGCACGATCCGACATGAAAACGTGGGTAAAACAGCGCGTTTAAGCCAATCAAACTGCCGGAAAACGCAGCCAGAACAGCATGCGCTTGAGGCGTTTCATCCGCGCGGGCAGCGCCAGCGTGAGTGCATTTGCAAAGGAGATTGCCTCCTCACGCTCTTTTCTGGTGCAGGTTCTGCCGGAGAAGTGCGCCCGCTGTGCCGTAAGAAGCACGGACTCCAATTTCGCGCGATCCACCGCGGGGTTTTGCCGCGCAACGGTGTAGGCATATTGTTCCGGTGAGTCGAGCGGCTGCATCTCTGGCGCGCCCGTGAAGCGGAGCATGCGCAGGATATACCGCACGGCAGAGAGCACAGACGCGTTATTATCCTTCTGGCGCAAGGAGTGAAGCAGTCGTTCGTGCGCAAACTTGCGATAGCCGAACACGCTCAGGGGAACTGCCGCCAAGCCAAGCAGCAAGAATACCGGCCATAGCGGTGGGCGGCTGCCACCTGCATCTGCGGTGGTGTCCTCGCCTTCCGGTTCGGCATCGCTGTCCTGCGTGCCGTCTCCCGGCGCGGGGGTCGGGGTTGCCTCGCCTGCGGACATCTGCGAGTCGTCCGGTGTGGCGTTCGGGTCCGGGGTGCTGCCGTCCGGCGGCGTGGTCGGCTCCGGTGTGGGTTCCGGCGTAGGCGTCGGGGTTGGTTCGGGCGTGACCTCCGGCGTGGTTTCAGCGGGGGATTGTGTGGTTTCGCTTGTCGGTTCACCGGAGGGGGAGGGCGTTTTCTGGCTGCTGCTCGTGGCGCTTTTGGTCATCTCAACCGGCACCCATTCCAGCAGCGAGGGATCGAACACCTCTACCCAAGCGTGCGCATGTGTGTCCTCAATACTGATATATCCTTCGGCATCCGGTTGTTTGTCGTAATCCTTTTGAATCACGATGTAGCCTTCCGCATAGCGCGCGGGGATACCGAGGGCGCGAAGCAATACGGCGGCTGTCGTCGCAAAATGAACGCAATAGCCGCTCTGCGCGTCCTCTAAAAACCAGGTGGCGAAATCCACACCATCCGGCATCTCCGGCGGGGAGTAATCATATGCACAGCGCTCAGAGAGCAGCGAGCGGATCGACTGGCACGTTGCGGCAAGGTTCAGGGCGCTGCCGTCATAGATCGCACGGATGTCGTACTCTTGCAGCAATCGTTCGGCTGCTGCCTGCGTGTCACTCGGCAATTGTGTATAGATGGGGAAAAGATAGTCGATATAGCGCTTTGCCGCGTCGCGGACGCTCTTTGCGTCGTTGCCTGACACATGGCTAAGGTCGTAGGCGGAACCTGCCGCGTCCTGATAGGCTGATTCCAGGCTGTCCCCTTTTGCGCTCGGCACGGAATACAGCGCCATATCGACAGGTATGGCGTCGATTGCATATTCTGAGGACGCGGCGGATGAGGCAAACGCAAGAGCGGTATCCTGCACATAGCCAGCGTTGGTGATGTCGTCTGCGTGGGTGACAAGCCCCGGCGGCGTCCAGATCGAAAGCGGTGTGGACGCGATGTTGCGTACGGCGAGGTTGAATGTCTCCGGCGTGTTCCCGTCGAGCATAGCGGCAGAGGCAAGCAGGTTTTGCGGCGCGATATCCACGCTGTTTGCAAGCGTGGAGAACTCCTTTGTCGAGACGTTGTCCCAGCCGCTGTTGGAATAGACTGCGCCCGCATAGTCCCGAATATAGAGCGAGGCATGGTTGGAAACGCGTACCTTCAGCGCGACAGCGCCGGAGAATCGAATCGAAGAAAGGCTGGACAAATCACCGCGCGTGAGTCCATCGTTGCTGCGCCAGAAGGCGTCTTTGCCGATCTCCAGTGAAAAGATTTTCTGCTGGAGCGATTCGATGAGCTCCGGTCGCTGATATCCTTCCTGCGGGAGAACGAGGCTGGCCAGCAGCGCAGAGAGCACGATCAGCGGCAGTGCAAGCAGCGAGAGCGAATGCTGCGCCGTGCGCTGAGCGAGCTGGTTTGCCTTTCGCCTGCTCTGCGGCACATAGACCCCCGCGCGAAATGTGCTTTGTGCGCGCTTTGCATTGTTGAAGGCAAAGACCATCATGTGCGCCGCAAACAGCATGAAAAACGGCACCAGACCGGGTGAGAGCAGATAGAACGGCGCGGGCAGCAACAGCGGCAGTGTGGAGAGCGCAAGCCCCGGCACGCTGGGCTGTTCGATGATGAAAAACGCGCAAAGGAACGACACGACGAATAGAATCGATTGCATCGCCTGCGTCATGAGCAGCATGGCTTCGTCCGCCATCGCAGATTTGAGCAGAAGCTGCATGGCTTCGGGCAACTGCAAGCCCAGCGGAACGATTGCGCGTTCGATGAGCAGCAAGAATCCCTGCAAGAGATCGCTTGCGTTTAGCGCTGCATAGGCAAGCCCGGCAGCCAACGCAATCAGCGAAAGCAGCCCGCTTTTTGGCAGCGAATAGATCGCAAGGAACACAAGCGAAAACACCAGCGCAGTGAGGGCGAGTTTTGCGGTTGGCAAATCGAGCGTATAGCTCGTCATCAGGCTAAAGAGAAACCCGAACACGGCAAGCAGCAGCACCATGAGCTGTTGGCTCAGGCGAAGCAGCAACGCCGGGGCGCCTTCGGACGCGATGGGTTTCATGGGGGCTTGCTTGCGCGTTTGCTCGCTCATGCGTCCGCCTCCGTTTCCGCGCCGGGCACGCTGCCGTCCAGCAGCTGTACCTCGCAGCCAAGGTCACGCAGGGCAAGCGCAGTCTTTTCATCGCATGCGTCCGGCATCAGCGTAAAGCGTCTGCAAACGCCAAGATCGGTGATCGTTGCGAGTAGCCGCGCGCCGGCTTCGTCTCCCGCCGACCCAAGCACGCTGCCCGCCACAAGATAGACCAGATGGGTGTCCGCTCTGGCAGCGCCTTCGGTTGCGAAACGCTCCAGCGTGCTCCAGCGTGCTTGTCCCGGCAGCGCAAGCAGGTCGTGCAATACGCTCGCGAGCGCTTCCGGCCCGGTGACGGGCATGGTGCGCAGGCCGCCTTCTTCGCTGATCCAGCTCACGGAATGCGTCACATCCCGCGCCATGAGGTATTCGGAAAACGCCAGCATGGTGCCGAGCATGGACTCCGCCGCGTCCGGCGTGGAATCCTCCCTCAGCTCCAGTAAAAAATGGAGCGAGGGATTCAACGGTAGCCCGAACTCGCGCACGATCAAGCGATTCATGCGGCTGCTGAGTTTCCAGTGCACGCTGTGGCGCGGGTCGCCTTCACGATAATCGCGCAGTTGGAAAATTTCGGAAGGGTCGCCACCCGCCTTCTCGGTAGAATAGCTCGCGCTGTCGAGGCCCAGATCGGCTGCCTCGTCGGTCTGGATGCTCCGGCTTTGCAGTTCCGGCAAAACATAGACGCTCCCGGCGGGGTTCGCGCCGTTTTTAGGGGAAACGTTCAGGGCAAAGAGCCCCAGTGTGTCGAGCACCTGCACGCGGCGGATGTTGAGATCCACCCTGCCGCAGTGCGCCATCTTGACCGAAGGCGACATTGCGTGCGTGCGCAAAGGCCCTAGCGGAAACTGTACGACATCTTCCGAAGACTCGGTATAGCGTTCTCCCACACGGCCCAGCGCGTTGTGCCGCTCCAGCGTAAAGCGCACGCCCGCGCAGGGAAACGGGCTGTTGTTGCGCGCCGAAAGGCGGATACCGCAAACGCCTTTGGGCATGATGTCGTCTTCAATCTCCAGTGCGTAGCGCAGATTTTTGCGCATGGGAAGCGCCGCCAGCAGCGAAACCAGCGGCAGTATGATCAAAAAGATCAGCAGCAGATGAAACAGATACAGATCGAACAGGACGAATAAAATAAACGCGAAAAAGAGCGCGTATGTATACAGGATCCGGTTTCCGGCCATGGGATTATACCGCGATGGGCGCCTGCACCTGCGTGAGCGCGCGCTTGGCAAGCTGCTGCTCGCTTACGCCGCTGACCAGCGCGCGGGGGCTGAGCTGGATGCGGTGTGCGGCGACGCTTTCAAACACCAGTTGCACGTCCTGCGGGATGAGATAGTCGCGCCCTGAGAGATACGCTGCGGCTTTACTCATGCGCAGCAGCGCAATTGTGCCGCGGGGGCTCACGCCGATGCGGATGGCGGGCTGCGCGCGCGTCCAACCCGTCAGGTCTGTGATGTAGGCAAACAGCGCGTCGGACACATAGATGCTCTCCACCTCGCGCTGCATGAGCGTGAGGTCGTTTGGCGTGATCACACGGTTGACGGAGTCGAGCGAGACCGCGTTCTGGTGGCGGCGGAGCATCTCCACCTCGTTCCTGCGGTCGGGATAGCCCATCGAAAGCCGCACCATGAATCGATCCAACTGGGAGTCCGGCAGCGGCTGCGTGCCGGAGGAACCAGCCGGGTTCTGGGTTGCGATCACAAGAAAAGGCGACGGAACCGCGCGGGTCACGCCGTCCACCGTGATGCTGTTTTCTTCCATGACTTCCAGCAGGGCGGACTGCGTTTTGCTCGACGCGCGGTTGATCTCGTCCGCCAAAAAGAGGTTGCACATCGCAGCGCCGGGCACATAAACGCCCGCCGCGCCGCCGGTTTGAATCGTCGTATAGCCTGTGATGTCGGATGGCATCACGTCCGGGGTGAACTGCATGCGTTTATAGGAGAGATCCATCGTCCGCGAAAAGGCGAGCGCCAGCGTGGTTTTGCCAACGCCCGGCACATCCTCCAAAAGAACGTGCCCCTGCGCGAGCATCGCCATTAAAATGCTGGCGATGACGGGGTCTTTGCCCACGACCACTTTTCGAACCTGACCGATGATCTCCTGCACTTGCTGCATCAAAGCTGTATTCCTCAACCCATCATAAAGAATCCGCATCTGCGGTAACAATCCTATTATAACAGTCTAGCGGGAGAGAAGGGCAAGAGTATAACAAGAATGTATACAAAAACGAAACATCCGGACATATTTTTCGCGATTTGGATGCAACCCTTGCGCCTAGATGCGTTGAAACGGACGCTTTTGTCCGCTATAATTGCGCTAGGCGCAGATGAGCGCGCCGCAATCGGGGGACACGCATGAACATCGCTATCATTCACGGACAAAATCACAAAGGAAGCTCCTACCATACCGGGAGGCTGCTCGTCGATCAAATTCCCGGTGAAAAGGAGATCAACGAGTTCTTTCTTCCACGGGATTTGAACCACTTCTGCCTCGGGTGCTATCGCTGTATCGAGAACGACGAGGATTGCCCGTGGCATGAACAAAAGCAAGTGATCGTAGACGCGATGGACAAGGCGGACCTTCTCGTCTTCACCACGCCGACATATTGCATGGCGCCATCCGCTTCGATGAAGGCGCTGCTTGACCTGACGTTCACGATGTGGATGACGCACCGCCCGCACGGGTCGATGTTCCGCAAAAAGGCGGTGGTGATCTCCGCCTCTGCGGGAAGCCCGACCACGGGCGCAATCAAGGGTATCGCGCAAAATCTCGTCTTCTGGGGCGTTCCGAAAATCTATCGCTACGGCGCGCGCGTGGAGGCGATGAACTGGAAAAGCGTCAAACCCAAGGTCAAGCAAAAGATTGAAAAAAGCATGGCAAAGCTCGCAAAGCAGCTCGGTAAAAACATGCCTGCGCGCGTTGGAATCAAGACGCGTTTTCTGTTTTTCATGATGGCGGGCATGCAAAAGGCAAACTATAGCGCATCCCCGATCGAGAAGGAATACTGGCGGAGTCAGGGTTGGCTAGATCGGGCGCGTCCCTGGAAAAAAGCCTGAACGGAACCCGGTTCGGGTTTCCTTCGTTGGATTCCGGTGCTATAATCATAGTCGCTCCGCCGCGCTGGCTGTTGCCGCGCGAGACCGTGCGGAGAAGGGAAAGGCGCGCGCTTTGGTTACCGAATCCCCTCGCAAAGCGGGGCTGAACAATCCGTTTCTTTCACTCAGGCACGCAAACTATCGCTATTATTTTGCGGGTATGTGTGTCTCCACCATCGGCACATGGATGCAGAACACAGCCCAGCCGTGGCTTGCCTATTCGCTGACGAAATCCGCGCTGCTGCTTAGTGTAGTCAGCGCGCTGCAAT
This sequence comes from Bacillota bacterium, assembly GCA_023395595.1. Lineage (GTDB taxonomy): Bacteria > Bacillota > Clostridia > Christensenellales > CAG-138 > UBA7703. The sequence continues at coordinate 27,918 of JAEWYO010000046.1, forward strand.
TCATGCCCGCGCTTTTATTTTCGCTCTTTGCGGGCGTACTGATCGACCGTCTGCCGAAAAAGAAGATGCTCATCATCACCCAATCACTCTCGTTGGTGATCACGTTTGTGCTGTGGCTGCTTGTCAAGTCCGGTGGGATTCAATACTGGCACCTTTTGGTGACTGCGACGCTGCTGGGCTTTGTCAACACGCTGGATATGCCGCTTCGTCAGTCGTTTGTGGTCGAGATGGTCGGTCATGACGACCTGATGAACGCAATTGCGCTCAACTCGCTGACGTTCAACGTCGCGCGCATGATCGGACCTTCGCTCGCGGGCATCCTGATGGGGACGCTGGGCGTTTCCGCGTGTTTCCTGATCAACGCGCTGAGCTTTGGGGCGGTGCTCATCAGCCTCTTTTTCATCCATCCGATTCCCTGCGAGGTGCCCCGGGAGAAAGAGCAGCAGGGCGTGTTTGCCTGCATCGGCGACGGGCTCAAGTATATCTTTCACGACGAAACGTTGTTTACCACCCTGCTGTTTATGACGGTGGTCTCCGTCTTTGCGCTCAACTACGGTGTGACCATTCCCGTGTTTGCGCAGGAGATTCTGGGGCTTTCGGAGACGGGTTACGGGTTTTTGATGTCCACACTCGGTGCGGGTGCGCTGCTTGGCGCGCTTCTTGTTGCGGCGCTGAGCAAAAACGGGCCAAGGCGATTTATCCTGTTTCTATTTCCCGCGCTCTCCGGACTGATTTTGATTCTCATCGGCAATACAAACCAGTTTCTGACGACTGCGCTTTCCCTCGCGCTTGGCGGGTTTTTGTTTGTGACCTATCTTTCCAGCGCAAACTCAAACCTGCAAATTCACACGCAGGATCGCTACCGCGGGCGTGTGATGAGCGTCTATTCGCTGATTGTGGCGGGTTCCACGCCGATTGGCAACCTCTTTGTCGGAGCAATGGACAACTGGTTCGGCGCGCGGATGGGCTTTATCGCCAGCGGCATCGCGGTGGTCGTGTTCATCGTGCCGATCTTTGTGTATATGTTCATCCGGCGCAATCGGGTTTAGAGTGTGTTTTCTAAAAGCGCGGTGGCACAGAGCCGGTGTCCTTTTCACCGATTGATCGTCACTGCAACCTTGAAATAGCGCTGCTATTCCAGCGGCTTAGTTCCTCAAATCGGCAAAAAATCCACTCGGCCTGCACGCACTGCATTTAAGAAACACACTCAAGCACGCGCTGCGGTTCACTCCAAATCAAGTAAAACAGGTTTCAGAGAACGGTCGTTGTTTTTCAGCGGCTGTTTTTTCGTGCATTTTTTGGAAATCGATGATACGATCCTATTGTGCCAAGCGCACGGAACAGTGCCCCCAAAAGGTATAAAATAACCCCTGAAACAGACAATTGCGCGGAGGTGTTCGAATTGACCCGGATATTGCTGGTGGATGACGACGCGCGCATCCGCTCCATCGTGCGCGAATATGCGCTGGCGGAGGATTGGGTATTTGAAGAGGCGGGCGACGGCGAAGAAGCGCTCCGCTTGTTTGCGGCTGGCAGCTTTTCGCTCGTTGTGCTGGATGTGATGATGCCGCGGCTGGACGGCTGGGGCACGCTCAAGCAGATTCGAAAGAGCAGCACAACTCCTGTGATCCTGCTCACCGCGCGAAACGAGGAATATGACCGATTGCTGGGGTTTGAGCTGGGCGTGGACGACTATATCGGTAAACCCTTTAGCCCGAGGGAACTCATTGCGCGGATGAAAGCGCTGCTCAAGCGTTCGGGCGCCATGCAGGGGTCGGATGCGGTATTCAGCCTCGGCGGGCTTCGGGTGGATGCTGCCGCGCACACGGTGCAGATCGATGGGGAAGCAATCAGCCTCAGCCCCAAAGAGTTCGACCTGCTTGCGTTCTTCGTGTCTCGTCCTGAGATCGCGTTCACGCGGGATCAACTGCTCAACCACGTTTGGGGATATGACTTTTTTGGTGACGCGCGGACGGTGGACACACACGTCAAAAGCCTGCGCGAAAAACTCGGCGCATATCGTGAGCAGATCGTGACCGTCTGGGGCACGGGGTACCGTTTTTCGGGAGGTAAAGTATGAAACACATCCGCGCAAAGCTCCTGCTTGCGTTCTTTGGCATGGCGGCTCTTGCCGTCGCGCTGATTTGGCTGGTGCAGGCTGTGTTTTTAAGCGACAGCTATCTCAATCAGCGGGTCAAAAGCATCGACTCCGCCGTCTCCGGCTTCTCTGTTTCGGCGCAGAGCGACTATACCGCGCTGGAGAGCGCGCTCAACGTGAGCCTGCTTGCGGTCAACGACGCGGGCAGCGTCGTCTACCAATCGGACGGGCTACCGATGCGCGGACAGCTCGTCAAGCGCGTTCCGGAGCTGTTGCAGGCGGCGGGCGGTGACGCGAAGCTTTTGCAGAGTGAGACCGAGCAATCCCGAAATGCTGTTCTGGTGCGGTCGGTCGAGGGCGGCACGCTGCTGATCGTGTTTTCGATGGTGGACGTTTCGGAAGCGTCCCGCGTGCTGTTGCAGCAACTTTGGGTGATCACCACCGTGCTGCTGGTTGCCGCGCTCTTTCTCGCACTGCTGCTCTCACGCAAGTTTTCTCGTCCGGTCGTCGCTGTTACCAACGCAGCCAAGCGCATGGCGGCGGGCGACTATTCGGTGAAGACGCTCGTCACCACGCGGGACGAGATCGGGCAACTCACGCAGGCGCTCAATGAGCTTGGCGACGAGTTGGGTAAGGTGGAGGAGCTGCGGCGAGAGCTGATTGCAAACGTGTCGCATGAGTTGCGCGCGCCACTTTCCATCATTCGCGGCTATGCCGAGACCGTGCGGGACGTGACATGGCCAATCGAGGAGAAGCGCACCGGACAGCTCAACGCAATCGTGGAAGAATCCGCGCGGCTGGGTAGCCTCGTGAGCGATATTCTGGACTATTCCAAGCTTCAATCCGGCACCCAGAGCATGCAGCAGGAGTTGTTTTCGGGACAGGATACTCTCCAAGAAATTGTCAAGCGGTTTGCGCTTGGGGCGGGAGAGCGGAAGATTGCGCTGGAGCTGCGTTGCGATTCGGGGGAGATTTGGTTTGACCGCGGGCAGTTTGTACAGGTGGTGAGCAATCTGCTCGACAACGCCGTGCGCCACGCGCGGGAAGGCTCTCGCGTTCTGGTGCGCGGGGAATGGATGGACAAGAAATTGCGTATCTCAGTGGAGAATGCGGGCGATCCCATCCCGCCGGACGAGCTGCCGAAGATTTGGGATCGCTACCATCGCGCACTGAAGCAGGGCGAAGCGGGCGGCCTCGGCACCGGTCTGGGGCTAGCCATCGTGAAGAGCATTCTCGAACGACACGGCGTTGCCTATGGCGCACAGAGCGATGCACAGAAAACCGTGTTTTGGTTTGAAACGGTGGAATGCAAAGAGAACGAACACGTGCGAATTTAATCAACAACCCAGAAACAAGAGCTCCGGCGTTAGCCGGAGCTCTTGTTTCTGGTGTCGGGTTCAGTCAAAGAGTTGATGCTTGAAATCGCTCAACCCAAGACCCATC
>JAEWYO010000047.1 GCA_023395595.1 Bacillota bacterium
CCCCACATGGCAGCCAGCACACGATTTTTTCAAATGCCGTTTTCGGATGTTTATCCGCTGTATATCGCCAAGGTTGAGCGAAAAGGCCGCACAAAGGACGAGGTGGATCAGATCATCTTCTGGCTCACCGGATATGATGCTGCGGGGTTACAGGCGCAGATCGAAAGCCGCGCGACGTTTGAGGCGTTTTTTGCCAGCGCACCGAAGATGAACCCCAAGCGGGAGTTGATCACCGGCGTGATCTGCGGCTATCGCGTGGAAGAGATTGAAGACCCCCTGTTGAAGCAGATTCGCTATCTGGATAAGCTCGTTGACGAGCTTGCCAAAGGCAAAAGCATGGAGAAGATTTTGCGGAGCTAGCCTGCTCTGCGTACACGCAAGCGACATAAAAAACGCGGAGGCCTTTGCTTCCGCGTTTTTTCATGAGAGAATCTTTGTTTATCTATTTCCGTCCAGCGCCGCTAGCGCGCGAAAAAGGTTTTCAATTGTGAGGCGATAATCACTCTTGCTGCGGTGCTTCGCCTCCGAAAACGGAATTGCAAGGCGGTTTGTGCTAAAAATCGCGGTCACACCCTCGCGATACGCCTCGTCGATGTCGTCCCCAACGTCGCCAACCACGGCAAACACGGGAATCCCCAGCCGCTTTGCACGGCGTGAAACGCCGATGACCACCTTGCCTCGCAAGCTCTGGCTGTCCAGCCTGCCCTCGCCGGTGATTACGAAATCCGCGCCCGCTACCCGCTCCTCAAAGCGGACGGTATCGAGCACCGTTTCTATTCCGGGATTCAGCCGCGCGCCGAAAAAAGCCACCGCGCCCGCACCCATTGCCCCCGCCGCGCCCGCGCCCGGCAGTTGCGCCACGCGCGCGCCCAGCTCCCGCACGAGAGCTTGATCCAACGCAACCAGCTCGGCATCCAGCAGGCGAACCGTCTGCTCGTCCGCCCCCTTTTGCGGTGAGAAAACATACGCCGCACCGCGCATGCCGTGCATCGGGTTGTCGATGTCGCACATCGCGACCACCTCTACCCCGTTCAGCAGACGTTTCGTCCCGGCGGTGTCGATCCGCGCGATCTTCGAGAGTGTTCCGCCGACGGGCACAAACTCCCTGCCCTCTGCATCAAAAAAGCGTGTGCCCATCGCTACCGCGGCGCCGCAGCCGCCATCGTTGGTTGCGCTGCCGCCAAGCGCGAGTATGATTTTGTTTGCGCCGTGCTCCAGCGCGTGCCGCATCAACTCACCAACGCCATAGGTCGTCGTCCGTGTTGGGTCTTTCTCGTCCCCAACCATCGGCAATCCGGCGGCTGCCGCCATTTCGATGATCGCGGTTTCGCCAAATTTACCGTAAAACGATGGCACGCGCGAAAAATAAGGCCCGGATACTTCAACCGCTACTTTTTCACCCGCAAGGCATTCCAAAAAGCTATCCACCGTTCCCTCACCGCCATCCGCAACCGGAAGGCCGACGACCGCGCAATCGGGAAAAAAGCGCGCCGCCTCCTGCGCCACGATGGCACAAATTTCGCTGGAGGAAACGGAACCCTTAAACGAATCGGACACAACGGCAATCTTTTTCATGGAAACTCCACTGTCTCTTCTCTGCCTCTGGGCAGTATTTCTTTTCTCTCGGTCAAATGTTTGAAACATGTTCTATTGTACCAGATTTTTGAAAGAATTGACCATGATAAAACAAAAGAACAGCAGCGAAAGAGAAAACAATGCGCAGGATTGCTCCCGCGCATTGTGGTAATGCATATGCTCTTTTGCGACTAGGCTAGCCAAACCTTGACGCAAAAGACGATGAACAGCACGATGATCAGCGCAAATCCCATCGAATAAAGAAACGCCCATTTCATGCTGGCCAGCATGATCATCCGCGTTTCGCGCGGGGAAACCATCTCGTGTTTGCGTGCAGTATCCGGCGCGCTCGTCTGTTCACCAAACGTGCGCCGGTAGCCCGGCATACCTTCGACGTTCATATTCACGATGGTGCGACCGTCGTCTTCCCAATCCGGCTCACGTGTTTCCCGCCGCGTCATGGCCTATTTACCATAGAGGTGGCAAACGACAAAGTGGTCGTTACCTGCCTCATAGCGCTTGGGCACCTCTGTTTTGCAAATCTCCATGCACTGCCGGCAGCGCGTGTGGAATTTGCAGCCCTTTGGCGGGTTCGCAGGCGAAGGAATGCTGCCCTCAAGGATGATGCGGTTCATCTTCACCGTCGGGTCGGGCATCGGAATCGCCGAAAACAACGCCTGCGTATATGGATGCATCGGCTTTGCGAAGATGTCTTTCTTCGTGCCGTATTCCACCATGTCGCCCAGGTACATGACACCGACCGTATCGGAAATATGCTCCACGACCGAGAGATCGTGCGAAATGAACAAATAGGTCAGCGAATACTGCTTTTGCAGGTCTTCCAGCAGGTTGATGATCTGCGCCTGAATCGAGACATCCAGCGCGGAGACCGGCTCGTCGCACACAATGAAATCCGGATTGAGCGCCAGCGCGCGCGCGATGCAGATTCTCTGGCGCTGTCCGCCGGAGAACTCGTGCGGGTAGCGATCCTTATGGTACGGCTGAAGCCCGCAAGCGCGCATGATCTTGGTGATATAATCGTCAAACTCCGACTCCGGCACCAGCTTGTGCTCGCGCACCGCCTCGCCGATGATCTCTCCAACCGGCATGCGCGGAGAAAGGCTCGAATACGGGTCCTGGAAGATGATCTGCAACTGCGGGCGAATCTTGCGCAGCTCATGCTTTGTCAGATCGAAGAGCTCCTTGCCCTTAAAGAGCACGTCGCCCGAGGTTTTGTCGTTGAGACGGAGGAGTGTTTTGCCGACCGTGGTCTTGCCGCAGCCGCTCTCACCCACGAGTCCCATCGTCGTGCCGCGGCGAATGCGGAAGCTCACGCCGTCCACGGCGCGCACCTGCCCCACTACGCGGCCGAACATACCGGCCTTGATCGGGAAATATTTTTTGAGGTTGCGAACCTCCATTACGATATCGTCGTTCATGCGTTTGCCTCCTGCCCCGCATAGAGATAGCAGCTCACTGAATGCGTTTTTGAGAGCTTCACCTCACCGGGATACTGTCCGCTGCAGCAATCACAGCACTGGGCGCAGCGGTCGCGGAAATAGCAATAGTTGGGCATGTTGATGGGATTCGGTACCGAGCCTGGGATGCTATAGAGGCGATCCCGCTCGCGCCCGACCACAGGTTTGGACTCCATCAGGCCGATCGTGTACGGGTGCGCGGGATGGAGGAATACTTCCTCCGTTGTGCCCTTTTCGACGATGCGTCCGGCGTACATAACAACCACGTAATCCGCCATCTCGGCGACAACGCCGAGATCGTGCGTAATCAGCATGATCGAGGAGTTGATTTTGTCCTTGAGGTTGCGCAGCAAATCGAGAATCTGCGCTTGGATGGTCACATCCAGCGCGGTGGTCGGTTCGTCAGCGATGATCAAGCGCGGGTTGCAGCTCAGCGCCATGGCGATCATGATGCGCTGGCGCATGCCGCCGGAGAGCTCATGCGGAAACATTTGATATACGCCTTCGCAGTTTGCGATGTTGACCAGCTCCAGCATCTCCAGCGTTCTTGCCTTCACCTGCTCCTGGGTCATCTCCGGGTTGTGCAGTTGAATGACTTCGTCAATTTGTGCGCCCGTGCGAAAGACGGGGTTCAGGCTTGTCATCGGCTCCTGAAAAATCATCGACACATAGTTGCCGCGAATGCGCTGCATCGCCTCGGTCGGTGTTTTTGCGATGTCGTAGACGCCATTGCCTGTGTTGACGCGGATTGCGCCTTCGACGATCTGCCCCTGCGGGCGCTGCACAAGCTGCATGAGCGAAAGGCTCGTGACACTCTTGCCGCAGCCGCTCTCGCCGACCACGCCGACGGTCTTGCCCTGCGGAATATCAAATGTGACACCATCGACGGCCTTGACCGTGCCGATGTCCGTGAAAAAGTAGGTGTGCAGATTGTCAAACTCCGCAACGTTATTCGGGTCCCGCATGGTGGTCATATACTCTTCCGGCGGAACATGCGTGCGGTTGCGCTGTCTCTCGATGCGGTCAGTGATACGCCTATTTTCGCGCGAAATCTTTCGCGATTCCGCGGCAGAGATATAATCCTGACCGTGATCTTTTGATTTTTTTCCAAAGATTGCCATATGCTTGCCCTACCTCTTCATCTTGGGATCAAACGCATCCCGCAGTCCGTCGCCGACGAAATTGAACCCAAGCACCGTCAGTACGATGAGCAATCCCGCCGGAATCCAGATGAACCAATAGTTCGTCATGATGTGTACGTCGGTTGCCGCGTTGATGATGCTGCCCCAGGAGGCCAGCGGATACTTGACACCGAGTCCGAGGAAGGAGAGCGTCGCCTCCGTGATGATGATCCCGCCGAGGCTCATCGTCGCCTGCACGATCAAGAGCGGCATGACGTTCGGCACCAGATGCTTGAAGATTCTGCGCGAAACGCGGATGCCTGTGGCTTCGGTTGCGACCATGAAATCCTGTTCACGCAGTGAGAGAATCTGCCCGCGTACCACGCGCGCGATGCTCGTCCAACCGAGCAGGCCCAGCACCGCCATCAGGATAAATATTCGCTTGATGGGATCGATCTCCATCTTATCCATGACAGTACCGATGATCATGACGATCGGGTAGAACGGGATGCAGTTGAATAGATCGACAAAACGCATGATCGCCGTATCCACCCAGCCGCCGAAGTAGCCGGAGATGCCGCCGAGCACGATGCCGATGAGCGTTTCAAGAATGACGACCACGAAGCCGACCATCAGCGAGATGCGGCCGCCGTACATCAATCGCGTCATCACGTCCATACCGTTGCTGTCCGTACCCAGCGGGTGCGTGAGTGACGGGGCTTCAAAGATCGTAATGATGCGGGATTCCTTGAGCGTGCGCACGGTATACGTGGTGTTGACGCGGTCGATGCGATAGTCCACATTTGCGCCGGTTTCATCGGCAAAAGCAAACTTCGCCTCTTTGGCGCGGAGCGCTTCGCGCACTGCCGTCTTAAACGCACCGGATAGGAAGATGTCGTTCGCATTCGCGGAGACGAGGATATCCGAAACCGAGCAAACCGGTGTGAGGGAATCTCCCGACTTGACCGAGACGATCAAATCATTGGTCTCTCCAGAGATGGCATAGTCCACCCCGTCGAGCTGGAAGGATGTGCCCCCCTTGACGCGGGCCTGCTCCACCGCATAGCGAAACGCAAAGCTCGACGTGAGCTGTTGGTCACTCTCTGCATACGGGTCAAATACACGCCGAGTTGCCAGAGCAATGGGCTCCACATGATAGATGGAGCTTGACTTGCCTTCGTTGCTGATCGTGTAGGTCGTTCCGTCGGCATTGAACTGCGTCTGCTTTCCCTCTATCGCTGTCTGCGCGGCGGCCAAGAACGCCTCGGACGGAACAAATCCCGTCTCCGCAACAGGTTTGAGCGAGAATTTCCCCGCAAGCGTGGTCGCGCCTGCAATCTTCAGCGCGTCGCCAACGGAATAGAGATCCTCGCCTTCCTTGAGAAGCGAATAGGTCTTGTCTCCAAAGGTAAACGAACTCGTGCCTTTGGAAATCGCAAGCATCGCCTGCGGATGTGCCGCATCAGGGAAGTCTGCGCCAGAGCGCACGGTATAGCGATAGTCCGTGCTCTGCACGCAGGTTGCGTATTCTTTCATGATCGCTTCGTCGTGCTTGAACACCTGGCTCTGACCATAGGGTGTGATGATGCCGCCAAGAAACGAGAACGCAAACATCACCACGAGGATGATGAGACCCGTAATCGCAAGACGGTTCCGCACGAAGCGCTTGAACACCAGCATGCCCGGGGAAAGAACGCGGACGCGGCGTTCGTCGTCCAGCTTTTGTGTGCCAAAGGATTTCTTCTCTTTTGTTTCCATGCCGCGCCTCCTTTCAGTTTGCCCGGACGCGCGGGTCCGCCACCGCGTACGAGATGTCCGCGATGATCAAACTAAACTGCGTCAAAACTTCGATAAACACAATATAGAACATGGTAAACGGAATATCGCCCTGCGTGATCGCCTGATAGGAGATATAGCCGATACCGGGCACCTGAAACAGCGTTTCGGTAATCATCGAACCGCTGAACATACTCGGCAGCAGATAGCTGGCATACGAGATCAGCGGGATCAATGTGTTGCGGAACGCATGCTTGTTGATGACCACTTTTTCAGAGAGCCCCTTCGCGCGCGCGGTGCGGATATAGTCCGCATTGAGCACCTCAAGCATATTGGTACGTGTATAGCGCATCAATCCTCCGATGGAGAGGATCATCAGCGTGACGACCGGCAGCACCATGTGCTGTGCGATGTCGAGCACCTGCTGCCAGCTCGTCATCTGCTCGTGCATTCGTCCGACGATTCCGTAGAGGTCAAACCACCCGAGCTTAATGGAGAAGATATATTTGAGCAGCGTCGCAAGGAAGAACGTGGGCAACGAGATGCCCATCAACGCGACGACGGTGACCGTATAGTCCGTCGCGCTGTACTGCTTGCGCGCGGCGAGAATGCCAAGCGGGATGCAGATCACAGCCTGCAAAACAAACGTGAACATGTTGATGATCACGGAATACCAGATCACGCTGTTAAATTTTTCAATAACCGGCTGGTTGAATTTCCAAGAATATCCGAATTCCCCGCGAATCGCATACCCGAACCATTTGAAAAATCCTTCGAGCACCGAACTATCGAGGCCGTACATCTTGTTGAGCTGACTGATCAGCTCGCCGTAGCTCTTTGCGCCGGGCAGCGAGCTCAATTGCCGCGCCATGCGCTCGACAAACGAGGTTGGCAAACTGCGCACGACCGCATATGCCACCATCGAGCCGAAAAACACGATAAATAATCCTAGAATCAGCCTTCGAACAATGAATTTTGTCATGGCCACCCCTCATGAACGACAGGAACTTTGCGCCCGCCGTACATAGCAGCGGGCGCAAAGTTCGAATTTGAATTTGATGCAGTTATTACCGCATTGCAACTTTCTCGATCTCTTTGAGCCAAGACCAGAAGGTGGTAATGTCCGGTGTGATCGTATCGGTGTTGATACGCTCTGCGGAGAAGACCGTGCTGTTCTGGCGCTGATAGGCCGGAATTTCAACCGCCCAGTCAGCGATGAGGTCGAGCGCCTGGCGATAGATCGCCTTGCGGTATGCCTGATCGTCGCTCTTACGGGCATCGACAATCAGCTGATCCAAGGTCGCGTCGTCAATGTGGTAGTGGTTGGAGTCAGAGCCGCCTCTACCAATGATACCGGAGCTGTGATAGACCTGATACATATCCGGATCAATGGTTGCCTGCCATGCTGCGCACCAGATCTCCTGGGAGCCTGCGTCGAGCATATCCCAGAGGACGGAGGTGTCGGTGAGGTCGTTGATCTTGAGTTCAAAACCAATGGTGGCAAGCGCCGCGGATGCGTCCGTCAGAACCGCAAACGAGGGGTGGTTGCCCGTGCCGTCGCCGCCGATGACCGCTTCATAGCTCAGCTTTGCGCCCTCGGGTGCCGCTGTGAGTTTACCGGTCGCTTCGTCATAGGTGTAGCCGGCAGCCACGAAATAGCCAACAGCTGCTTTGATCGCTGCGGCATATTTCTCATCCGCCGTCATGGAAGAGGTATAGATCGGGTTGCCTTCTACATCGGTGGAGAAGGCGACCTTGTATCCCTCGTCGGTCGGCTGCGGAGCCGCCCAAGAGGTGTTGGAGATCGGGTAGTTGATGACGGAGGCAGCTTCGCCGTAGTAGCTGTCATACGCCGCGTCGCGATAGACCGCCAGAACGGTTGCAATCGCTTTGCGCAGATCCTTGGACTGCTGGCTCGCCGGATCGGAACCAACAAGGATCGTATCCGCGTTCATGCCGATATAGCCGTAGCCAAGATAGGCAACCTTCGCGGTAGCAATCTTATCGCCAGAAACTTCGCCGTTGGAGTTGTAGCCTGCGATTTCTTCGTAGTTCTTCTTGGAGCCGTTGACATCGCCGACATCGACGGTACCGGAAGCAACACCGGCAACGATTTCGGAATCGACGGTCTCTTTGAACTGCACGAACTTCGTGGCAGGTTCGCCTTTGAAGTAGTTCTCGTTGGCTTCAAAGTAAACCACGCGGTTCTCATACTTCACGAACTTGTAGGCACCGGCACCCATCGGCTGGGTGGTCTTCGCCTGCACGATCGAGAGGTCGTTGAACGGATGGCCAAACATGTTCTTTTCGTAGTCATACTGCGCGGCATCACCATAGTAATGCATCGGTGTGACATACAAGCCGCAGATGGAGTAAACCGCAGGCGCTTCATAGCCGTTGGTCTTGACTTCTACGGTGTACTGGTCAAGCTTCTTGATGCCGGAAATGTTCGGCACGCCGCCTGCCATCGCCGGGTCTTTGGAACCCTGCTCGGAGATAAAGGCCGCCTTCACGGTGCCCAGAACGTCGGTGGTATCCACGTTGCCGCCGTTCTCCGTCGTCCAGTAGGCAGCGGAGTCACCGCCGTAGATGGCGTATGCTTCGTTATAAACATCATCGATGGTGGGCATCGCTTTGGTGAGGTCATAGACCGTGCCCGTGCCGTTGCCGGTCAGGGTGCCGTCATCGTTCACTTTCGCGAAGTTCCACATGCCCATGGCATATGCATAGTACATATCTGCCGTGACGTCTGCTGCTGTCTTGTCTTTGAACACGCTGGGAACATTGTCATCGGTAAGGTAGTTGCCGATGACATAATCGACAATGCCCTGAAGGTCGGCTTTCCATTCCGCGGTGATTGCATCCCACAGAGCGGTCTGCTGTTCCTGCGTCCACGCATCGGTGGAAGCCCAAACATGATCCGCGCCTGCCGCAAGAATGGTGTCAAACAGTGCGTCATACTTGGTGTAGATTTCATCGGAGGTCTGCGTCTGATAATTCTTCAGACCAACGATTTTATAGGAGCTGAGTGTGGTGGAGCCGACATAGGACGGGTCGGCATACACATAGTACGTGAAGATGATATCATCCGCCGTTGCTTCCACGCCGTCGGAGAACTTGATGCCCTCTTTGAGCTTGATGGTGTAGGTGGTGGTATCTGTCGCTTCGTCATATTTGACGGCGATGTCGCAGGGTCCTGTATAGGTGTAGTCCGTTCCATTGTACGGAATCGTCTCGCCTTCGATGGCTTTGTAGACGATGCCGCCCACGCGATCCGTGGTCATCATCGGGAGTTGGGTCATCTCCTGGACGTTGGTGTCCATGACCGTGTCGGAAAAGAACGGGGAAAACTTCTCAGAGAACTCGCCCTCCGCAACCACGAGCGGAACCGAGTTAACCTCTGCTGTCGCTGCCGGGGCTTGGGTCGCCTCGGTGGCTTCGGGCGTGGTCGTCTTCGGCTGGCAAGCCGTCAGAACGCCGAGGCACATGATGAGTGCCAACAACGCCGCCAGGACTTTGCTGCTTCTTTTGTTCATCGTACTTCCTCCTTAGTTTATTTATGGGTGTTGCATAAAAAACGAGATAGCCGATTAGTAGCTATTATCATATATCATATCGGACACGCTTGGCTTCGTCAATGGCAATCGCCCCAAATAGTGCATGACATTGCCGAAATGCTAAAAATATACAGCCGCCGCAGAGAGCACTCTCCAAAATTACGAGCCATTGACGCCCGTTGTCCGCACCGCCAAAGAGCAGGAAGGCAAGAAGCCCCAGCAGCAACAGCCCGCACAAAACGAGTGCCGTAAGTAAAATCCCCTTTTGCTGAACCAGATTCTTGTCATATTCCGCAAACTCCATCGGGCGGTTTTGGAACACCAGCAGCGCCGCGCGCGCAAGGCCCAAGCCCAGCGGAAGCATCAACCCGACATATGGAAGCACAACATAGGCAGGTGTTGGCATCCCGCCGCCGCCGAGCGCCGGAGAGCCAGAGAACCCGACTGCAACAAACAGCGCCAGCGCAAACAGCAACGAGAGCGCATAGATCGCCTTACGCTGGTTCAGCGCGGCCTGCTCGAGCGTGAAGCGATAGTGCTTTCCTTTGTATCGTACCGTACTGCCGATGCGTTCATAGTCGTCTGCATAAGCCCGCGTGCGCTGAAACATGTTTTCTCTCCTCTGCTCTGTTCGTTCCGGCGCAAATGACACCGTAAACAATGAATAAATTGAATGCAATTGTCTGTTTGTATTCGTCGTATAGAAACATATGATGCGGGCATCCTGTGTTGATTATATCCGGCATATGCAGAAAAAGGAAGGAAACGCATCAAAATATATCCTATATTCATTGCATGGTAACAATTTGTCTGTTTGCCTGCGCCGCGGCGAGCAGGCCTCTGCGTGCTGCACGCATTCACATTGTGTTTTCGGTGTGCGCTTGATATACTGCCTACAGACTTTCTTTTTAATGTTCCACATCTTGTATTGAACTACGTTCATCCATCGCTACACGGAGGGCAGACACATGCGGGTCATCGCGGTTGAAACCAGACGGCAGATGCGCGAGTTTGTTCGCGTACCACAGGCGATTTTTGGCGCGCACCCCTGCTATGTGCCGCCCATCTGGCTGGATGAGGCGCAGGCGTATACCAAAAAAGCGAATCCGATCCTGCGCAATTCCGATTTTGTGCTGTTTCTGGCGCTGGATGAGGCGGGTAAAACCATCGGACGGACGATTGCGTATATCGATCATACATTTAACGCGTTTTATCGCACCAAGATCGGTTTCTTTGGCGCGTTTGAATGCATTGACGATGCCAATGCCGCCGCGCTGCTGGTTTCCGCCGCGGAGCAGTGGCTCGCCGCGCGCGGGATGGAGACAATTCGCGGGCCGATTCACCCGGTTGCTGAGAATTGGGGTTTTGTGCTGGAGGGGTATGACACACCGCCGGTCTATCTGTCCCCTTGGAATCCGCCATATTATCACGCATTTTTCACCTCGTCCGGCTATGAAAAAGCCAAGGATTTGCTGGTGTATGAGGCGGACATGGCAAAGGGATATGTGTTGCCGCAGCGGCATGAAGCATTTGCCGAACGGTTTCTTGCGCGGTATCCGGGCATCACGATCCGGCGGCTGAACATGAAGCATCTGCGGGAGGACGCCCGCGCCATTTGGGAAATCTCAAACACGGCGCTGGCGGACAACTGGGGCTATGTGCCGCTGGAGCTGTCCGTAATGGAGGATATGCTCAAGAAACTCCGGCTCATCGTCGATCCCGACGCGGTTTGGATGGTAGAGCACGAGGGCACGCCGGTCGGTTTTTGCCTCGGTTTTCCGGATAATAACATCCTGCTCAAGCGCATCGGCGGCAATCTACTGCCGTTTGGCTGGGCGCGGCTGCTGCTCGGAGTCAAGAAACTGCGCGACTATCGCCTCTTTGGTCTCGCGGTCGATCCCGCTTGGCACAAGCGCGCGCTGGACGCGCTGATGTACATCCACCTCTATCAAAATCTGCGCAAAAAGAACATCCGCATGGAGGCAAACTACATACTGGAGGACAATCTACATATTAAGAATGCGCTAGAGCGGCTGGGTATGGAGAAGATTAAGACGTATCGGATTTATGAGAAATCTTTGCTGAATGCGTCGATAAAAATCAATTGAAAATCACTTCGACTAAGGGTATCAATATGCTAAAAAGACTACCTTCCCCCTTCCCCCTAACCCCCGCCCCCCTTGGCAGCGTGTCCCCGCGCGGCTGGCTTAGGCGTGAGTTCACCGTGCAGAAAAACGGGTTGACGGGGCACATCGACGAGATTTGGGAAGACCTTGGCAAACAATCCGGCTGGCTCGGCGGTGCGGGCGAAAACTGGGAGCGCGGGCCGTACTATCTCGACGGGTTGATTCCGCTGGCCTATGCGCTGGACGATGACGCGCTCAAAGCCAAGGCACAGCCGTGGATCGAATGGATGCTCAACAGCCAGCGCGCCGACGGCTTCTTTGGTCCGCATGATAACCTCGACTGGTGGCCGCGCATGGTCGCGCTCAAGGTGCTCACACAATACGCAGAAGCGACTCACGACCCGCGCGTAGTGCCGTTTCTGGATCGATTCTTTCGCTATCAACTGCGCGAGTTGCCCAATCAACCGCTTTCCATGTGGGCAGCGGCGCGCGGGCAGGAGCAACTTTTGCCCATGCTCTGGCTTTATCGCAAAACGGGCGAACCCTATCTACCCGAGCTCGCGCAACTTCTGCGGGAGCAGAGCTATGATTGGGGTGTGTTTTTTACACACTTCCCATACGAAAAAACGACGCACGCGTACTTGAACCGCCCGCTGTTTCTGGCAGTGAAGCGGATCACACTGATACAGGACTGGACGGCAAAGCGGCTCAAGCAAGCCCGCCTCCGGCAGGGCAAACCGATCATCCCACCAAAACCGAAGACGAAGGAACAGATCGAGAAAGGCAACGCCTCGCCTTTTTTGCAAGCGTTCCACAAAACGCATTCGGTCAATCTCGCGATGGCGCTCAAGATGCCCGCGCTGGACGCGTTCTTTGGCGGCGATACGGCGGGTTTTACGGCGGCAAAGGCTGGGCTGCACG
Organism: Bacillota bacterium; assembly: GCA_023395595.1. Lineage (GTDB taxonomy): Bacteria > Bacillota > Clostridia > Christensenellales > CAG-138 > UBA7703. Next base: position 12,555 of record JAEWYO010000047.1, read on the forward strand.
CCATCGATCGCTATCACGGGCTGGCCAGCGGGTTGTTTTCCGGCGACGAGCACCTCAACGGGCGCTCTCCCGCCGTCGGTGCGGAGCTTTGTCTCGCCGCCGAGCTGCTCTTCTCCCTGCAAACACTGCTCGCCGCAACGGGCGATGCACTGTATGCCGAGCGGATCGAACAGATCGCCTTCAACGCCTGGCCTGCGACGTTTACCGCGGACATGTGTGCGCACCAATATGTGCAGCAGGTGAACCAAATCGAAGGCTCCCGCAAGAAGCGCGGCTGGTATGATGCATACGAGGAGGCAAATCTCTTCGGGCTTGCGCCGAACTTCGGCTGCTGCGCGGCAAACATGCACCAGGGCTGGCCGAAGCTGCTAGGTGCACTTGTCATGTCAAACACGGAAGGCATCACACTGCCCGTCTACGCACCCTGCGCGGCGGTGGTGGATTTCGGCGGCACGCAGGTTCGGCTCACCGAGGAGACCAACTATCCCTTTATAGGAGAGATTCGCGTCTCAATCGATCAAATTGAAAACGAATCGCACACGCTTGATTTTTCTCTGCGGCTGCGGCTGCCAATCTGGGCAGAATCGTTCGCGTTGTACTATAATGGAGAGCAGATCGTTCTTACTCCAGAAAGCGGTTATCTGGTTCTGACCAAAACATTCTCTGCAAGCGACCAGATCCAGCTATCGCTCCCGCTCACGCTCCGCCTCCAGCCGGAAGCGGCTGGTGGTGTGACGATTCACTACGGCGCGCTGCTACTTGCTCTACCGCTTGCCGCAGAGACGCGGATTGTGCGCGGAACCCCACCGTCTGCGGACTACGAATTTCTACCGTGTGAAGACTGGCGATATGGCATCTGCCCGACCGCGCTCTCGCGTGCAATCGTCACAGCACGCGAACCGGGCGCGCTGCCATTTGACACGGTTCAGCCGCCGCTTGCGGTTTCGCTCCCGCTTGCGCCCGCGCCGCACTGGAAAGAACGGCAAAACAGCGCGGGAGACGTGCCCGCACCGTATTCAACAGACGAGAAATCTCTCGTCACCAAAACACTGATTCCTTATGGCTGCACGCAGCTTCGCATTGCCCAATTTCCCATCGCAACTATTCCAATAATCGCACCAACTTCAACAATCGCACCAAACGCAACAATCGAGGAGGAACACGCATGACACTCAAAACCAAGACCAAACTCGGCGCAAACAATTGGATCGCCATCGTTCTGCTCGCGTTTTCGGGTCAAATTGCCTGGGTCATCGAAAACTCATGGTTCAACACATTTGTCAACGACGTAATCTCGCCCGACCCGAAGGTCATCTCGCTGATGGTCGCACTCAGCGCCATCACCGCGACGCTCACCACCCTCGTGATGGGCACGCTGAGCGACCGCCTCGGCAAGCGCAAGATCATGATTCTGGTCAGCTACATTCTCTGGGGCATCTCGACGATGGTTTTCCCCGCGGCGGGCGCAATCAAGTCCGCCACGCTTGCGGTCTTTGCTGTGCTCGCACTGGACTGCCTGATGACATTCTTCGGCTCCACCGCCAATGACGCAAGTTTCAACGCGTGGCTCACCAACATCACGGATGAAACCAACCGCGGCACCGTCAGTGGAATTACGGAGCTATTTCCCCTGCTTGCGATGGTGGTGACAACCATCGTCTCCGGCATGTTGATTGAATACTTTGGCTATACGCTGTTCTTTACCTCGATGGGTCTGCTCGTGGTGCTCTGCGGTTTGGTCGGCGGGCTTTTGATGAAGGAAGCGCCGATTCCGAAGGTGGAAGGCGAACGCATGAGCTTCTGGAAACAGGTGTTCTCCGGCTTCTCCGTGCGTGCGGTGCGTGAGAATAAAAAGCTATTTTCGCTCTATTTTTGCGTGCTGGTGTTCGCAATCGGTGAGCAGATCTGCATGCCGTACCAGATCATCTATTTCACCAAGACGCTGGGCTATAGCTATGACGTTATCGGCGTGAACCTTGGGCTGATGGTGCTGCTGGCCGGTATCTGCGGCGTGTTCTTCGGCAGGCTGGTGGATCGTCTCGGCAAACCGAAGCTGCTGCTTGCCGCGCTGTTCGTCTCCGCGCTGGGCTTTTTCCTCGTGTCTATTGCGCGAAATATGGTGGTTCTCTGCGTCGCAATCTTCGTGATGTCGTTCGGCATGGTCGCTAAACTCATCACCACCGGCGCGTGGATCAAGGACCTTACCCCACCTGCCAGCGCGGGACAGTTCCAGGGCATCCGCATGATCTTCTGGGTGCTGCTGCCGATGGTAATCGGGCCTTTCATCGGGGAGCGAATCATCACCTTCTTCGGTCAGCCCGTGGTGGTGGACGGCAAGGCGGGCTTCCTGCCGACGCATCTGATCTTTATCGCGGCGGCAATCGTCACGCTCATCGCGCTGCTGCCCGTGCTCGGCATGATTCGCGGCGCAAAAAAGGAACAGGATGCGGCTCAGATCGAAGCATAATTGATTCAATCCAGACTTTCTTACACGCAAACAAAAAAGGCCGTGAGGCCTTTTTTGTTGCTTTTATGTTGCCTTGTCTGGCTCATTTGCCGGATTTTGCTGGTTCATCTTGTATGCGCTTTGACGGTCTTCGTGATCGTCGAGATCACGTCGGCCAGCGTTGCGATGACCAGAATCGTGCTAAACGCAAGCACAATCACGTTTGTGCCACCCACGCTCGGCACCGCTTGGAAGAAGCCCACGTGCGTAAGAAAACCGTGAAACTCATCGCTCAGGATCTGCGGCTGGTAGATCAGATACAGCGTCAGCGCCATATCAACCAACTTCTTCACCACGGCGGAAACACAGACGAACACCGACCAACGGCGGTCTTTGATCTTCGCGATGCTCTCCACGACGGAAAACAGCAGCGAGACGAGCGTAAACGGAATCAACATGGTCAGAAAACGCTGACTGAAGATGTTGAAGAACACCGTTCCGCCGTTGGAGAACACCATCATAAACGGCAGATACCCGAGGCAGAAGAGAATTGCGAGAATCGTGAACACAACCGAGAGCACCAGCTCCGCAATTCCTTCGGAGAGCGGGATACTCGCCTTGGGGTTCTGCACCTCCGGCAGGTCTTCCACCCGCCAGCCGTGCTCACCGACCTGCTCCTTCTTCTGCCCGCTGTGCTCGGCAATCGCGAACCCGATCGTCGTCCAGATCAGTGCCTGAAACGCAGCGGAAATGCCCATGCTCACACCCTTGGAGATGATTCCGCTGGCAATGAACGGCGCACTCATGGTGGTTTCCTTTGCCGCGTCCACCGCGCCGACCGCGAAGCCGATGAGCATCACCAGCACGCCGACCAGCGGCAGAATCCAGCGGAGCACGCCCACATATTCGTCAAAATACGCCGGCGAAATCAGGTAACGCGGGCGCGTCCGGTATTTTTCCGCAAGCGATACGGGCGAACCCAACTCATACAGCACCTTCTTTACGGCATCCTCGCTTGCCCCCTCCGGCAGCATGTCGTAAATATTGGCGCGCAGCTCCTTCTTCACGTCTTCCCGCTCTTTCTCGGGTAGGCGGCGCGCAACGTCGTGCACATACCGCTCGATCAGATTTGTTGTCTTATTTTCCATTGTCCTCTCCCTTTCCGCAGATCGCCTCAATGCTCCTCTGCATGTTCCCCCATTCCGTCAATAGTTGGCGAAGGACCTCTTTTCCCTTCGCGCTGACGGTGTAGTATTTTCTCGGTCTGCGCTCGCTCGTGTCCCAGTCGCTGGTTAGAAGCTCCTGGCTCTCCAGCCGGCGAAGCAGCGGATAGAGCGTGTTTGCCTCGATGTCGATCTGCTGCTCTTGCAGAATTTGCAGGAGTGCATAGCCATATCTCGGCTCCCGCAGGCTTCCCAGTACGGCGAGCGTCAGGCTCCCGCGGCGGAGCTCTGTCAGGAAATTTTGCATCGTGTCGTTATCCGGCATTGGTATCACCTCGGTCGTATTATAATGTGTATCACACACTATTGTCAATATCATTTTAATAATGTTTTCGCATTATATTCTATCCAGCATTGTTGCACAAAAAAAAGAGGCGCACGAAGCGCCTCTGGTCACGGTGATGTATACTTCCGCTTTCGTTATCGCATGACAAGACTACCGCCATCCATCGCGCTAAACGAGATCATCGTGTATTCTTCCAATCCATCTTGATATCTGTAGCAGCAAGAGATATCCCAGGACGGAATCATGTACGCCGAGTCAAGCGGCGCATCTCCTGTCGAATCAAAATCTGTATTACTCGGATAGCCAATCACCGTCGAAGAGAGACGGATGGCGTAGACCTCGACTTCCTTCACGCCGATGTCTTGTTGTCCAAAGGATCGCTCAATCCGTTCTTTTGCGAGCGCAAGCGCTTGATCCGCGCCGATGATTTCCACGTTATCAACGAGCGCTTGTCCCACGTTGTAGTAGTTGTACCAGTACAGGAATGAGACGCCGGATTCGTCCACATAGATTGACAGTGCACCCGTATAAACGCTGCCATAGTCGCGCTCGTCATGCTGCATACCGGTCATGGTATCGTTATAGTGAACCGGAAGCCCCGCATTACTGAGCACATAGAGAAAATTCCAACCACGCGAGAGCACGCTTTGAGAATCGCCGGACGCAAACATGCAGGCACGTTCCGTATTGTCAAGCTGCCAGTTTTGAATTCCGAGATCCACCAATACTTGATCCGATTTGGCCCGTGCTTGCTCCCGTGTCAGGTCGATTGGGGAGCGAATCTCCGCGCCATACAAGCGTTCCATCTCCGCATCGCCAAGCAGGTAGCTTTCGCGATAGACCATTCCACCCGCGCGCTAAAACCCGAATATTTGTCGTCCTGCCCCGATGACGACCGAATACAGCGCGCCATCCTGCTCCACAGAAAGCGTGGTTCTCTTGGTAAAATCGATATCCGAAAGATCATAAGCGCCGTTGGTCTGGAACCCCGGCTCGGTCTGGTTCGGCACCCACTTTGCGTTCGGAAGAAAATAGTTGATCATCCTGCGATAGTCGTCCAGAGTAAACCCAGTCCCGCTGCATTGGCGCACGCCGTACCCCGTCGCCTGCGGGATGGTCACATCCGCATTCACGCGCACGGATACGCCGTTGGCAAGTTCATATGCCGGTTCATCGATACGCGCAGGAGAAGCCGCCTGTTGAAATGGGCTCTTCACCATGGAGTCAAGTAGCTGCTGTTCTGTTCTCCATTGTATTGGTGCCGCCGTAGAATCCGGTTCCTCCGCTGCACCCGCCGCAGATCCGCCCTGTGTCGCGTCGCTTTTCTCCTGCTCCACCGGAATCGGTGTGAGCGTTTGCGCATCCTGCCCCGGCTGGCACGCCGTCGTAAACGCCGCGACGCCTATCGTAAATGCAAGCACCAGCGAGAG